>JAEUVY010000020.1 GCA_016786565.1 Flavipsychrobacter sp.
CAACCCTGATCCAACGTTCACGTATGCGGCACCGGACAAACTGTGTCTGGAAGACAGCATCCACTTCTGGGCTATCAAGAAAGACTACAACTGTGTGTACAAATGGGAGCCTGAGCATTCGTTTGTGAACAATGGCAAGCCTGATATATGGGGCAAGGCAGAGCAACTGCGCAGCATGATATCGCTGACGGTTACAGATCCGTTCGGCTGTAAGGCAACGTATACGAAACAGATCAATACAGAGCCATGCTGCTCTGTACAGTTCCCGAACGCGTTCACGCCGAACGGAGATGACCGTAACGACCATTACCGTCCTATCTTCCAGGGCTACCACCGGTTTCACATCTTCCGCATCACGAACCGTTGGGGCCAGACAGTGTTCGAGACGACGAACACGAACCCATACTGGGATGGTACGTTCAACGGCTTGCCACAGGACATGGGCGTATACTTCTACTACCTGAAGTACGACTGCGGTGGCAAGGTTATGGAGACGAAGGGTGATCTGACACTGATACGCTAAAGCGCAAAATTGAGGATGGTTATAAATGAACAGCGGCTGCAATTTGCGGCCGCTGTTCATTTACAGAAGTATGTTGCCGCGATCATTCAAAAGTGTAGCTGTTTATATAACCCATACGAGTGTTTTGTTTGTTGCAGGTGATCTCGAAATAGTCGTAAAACGATGTGTCTTTTTCGAGCCTGAAACCTACGATGCCGGTATATGGCGCGCTGCCGGGTCGCAGAACCGGAGTTACATGTTCTATTCCCTTCGGCATGGTGAATTTGCCTTGCGCGGTGTTATTCCCGAATGTAACATCGGCAATATAGACACCTTTATCAACAGCACTGTCTGCAACTATCTTCACCATGAATACGCTGTTGTTCAGCGTGTCTTCTTTGACCGGAACAGAGAAGCTATCTACAACAGTGCCGGGTAGCATGCCGACGGTACTTTTATTACTCACAGAGTTGCAGGAAACAATTAACGGAAGTACCGTAGATATAAGGGCGGTGCACAAGAGTTTGTTCATGAGGCAACAAAAATAAGGTACAGCGATCACAGACCGAACAGGTCGGGTCATCAGGCGGAAAATAGCTTAAATTCGCTGAATGAATTATCTGGGTCATGCATTCCTTTCTTTCGGAAATGCAGAAGTGCTTGTGGGAAATATGATAGGCGATCACGTAAAAGGCAGGCTGGCGCTTGATAAGTACCCAAGGGGGATTAAGAACGGAATTTTACTGCACAGGGCAATTGATGAAATGGCTGATAGGCACCCTGCGGTGATACGTGCCAAGTTGTTATTCAGAGCAGACTATGGACTATACTCGGGCGCGATCATCGATACACTGTTCGATCACTTTCTGGCAAACGACCCCAAGTACTTTCAGGATGAGAATGCTCTGGCATCGTTTACAAAAGCCGTTTACAGTAGCATTGATGATCATTCAGAACATTTGCCGGAGGTTTTTGCAGGTTATTTCCCGCACATGAAGGAGCACAACTGGTTGTACAACTACCGTAATCTGAAGGGAATGGAGCGATCGCTGGCCGGGTTGGCAAGACGGGCAAAGTACATTCCTCCGGTTGATAAGGCATACGCCACATTTGTTGCCGGATATTATCAGTTGAATCAATGTTATTTTGACTTTGTAGGTGATATGGTTGAATTTTCGAAACGGGAGATTGAAAGAATGTATTAAGTGTTGATAATCATTGTTTTGTGGTAGGTGTGGATATTGGGTGTAAACAAAACCCGGTGCCGGGAGTGCCGAATAAGTGACCTTGAAAATTTTGATAGTATATTGCTGACTCTGTAGCGTAGTTATGAGGTTAAAACCATCTTATATAGTTATTTTTCTGTTGTCGTTGTTGCTGATAGCCTGCAACTCGCCAACCCAACCGGCTTCGGCACATCCGAAGGGCGGGTTTCATGAGGTGCCGGTGAAGCCTGCATCTACTATGCTTGTGTACGATACGGTGAGTGAAGCCGCACGGGACATCATTGAACAGCTCGACAAGTTTTACGGTGCGCAGGTGCGTGCAGGATTTAGCGGTGCTGTATTGGTCGGGTATCGTGGTAAGGTTCTGTATGAGCGTTATTTCGGATTCAGTAACCGGGAAGCAAGGATACCGATGAATATGGCATCTTCATCTCAGTTGGCATCTATTTCCAAAACATTCACAGGGGCGGCTATCCTGTATCTTCATGAGCGCAAGCAATTGAATATAGATAATCAGGTGCAGCAATACATTCCGGGATTTCCGTATTCAGGTATCACCCTGAGGATGTTGCTCAATCACCGGTCCGGTTTGCCTGACTACACCAAATGGGTGCCTGTGTATAACAAGGATACACGCACACCCATCTCTAATGCCCGTATGGTGGAGCTGATGATAAAACATAAGCCACGCATAGAAGCCAAGCCTGATAAACGGTTCAAATACTGCAATACGAATTTCGCGTTGCTGGCACGGGTTATTGAGAACGTGACGAGTATGGCATACAGCGAGTTTATGGCAAAGTATATTTTCGCCCCGCTGGGTATGACCAACACATTTGTTTACGATCCGGCAAGGGGATTGCCGGGGAATGCAGCCATCAGCTACAGGTATAACTGGACGCGCGAACCTGATATGTTTGCTGACGGTGTAACCGGCGACAAAGGAATATTCAGCACTGTTCAGGATATGTTCAGGTGGGACCAGTCTTTCTACAACCGAACATTGCTCAGCAATGAATCAATTGAACTTTCTTACGGCCCATGCAGTTTTGAGAAGCCGGGTGTAAAGAATTACGGATTGGGCTGGAGGATGCTGTGTTATCCTAATGGTAATAAGATCATCTATCATAATGGTTGGTGGCACGGAAACAATACTTCCTTCTACCGCCTTATCAAAGAAAATATGACCATTGTGGTGCTGGGCAATAAATTCAACAAGAATATTTACAGACAAGCTCCTGTTATATACAGTATTGTGAAGGGAGTGGAAGTGGGCAGCGGTTTTGATGATGAAGGTTAGTGAGATGAATTGAGTTTACTGCAAGGTTATTTGAGCCGGGCCATCCATAGGGTTGCCCGGCTTTTTTGATGCAGTATATCTGGCCTTGGTTTTCGGGGCGGGATATAGTGGCGGGAGTACATGATAGCCGGGCCAATATGGTGCTATTAGTGACTCGTGCAGGGCATCAGTTATGGGCAAAAGAAAAGCCCCGGACGTCCGGGGCTTTTCTCAAATGATTATGAAACAAGCTGATTAGTTAGAGCTGTCGTCTTTGGTGCTCACTTTGTCCTGCAGTTTGTCGAATTCGAACGCAAGCGTGAAGCGGAGTGTGTTAGACAGTGGGTTACGTGTGATGCCTGATCCCTGAGGAACGAGGTAAGAAGCGTTCAACACAAATACATTGTAACGAACACCCAGACCACAGGTAACGTACTGACGGTCGCCATTGTCTTTGTCTTCGTAGTAGTAACCGGCGCGGAAAGCGATCATGTCCTGGTACCAGTATTCAGCGCCGATTGCAGCGTTGATCTGCTTAACCTGATCGCCTGTAGAGAAAGACTTGAAAATACCGTTAACAACAGATAAAGAAGTATCAGCACCACCCATTGTAGTAGCAGGTACCAGCAATTTGTTGAGGTCAAGCGCGAAGGTGATCTTGTTGTACTTGTCCATCTGAGACGTGTATGCAACACCTACGCCAAGGTTCATAGGGATGAAGTCCCTTTTGCCCGTTGAGTTGTAGGAGATCTTAGAACCGAGGTTGCTGATAACCGCGCCAAAGTTGAAAGTATTGACTTTGTCTTCAGTTTTTTCTTTTGACTTAGTGTAGTAAACACCGAGGTCAGACGCGAATGCGTTGCCCGGCTTGTAGTCGCTGCCCAAAGAGGTCATAGCAACACCCGAAGCAATTGAAGAATGGATATAACGCATGCTAAGACCGGCAGACAAATATTCTGACAGTTTGCGTGAGTAGCCGAGGTCGAATGAGTATTCGCGAGGCATACCTGTGCCGGTTGGCTGACCGAGGTTGTCGGTGTAGTTTATATTTCCGAGAGAGAAATAACGCATTGAAGCGCTAATTGCCTGCTCCTGCTCTTTACCGAACTTGGCATAGCCTGAAAGGTAAGCCAGGAAGATATCAGGCACGAGGTCTTTCAGCCATGGAGTGTATGTTGCAGACACGCCGTAAGTTTTTTGGTTGAAAGGCATTTTGGCAACGTTCCAGTATTGCGAGTTGGCATCCGGTGAAACCGCAATACCTGCATCGCCCATGGCGCCGGCACGTGCATCGGGGGAAATACGTAAGAAAGGAACAGCTGTGGTAACAAACGTTTTGTTAGTGCCATTCAGGTTTGAGCTACTTTGTGCGGAAACTTTTGAAGCACATACAGAGGCCATCAAAGTCAATCCCAGTAAAGCAAAGTGTTTTGCCATTTTGATTATTTAGTTATTTATTATGTAAGTGGGGCAAAAATATTCTTTTTTACCCATATCGTCAACATTATTTTCAGCGAAAATGGGCTGATTCGGCTTATTAACGCACAATTACTAACTTTTGGTATGCAGATGAGCGATAACCTTTTTCAGTAGATATCATGATGCGGTAAACGTACATGCCATCGGCCAGTGGAGCCCCCGAATTATCGGTGCCATCCCACGTGATCTCTCCCGTGCGGCTACCCGATGGGGTAAATGTCTGGTCAATGGATTTCACCATCGAGCCTGCCGTATTGTATATATTAATATTAACCTCTAGTTGTTCCTCCGGGTGGTTGTGTTCGAAAACGAAGTGTGTGAGGTTACTGAACGGGTTGGGGTAGTTCATGAGGTTCTCTATGCTCATGATCTTACCGTCAACAACAATAAAGTCTACTGTTCCTTCGCCCGAATTATTGTTTACATCCCAGGCTTTTACCTTGATGGAGTGTTTCCCGTTAGCCAGACCATTTATGGGGAATGATACCGTACCATATTGGTATGTGTTGGGGGCTGTTTCGTAATAGTCGTTGAGAATGTAGGGCTGTTCGATGTTTCCGTCAAGCACACCTATCATGTCGTGGCCCAGTTTGTTGCCCGAAACGTTGATGCCTGTTTTGGAGTAGAGTGACACGAACAGGGAAGTATTGGTGCCGGTAATGCCTCCGTTCTGGAACAAGCTGTCGTTGATATAAGGCTTCACCACCGGTGGCTCGTCGCTGATAACCGGATTGTCGGAGTAGCCCCCCACCGCGATGTTTGTATCCACGCCGGCAGCATCAAATACGCCGTTGTGTGCATAGTGGCTGATCTTGGCGGTGCCCATGTAGTAGTTGATGTCTTTTGGAGCAATGAAGGTGTAGGAGAACCTGCCATTGGTTACAGACACTTTACCCTTGTACACAAGATTGTCCTGCAATTTGAAGGTCTTGTTTACGGCCGTGATTGTAGTGAGTGTGCGGGGTTTGTCGAAGAAAGACACATTGAGCATGCCATTGAAATTGCTCAGTACATTTCCCGAATTGTCGCGTATGTGCCCGCTGATGCGGTAGGCGCCAAGCGCTTTTACCGTATCTGAGGGAATGCCTTTGGCAACATCGGTGATGGTATCTATTGCCACAAATTGTTCGGGGAAGTTAGGCAGCAATGCAGGGTCGCCGAGAAGCGCGAACTTCCTGTAGTTTGCCAGCTTGTTAGGGTCTTTAGATACTACGTAGGCTTCGTTCTTACCAATGCGTGCGGCATCGCCGAAGCTATGCCATGTGCCGTTAGGGTTCTGTGAAAAGAGTGTCTCGATGAAGATGAGATTGAGCGGCGTATTGTAGTTTGCATACACTGCCGCTGTTGTGGTGAGCATGGCTATTACGCCACCTCCATTCCGCAGCACCAGTTGCTCGGCTGCTGATACATATTGTGGATGATCGAACTGGCCAAAGTCGCAAGTGGCGGTCACCATGAATGGCAGCATCTTTTCATTGTTCCATTTTTTGAAATCGTCCTGTGTCAGTATCCTTTCCTCGGTCCACACCTGGGTGTTGCCGTGCCCGCTGTAGTTGATGAACATGGTACCCTTATACACCCGGTCGGTGATAGACGCATTAGCATTGGGAGATCGTGCGCCGGCCGGGGTGGAGATGGTAGGGATGGCATCGAGGTATATCTTGTTCTGATTGTAGAGATTGTGAGCAGTTTGTGTGAGCTGATCGCCCACTTTTTCCGCGTCCTGCATGTGGTCGCCTGCACCATCATTGTTGTCGGCCACCAAGGTGGCGGCAAGGCGCCACGGGCCCAGGGTTTCGGGCGCTTTGTAGCCAATGATCTTGTTGACAATAGCGTCAGCATCGGCAACCGAACGAGCCGGCAGGCGACCGATACCCAGATCGAGCGCATTTAGCAACAAATATTCTTCTATGTTCTCGTTGTCATCCAGAAAGCCATAGAAGTCATCGGTAGAGTAGCTGTTCAGAGAATAGTTTGATTCCTGAGATTCGAAAACAGGAACGAAGTTGGAGTTGTTGGGTAACCGTTGTTTGTAGTCGTAGGATGCAGCACCCAGTAGGGTGAGGTATCGAGGCATTTGTGCCGTGTCTGAGCCGGCACGTTTGTAGAACATGCGCACAAAGTCGCGGATGGCGCTGATGTCCTGTGCGCCTGATGAGAACTCATTATAGATCTGCTCGGGTGTCACTACTACAACGCGCATATTATTGCGGCTGCGATGATATGCGGCAAGGCGCTCGGCCTGTGGCAGAAAGTCTTTGTAGGTTACAATTATGTTGTCGACCTGCGGTGTGCCGTGCAGGTTCTGATTGGCTACCGTCCCCGCGTATGCAGGCGTGTAGAGGTTGGTGCTGTTGAACGCCGCGAATTCGCGAAGTACTGACGCATCGCGGCCAAAGCTAAGCGTAGAGCCGCTTAACGTGCCATTGATCATAACGGGGACCTGTGGGTCTGTAACGTCCCATATGCGTGTAGAGGAGCCCGCGTTCTGCAGATTGTAGTTCACCACTTTTCCGGGGCCTATGTTTTCAATGTCACGGAAGCTCATCTGATCTCCGCCCATTACCAGGGGTTTGCGGGCATTGAGTTCTATGTAGTTGAGGTAGCCCACAACAGAGGAAGCGGCTGAAGAATAGGTTACGTTTACAGAGACGGCTGATGAATTTACTGCGACCGTATTTTCAAGGATCTTGTGTTGCATGGCAACGTTCTCGGTGGTGCCTGTGGGGAAGTTTACTGACCCGAATGGAATGCCGTTGATGGTGACATTATAGTTGCTGCTGCCGGGGCCGGTTGTGGCCAGATAAGCTTTGCAGAAGACATTTGTCACAGGTGCGCCGAAATTGAAATTGAAGTTCTGCGACAAGTTGCCGGATAGCTGGTTGAACTGCTCGCCGTACCATGTTTTTCCTATGCCTCCGGGGTTGCTAAGGTCAATATCGTGAACGTCATAATAGCTATAATCGTTCACATTGATAGTGCCTGTTGCCGGCGCATTTTCCTGACTGATACGCAGCCCGGGGCCGCTGGTGAAAGTGACAAAATAGTAGGCTGTATCGCTGTAAATATTCTTTAGGTGGTTGAATCTTTTTTTAGCGGTATCTGCATTCCAGCCCATGGGGCCGACACCATAAAAAATGGCGTAGTCGCCGGCATTGAGCACATTATCTCCGTCAGAAACCAGGAGTGCGTTTTCGCGAAGGTCTGAAGGACGAGATACGTAATTGGCTTCAGAAAGCATGTTGCCGCCATTGCCGAAAACGCGGATGTTGGCAGGATTAACGGTCGCAGGATCTACACCCAGCGATTTAACGAAGTCCGCATCGATCTTGTGAAAGCCGGTATTGGTGATGCCTATCTTATACCAGGTGCCGCTTGCCAGTACTGATTGCGTGGCATCGCCGGTTGGTTTTGAAGCTGTCTGTAGTGTGTTGCCTGTTGAGGGCTTTTCTGTGATGGTAAGTTCCAGTTCGTTTACCATGCGCGCTTTGCCGTCAGCATCTTTCGAGTAGGCGGGAACGCGGATCACCGCGAACGGGCGTTTTCGCTCCATACCTATCGTTATTTCCGTTTGCTCATTGCCGGCGGGTGCAATTCCTTTTGGCAGTTCGCCTATGGAGTTGAATGATGAGACCTTCACGGACACCTCCGGAGCCTGAAATTGCTGCAGCCAAACTTTCTTCACGAAATAGCCATCGTGTACGCGGTCTGGTGTAACTTTAACATTCTCAGTTTGCGCAGCAGCCTGAAAAAAGCTGAGAGAGCCGAGTACAGCGCATAGGGCAGGAAATATTTTTTTCATTTGTCAGACAGAATTTTTTTCCGGTGTGTCCGGAGGTTATTCAAAATTAAGGAAATGTCCCTTTGAGGCTTCAGTTGTCACCGCTTAAGGGTTGTTAAATTGATTAACGTAGGATTTTTTGATATATTATGAGGTGGGGAAACAAAAATTCTGAAATTTTTAAGAGAAAGGGGGTAAAAACTTGAAAATTTAAAAAGATTGAGGTATCATTGTAACTGCTTTTACAAGAAGACCAGCAAAAAAGAGTAAATTTTTTAGCGAAGATTATGAAAAGAAAACTCATAGGCATCGGCCTGATTTGCATTGGAGCGGCAACGTTGTTTTCCGCATGCGCACCACGCTCACAAAAGAAGGGCAAGGGAAATAACCAATCGCGTGTTACAGGCTGGGAGCTCAATAATAGCAACTGGGGCGGTTTTGAAGCGAAAGAATACGAAGGTCAGCCAACACCAATTGGTATGACTTTTGTTCAGGGCGGCCGTTTTACAATGGGTGCCGTTGACGATGAGATGCCAACCCTTGAAAACAATAGCTTCAGGCGCACTGTTTCTGTTTCTTCATTCTATATGGACGAGACAGAGGTGGAGAACGTGAGCTACCGCGAATATGTATATTGGATGAAGCGTACTTACTTCACCGATTACCCTGAGCTGGTAGCGGCAGCAAAGCCCGACGAAACCGTTTGGCGCTCTGCACTCGCGTACAACGAGCCTAACGTAAAATATTACTTCAATACCAACGCGTACAACCACTATCCGGTTGTGGGCGTAAACTGGTATCAGGCTATGGACTTCTGTGACTGGCGTTCAGATCGTATGAACGAGGGTCTGTTGATCTACCGCCGCGGTGCGAAGCCGAACGTGAACCAGTCAGGTGAAGACGTTTTTACTACCAAGTCATATGTTAACGCACAGTACCAGGGATCTGTAACAACGGTGGATCTGGAGCCAAACGGTTCTCACGAGCGCCCTGTTACTTATGAAGATGGTCTGTTCCAGCCTGACTTCCGCCTGCCTACAGAAGCTGAGTGGGAATATGCTGCTCTTGGTCTGATAGGTAACAACCCAAGTCCTGAAAATAAGCGTCGTCGTGGTGAGGAAGTTATCACCGACCGTAACACGCTGCCATGGGGGCCAAAGAACACAACACGCTATGGTCTGCACAATCAGTTCCAGGGCGAATTTGAAGGTAACTTCATGCGTGGTAAAGGTGACTACATGGGCGTAGCCGGTGGTCTTAACGATAACGCTGACGGTCCTGCTCCTGTAACTTCTTACCTCCGCAACGCATTCGGTCTGTATAACATGGCCGGTAACGTGAACGAGTGGGTAATGGATACTTACCGTCCGTCTTCTCACCTGGATGTGGATGATTACCGTCCGTTCCGTGGTAATGAATACCGCAAAACATTGTATCAGGAAGATGGTACGATCGAAGAAAAAGACAGCATCGGTCACATCCCTACGGCTATCGTGTCTGACGCTGAAATGCGCAACAACAACCGTTATGAAGTGCGTAGCGGTGTGCTGCACAACTACAAAGATGGCGACAGCCTTTCTCAGTCAGTTTATGCTTACGGTACAGCGTCACTCATCAACGATTCAACTAAGGTTTACAAAGGTGGTTCATGGGCCGACCGTGCTTACTGGTTGTCTCCGGGTACACGCCGTTACATGCAGGGTAATCTGTCAACATCTACAATCGGTTTCCGTTGTATCATGGATCGCTGGGGCAGCCCAACAGGCGACATGCAGCCTGGTGGTAACAGCTTCGGCCGTCAGAGGTACCACAAAAGGTAATTTTGATAAAAACAATATTGAAAAGCCCCTTTCTATAAGAGAGGGGTTTTTTATTTTTACGTAAACTTTGAAAGCCGTGTCCATCGCAACCTTATACGAGATCTATACCCGATACCCGCGCATTTCCACGGATACGAGGAAGATAGCACCCGGAAGTATCTTCTTCGCCCTGAAGGGGGACAACTTTGACGGGAACAGATTTGTTGATCAGGCTCTCGAAGCCGGGGCGGCCTATGCAGTGACCGATGACCCGATGAACGCGGGTAAGAAAAACTGCATAGTGGTGAATGATGTGCTTACCGCACTGCAACTACTCGCCAACCATCACCGCAGGCAGTTCACTATTCCGTTCATATCCATTACCGGGTCAAACGGAAAGACCACTACCAAGGAGTTGGTGCTGGCCGTGCTGACACAGAAATACAAGACCTATGCCACCGAGGGCAACCTCAATAATCATATCGGTGTTCCGCTCACGCTGTTGAAGATAGGAAAGGATGCAGAGATGGCCGTGATAGAAATGGGCGCTAACCACCAGCTGGAGATAGCGAGTTACTGTGTAATAGCAGAACCCACGCACGGCATCATTACTAATTGTGGTAAGGCGCACATAGAAGGCTTCGGCGGCGAGGAAGGTGTGCGCAAAGGGAAGGGCGAATTGTTTGATTATCTGCGGGACCATAATGGGGTGATCTTCAGGAATACAGATCTGACATACCTTGCCTCGATGGCAGCAAATGCCACCGGGCAGATAACCTATGGCAGTACTGATGCGCAATACACCGGCACATCTGTAATGAACGGTATTTTCCTGTCGGTAACCTTTATGGACGGGAATACGCCTGTAACAATTAACACAAAACTAGTAGGTGCCTATAATTTTCCGAACGTAATGACGGCTGTTGCCGTAGGGCTTCATTTTGGTGTGCCGGCGGCACAGATCAGGGAAGCGATCGAATCTTATGAGCCAGATAACAGCAGGTCTCAGTGGATGGCAAAAGGAACTAATCAGGTGATACTGGACGCCTATAACGCCAACCCGACCAGCATGAAGGCTGCAATCTTGAATTTTGCTGGCACGCCGCTGGAAAACAAGAAACTATGGATAGGAGGCATGAAGGAGATGGGCGATGCCGAGGCGTATGAACACAGGGAATTGGTGAAGCTGATAGGCGAGCACCAATGGCAGGAGGTGATACTGGTGGGAAAAGAATTTGCAGGTATAGAACACAACTTCAAATGGTTTGACGATAGTGCTGCTGCTGCGGCATACGTAGCCAACAATAAGCCACAGAATAGTGCGATACTGATAAAAGGTTCGCGGGGCAGCAGAATGGAAAAACTCCTTGAGGTAATATAGTGCTGTCTATTCCTGATCGCCTTCAGGAGATAATACTCTGTCTATCTTTTTCGATAGTTTGTTCAGCTCCTCCTGCATCACAGGGTTGTTGAATGACTCGATAGCAGTATCCGCGGCATACATCAGCAGGCACATGGCCATAAAATCCTGATCGTCTTTGCCGGCGTAGTGGTTGCGGAGGTCGCCTATTTTCTGATCGGCCAGACGGACTGCCTTTCTTACCGCTGATTCTTCTTCCGGTTTAATGCGGATACGATAGCTTCTTCCGGCCAGCCACACTGTTATGGATAAAGATTCTTCGGGATTCTCTTGTTGCGCATCCATGAGGCAAGTATTAAACGGTTATGCGTTGGTTGTTTGGCTTTCGCTGGTGACCTCTTCTTTGGGTTGCGTGGGTTGTTCGAGCAGAGTTTTCTGGAAAATAAGCAAAGTAACAATGCCAACCGAAATGGCAGCATCCGCAATATTGAATACAGGTTCGAAGAAGACAAAACTGCGGCCACCCCAGAATGGCACCCAGCCGGGCAATGTGGTTTCTATTATGGGGAAATGGAGCATGTCTACGACTTTTCCCTGCAGAAATTTACCGTATCCCTGGCCGAATGATGTGAAGTGCGCTATGGCGTCCTTGTTATTGCTGCCGAGCAGGCTGCTGAGACTATCGTAATTGCCGGAGAAGCAGGAATACGGGCTTTCGCTGAAGATCAGCCCGTAGAACATGCTGTCGATAAGATTGCCGAGGGCACCGGCCAAAATAAGCGCACCGCATATAATTACGCCCCTGGTGTATCCTTTCCTGATCAATACCTTGAGCAGGTAAAAGCCAAATACCACGGCTACAAGGCGGAATGAGGAGAGCAGGATCTTGCCGATAGGGGATTCACTCAATTTCATACCGTAGGCCATGCCCTCATTTTCAATGAAATGCAGCCTGAACCAGTCGCCCATTATCCGAACATCGTCTCCGCTGGCGAAGTGAGTTTTTATATAGATCTTGGATAGCTGGTCGGCCAGTATGATGAACAGAATAATAAGCAGCGCGCTACGATATTTCAAAGTCTTGATGTTGTAAATGAGTATTCGGGCAAATATACTATAGTATTATTTAGTAAAATGTCAAAATGCGGACGGCGGCAGGTTGTATGGCGGTTTGCTGTATCGGGTGCCATTGTTTATGAAATTCAATTGTTTGCTCTATATTTACAACGCTAAAATTCAGCTTCTATGAAAAGGATCACCGGTATCGTAACTGTTGTAGCGTTCGCTGTTATTGTCTCGTCTTGCAGTAAACGCGATCATACCTGCAGCTGCACCTACAGGGATCAAAGTGGTGTGAGGCAGAAGTCGGAAACGACAGTTAAAGGCACACGCAAGGAAGCGCAGAATGCCTGCGGCACTTATCAGGCTTCCCTGAAGACCTACGTAAAGAATGATGTGACCTGCCTGCTTCAATAAGGTAATTTCTCACTGTTTTACTTTTGATTTTTATTTTAGTATACGCGCCTTCAGTGGCGTTGTGGTGATACTTGTTTGTTCGGTTTTTGTCTGCTCCCCCGGTGCATGGAATTCACAGCTCCTCCAAATTTGGTACGTTCGCTTGAGCGTATTTGAGAACGGGTAAAAACACGTGTGCGGGAACCTGTCGTAATGAGTATCTTGCAAAAGGAAAAAGACTGACCCGATGACCACCTATACCGACGAACAACTTCACAAGGCACTCAGCCACTTTTTTGGATACGATACCTTTCGCCATGCTCAGCTTCCAATCATCAGGAATGTGCTGAGTGGCAACGATACGCTGGCCATTATGCCCACGGGAGGCGGGAAGTCCATCTGTTACCAATTGCCCGCCATGCTGTTGCCGGGTATTGCCATTGTGATCTCTCCACTCATAGCATTGATGAAGGACCAGGTGGATGCCTTGATAGCTAATGGTATCAGGGCGGCATTTCTCAATTCCTCACAATCGCAGGAGGAACAGCAGCGGGTAATGCGGGAGGCGCAAAGCGGCGAGTTGAAACTGTTGTATATAGCCCCCGAAAGGATACCGGCGAACAGCAGCGTATTTTTTGATTTCTTGAGGCGAATAGGTCCCGCCTTGTTCGCGGTAGATGAGGCGCATTGCATATCGTCGTGGGGGCATGATTTCAGGCCGGAGTATCTGAAGCTTGCCGTGCTGAAGGAGCAGTTTCCATCGGTGCCGGTTATAGCACTGACAGCCAGTGCCGACAAGGTGACACAACAGGATATTGCCGACAAGCTGGCACTTCGCACGCCGAAGTTGTTTCTGTCCAGTTTCAACCGGCCAAATATTCACTATTATATTCTGCCCAAGAAAAACGCGCTCGGGCACATCATAGATTACATAAAACAGCACAGAAGCGACTCGGGTATCATATATGCGTTGTCGCGGGCCTCTACCGAAGAGATAGCCAATACACTGAAGTTGCAGGGTATAAATGCTGCCGCCTATCATGCCGGCATGGACAGTGCAGAACGCAGCAGGGTGCAGGAGGCGTTTCAGCGCGATGAGTATAATGTAGTTGTAGCTACTATCGCTTTCGGTATGGGAATCGATAAGTCGAACGTGCGGTTCGTGATCCACTATGACGTGAGTAAGAACATTGAGGGGTACTATCAGGAGACTGGCCGTGCAGGTAGGGATGGACTGAAAAGTGACGCGATATTGTTCTATAGCCCCGGCGACATAATGAAGCTGCGAAAGTTTGCACAGATCGACGACAATCCGCAGCAGTCTGCAATATCGCTGCGCAAGCTGCAGCTGATGCAGGACTATTGCGAAAACGATGGTTGCCGCCGCCAGTACCTTATGCAGTATTTCGGAGAACAATTTCCGGCATATTGTGGCAGTTGCGATTATTGTCTGTCTTCGCTGGAAGAGAAAGACGCTACTGAGGACGCACAAAAATTACTGTCGGCAATTGCGCGCACGGGCGAGCGATATGGTGCTACGTACATCATTGATTTTTTGCGCGGTTCGGCTGCCGAGAAGATACAGACAGCACACAGAGATCTGAAGACCTGGGGGGTAGGCAAGAACCTGAAGAAGGAGGAGTGGCAATGGATGACGCAGCAACTGCTCAATGGTGGATACATAAGAAGAGGCACGGATGAATATGCCGGTCTGAGTCTTACAGACAAGGCCTGGAAGATACTGAGAGGGGAATCTCAACTGAAGCTGGTGATGAAGAAGCCTGTGCGGGAGCAACCGGTATTGCAGGAGCCCGACTACGACATCAGACTGTTTGAGGCACTGAAGGAGTTGCGGGTATCAATGGCCACTGCCGAGAACGTACCGGCATATGCGATAGTAGCCGACAGCGCCATTGTGGAGCTGGCTACCTACCTGCCTGTCAATTTCGAGGAATTGAAGAATATTTCCGGTTTCGGCGATTACAAGGTGAGCCGCTACGGTGCGGCGTTCATAAACGCTATTGCCAGGTACATGGACGAATACAAGGTGCCCTCCAAAATGCACTTTAAAAAGTCCAAGCCTGTAAAAAAGGAGCGGGCCGAAAAACCTGCACCGGGAAGCTCTATGGATGTGACGTTACAACTGTTTAATGAAGGTGCTTCTATTGAAGAGATTGCGGAACAGCGCAGGCTATCGGTTGGCACCATTGAGGGGCATCTGGCTGCGTTTATAGCGTCGGGAGATCTCAGCATAACGAAGGTGCTGCCTTTTGATAAGCTGCGTGCCATACTGGAAATGGTAGAGACCACAGGGCAATACACCGCCGCAAAACCTATAAAGGACCTGCTGGGTGACGATTACACCTATGGCGAGATAAGAATGGTGCTGGAACACTACAAGCGCACTAAACGATAAGTGAAAACACCAGGTCAAAAAAAAGAGCCGCTTGAAGGCGGCTCTGAATATTGAGTAGTGTTTATTAAGCTTTTACTTTCTCCAGTTTCGTGCTGAGTGCTTTCATTGTAGCAGCGTAACCACCAAAGAGCGCGATACCACCAACCATGTCGGCGATAAGTGAATTGCGGTAGAACGGAATAGCATCGATGTATGTTTTTATGAAACCTGAAGCGGTGTAGCCGTTCCAGCCATGTGCGAAATAGCCGAAGTTAGAAACTATGAAGAAGATTGCTGACGCACCGAGGGTGAAGCCTGCAACATGCAGCGCCTTGTGTTCCTTCATTGCGAAACCCAGTGAAGCTGCACCCGCGATGGCTGCATAAGTAAATAACTGATCTACCACAGAATAGAAACCCGGAGTGTAAGTGAACAGCTGGAAATACACGTCTGCCAGAAACTGACCCAGAATAGGGATGAGCAATGCCCATGAACGCTTCTCGCGGAAAGCAAAACCACTGAAAACACTTATCGCTGCAATCGGTACAAAGTTATTCAGATGCAGACTTGCATTTACCACACGGGCGGTAGATGCTGCCAGGATCAGGAATACTGCTATGATCAGATTTATATTGTTTTTGTTCATAATTGTTGAGTTGTTGCAAAAATAGGTACTTATTGCGTAATTCCGAACGGTTATACTACTACTTATGCAGTTGCGTTGTTTTGTTGATTATTATGAAATGAAAAATGTGATAGGTTATGCTAAAAGGCCATTCGTCACTTGTGTCTTGGAAATAGTTGCAGGTCAGCAAGTGCGATGGCCGTAACTGCCTCAATAACCACAGGAACCCTGAGGGCGATACACAGATCGTGTCTGCCCTTTACTGCAAATGGTTCCACAGAGCCTGTTGCCTTGTTCCAGGTATGCTGTGTGCGTGGTGTGCTGCTGGTAGGTTTTACCGCTACCCTGAATACTAACTGATTGCCGTTGGTAATACCACCATTGATGCCCCCGGCGTGATTAGTGGCTGTTGTGCCTTTTTCGTCCACAATGGCATCGTTGTGGGTGCTTCCCGTCATGCGTGCAGCCTCGAACCCCGATCCGAATTCAATGCCCTTAATGGCCGGCACCGAAAACACGGCATGGCTGATAACGGACTCTACCGAATTGAAAAAAGGTTCGCCCAACCCTATCGGCAGGCCGTTGACCGTGCAGCTCACCACGCCGCCGATGCTATCCTGCTGCTCCACTGCCAGTGCAATGGCTGCTTCTATGTCGGTATTTCCACCGGCTTCTATAAGTCGTGCAGATATTTCTATGCCCTTCAGCACTTTCTTTGCCACCACTCCGGCTGCTACCAGTGCTACTGTGAGTCTACCGGAGGTATGGCCACCGCCACGGGGATCGTTGTGTCCAGCGAATTTTTCATGGATCACAAAATCGGCATGGCCCGGTCGCGGCACATTTTGTAACGCGGCATAGTCGCCTGAGCGGGTATTCTTGTTCTCAAAAACTATGGTGAGAGGTGCGCCGGTAGTGACGCCATTGTGAACACCGCTCACAAATTCGGGCATGTCCTCTTCAATTCGGGGGGTTGTACCCGATGCGCCGGGTTTCCTGCGCTCAAGGTCGGGCAGCAAGTCGGCGGGCGACAGTGGTATGCCCGGAGGACATCCATCAATGGTCACACCCACCCATTTGCCATGAGATTCGCCAAATATGCTGACGCGGAAAATAGTGCCGAATGTATTCATTGTAGGTACAAATATAAGTTTTTGGCGTAGGCCGTCAGCTATAGGTAGTTCCACTTCATGCCGCAGCGGCCCATGTCGCTGAAAAAGTCGGGATAAGATTTGTTCACAGCTTCGGCATGTGTGATGGTGACAGTACCCTTTGCCTTCAGGGCGCACACTGCAGCTGCCATCACAATACGATGATCCTTATAGCCATCAATATATGCACGCTCCATACTGTTCTGTCCTTCAATGGTAAGTATATCATCCTCGCAGGAAAAATGTACCCCAAAACGCCACAGCATTTCTGTGATGCTCTCTACGCGGTTGCTTTCTTTGTTGAACAGCCTGTGCACGCCTTTTATGTTTGACTCGCCATCGCATACGGCAGCCAACGCTGCAAGTGCCGGAAACAGATCGGGGCAATGGGTTGCATCAAAGTCGAATGCAAGTGGTTTACATTTTTTCACGGTAATGCGGTTCTCGCTGCTTTCAACAGGCACTCCGGCAATTTCAAATACCTCCAGTAGTCGCCTGTCGGCCTGTAGCGATCCGGCACTGAGATTGGGGATAGTTATGGTACCTGCAAGGGCACCCGCAACCAGCAGACACGCCGAGCCGCTCCAGTCAGCTTCTACGTCAAACGTAACCACATCGGAGCGGGTGAATTTTGACGGGTCTATAAAAAACTCCCTGTACCGGTTGTGTCGCACCGGTTTCCCGAACTGAGCCAGTACATCCATTGTGAGGTCGAGGTAGGGCGTGCTTTCAGGGCGGTTTACTTTTATGGCCACCGGCGCGGAAGCCGTAGCGGTTAGCGCAAATAACAGCCCGCTGATGAACTGCGAACTACCTCCGGAGTCAACATGGATGTTGGTGGGTTTTATGGGGCCATGTACCGTAAACGGCAGCATTTCTCCATGGCTCGTTACCGACACACCCAACGAACGCAACCCGGCCACAATGCCCCGCATGGGGCGTTGCAGCAATGTGCCGCTTCCCGTTACTGTCACAGCCTCGTTGCACATAGCCGTTATGGGCAGGAAGAGGCGCGCGGCAAGCCCGCTCTCTCCGCAGTTTACAGTTTCCGGGTTTGTGATCTTTCCCTGCGACGTTACAGTAAGTTGCAGCAGTCCGTTGTCTTGTTGGGTCTCTTGCACGGAAGCACCCAGTTGCCTGATGACTTGCAAGGCTGCCATCTCATCGGCCGACCGCCCTGCATTCCTGATAACGGTGGTGCCGTTATGCAGTAATGCGGCTGCAAGCGCGCGCTGCGTGAGGCTCTTGGATGGTGGTGCTGTTATGGTTCCCGAAATTGTTCCCGGTTCAACTGTTACCTTCATGTCGTTTGAGTGCTGATTCTATTTCCGAGAATGTAAGCGGGCAGATCACCCCTTTTCCTATCTGCTCCAGTAATATGTAATCTATATGTTCTTTGGTTCGTTTTTTATCGGCCTTCAGCAGCGCCATGATCTTGTCTGTATCTATAGTATGAGTGTCTGGCAATCCATAGCGGTGCAGGAGATCTTTTAGCTTTGTTGGCACATCATTCGCCAGACCGCATTTCTCCACAGACATGGTGGCTGCAATTACCATCCCTATACCCACCGCTACGCCATGTGGTAGCCCATAGGTGGTTTCAATGGCATGGCCTGCAGTATGCCCGAAGTTCAGCAGTTTTCTTATGCCTTTTTCGTGCTCATCCTCTGCCACCGTTTTGTTCTTCATGTCAGCACAGGTCCTTATAATTTTATTTAGTGCCTCTGCATTTGTTTGGTAATAGCCTATATCATGGGAAGCGAGCTCTGCGAACAGTGCCGCGTCGAAAATGCAGGCATATTTTATCACCTCTGCAAAACCATTACTCCACTCCCCATCGGGCAAAGAGGATAGCAGGGTAGGGTCAAATAGCAGGAAGTCTGGCTGCCTTATTGTGCCAATAATGTTCTTATGAGGGCCCGCATTCACTCCGTTCTTCCCTCCTATGGCCGCGTCCACCATTGCCAGCAGCGTTGTGGGTACAAAGCCGCACTTTATGCCTCTCATGTACACGGCGGCCACAAATCCGGTTATGTCGCTGACCACACCGCCACCTACCCCCACCAGCCACGTCTGCCGGGTGGCTTCAGCTTCCAGCAATTCGTTACAGAGTCTTTCGATAGTGGCAAGCGTCTTGCTGTTCTCGCCGGCCGTTATGACCAATGTTGTTTTCCCTGCAAATATGCCCGGGTGTGCCGCAGCAACGTTGCTGTCGGTTATAAATACAATATTGTCATTTGTGCATATCTGTGGCAACAGGGATACCGGGCTATTGTAGTAATAGTCAACTGTTGCCGATGAAAAGCGCACTTGCTGCATGTGCAACAAATGTACTTCATAACTATTAGTTATCAGAGGGGGGCGTTTGCCCTGCATGGTAACAAACTATTCCCCTATAAATCCCATTTTGGAGATATGTGTACCTTTGCAGGCTTATGAGTAAGATGGGTAAAGTTCTGGTGGCCATGAGCGGCGGTATTGATAGTACCGTGGCGGCGCTCATGTTGCATCAGCAAGGCTACGAGGTGGTGGGTGTTACCATGAAGACGTGGGATTATGCATCATCGGGCGGCGGAAAGAAGGAGACTGGTTGTTGTAACCTTGATTCTTTCAACGACGCCAGGCAGGCCGCGGTAGAGCATGGGTTTCCGCACTATGTGTTGGATATACGCGAGGAGTTTGGCGATTATGTGGTCAACAACTTTGTGGAAGAATATATAGCAGGGCGCACACCCAATCCCTGTGTGTTGTGCAACACGCACATAAAATGGTCGGCATTGCTGAAGCGTGCCAATGCGCTGGATTGTGATTTTATAGCAACCGGTCACTATGTGAAGGTGCGCGAAGAGAACAGTCGGTTTGTGCTTTCGAAGGCCCGCGATCTTACCAAGGATCAGAGTTATGTGTTGTGGGGACTGGGACAAGATTGTCTGTCGCGCAGTATATACCCGCTGGGCGATATGCTGAAGACAGAGGTGCGTCAGTTGGCTTTTGATATGGGTTACAAGGAACTGTCTAAGAAGGCGGAAAGCTATGAGATATGTTTTGTACCTGATAATGACTATCGTGGTTTCCTGAAGCGCAATGTAGAAGGACTGGAAGATAGGGTGAAGGGCGGCAACTTTGTTCTGGCAGATGGAAAGATAGTAGGCAAACACAGCGGCTATCCGTTTTACACCATTGGTCAGCGCAAGGGCCTTGAAGTGGCGATGGGGCGTCCGATGTTTGTAACCAACATCATACCTGAGACCAACACTGTGGTACTGGGCGAGATAGATGAACTGAAGCGTAGTGAGATGAAGGTACACGGCCTGAACATGGTGAAGTACGATGCCATCACATCCGGAATGGAGGCTGTTGCCAAGATCAGGTACCGCGATGCAGGAACGGAAAGTACACTGGAACCTATCAGTGCCGACTCTGTACATGTTACCTTCCATCATTCCGTGAATAGTATTGCGCCTGGTCAGTCGGCGGTGTTCTACGAGGGCGATGATGTGATTGCAGGCGGTATCATTGGTCGTTAAGAAGATTATTTTATTCAAAATAATAAGAGGGGGCAGCCGTGGCTGCCCTCTCTTATTATAGTTCCGGATACCCATCTTAAAGATTGTCCAGGATGAAGTTGGTCATTTTGGTATACAGGTGCATGCTGGTATTGCCGCCCGATATGCCATGTGCCTTGTCGGGATAGTAGGCATTATCGAATTGTTTGTTCGCATTGATTAGTGCTGTTGTCAACATCGCGGCATTCTGGAAATGCACGTTGTCGTCAGCAGTCCCATGTATCAACAGGAACTTACCTTTCAGCTTGTCTACCATTTTTTCAGGCGCGTTTTCGTCATATCCTTTTTCATTCTCTTTCGGAGTGCGCATGTACCTTTCGGTATAGATGTTGTCATAATAGCGCCAGTTGGTGACCGGTGCTACGGATACTGCCAATTTGAAAACGTCTGCTCCTTTCATGATGCAGGTTGCACTCATAAAGCCGCCAAAACTCCAACCCCATATACCTATCCTGTCTTTGTCTACATAGGGCAGTGATGCCAGGTTTTTCGCAGCCGCTATCTGATCATCGCTTTCATACTTGCCCAGTTGCAGGTAGGTCTTCTTCCTGAATGCCTCTCCACGGAAGCCGGTTCCTGTGCCATCAGCGCAAACTACAATGTAGCCTCGCTGAGCCAGCATCTGGTGCCAGAAGTAGTTGCCCACCGGGAACCTGTCGGCCACTTGCTGAGAGCCGGGGCCGCTGTACTGGAACATGAGCACAGGATATTTTTTGGTGCTGTCGAAGCCGGGAGGAGTGATCATCCATGCATTCAGATCTTCGCTCACGCCCTTTACGGTCATCAGTCGGATATTGCCGAACGCGTATTCTTTCATTTTCGCATCCAGGTCCTTGTTGTCCTCCAGTGTGCGTATGATCTGTCCCTTTGCATTACGCAGATAGAAGACCGGCACTTTGTTCAATTGTGAGTACTTGTCGAGGAAGAAATTGTATCCTGCGCATGGCGTGATGTTGTGTGTGCCGGGTTCAGGGGTAAGTGTCTTTTTCTTCTTACCTGCAAAGTCCACTACATACAGGTTGCGCTGAAGCGGAGATGTTTCTGCAGCCGTGTAGTAAAGCTGTTTCCGTGCCACATCCACGCCGGTTATTCCTTCCACATCAAAGCTTCCGGGTGTAAGCAGCGTCATCGCCTTGGTTTTCCAGTCGTAGTGGTACAGGTGATTGTAGCCATCGCGGTCGCTGGCAACGATCATTGACGTGCCGCCCGGCAGGAAAGTTATTTGGTCGTCTATCTCTACAAAGCATTTGTTCTTGTCGGTATAGATAACTGTGCTGGCACCGGTCTCGCCATTTGTAAGCAGCATTTCCAGTTCGTTCTGCAGACGGTTAAGACGGTAGATACAAAGCTCATTGGCATTGTCTGTCCACTTGATGCGCGGAATGTACTGATCAGTTTCCTGACCAATGTCGGCTATGATGCTACGTTGCAGTTTCAGGTCGTGAATGCGTATCTGCACTACCGAGTTCAGCTCACCTGCCTTAGGGTATTTGTAGGTATATTGTTCAGGGTACAGGCCGTTGTACTTGGTCATTGTGTACTGTGGCACCTGCGTTTCGTCGAAACGGTACCAAGCCAGGAACCTGCTGTCCTTCGACCATTCGAAAGCACGGGTAAAAGAAAACTCCTCCTCGTACACCCAGTCGCAATTACCATTGATGATGCGGTTCTTTTCTCCGTCCCTGCTCACTACCGTCAGCTTGTCTGTGGTAAGGTCTTTGAAGACCAGATTGTTCTTTTTCACAAACGCCACTTTTGTGCCGTCCGGCGAGAATGTTGCATGAAGCACTTTGTCTTCGTCAAGTTTAGTGATCTTTCCGGTGGTCATGTCAAATACATACACACGCTGCATCTCGGAATGACGATAGATGTGCTCGCCTTCAGTGCACAGCAGCATTTTCTTTTCATCTGCGCTGAACTGGTAGGACTCTACATTGATCTCCTTGCCATCACATGTGTTGATGGCGTTGTCAAACAATGTTTTGTCCTGCTTGCCCGTCTCCAGATCATACACCCTGATATACTGGTGTTTGTCGTCGCGGTCCAGTTGGGTGTAGAATTTTCCGTCTTTCATGGCGTTGAAGCCAGGCACCCCCTTGGTGCGGAAGGTTCCTTTCTTGAAAAGATCTTCCAGTGTTATTTTCTTGCCCTGTTGCGCGAACGTGGTCCCTGCAAGCAGCATGAAGGCCATAAACAGCCTGAACGTAGTATGCATAGTTGAATATATTGACGTAAAAGTACACAGATGTACTTTAACTAACGACATCGAGTGACCGGAAAAGGGGGTAAAATGAGGGGTAATATTATTAATCAGTAGTCAATTGTGGCCTGAATACCCCTGTCTATCAATGCTTCTGCCTTTGGACGCAGGTCGGTAAAACTTCCCTTTTTTACGCTGCATTTGCCCTTGTGGTGAATGATAAGCGCACACTGCTCTGCCTGCAGGCTGTCGTGGCCGCAGATGTCAACCAGTGATGTGATGACCCAATCGAACGTGTTTACATCATCATTCCAAACGATCAGGTTGTGTAATTCCTCGGTGAGTACATCGGTTATCTCTACCTCTTGCGTCTGCCAGCTTGTGCCCGAGTTGTACATGCCTTTATTCATAATGCGAAGATAAGAATTGTTTTAATACTTCGTCATTTTCTGTCATGCCGGGGGCGGGTTTCCCTGGCCATGCATTTGCCGGCAAAGGGCAAATATTTTCTATCTTTAACGCCATGCTCACCGTCACACACTTTTACAGGGAACCCCGTTCAACCGGTGTGTCTATGGAGGGAATCTTCAGAACTGTAAAAAAGGACCTTGAAGGAAAGGTTGCGATCAGCGATTTTTTTTGCAGCGGTTCGGTTTCCCGTTTCCGCAACGTGCTGGAAGCCCGCAAACATGCCGCCGACATCAACCACATAACCGGTGACGTGAACTTTCTGGCTATGGGGCTTCGTGGCCGTAAGACCATTCTCACCATTCACGATCTTGG
>JAEUVY010000022.1 GCA_016786565.1 Flavipsychrobacter sp.
ATTCGTTGCATCCGCCTTCGACTTACCGTTCTCCTTATCCACCACTACCAGTTTCGCATAGGCTTCGTCAGTCGATTTGTATACTCCCCTCACCGGCTTGGACGAGATCTTCACGTCATAGGCGAAGTCCACCTTAACCATCGAGAATTCCGTCATCAACTTCTCCAGCGTATCATCCGTACTACCATCGTTGATGATGATCACTTCGTAATTAGGATAATCGAAAGTGAGCAACGAACGCACATTACTGATAATTGTAAGACCCTCATTAAATGCCGGGGCTATCACCGAGATGCCCGGTGCCAGAGGCGATGCAACGATAACCGAATAATCGGTGTAGCTCTCCTTCCTCAAAAACAACCGGATATTGATGAAAGACAATATCGCCAGCATTGCATACAGCAAAAGAAGACCCGAACCGTACACAAATACGGTGGTCTCAAAAAAGGCCGATGCATACTCAACGAAATTCTCTCCCATTAGTACTTGATAAGCGGGTTTAGACAGTGTTTAATGATCAGCTGATTTTCTTCATAGGTCATCTCCATCAATTCCTCCACCAGCAATCTTGAGTTTTGTGTGTTATGTCGTATGATGGCACGAGCCGCATTCATCCTGATATCGAAGTTGGAGGAATACAAAAACTCCGATTTCAAAAACTCCAGGTGACGACCCGATGCAATGCTTCCCATCGCTTTCAGTATCTCTATCTGGCAATTCAGTGGCTGGTGGTTATATATCCTCACCATCTTTTCTTCTGCCGCATCGGCCGATAGCTTTCCGAGACACGCAATAGCATCGGCCCTGAAATAGTGATCCTTGTTGTTCAACAGCTCCATTACTGCAGGTATTGCACTCTGCTGATCGTAGTGCGCTATCAGTTTCAGACAGAACGAAACGATACTCTTATTTGTAGAATAGCTGACCCAGCGGGAAAAATTCGGTATCGCAATGTCTTTGGTAGTAGTGATGATCTTGAACAATTCAAGCTGGTCCCACGGCAACAAAGGCTCCGTAGCAATATCGAAAAACTTGAAAGGCTCATTTTTACTAAGCTGCACATATGCGTTACGGGCAGCCGCACGCAAAGACGGGTTGGTACTGTTGGTAAGCGGCAGAATGGTTACGTCAGAAATGGTAATATCCATTTGTGTCAGCTCCACCACCGCCTTTATCTTCTTCTCCCACCTCAGCGACTTCAACTTATTGAACGAGTCTTTCTGAAGATCCATATCAATGTATAGCTTCCTCAAAAGGTCGCCTACCTCACCCCTGAAATTTTTCCTGTACTGTACAAGGGTCTCTATCAATATCTGCCTTACAAACGGCTTCTTGTAAACCTTATCGTTAAGTGCCGCCTGGTCGAATTCGATCTCTTCGGTAGGAATGTCCCTTCCCAGATTCTCATTAAGCAGCACCTGCTCAGTGATCATTTCCTCTATTATCGGGCCAATAAACGCTACACGCTTCTCATGCACATAGCTTTTGTATCGCTTGTACATAATTGCGCCATATGCGATGATCGTGGCCAGAATTGCGATCACAATAAACGCAAGAGCTATCTCAATAAATAGCGGTAGCAGACTAAACTGCTCATATGCCTGAAATAATAGGTCGACCAGGTCTCTCCACATAGTGATGTGTTGTTGGGGTACTATTTTTTCTTGGTTACCAGCTTAGCCCCGCTACTCCTGTTGGCAAGCAACTTGCGGATACGGATCATCAATTCACCGGCCATGATCGGCTTTTTCAGGTAGTCATCTGCACCCAATCGAAATGCCTCCGTTATTGTCTCTTCATTGCCCACTGATGAGCATACGATGATACCCACATGCCGTTTCGTCGGATTCGACCTCAGACGGCTCACTACTTCCAATCCGTTTGCATACGGCATCATCAGGTCGGTAATAACAACATCATACTCATCATTGTCCAATCTCTCAAAAGCCTCTTTCCCATCCTTTGCAGTCAGGACCTCATGCCCATCCTTCCTCAGGATGTTCCTGATGGCCTTTAGCATGATGTCATCATCTTCAATTACTAAAATATTCGACATAAAGTTTATATCTTTCCGGCTCCAACAATATAAGGAACCGACAACTTAAATTCTGTGCAAATATCCGCCATATTATTGTATTTCCTGACGCATTTACATGATGTTAACTTGCCGATACCATACTCATTAACATCTCCAAAGCGTGTACCAACACGCCTTTCACTTTATTTGCCTGTCTGAAAAAAGAGGGGAATACGTTCGACGAGGCCTGCTATTTTACCAGCGATCTTACGTCAAAGATAACAACAAGATTAATATTGTCAAAAAAGTTGCGCCTGCATGAATTTGCCCGAAAACCGGCGCTCCAGGTCCAGGAGTTGTTGCTTGCGCTGTAGTCCGCCGCTATAGCCCGTAAGGCTGCCATCCTCGCCTATGATCCGGTGGCAGGGAATGATGATAGCGACCGGGTTGTCACCATTGGCGCTGGCAATGGCTCTTATAGCCTTTTCCTGCCCCATCACAACCGATTGCTGCTTATACGATCTGGTTTCTCCGAAAGGTATATTCGTTAATGCCTCCCATACACTTTTCTGGAATGGGGTACCTGTCAGGTGCAATGGCACGTCAAATTCCTTCCTTGTACCGTTGAAATATTCGGCAATTTGTGCCTCAAGAATGGAGAAATAGGGGCTATCTGCTTCCACGAACTTGTCGTCCAATAGACGTTCCACCCGCTCCATTATCCCTTCTACCGCACGCCTGAACTGGAAATCGAAAAGACAAATACCCTTGTCCGTAGCGCCTACACGCATTCGGCCCAAAGGGGTGTCAATTCGTTTTAATGCGATCATCGGAATCGGGAATAGAAATTACTGCTGCGCAAGATAGTGCAGCCGGGTTTGCGGAACAAAACGCCGATCAGGAAGATCAGGCAACCGGCTTGAAGCTGTTTTTGATGGTACCGGTCATGTCGGTGCTCACAAACTTAGCTGCCACATCAATGATGTTACAGAATGCAAGTGCATGAGAGATACCGTGACCTATCATCACAGGGCTATTGATACCCAAAATCGGCGTACCACCGTACAATTCAAAGTTGAATGTATCCAGAAGGGGATCACTCAACTTCTTTTCGGTCTTAAAGATATCGTAGAATGACTCAGCCACCTTGATCACCACATTACCCACAAAGCCTTCGCACACTATCACGTCAGCTTTGTCATAGAACACATCTCTACCTTCCACATTACCCACAAAGTTGATGGCCGGATTCTCTTTCAGCAACGGATAGGTAGCCTGTGCCAGAATATTACCCTTGCCTTCCTCCTCTCCTACGTTCAGAAGACCCACACGAGGATTTTCAACGCCAAGTATGTATTTGGAGTACAAAGACCCTAACTGTGCAAACTGAACAAGATGCTCCGGCTTGCAGTCGGCATTGATACCGGCGTCAAGTATGCAGTTGAAACCACCCGTGATCCGTGGGATCGGAGTAGCGATAGTGGGCCTCAACACCCCTTCTATCGCCTTCACAGAGTACATGGCACCTACCAGCATGGCACCGGTGTTACCGGCGCTGATAAACGCGTCCAGCATGCCCTTTTGGAGCATGCCGAAACCCATTGAAATACTGGAACCCGGTTTTTCCTTCAATGCCCTTGTGGGGTGCTCATGCATACCGATCACATCGGCAGCAGGAACAAAGGTGTACCTGTGTTGATACTTTTCTATCAGAGGAAGATATGGCGCGGCAGCATCGGCATTGCCAATGAGCATTAGATGCACCGGGGAATCAGGCCTCAGCTCAAAATATTGCTGAACGCCTTTGACGGCCTCGGCGGGAGCATAATCTCCCCCCATGATGTCGAGCCCTATCTTCATCAGTAGAAAGAATGGTTATTGATTTGGTTCACTCTCAACTTCAGGTGTTGCAGGTGTTTTGTCTATTACCACATTGCCGCGGTAGTAGAGCTTACCTTCAACCCAGTGCGCACGATGACGCAGGTGACTTTCACCTGTAGTCTTGTCAATGCTCCAGGTTTCTGCAGTCGCCTTGTAGTGAGTCCTGCGTTTTGCGCCTCGCTGCTGGGAGTGTCGTCTTTTAGGATTAGGCATCTTACTTTATTTATAATTGTTAAATATACTACTTTTTTCCTTTCTTATTTCCCTTTGGCGCTTCAATGTTCTTAAACGCTTCCAGGCCTTTCCACAATGGATTTGCCGGCTCTTCCTCATGATCTCCGAGGCTGCTCAGCAGTTTCAGTGCTTCTTCGTTGCACCCCGCGCTGCCATCGGCTTTGTCAGGATGTATGTGCTGTAAAGGCACACTCAACATCAGAAATTCATACAACCAGTTGCTGATGTCAATCACGGTCTCGCTTCGCGGAATGAAAACTACATCGTCTTCATCCTCTGGCTTCTCGTCATCATCAACGCTCATCAACTTGATCACCAGATCAAATTCATCCCACAACCGGAGGTCAAAAGTATCTCCGCAACGGTCGCAGGGAACCGAAACTGTCCCATCTATGTCAAAGTGCAGCATGAAAAAATTCTCATGCTTGTCAAATTTAAGGGTGATCCGTGCATTCCAGTTACTGAATTCGCTATCTACCTCCCGCTCCTGCATGAAACGATCATCAATATCGTATACATACGTGTGTGGTCCGGGTTTTAACCCCATCCAGGCAATCTCAAACTCCCGGTTATGCTTCATACCCTATCCGTCCTACAACAACCCTTTCAGATCGTCACTTTTAATGCACCAAACGGTACACAGGTAAAACGGGCTGCAAATGTAGAAAAAAAATTGCGGATTTACATCAATTTATTTCGCTTTATCAAAAAAGCATGCAACACTTCATCAACCGGCCGCGCAAGATCCACGGCTACCCTATCTATATGATATTGATGGCAACGTCGCTCCACCTCAAGCCTGAATTCATTCATTTTCTCTATATACTGTTCCTTGATCTGGTGCGGTTGCAGTTTCACCCGCTCGCCGCTCTCCATATCCACAAACTCATATGGCCTGTTTTCAAATTCGAACGCCAGTTCGGCCGCTCCATCAACTACATGAAACAAAATAACCTCATGTTTATTATAACGCAGGTGCTGCAAAGCCGAAAAAAGGTCCTCCATATGCTCCGCATCGTCCATCATATCACTGAACACCACAACCAACGACCGTTTGTGCATCTGCTCGGCGACAAGGTGCAGAGCAGCTGCTGCATTGGTAACTTTATTATCGGTCTGCAGGTCCAGTGTTCGCTGCAACTCATTCATCAGCATGCGGTAGTGGCTGTGCGACGACCGGCAGTCCGACATGTAGTAAACCGACTCATCAAACATTGCAAGGGCCGATGCATCCAGTTGCCGCTTCATCAATTGCAGCAGACTGGCAGCCGCCACACACGAAAATTGCAGCTTATTGATCCTGCCGCTATCCCTCGGAAACTGCATCGAAGATGATGTATCCAGCACCATGCAGCACCGCAGATTCGTCTCTTCCTCAAACCGCTTTACAAACAACTTATCGGTGCGTCCGTAAACACGCCAGTCTATATGACGCAACGGATCGCCCTGATTATACAATCTGTGTTCAGCAAATTCTACCGAAAACCCGTGAAACGGACTTTTATGCAATCCCAGAATGAACCCTTCCACCACCTGACGGGCAATGAGCTCAAGGTTTTCGTTCAACGGTTGTTGCAGGATCAATTTTTGTTCGAATTAGATTCCGGTAAAGATAAGAGAAAGATAAGTCACAGGCGCACATGCGTCTATTCAGCCCCCTTGGGGTCAATAAATCCCATGATCACCCACCACCTGAAGCGTTCCAGCATCACAAATTTACTCCACTGCCCTTTCAGCAGGAATCCCAAACCATAAGCCACGGCATATCCCCATTTCAGAAAATATTCTACAAATTTCATCACCAGGGCCATCGTTTGCCCCTTCAGGCGCAGTCTTTCGCCGCCGCCTATTCCCATACTATGCCTGCGCACGTAGGCTTTATCAAACTTATTAGACTCCACGCTGTGCAACACCCACACATGCGGCAGGTAATACACCTCATGACCGGCAGCCAGTATGCGCAGATAAATATCTTTCTCTTCATTGGCCATCAGCCCCGTCCCCTTCCTGCCCAGGTCGGTATTAAAATATCCTATCTCGGTAAACACCTCACTCCTGAATGCCATGTTGGCACCGCAAGGATACCTCGCACCGGTCAGACGTTTTACTTTCGGCCCCTGATCAAAATTGCCCACCAGACCGAAGAAATACTTCGAGTACCAGTCAGGTATCCCTGTCAGGAATTTAGGCACGATCTTCCCGCCCACCGAGTAGCACGCAGGGTGTTCATCAAAGAAAGTGACAATAGAAGTGAGCCAGCCGGGCTGTGCCGTGGAATCATCGTCCAGATAGGCAACAATTGCGCCACGGGCCTCTTTGGCACACCGCGTTCGGGTGTGTGCCACGCCCTGCTGCCGCTCCACATGGTAACTGAAATGATAGTCGGGATGCGCCTTCTTATACTGCTCTAACAAAGCAACAGTATTGTCTGTGCTGTTGTTATCCACCACGATCACCTCATACATATCCTTATCCATATCCTGATTGAACAGGCTCTCAACCGCGTCTATTATGAAGCGGGCACGGTTATAGGAACAAATAACTGCTGATATCTTGTACTGAAGCGCCATCGGGGCCGTAAAAGTACGATTTGTAATCGCATAAGCGCATATCGCTCCCACTCCATAACACACCACAGAGGTCAGTTAACTGGATTTTAGCATAATTTGGCAGCATGATTGCCCCTGCCGGGCACAAACCCTGATTATGACAAGGCTTTTTCTTTTGGTGTTTCTCTTGGTTGCCTCTGCCATCGGTAGCCGCGCTTCAGACAACGAACTGCAGGCTTTACTGGCCAGGGCGCGTGCGTCTGCCAATGCCCGCAACTATGACTCAGCCGTAATCCTGGCCGATCTGGCACTAAATAAAGCGACATCGATTCAAGACCGCAAGGCGATCATCAACGCGATGCGACTGAAAGGAAAAGCCCTCTTCGGACTCAAAAAAGAAAAAGAAGCTATCGATCTTTATTACGGTTCATTGGCAAAATGCAAAACGCCTGACGATGATAAAGAACGCGCCTGGATCTATGGTGAGATCGGGTACGCCTACTTCATTCAGGGACACCACCAGCAGTCCAAAGCATACTACCGAAAAGAGATAGCCATACTCACCAACCTACTCGGCCGCGACAGTGTTGGCAATCAATACATAAACATGTCGGTTATGCACCAGCAGCTCGGCGAGTTCGATAGTGCCCTCGTGGCGCTGAAAGAAGTCAATGCCATCCTTTCGCGCTGGCCCGATAGTTCCCTCAATGGTTATTACCTGTTCAACATAGGTGCCTACTGGACGGCAATGAACCAACCAGACAAAGCAAGGGAATATTACCTGCAGGCATACGACATCTGGAAAGCACTCAACAATCAGGCGCAGCTGTTTAAGATAACATTCAACCTGGGCTTCTACTACTACCAGAAAAAGAACTACAATGAGGCGCTCAAATATTACCATCAATCTGTTGCCGCTGCCGAAAAATTCGGCAACAAACGCGACATAGCGCACGTATATGGTACAATGGCC
>JAEUVY010000025.1 GCA_016786565.1 Flavipsychrobacter sp.
TCTATGCCGTTTTTGATGGCAATAGTCTTGCGGATGTATTTTCCTGAAGCGGAGTGCTCCTTGGTCATATCGAAACAATTGGCCTCAAGTCCCTGGCGCATTGCCTTCGTGAGCAGCACATCTTCCAGTTGTTTCAGTTTCATGTCGCTTTCCACTTCTATCGCAATGGTCATGTCTTTCTTGTTCAGTTCGAAGGAAACGTGCGTTCCTTTGAAGTCAAAGCGATTGTCGATCTCTTTCTTCGCGATGTTGATCGCGTTGTCCAGTGTCTGGAGGTCTACTTTGCTTGCGATGTCGAAAGAAGGCATATGCTATAGTTTTAAAGTGGAAATGAGGTGCAAAATTATGCAATTAGCGTGAAAGGTGCAATTGATCGGAGTCGGGATATCAATGCAGGTATTCTTCAGGGACGTTGGCACCCAGGTCGCGGGCTTTGACCGCAAAGTTTATCGCCGCGACGGTGTCGCCTTCGGCACGGTACAACACAGCCATCGCAATAAAGCAGTTGGGGTCGGTGGTGCCGAGTGAAATAGCCTTGTCCAGATCGGTATGGGCCTCTTTCAGGTTTCCCTTGGCATAGTTGCAGTTGGCGCGCATATAGTATAGGTCGCTTTCCTGTGGCTTTAGGGTGATGGCTGCTGAATAATCGGCAATGGCGAGGACATATTGTTTGGTGAGGAAGTATTGGTAGCCGCGGTTTTTCAGTGCTTCCGCGTTCTGCGGTGTAAGCTTGATAGCAGAAGAGAAGTAGCGAACAGCTTCGAGCGGTTCGCCTGTGAGTCCGCACACAACGCCTGCACTTTGCAGAATATCGGAACTAACTACCGGGGTCGGTCGGCCTGCAACTGAGTCTACGCGGATAGCATCGGTGAAGTATTTTTTTGCGCTGATGAGGTGTTGCAAGCGGGTGCCATCATTTCCTTCTACTTTAAATGCTTCTTTCAGGTGGTACTGGCCGGCCTGGTCGTATCCGAAATAAGAATCGGGGAAGGCGCTGATATGGTGCGCGAACAGCGTTTCCATAGTTTGCCAATTGGCACTATTCTGCCACGAGAGTATTGAGAAAAGGATACCCAAAATACCTGTTGCTGCGGCGCCTATGGGTGCCATTGAGCGTTTGTTATCTATCAAACGCTCTGCAAATGTTCCGGCTGCGAAAAGAAGTCCAGCAATGGCGAGGTAAGCATGTGTGTCGGCAAAGAAAGAATCGGTTGCGGGGAAGATGCCGAGACCGGGTGATATGAGAATGGCGTATAACAATAGCCCCCACACCAGAGATTTGTTGGTCTGTTTGCCGGCGCTTTTTACTGCGAGCAACAACAACACTGGTGCGGCAATGATGGATATATATGCGATAGCCTGTACAGGATACGAGGGCATGTAGTAGTAGCTGAGCGGAGACGGCCAGATAACTTTGACCGGCCATTTCAGGAAATTGGTTGCGCCCATCGCCAGCCTTTCGAGTAGTGAATGAGTCTCGCTGGCAGGGGCATGGGTTTGAATACGTAGGTGGTAGAGTAGCTGCCCAATGGCTGTAATTGCCGAAATGAGCCACCACGCAAGTTTCTCATTTACCATGATCTTTTGTGAAGACCATTCGCGCCCAAGCAGATAGTCTGTTGCCAACAGTACCAATGGCAGTACAAAAGCCTGTGTGCCCGATAATATTGCCAACACGAACAAGGCTAATGCGATATAGAGCCATGTGCGGGAAGTTGTTTGCGCATACCGCACGTACGCATTGACCGACAGCACAGAAAGAAGCGCGGAGAGAATGAATCCGCCACCGCTGATCCAGGCCACGGTGCCCGCGTGCAGCGGATGAACTGCGAAGAGAAATGCGCATGCACAAGCGGTTCCGGAACGCATGCCCAGTCTGCCGAACAGGAAGAAGATGCTGACAGACGTAAGTGCGTGTAGGGTGAGGTTGGAAAGGTGGAACAGGAAAGGTGCATCTGCCGATGCACCAAACAGCTGCAGCAATTTTAGTAGCAGTATGTAAAGTGGTTGATAGGCACCATTGACAGAAATGGAAAAGACGGCAGCGAGACTGAACGGACCGTTGAGCAGCGGATTGTCGGTCACCATATTTCGGTCGCCCCATTCAAGGGTTGTGCCGGAAATGGATGGGTAGAATGCCGCAATAGATGCTATGCCAAGTACCGCAACAAACATCCATCGCCAAGCCGCAGACGTGGATCGGCTGTTGTTGGCTATCATATTGTCAGCATTCAGCATGTTGCTAAAAAATGGGTGAACGCTAAGATAGGAAAATGACCTGTACTATTATTCGCCGCCGGTGGTGCGCACCTTGCGGGAAATAACATCGCCTACGCTGATGAAGAAGCCAAATACCAGCACCACAATACCTATCCACAATACGTTGATGTATGGGAACACCAGGGCTTTCAGCACAATGAAGTCATCCATTGGGTTGGTCTGACGAACCTGTATGTCAAGGGAAGCTGAGTCTTTGGAATGTACATTCAGGGCAGCGAAACGGGCATACAGGCCAAGGTCACCAACCGTATCGTCGACCTGTACAATGTATTGTTTGTCGCGCAGAATATAGAGTGGCGCGATCTCCTTCTTCAAGCCCTGCATGTCGTACACTTCCAGACGGGCTTTTACCGCCAGGTCGCCTTCTTTAGGTTGGTAGCGGCGGTCGTTTATCTCGTTGCTGAAGCCTTTAAAGATCATGTAGCCATTGCTGAGGAAGATGGAGTCGCCGGGTTTATTGACGGTATGGGAGTAATAGCCGCTGGTGTCGGCTTTGCTCTTGTCTGTGGCGCCATTGATATAGGTGAAGATATCCCTGTCCCAATAGTGTTTGGTAGATGGGTTGGCACTGAAACCTTGCTGTCCTTTGGGGTTTATGAACGCATCGGGGTACAACATGAACCGCTCAGATACCTTTTTAGAAACAGAGTCACGTTTTTCGAAAGCTACCTTGTAGTACACTCGTTTGTCTTTGCCGGCAACCGAGCTGTCGCCGATGTAGGTGGCAAAGTAAGGGCCCATTGCAACCGGAATGCCGCGGAACATGATCATATTTTCCATGTTCTCCTTTATGGTCTCGCTCTCGGTGCCTTTTTGCAGATTGAAGGACATGCCCGTAGTGTTGAGCGAAATAGCATGTTTGTTGTAGGAAGAAAGGAGGATACCGAGCAGCACAGTAGCGAACCCGAAGTGGGATACCGATGCACCCAGCTTTTTGAATTTACCTTTCTGAACAGATATCCCATAGTGTACACTTGCAACAATGCCGAAGCAAGCTGTGAAAAGCAACAGCACGTATTGTATATCGGTGATGTCTTGTCCGTAGGCGATGAGAGCGGTACCGACACCTGAGATTGCGGCAATGATACCCAGTTTAATGCCGAGTGTCTTTGCCGGGGTGTTCTTGTATTTCATGAACAGGACCGCAGCAGAGAGCATTCCGGTAATGATGCCTACCCATACCTGAATACTGTTGTAATGCGTCATCACATCGGTAGGAGGGGCAAAGTCCTTGCCTGATATCCACTTGGCCAGCGGCGCCCATACAGGGATAGAAGTGGTAATGGCTATCTGTACGGAAGCGAGGAAAAGGACGATAGCGCCGATGAACATCCAGAACTCGCGGGAAAGCGTTTCTTCTTCCGTCTTAATGCGCGGCATCTTTTTCCAGCGTACTATTAGCAGCACCAAGGAAAGCAGCAGAAGGACTCCGATAACGATAAGCAAGTGGTAGGTGAGTGCGGTACCGTCGCCGGTGAAGGCATGTACCGATGTTTTGCCCAGTATGCCCGTGCGGGTGAGGAACGTTGAGTACCACACCAGCAGATGGGTGAGCAGTAGGAAAATAAACGTAATGCTGAGGGCGCGTTTGGTGCTGCGGTAAATCAGCAGGGTGTGAAGACCGCCTATTAGTGTGAGCCACGGAACGAGAGACGCGTTCTCTACAGGATCCCAGGCCCAATAGCCGCCAAAGTTGAGCGACTCGTAGGCCCAGGCACCACCCATCATGATGCCCAGCCCCAGTATGCCACCGGCGGCAAGCGACCAGGCAAGTGTGGGTTTTACGAAAGATTCATAATCGCCTTTCCATAGGGCGGCAATAACGTAGGCAAACGGAATAAGTGTGAGCGCGAAACCAAGGAAAAGCACTGGCGGGTGTATCACCATCCAGTAGTTCTGGAGCAGTACATTCAGGCCGTTGCCGTCTTTGATAAAGTCCATATAATCGGGCGAAGAGAATATGGGCGCATTCTGCATGGCATGGCGCAGCAGCATGAAGGGAGTGCTGCCTATTTTGACATCTACACCAAAATAGATACCCATTATCATGGAAGTGAGGATAACCTGCACCAGTGATATAATGGCCATTGTGCGTGATTCAAGCACTTTTGAAGTGCGCATGACAATGAGGCCGAGGATGGCATGCCAGAAAGTCCACAACATGAAGCTGCCTTGCTGTCCTTCCCAGAAACATGACAGCAGGTATTCAGATGGCATGTCGTAGGAAGAGTGTTCCCATGCATAGTGGTACTCAAACAGGTGGCGGGTAATTATATAATACAAGGCAACGAAAATGCCCAACACTGACAAAAAGTGTGTGATGAAACCGGAGCGCCCCAGAATGGTCCAGGTGCGGGTAGCCGTAAGGTCGGTTTCGGTGCGGGCGGCTTTGAAATAGCTGAATGCACTGAAAAGCGCAGCCACAAAAGATACTATCACAAAAAAATGACCCAGTTGCCCGGGCCAAAGATGCTCTCCTGCAAATTGCGTAGTGTTCATCTATTCGTTGTTGCCTGTTTAAAAAAAAAAGAATGAGTCAGGGTGATGTGAGTTCAGATGCGGTTATCCTTGTTTGCCAACCGCGATCTGGTCTTTTTTATATTTAGACGGGCATTTCATCTGGATCTTCGAGCAATGGAAAGTGTCGCCGTCCATGTATCCCATCATAACTATCTGTTCTGATTTTTCAATATCCCGTGGCTTTTCGCCATTGAAGATCACTTTGTTTTTGATGCCCGCCTTGTCTTTGGCGAAAAAGGTGAAGTGGTTCGCGTCTACCTTGGGGTCGTAATGCATGCCCTGTGTGGTATCGAGATAACCGATGATGTAGTAGCTTTTTTTAGGTTCTTTTGCCGCAGAGGCGAATGTCTCGTAAGAGCTGAAGTCGCCAAAAACACTGATCAGCACCGCTATCGCAGCCATGATCAACACCAATAATACAATCTGAGTCTTTTTCATCCCATTTGGGATTTTTGGTACGGCGCAAAGTTAATGCATTGAGTACTTACAAATTCTGATGATATGGTAATTGCTGTCAGTAAATTGTCTTTTAACAGATTTCGTTAATTCTCAACGATATGCGGGTGAGGTATAAATAATTTTAACATCCGGTGTGAAATACCGACGGACAGATGTTCGTTGTATCGTCGAAATATTGTTATTTTTATATCATTGGTCAATAAAATAGATCTGCATATGACATTGATCTGGAAAACAAGTTTGCTTGCGATATTGCTACTGCTGGTGTTTGGTGGCGATGCTGTGGCTAAGACAAAGAAAATGACCCTGCGAACAGCGATGTTCAAGAAGTTTGTGAGGGCGCGGGCGGTTGCAACGGGAACTACCGGCGAGACCGCCATGCAACTATCGGTGACCAATCTGGGTGATGATACCCTGAGTATTACAACCGAATCGGGTCTGTTGTTTGAATCGCCCGACTCCGTGAGGCAGCCGCTGGTATTGATGGGAGAGGACGTTATAGTATTGAACGCATGCGAGGAGCGGTCGGTACTGATACCGGCGTTTTGTGGCAATGCTCCCAAGTATGGCCCGCTGAAGGGTATGGAATACAAATATGTTCGTCAGTTGGATACCGCGTTGGTGAGTATTTTGAAATACGCTAAAAAGAGTAATATTTCAAAGGCGCTGGTTCAGAATCTTGTTTGGATGTTCACCAACAAGCATCCGCTGCGTTCGGTATATGACCCTTCACAGCCGCAGCAGTCGGAGGAATTTATTGCCTACCTCTCGAAAAAGTTGAAAATGGAGGTGCCAAAGTACTATATCAATTATCAGTTGAATACCAGTGGCAGGGCACCAATGGTGCGCCAGGGCGAAGCCAGGATACTCACCAGCATGTCGTGGCGGCACGATCAGGGATACAGGAACGTATATGTTTCGGTTTACAGGGCTGACGGTACAAAGTACAAAAGTGTGGAGAGTGACCTTGTGACGGACAGCAAGGGCACCGCAGTGGTGGTGGAGCTGGCAACCGTGCGCGACCCTGCGGGTACTTACAAAGTGCGGCTGCATGACGATGCCAATAATATATTGCAAGAGAAAGTGGTGACGATCGGTCCCGAGTTGCACTGGCAATAGAGGGTGTAACAACTAAAAATTGAAAGGCTGCCTTAAATCACATCAAGTTTAGGTTTTAACCTATATTTTTGCACCACAAAACCAAAAAATCATACACATGAGTTTCATTACAGACATTGTTGCCCGCCAGGTACTTGACAGCAGGGGGAATCCTACAGTAGAAGCAGATGTACATACCAGCGATGGGATTATGGGTCGTGCGGCTGTGCCGAGCGGAGCCAGCACCGGTAAACATGAAGCGGTGGAACTGCGCGATGGCGACAAGAAGAAATATCTGGGTAAGGGTGTGTTGAAAGCAGTGAGCAACGTCAACGACGTTATTGCTGAGGAATTGTATGGTGTGGATGTAACTGATCAGCGCACGATAGACAAGCTGATGCTGGACATTGACGGTACTGCCAACAAGGCTAAACTGGGTGCTAACGCTATGCTGGCTGTAAGTATGGCCGCTGCAAAAGCTGCCGCACAGGTGTCGGGTCTGCCGTTGTATCGTTATATAGGCGGTTCAAACGCCCGTACGCTTCCTGTTCCTATGATGAACATTCTGAACGGAGGTGCGCACGCTGATAACAAGATAGATTTTCAGGAGTTCATGGTTATGCCGATAGGCGCTTCTACGTTCAGCGAGGGTCTTCGCTGGGGTGTGGAGATATTCCATTCTCTGAAAACTGTGTTGAAGGACAAAGGCTACAGCACCAACGTGGGCGATGAAGGTGGTTTCGCGCCAAACATTCAGAGCAATGAAGAGGCGATTGAGACTGTGCTGAAAGCGATTGAAAAGGCAGGTTACAAGCCGGGCGTGCAGGTTGGTATCGCTATGGACGCGGCCAACAGTGAGCTGTGGAACGAAAAAGACAAAAAATACCACTTCCACAAGAGCGATGGCAAGAAAATGAGCAGCGACGAGCTGGTGGAGTATTGGGTGAAGTGGTGCAAGAAATATCCGATCGTGAGCATTGAAGACGGTATGGCCGAAGACGACTGGAAAGGCTGGAAGAAGCTGACAGAAGCACTTGGCGACAAGGTGCAGCTGGTGGGCGATGACCTGTTTGTTACCAATGTTACGCGCCTTGAGAAAGGTATAAAGGAGAATATTGCGAACGGACTGCTGGTGAAGGTGAACCAGATAGGCACGCTGAGCGAAACTATTGACGCGGTAACAATGGCACAGCACAACCGTTATAATACTATTATGAGTCACAGGAGCGGTGAAACAGAAGACGCAACGATTGCGGATCTGGCAGTGGCACTGAACTGTGGACAGATAAAGACGGGATCGGCAAGCCGCAGCGATCGTATGGCGAAGTACAATCAGTTGCTGCGTATAGAGCAGGAACTGAAGGATACTGCATACTACCCGGGCAAAATGCTGAAATTCGGCAAGTAGTGCATGATGCACCTGGTGGTGTGAATATGTTGATAAGTTAGTTGTACGCTTTCCGTAATACAGGTGTAATATTGGGTATGAATAAGGTCACAAAGGTTATCACAAACAAGTATTTCATTGCCTCGTTTTTGTTCGCGGCATGGATACTGTTTTTTGACCAGAACGACTGGATGACGCAGAATGAAAGGCAGAAGGAACTGGAAGCAACGAAGGAAAACATCGGTTATCTGCACCAGGAGATAGACAGGATGTATGCCGAGAAGAATGCGCTCATCACCAATGCCATGGGACAGCTCAACAACCCGACTATGCTTGAGAAGTATGCCCGGGAGCATTACCGGATGAAGCTGGACGGTGAAGATGTATATGTAATTGAGAAATGAAATTGATAACAGATCAGAAGCCACCCAAACGGGTGGTTTCTGATTTTCGGTAAGCAGTACGTTTTTTTAGGATAGGATTTTGTTATGTGTGAATAGGAAGAATTGCGGGCGCAGGTAGTGTTCGCGTATTTTCAAATCGGGAAAATGTATCCATCTTTGACCTCTTAAAATATAGTTCATAAAATACTGATGATAACGATAATTGCGGGAACCAACAGACATGGAAGTATGACGCTGAAAACAGCGAAGATCTACTACAAGATGTTGCAGGAAGCAGGTGCGGATGTGCATTTGCTTTCACTGGAAGATAAGCATGTGTGGGAGCGTGGTGCTGATATGCTGGAGATAGAAATTACACTGCTGATACCTACCACCAAGTTCCTGTTTGTGATGCCGGAGTATAACGCCAGCTTTCCGGGTATTCTGAAAATGCTGATGGATAACAGCGACGTTAAGAAATGCTGGTGGTACAAAAAGGCTGCACTCGTTGGCCTGTCAGACGGACGGGCGGGTAACCTGAGAGGACTGGAGCACATGACCGCAATACTGAACTACCTGAAGATAAATGTGCTTTATAACAAGATGCTTTTGTCCAAGATAGGGGAAGAAGTGGATGGCAACGGCAATTTGTTGAAGTCGGGCACGGAGAAGCTGATACAGACGCAGGTTGAAGAATTCCTTAAATTTTAGAGATACCCGTTTATTTTACGCTGCTGTTACAATCGTCATTTCGGGTCAATAGACCTTTGACCTTTTAATTTTTATGGCTTATCGTTTTCTGATCATTTTGTTGGTTGTAGCACTTGCCGAGTACTACAGTTTTGTGCTTATCAGGTCCATGGTCAGGGGGCTGCCTTCGCCGTGGCGGGGCATTTTGTTCTCAACCTACATCGGGTTCACTGTGCTTAGCTGGGCGGGTTTCTTTTTCTTCCGTGCCATCAACTGGGCCACTCTGCCTCCCATGGCCAGAAACATGTACATAGCCATCGTTCTGGGGTTCTTTGTAGGGAAGATACTCATCATGCTGGTAATGATGATCGATGATCTGCGCCGCTTGTTCACCTGGGGTGTCGTTTCTATGGCAGGCAAGAATTCACCCACTGCAGACACTGTGACCGCTATTGACCGCTCTACGTTTATGAAGCAGGCGGCATTGGTTTTGGGTGGAGTGTCGCTGGTAGGGTTCTCTACCGGCATCACCAA
>JAEUVY010000114.1 GCA_016786565.1 Flavipsychrobacter sp.
AACGGGGCATCCCAATTGCCTGTAAATTCGTTCTCTGCTGTGCCCGGTGGTGGCGTTACTGCTTTTTGCGCGCGCAAACTCTATTTTGCAGGCAGCGAAAAACTGATGCGCTCCATGAATATTGGGCTGCCCGACGACCTCCTTTCGGCAGCTGGCGACTATCAGCGTTCCGCGCATACCGTTATCTGGTTTTCCGATCATGCTTCTGCGCTGGCCATAGTAGCGCTTGCCGACCAGATCAAACCAACCTCGCGCGATTCAATAGCCCAATTGACACGGATGGGCATTGAGGTCTACATGCTCACCGGCGACAATGAACATGTAGCATCCGCGATAGCCCGGCAGGCTGGTATCTCTCATGTAACGGCAGGTGTGTCTCCGACAGATAAGGCCGCTTTTGTGGCGTCCCTGCAGAAGGAAGGCAAGGTTGTGGCAATGGCAGGGGATGGCATCAACGACAGTCAGGCCCTCGCTCAGGCAGATGTCAGCATTGCTATGGGGCGCGGCTCTGATATAGCTATGGATGTGGCAGGTATCACCATCATTTCATCCGATCTGGCAGCCATACCACGCGCCATAGATCTGTCTCGCAAAACAGTCTCTATTATTCGTCAGAACCTGTTTTGGGCATTCTTTTACAACATTGTCGGCATCCCTGTGGCGGCAGGTGCTTTATACCCGGTCAACGGTTTTCTGCTCAATCCCATGATAGCAGGCGCGGCAATGGCGCTCAGCTCAGTGTCGGTGGTTACCAATAGCTTGCGCCTTAGGTGGGCAAGGTAGAGCGCCGGTAGTGCAATTCCTCCTGCATACTGAGTATATTTGCGCACAACAAACACCGTTTATGATCGTTTTTGGCGCCAGTGGCCATGGCAAGGTCATCATAGAAATATTGGAAAGTACCGGTGTGTCAAACATCGAGGTTTGGGACGACGCCGAAAAGCCATCGATTTGGCAGTATCCGGTATTGAAGCCGTTTCATGCCAATGCCGATCTTTCAAAATTGTGCATCATCAGCATTGGTGTCAATGTCACACGGAAGCGTGTTGCGGCCCGGCTGACAGAACAACTCTCATTTGGCAAGGCCATACATGCCGATGCATGTATTTCACCAAGGGCCACAGTAGATGAGGGCACTGTCATCATGGCGGGTGTCACCATCAATGCCGATACCACTATCGGTAAGCATAGTATCATCAATACAAGTGCCGTGGTCGATCATGACTGTGTGGTAGGCGACTATACACACATCTCGCCCAATGCTACGTTGTGCGGCGATGTGCATCTCGGCGAGGGTACTCACTTCGGTGCGGGTGCAACAGCCATTCAGGGTGTGCGCATCGGCAAGTGGTGCACTATAGGTGCCGGCGCAGTTGTAATAAGCGACATTCCCGACTACGCGACTGCGGTAGGATGTCCCGCGCGTGTTATTAAAATCAACGAACAGAAGCTATGAAACCAAAAATATGGATGTCGTCCCCACACATGGGCGGCACAGAAGAGAATTTTGTCAAAGAAGCCTTTACTACCAATTGGATAGCTCCTCTGGGGCCCAATGTTAATGGATTCGAAAATGACCTGGAGTTATTCCTTGGGCATGGTAGCCATGTGGCTGCACTCAGTTCCGGCACCGCCGGTCTGCACCTCGGATTGGTCCTGCTCGGTGTCAAAGCCGGCGACGAGGTCATTTGCCAGAGCATGACGTTTTCGGCTACGGCCAACCCTATCAGCTATATAGGGGCTGTTCCGGTATTTGTAGACAGTGAAGCCGACACATGGAATATGTCGCCGGTGCTGCTGGAAGAAGCCATTAAAGACCGCATCTCGAAGGGCAAAAAGCCTAAGGCTATTGTTCCGGTTCATCTGTACGGTATGCCGGCAAAAATGCCTGAGATCAACGAGGTGGCCCGCAAGTATGGCATACCTGTTCTGGAAGATGCAGCCGAAGCGCTTGGTTCATCTATTCACGGGCAGCGTTGCGGCACTATGGCCGATATTTCTGTGCTTTCTTTCAACGGGAACAAGATAATTACCACATCCGGTGGTGGTGCCCTGGTGTCAGCAAATGAATCTATTGTCAAAGATGCACGCTTCCTCGCCACACAGGCGCGCGACGAAGCACCCCATTACCAGCACTCGCGTATCGGGTACAATTATCGCATGAGCAATCTGTGCGCCGGCGTAGGCCGCGGTCAGATGCAGGTGCTGGCCGATCGTATCGCGAAGCGTAGGGCGATCTACGGTAAATACCATGTTTTGCTTTCGGGCCGCAAGGGTATTTCATTCTGCAACGAACCTGCGGGCTATTTCAGCAACAGGTGGCTCTCAACAGTACTTATCGATCCTGCATTGGCAGGTGTTAGCCGTGAAGACCTGCGCCTTGCTCTCGAAAACGAAAATATCGAATCGCGTCCGTTGTGGAAACCTATGCACATACAGCCGGTTTTTGAAGGCAGTCCATTCTATGGCGATGGTACGTCTGAGCGTCTGTTTGCAAACGGTCTTTGTCTGCCTTCAGGTTCCAATATGACCGACGAAGAATTGGCACGCGTGTTTGAGGTTATTAATTCAGTTATAAAATAATACAACATATACATATGATACAGCAATGGCAGCAAGCTATTGAAGCAGCATACTCCGATCGTGAATTGCTTAAAGATGCCCGTTACAGCGATACAGTAAGGGCCGTTATTGAAGAGGTGGACAAGGGCCGCCTTCGCGTTGCCTCACCCGTCGACGGTGGTTGGCAGGTAAATGAATGGGTTAAGAAGGCCATCCTCATGTACTTTGGCATACAGCAGATGCAGACCTGGGAATTGCCGCCTTTCGAGTTTTATGATAAAATGGCGCTGAAAAAGGATTACGCCTCCCTGGGCGTAAGGGCAGTGCCTCATGCCGTTGCCCGCTATGGCGCATTCATTGCCCGCAACGTAGTGCTAATGCCATCTTACGTGAATATTGGTGCGTACGTGGATGAAGGCACCATGGTGGACACATGGGCTACTGTTGGTTCCTGCGCTCAGATCGGCAAAGGAGTTCATCTTAGCGGTGGCGTTGGTATAGGCGGGGTCCTCGAGCCGCTTCAGGCAACACCGGTTATCATTGAGGATGGTTGTTTCCTTGGTTCCCGCAGCATAGTGGTTGAGGGCGTAGTAGTAGAGAAAGAAGCCGTATTGGGTGCAAATGTTGTGCTCACGCAGTCTACACGTATAATTGATGTCAGCGGTAGCGAACCCATCGAATACAAGGGCCGTGTGCCGGCGCGTAGTGTCGTGATACCCGGTAGTTACGCCAAGAAATTCCCTGCAGGCGAATACCATGTCAATTGCGCACTCATCATAGGCACCCGCAAGCCATCAACCGACCTGAAGACAAGTCTCAATGATGCCTTGAGGGATTTTAACGTGGCAGTATAGCGTTGCGCATGAAGTGTATTTATAGGATCGCGTTCCCTGTGCGTGTGGCAAAGAGCCGCATACAGGGCAAGGGTGCATATGCTGTCGGCACTATTCCTCCCCGTAGAAAAATAGGCTCAATGGGTGGCGTTGTTATTTCAGTTCGCGAGGCACGCCGCCGTGTAAAGGCTGCCGGTATGACAACAGTGGCAATGGTAGAGCTGTGGAATGGCCTTGCCCTGGACGGTACAGTGAATAGTAATGACCTTCGATACATCAATCACTCCTGCACACCCAATACCTATATGAGGGTAATGGGTGTGCATGTGGAGTTTTACGCACTCCGCGAGATCACTACAGGCGAGGAGCTCACCTGCGACTATGGTCCCACACATCACGATGGCAGGTTGCCATGCAGGTGTGGTAGCCCAAAGTGCCGCGGATTTATCTGATTGCCCGTGGTGTGGAACCCATAATTCATTGCTTTCCAGAAGCACAATAATTCCCCTTCATTTCCTTTCTCACCCGTTATCACCTACATTTGCACAAAATTTCAATTCAAACATGTCATTACTCATAGTTGGTACCATGGCTTTCGATGCCCTGGAGACCCCGTTCGGAAAAGTTGACCGCATCATTGGCGGCTCAGGGACTTATGCTGCTTTAGCTGCGTCAAATTATACACAGCCTGTGAAGATGGTTTCTATCGTTGGCGGTGACTTCCCGCAGGAAGAAATGGATGACCTCGCTGCCCGTGGCATCAATTTCGATGGTTTGGAGATAGTACCTGATGAAAAGAGCTTCTTCTGGAGTGGTCGTTACCATCTTGATATGAACACCCGCGACACATTAGTGACAGACCTCAATGTGCTGCTCCGTTTCGATCCTAAGCTGCCTGAGCATTATCGCGATGCAGACTTCGTAATGTTGGGTAACCTCGCGCCAAATATCCAGATCAATGTAGTGAACCAGCTCAGCAAGCGTCCGAAACTCGTTATCATGGATACCATGAACTTCTGGATGGATAATACCATGGAAGACCTCAGCAAGGTGCTGAAGATGGTAGATCTCCTTATGGTCAACGATAGCGAGGCCCGCCAGCTCAGCGGAGAACACTCTCTTGTGAAAGCCGCTAAAAAGATACAGGCAATGGGTCCTAAATACATCATCATCAAAAAGGGCGAACATGGAGCATTGCTATTCTACGGAGATAAGATATTCTCTGCTCCTGCACTGCCGCTCGAAGATGTTTTTGATCCTACAGGTGCCGGCGATACATTTGCAGGCGGCTTCATAGGTTATCTCGCACGCATCAATGATACTTCTTTCGAGGCGATGAAAGCAGGTATCATCATCGGTTCTGCAATGGCTTCATTCTGCGTAGAGAAGTTCGGTCCGGGGCGTCTTAAAGAGATCTCTGCCGACGATATCCGCGCACGTGTCGACGAGTTTGTTGCGCTCTCTAACTTCGAAGTACGTTAATCTGTTTTCTTTCGATATTCTGGCCGGACCACCTCAAGTGGTCCGGTTTTTTTATGCGTCTGCATCAGCCGGCGGGAAAGTGATCACAAACGTTGTGCCCACACCTTGCTTCGACTTCACGTCTATAGTCGCGCCATGTGCCTTTATTATATTCAGCGAAAACGGAAGCCCCAGACCGGCCCCGGTTCGCTTGCGTGTATAGTAAGGTTCAAATATTCTGGCTATGTTCTCTTCTGCAATCCCTATCCCGTTGTCAGCTATCGTCAGTTGCGCGGCATCATCGTTTTGTGTTATTGATATATCCAGTACGCCCTCGTTCTCTGTCATTGCCTCTATTGCATTGATCACAATATTGAGCAGTGCCAGTTTCAGGTTCTCAAAGTCTGCAAGCACCTGCACCGGTTCTTCATGGTACTTTACCTGTGCTTTCATTTTCTTCAGTGTCACCCGGTCTATCGCCGCGGCCAGCACTTCATCGGCTATTATTTGCAGGGTGTGTGGCTTTAGTGTGTTGTCTCGTGGGGTAGAAGATTGCAGCAGTTCGTTGATAAGCGTGTTTATCCGCCCTATGTTTCTTTTGATGATGTCCAGATACAACTGTTCATCTTCGTTCATCTCTTTCTCTGCAAAATATTCGGCCGACATCGCAATGTTATTAAGTGGGTTGCGTACTTCATGTGCAAGCGTGCGCACCAGCCGGCCCGCGGCTGCCAGCTTTTCAGTTTGTAGTGTAGCTATTTCCGCTCGCTTCAGGTTTGTAATGTCATGGATGATTCCCTGTATACTGGTGTCGCCGGTTCCGCTCACTTGCTCAGCCGACAAGGTGATCGTACAGTGTACCTTACTCCCGTCAGCGGCAGAGATAGTGGTGGCCAGATCTCTGACGTCCTGTTTTTTCTCCAGAAGGTCTTTCAGTGTCGCTTTGTCTTCTTCATCGCACAGCAGATCGGTCAGGTTAATGCCGCCGCCATCGGGTAGCCCCAGTATGTCACCAAATGCACTGTTGGCTTCTCTGATCGTGAGGTCGCCATCTGCAATGAAGATGATATCTTTCGATTGTTCGAATATACTTCTGAATTTCGCTTCGCTCCGCTTCAGTGCCCGTGTTGCTTCAGTACGCTCCATTGCGTATCTGATGCACCTTTCCATCTTTTCTGTGGTCAGTTCAGCCTTTATCAGGTAGTCAACCGCGCCCAGTTTCATCGCCTCAATATCCACACTGTAGTTGCCTTGCCCCGTCAGTAGCACAATGGGAGCGTCACTGCCTGCCGCTTTTGCCTCCTTTAGCAGGTCCACACCTGATCTCGCCCCCAGCCGGTAATCAACAAAATAGAGGTCATGCCTGTGTGCAACTATACTTTCCAGTCCCGCTTTATAGGTGCCTGCCCATTCCGTTTCATAGTTCATGCCGGGAATGTTCCGCACATAATCCGACGTGATGAAGAAATCATCCTCATCATCGTCCACTATCAATATTCTCGTGCTTTTATTCAGTGCGGCCATTCGCTGCATCAATTCAGACTGGTAACGAATTTACGCTAACCTGCACCAATTTGTATCTGCCTTATGGAATGTTAAGATAAAATGGTCGTAACATTTCCTTGAAGTTGTCGCTATAGGTGCTTTCTTCCTGCATTATGGTAAGTTGATGCTCCCTGCTTGTTCCTGTTTTGTTACGGCTCATTATCGCAACTATTCTTTTGGGTTCAGATCCGGGCCTATGATGGATCAGCAATTGTTCTTGCGGAAACAGGCCACACGTCTCAGCAACAGTAAGCCAATATCTGTATTCCGGAATGGGTAGAAGAATCGAAAAATACCCTTCCGGTGTCAGGTGTTTTACTATTACGGCAGCGAGGTCTTCTTTACTAAGTGCTATCGTATGTCTGGCTCTGTTTTTCTCCTGCTGAGGTCCCAGTAGTGCATTGTCAAAGAATGGCGGATTGCAGATGATCAGGTCATATTTTTCCGCGCTCTTGTAGTCCCGAATGTCATTACAACATACAGCAATTCGCTCGCTCCATGGCGAATGCGACACATTCTCTTTCGCCTGTTCAGCGGCTGTCGTGTCATATTCCACCGCCTCTATGAGTGCAGTGTCGCTCCGTTGTGCCAGCATCAGTGCCAGTAACCCGGTACCCGTGCCAATATCCAGTATTCGTTTTGTTTGTGGATGCAACGGTGTCCATGCGCCCTGTATGCATGCATCGGTGGTCACCTTCATGGCGCATTGTCCCTGGTCTATTCTGAATTGTTTGAATTGAAACCAGTTATTGCTCATGTCCAAGTTGCTCTGGCGCTCGGTGTTGCCGAAAGGTCTGTAAATGATCCTTGCAGGTATTTGTAGTGGGCTGTTATCCCTATCATGGCTGCATTGTCGGTGCAATACTCAAATTTCGGAATGTACACCTCCCATCCCATTCGTTCGCCCGCCTCCAGCATGGCGGCCCGCAATCCGCTGTTGGCCGACACGCCTCCGGCAATTCCCACATGTTTCACGCCATGTTCTTTTGCGGCCTTTTCCAGTTTGGTCATCAGCATCTTTATTATAGTTTGCTGAACTGAAGCGCAAATATCCTTGATATTCTTTTCTGCAAATTCAGGGTCTTCTTTCCGTTGCGCCTGCAGGAAGTACAGAACGGATGTCTTTATTCCGCTGAAGCTGAAAGTATAATCCTTCATTTCCTTCGACGGGAACTTGAATTTCTTAGGGTCGCCTTCCTTTGCATGTTTGTCTATCAACGGACCGCCCGGGTAGGGGAGGCCCAGCATTTTTGCTACTTTATCAAATGCTTCACCGGCGGCATCATCCATGGTCTCTCCAAGTACTTCCATGTCCAGGTGGCTCTTGCATAGTACTATCTGTGTATGCCCGCCCGATACAGTCAGGCACATGAACGGAAACTCTGGTTTGCGCTCGTCTATAAAATGCGCCAGTACGTGCGCCTGCATATGATGCACCGAGATCAGCGGCAGACCCAGCGCCTGTGCACATGACTTTGCAAAGCAAGTGCCCACCAGCAACGAGCCTATTAGCCCCGGTGCCTGCGTAAAGGCAATTGCCGTAAGTTGGCTCTTACTCACTCCTGAATCAACAAGTGCAGCGTCAACTACCGGCACTATGTTCTCCATGTGCGCGCGCGATGCCATCTCGGGTACTACACCGCCATATCGCGCGTGTATCTTTTGTGTGGCTATGTGGTTGCTCAGTACACGGCCGTCCTGTATGATCGCTGCGCTGGTTTCGTCGCAAGAAGATTCTATCGCAAGTATGTTTATCGGTTGGTTCATTTTAGTAGCTGGGCAAAAGTAACGACATAAGGCCAATTTGATGCTACCTACTTTCCTGCATCACCTGCTGGCCGTACCGCCGGGTGCAGTATCAGGCGTAGAGTTGTGTCGTTAGTGAAGTAGCTTATTGCCCAATTAATAAAGATGAAGAACTTGTTACGCACGCTCAATATCAGCATCAGGTGCAAAAACATCCACGTGAACCAAGCCAGACGTCCCTGAAAGCTGAATTTAGGCAGGTCCACTACTGCTTTGAATTTACCCACAGTTGCCATGGTCCCCGGCGACTGATACCTGAAGCCCCTCGTTGCAGCACCTCGCCTTTCATTCAGCAGGTTCTTTGCAAGGTTCTTAGCCTGGTTTATCGCCACATTGGCCAGCTGGGGATGCCCCTTCGGAAACTGTTCTGTTTCCATGTACGCAATGTCGCCCAGTGCATATACATTGTTTGTTCCCTTCACTTTGTTCAGTTCGTCTACTACAATTCTTTGCCCCCGCACTATCGCAGATTCGGGTACACCTGCCGGCACATTACCCGTTATTCCGGCTGCCCATATCATAGTACGGGTCTTTATGCTGCTGCCGTCTTTCAGTGACAGGGTATGACCATCATAGTCTGCTGCCAGTGTGTTTGTCCTCACCAGCACACCAAGTTCCTCCAGATATTGCCGTGATTTGGCGCGTGACGCGTCGCTCATATTCTGAAGGGTGTTCTGGGCCCCTTCTACAAGGTAGATGTTCAACCTCGAAAAATCCATGTCCGGATAATCGCGGGGTAACACATACCGCTTCATTTCGGCCAACGCGCCTGCAAGTTCCACTCCTGTAGGGCCGCCGCCTGCCACTACAATGTTCAGTATTTCTTCCCGCTCACTCTCAGTCGCTATCAGGGCATCTTCAAAGTTCTGAAGTATCCTGTTCCGAAGAGCTAATGCTTCGTTAGTGGACTTCATTGGGTAGCAATGCTGCTCAAAGTTTCGATTCCCGAAATAGGTGGTGGTACAGCCGGTGGCAATAACCAGTTTGTCGTACTCATACATACCCTCGGTGGTTATCACCTTGTTCTGCGCCGTGTCTATCCGTTCCACGGTTGCTACACGTACATGCACATCCTTTCGGCCTTGAAATACTTTCCTCAGCGGAAAAGAGATCGCGCTTGGCTCCAGTCTTGCGGTTGCTACCTGATAAAAGAGCGGTTGAAATTGATGGAAATTGTATTGGTCGATAAGCGTTATATCGAAACCTTTACCGGTCAGATGTTTTGCCAGTTGCAGTCCGGCAAAACCTGCGCCCAGTATCACAAGCTTGTTTCCCATACCATATCGGTTTTAGGGTGAAACGAATAATAGAGTACAAAGGTAGTCTGCTATTCCGGGCTTGTTTGTTAGAGTTTTGCTATAGTAGGATACAAAAAAAAAGAGCCCCTGCTTTTGCAGGGGCTCTTCGAAAGATATTTTACACAGTTCTTAGTGTGCACGTCCTTGTGCAGGTGTCACTTTGTTCATGTCGTTCACAGGCGCTTTCCATGCCATTTTGTTGAAGTAAACCCTCACACCCAGCATGAAGCCGAAGTTGTTGCTTTTTACGCTCTGTACTTCGTTGAGCAGTGAGTTGTAGTTCACGCCGGTGATAGTTCCGGAAGCGTTTTCTACTACTTTGTCCGTAAGGCGAAGTGCGTTGTTGGTAGAAGTGTTGGTGAATGACTGAGCTGTGTAATAAACACCGGCCCTTACACATATGTTGCGAACAACCATGTAGTTGATAGCAACTTCACCGGTGTAGCCCAGTGAACCTTTTTTGTATTTTACAGTTCCCGATTTTTCGTCAGCAGAAAGATTCAAACCTACGCTCTTACCAATACTGTCGTGGTGAGCAAAGAAAGTACGAACGTCTCCTTTAGGGAAGTCTTTCATGTACTCAGCCTTGGTGATAAGCAGTGAAGATCCGTCAGGTACAGGTGAGTTATCATAAACAGGAACAGTTCCTTCAAACTTATAGATAGCCTCGTAGTCAAAGTTTGCGTCAGTGTTGTAGGTGTTCTTAACATTGATGTTGTAAAGGATACCCGCATCCACTGTCAAAGCAAGCTTCTCGGTGAAGTCCTTCTTGTAACGAAGCAATACCGGGATGTTGATAGAAGTGCTCGTGATAGTTTCTTTGATACCGCGTGTAGTAGAAATAACCTGCCTGAATGTAGGATATTTCGCATCCGAAGCCCTGAATTCTACATGGAAGGTATCCATTGTCAGGTCGCCTTCTTGTTTGTAGTAGTTAATGCCTACACCTACACCCAAAGAACGAACACGATTGAAGTAATAACCCAAACGGAGATCATAACCCATAGATTTGCCACTGTTGAACTTTATATCGCTCTGAGTCGCATTGAGTGCGTCCTGGTAGTTCGTAGAAAACGGAATAGCTTTCACATTTTGGGTAAGCATACCACGGTTCACCTGCAGATCTGCTGATAAACTACGGAAATATTCACTCCTTACCTGTGCAACAGCGCTATGAGTTTCTGCGGCTATGATTATGGCTACCAAACATAAAATTCGCTTACCCATGTACGTTATGATTTTAATTTTTATATTAAGTTAGTTGTTATCTTGATTACTGTTTTCCCTGGTTTGTTGACACACAATCGACTGTATTTACCAGATATTCTACACTGGTTCCGGTTGTCTGTTAACGCTGGTTTAACGCGTTGAATTCAATTGAAATCACGACACAGCGCAGCAAATTTAACAAAATAAATTTAGTTTCAAACGCCTTGGTCAATAAAAAAAATAAAAAAATAATACACTTAGT
>JAEUVY010000132.1 GCA_016786565.1 Flavipsychrobacter sp.
CATTCCTGAGTCGTGGGAGTGTATGTCTCAATACATAGCGGCACTATCGCGCAAATACCGCGCACGAGCGCAAAAGATAATAGCCGCCGGCAGCACGCTGAGGCAGGCACCTATCACCGAGGATGATCTGGACCGTCTGCAACCCGATATCGACAGGCTTTTCGCCGAGGTAATAGAGAACCAGCCATTTGTTTTCACCACCTCAGGAAGCAGGTATATAGCTGAGTTAAAACGTTTGTACAAAGACAACTTCGAGATCATCGGTTTTTTTGAGGGTGTGGAGCTTGTGGCATTCTATAGCGCGTTTGTTACTGACACCGGATACGAACTGTTTTACGTCGGCTACAGTCAGGCATCCAATGTTCAGTATCAGCTCTACTTCAACATGCTCTTCTCCGGACTGGGCCGCGCCATAGCACTGCGCAAGCAGCAGTTGCTGCTGGGGCGCACTTCGTTTGATGCAAAGGCCAGTCTCGGTGCAAAAGCTGTTCGCAAAGACTATCTCATACGCCTTTCCCGTGTACCCGAGGCGGCAACCAGGTGGTTCGTTTCTTACTTCTCCTCAATGGAAAATGGCAAATGGATGCAGCGCAATCCGCTGAAAGAAGACGCTGCCTGACATCATTTGCCAAGCCATTTCTTAAATATATTTGCCCGCGCCTTGCTGACGAAAATATCCTCGTCGTTAGCATTCCTGATCGATACTTTCAGTCGCCCGTTCAGATGTGTTACCACCTTTTCTATTGAGTCTATTGATGCAATGTAGCTTCTGTTGATCCTGAAAAAGGAGTCGGGGTCTAACTGAGTTTCCAGTGTGTCCAGATTCTCGTCTAAAAGGTATTGCTGATCATTTCGGGTATATAGGTAAGTCAGTTTGTCATCGGCTCGAATGAAAACGGTGTCAGTTACAGAGACGGGTATCAGGCGTTCGCCCCGCCTCACCAAAAACCTTGATCTGCCTGTTGTTTTCCCCAGCACCATCTGTTGTAGTGCTATTGCAATTTTGGTGTCAATACCGGCAGATCCGAATTGAGTGCGGAATTTCCTCAGGGCGGCATCCAGTTCTTCTTTGCTGATCGGTTTCAGCAGATAGTCTATGCTGTTGAATTTGAACGCGCGCAGAACATAGGCATCGTATGCGGTGGTGAAAATTACCGGAGTTGTGATGCTTGTATCTGCAAACAATTCCAGGCTCAGCGTGTCGCTCAGATGAATGTCGGCAAGAATCAGGTCTGCTGTGTTATCTGCAAACCAGTCCCTCGCCTCAGACACACTTTCCAATACTGCGCAGATCGTGGCATCAGGTGCCGTTTCTGCAACCAGTTCCTTCAGTCTTGACGCTGCATGTCGTTCGTCTTCAAGTATCACAATTTTCATTTCTAAGGTTTTTATCCGTTTGTTGATACTCTTTCGAGATCAAGATAAAAAGAAGTTGCCATTCCCGGATAGCGCTTCCAGTTTCCTTGGCTCCCAAAACGGTAGTAGTGAACCTTACCCGGTACCGGCATACAGATCGGTATAGAAAGGAAAGTGCCCTTTTTTGAGTGGTCGGCCCATTCAGCAACCACTACGAAATTTCTGTCACTGACAAGATTAAATTTTGACAGATCAAGGTATACCCAACCGGTTTTTGATCCCACAATCTGCCAAAGAATGTTTCCGGTATTAATACATTCATCCGGAACACCTCTCTTGATCTTGCAGAAGCTGACTTTCAGCAACACGGTGTCAAAATTGTTTCGGTCCAGGAACAAGTGTACGCCCTTGATCCGCGTGGCCCGCCCCTGCACACGCATCAACTCGCCGATCGCGGCGCCAAGGTTCTGCCGTGGCCTGTTACCTATAGCGAAATTGTTGGTCATCAGCGTATGTTTGCGGGCAATACCACGTTTAAGTTTATGCTCTGATGCAGCAGTTATTGTCACTGATTCCAGTCCCGTAATTGTTTGAGAAAGCGTGATCGTGTCAGTCTTGTGTTGCACGAACATTGCTACTGTTTCCTTTAGTGTACCATAGCCGACACAACTCACTTTTACAGTGTCCGTCCGCATAGTATCCGGCAGGAATAACACAAAGGCGCCATGCTCGTTTGTCATTGTGCCCAATGAAGAGTTCTGAATTCCCACGTTGGCATAGGCTACTGCATGCCCTTTCTCATCGCATATCACGCCTCTTATGTCCTGCGCTGCATGGCTATGTGTCGTAAAGATTATAGGTAGCACTATTCCCAATACAGCAGCAGGTTTCACTCTTCCTGGTTTTGTCAGTCGCTTGGTCCATTTACGAGCGGTCATTGTGGTAAGCACAGAGCCAACTACCGTGGGTAGGATCCATACTATCCACGCCGGCTTCAGGGATACATTATTGACCAGAAACGCTGTGATGGCAGCTATGTAGGAGCCACTCATCTTTCCTATGTGCTGCAACAACCATACCCGGTTTTGTTTGCCTGTTGTGTTTTCATCGGCAAGTAATTGCAGGTCCCTCACAGATAGTATCAACATGATGCTTCCAAAAATGCTTAATACAGGTACAAAGGCAGCGTTTGTAATCGCCATTTTTATAAACGGGTACAAGATCATGAACAGCGCCGTAACTACTGCCGTTAAGTACGGCAGTCTGCCACGAAAGGTTAATGACGGTCGTCCCGAGCGCCAGTATTGCATGGCCCGCATGCCTGAGAATGTGAGGTAAAGTGTAAAGACTGAAATTGACAGAAGAAACGGATTGAATTTGATCATCGTCATCACCATTGCTGAAATGCCTACTACGTACATGCAGTAGTTGTAAACCGTTCCCGTTTGTTTGTGTCCTTTCCGACCTTTAACCGCCATTAGTGCGGCTGTGCCGCAAAGAAGAGCCACTGTCCCCGCGGCTATATGCAGCAATAGAAGTCCCTTATACAGTTCCATATGGTTGTATTATTTTATTGGTGTAGAATATGTTGTTTATCTATAGAAGCGGAAGTGTTACCCGGAATTCATGTTCGGTCCCGGTAATTACCACTGGTCGGTTGGTAGCCAGGTCATACCTGTTGCGGATGTTGTTGAGCCCCAGTCCGGTAGATGTTTCCGGCACCGGGCGCGGGTTGTAGGAATTTACTATAACCAAGGTATCGGCATCGTCTGATATACCTATCTTCAGTGGATGTGTTTTGGATATCTCGTTGTGTTTAAAGGCGTTTTCTATTACGAGTAACAGGGCGTGTGTCATTATCCTGTGCATGCGCGCCTCAGCACTTACATTCAGCTCTATGATCAGTTTCTCTTCAAAGCGTTGCTTCTGAAGGAACAGATAAGATTCGGCTATCTCCAGTTCTGTAGCCAATTGCACCGTCTGGTCGTCCTGATGCTGCAGCGAGTACCGCATCACTCTTGCCATTTGTTCTACGAACGCTATTGCATTGTTCGGATTCTCTTTTATTAGTCCCGGTAGGGTGTTGAGAGAGTTGAAGAGGAAATGAGGGTTTACTTGGTTTTTGAGGATGTCATATTTACTTTGGATCATCTCTCTTTTGATGCGTTCGTTTTCAATGGTGCTTTCTCTAAAACTCATCAGGAAGTGTTTTCCCGATATTATGAGCCCGACTATCATTGAAAAGAGTGCGGAATACATGATGTTTTCGCGGTAGGCGTCAGTGTCTTGCTCCTTATAGCCCAGCAGCACCATCGCCTTCATGGCCAGCAGCATAATGAGGCCGCCATACAATGCAAGAGTGCCTACGCTCAGTCCGAATGACAAGCGGGGACGCTTATGCCAGTTCAGTGATTCAATAATGCGGGTTACAAAAGTAGTACCGCCAATGGCGCCCATAGTAGCCAGAGAAAGTGAAAATAGCACGCTATAGTGCCAGTCGCCGCCTGCCATGTAGTAGTTGTAGTTCATGAACAGGTTCACGCTCAATACCACTATGTACGTCACCACCAATACCGAGAGATGCTTTTTCATATTCCTGTTTCTATTCTTTTGCAAATGTCGCTACGACTTCTCTGATCGAGAACTACATATTCGTCAATCGCCCGAATAATGGAGTGATATTACTTATCCCCGGAGTCAATTTTCGCTCAAGTGGGCTTCAGAAAGATAGGTCATTATTTCCTACCTTTAGCCAAATAATATTCATATGTTTCTCCCAGGTACACCTTTCCGCCGCGTTATTGGCGGATTTTTCGCCTTATTGTTCTTGTCCATTGCCTCGTGGGCCCAGGACCTGAAGGCCCCTATTCCCACCGATCCCGATGTGGTGACCGGAAAGCTGGAAAACGGCCTTACTTACTACATACGCACCAACAAAAAGCCGGCCAATAAGGTAGAGCTCCGATTGGTGGTTAAGGCGGGCTCCATTCTGGAAACCAATGAGCAGCAAGGCCTTGCTCACTTTCTGGAACACATGAACTTCAACGGAACGAAGAACTTTCAGAAGAATGAACTGGTTAGTTATTTGCAGTCTATAGGCGTACAATTCGGTGCCGACCTGAATGCCTACACTTCTTTCGACCAGACAGTTTACATCCTGCCTATACCTACAGACAAGCCCGGCAACCTCGAAAAAGGCTTCCAGATCATAGAAGACTGGGCGCACAATGCATTGCTTACCGACAAGGACATTGACGACGAGCGTGGCGTGGTGCTGGAAGAAAGCCGACTGGGCAAGGGTGCCGATGACCGTATGCTGAAGAAATATTTCCCGAAGCTGGTTGAAGGATCGTTGTATGCCGAGCGCCTGCCGATAGGAAAAGACGAAATACTGAAGACGTTCAAGTATGAGGCTATCCGTAGCTTCTACCGCGACTGGTACCGCCCCGATCTTCAGGCTGTAGTGGTGGTAGGCGACATAGATGTGGCCACTGCTAAATCCATGATCACCAAACACTTCGCAGGCCTTGCCAATCCAGCCAATGCACGCCCTCGCACCTATGTGGACATAGCGCCCCGCAAGACTGCCGATGCTATGGTGGTTACCGACAAGGAGGCCACTAATTCAATGCTCATGTTGTCTTTCCCCTATGTGAAGAAAGGTGACGAGAAGACCATAGGAGATTACAGGGCAAATATGGTGCGTCAGTTGGGGATACAGATCCTCAATCGTCGCTTCTCCGACCTCGCGCAAAGCAGTAAACCTCCGTTTCCCTACGCCGGCATAGACTTCAATGACATGGTACATGGCTACGAGAATCTTACCGTTTATGCCCTGTTCATGGCAGGTGGTCTGGAGAAAGCACTGGGTGCAATTGCCGATGAGGTGGTGCGTACACGGAAATATGGCTTCACCGAAAGCGAGTTGGAAATTGCAAAGAAAGACGCCCTTGCGGGAATGGAGCGCGCCTACAACGAACGTAAGACAACCGACAGCAAAGATTTTGTTGAAGAATACATACGTGCCTTCCTCGACAACGAGCCATACCCGGGCATAGAGAACGAGTACAATTATGCAAAGACAATGCTGCCGGGTATAAAGGCGGAAGAGGTGAGCATCGCTATCAGGCAGTATCTGTTAGACAATAACACCTTCACATTGGTAACCGGCCCCGATAAGGCTGAATTGAAAATGCCCTCAGACAAAGACCTTCTTGCCATGACTGCCAAAGCGCTCTCTAAAGATGTGGCAAAGACTGAGCAGAAGGCGGTGGCTACATCACTCATCACCAAGAAGCCTCAGCCGGGCACAACGGTATCTCAGGTCGCTGAGGATGGTTTCAATGCAACTACCTACACGCTGGGCAATGGCATAAAAGTGACAGTCAAGCCCACCGACTTCAAAAGCGATGAGATATTGGTTAGGGGTACCAAAAAAGGTGGTACCAATAAGTATGGTGTACTTGAACGCAGCAACTATCATTTCCTTACAGAGCTGATACCTGCCATGGGTGTCGGGGCTTTCACCCCTTCCGATCTTGAGAAGGCCCTGGCAGGAAAGACTGCGAAAGTGGACCTGAGGCTGAACGAATATAGCTCCGGTATTTCCGGTGCCGGATCAGTAAAAGACTTCGAGACACTCATGCAGCTCATTTATCTGCACCTTATCCAGCCACGCAAAGACGCCGAACTGTTCGCTGCTTACAAAGACAAGCAGAAATCTATGCTGCAATTCATTACTGCTAATCCACGTGTTGCATTCTTTGATACTACCATCAAGGCGTTGTATGGCAATAACCCCCGCGCTCCCATGGTGTTCCCCAAGGCTGCCGATTATGATAAGATAGACCTTGACAGAGCGATGGCGATATACAATGCCGAGTTTTCTACTTCAGGTGGTTATCATTTCTTTATCACCGGCAATGTGGATACCAAGACCGCCCTGCCTATCATTGAAACCTATCTCGGAAGTCTTCCTACAGTTGCTACTACGGCAGATTACAGAGACAATGGTCTGCGCCCTGTAGGCGGAAAACAACTGTCGATAAAGAAAGGCAAGGAGAAACAAAGCATGATCTTTGGTGTATTCAGCGGGCAAATGCCGTACACTGAAGACATGGAGATGGCAATGGCTGCACTGGGCGAGGTGTTGAATATTCGTGTCATAGAAGAAATGCGCGAGAAGATGGGGGCTATTTACGGTGGTGGGTTCAGCGGTCAGCTTACACGCGAGCCATACGAGCACTATACCATCCAGTTGCAGCTTCCTTGCGGGCCGGAGAATGTGGACAAGCTTCTTGAAGCTACCGACAAGGAGATCAAGGCCATCCTGGCGCAGGGCCCCAACCAGAAGGACGTAGACAAGGTGAAGAGCCAATGGAGGGAGAAATACATAACCGACTCAAAAGAGAACAGCTACTGGAACAATAAAATGGAGCGTGTGCTGATCTGGGGACGCAGCAAAGACCGCGTGCTGAACTACGAAAAGTACCTCAACGTCCTTTCTGCCGATGATATCCGCAAGGCTGCGCTTATGGGCCTTACCGATACGGCCAAGTTCATTTCTGTATTGAACCCCGAGCAATAAGAGCTCCTGCAACAACAATAACCACCCGATCTGTGCCGTTATGGTGCCGGTCGGGTGTTTTTTTTGAATCACAGCCGCTGCCGTGCATTACCACAAATAGTGCATAGCCCTCAAAACAGCTTTGCACCTCAATATTCTATAACTTAGCGTTTGTATTATGATCTTCAGGAGTAAAGCCCCCCTGCGCATAGGTCTGGCGGGAGGCGGCACAGATGTCAGCCCATATTGCGATCTCTACGGAGGCGCCATTCTTAATGCTACTATCTCGTTGTATGCATCAGCGACCATCGAGCCTATTGTGGTGCCCCAGGTCATCATAGAGGCGCTCGACAGAAATGAGAGTGTAGCCTATGAGCTGGCCGACGAACTGCCCATAGATGGCAGCCTCGATCTGGCCACCGGGGTCTATAATCATCTCGTTGCCAAATATGGTCCTGTTCCTTCCGGTTTCCGCATCACCACCTCGGTCGATGCCCCTGCCGGTTCTGGTCTTGGCAGCTCATCTACACTGGTGGTGGCCATCATAGGTGCCTTTGCCGAATGGCTGAACCTGCCGCTGGGCGAGTATGACATTGCACAGATGGCATACGATATAGAGCGTGTTGAGCTGGCAATGGCCGGGGGCAAACAAGATCAGTATGCTGCCACCTTTGGAGGGGTCAACTTTATGGAGTTTTATGATGGCAATAAGGTCATTGTAAATCCGCTGCGCATAAAACCCGAATATCTGTACGAGCTGGAAAACAATCTGCTGTTGTACTTCACTGCTACCAGCCGTTTGTCATCTACCATCATAGAGGCGCAGAGCAAGAACGTGACCGACAAGAACCAAGAATCCATCGACGCCATGCACCAATTGAAGGAGCAGGCGCAGATGATGAAGGAGGCCATGCTGAAGGGCAACATCCACGACATTGGTCATATCCTCGACTACGGTTTCCGCTACAAGAAGCAGATGGCCAAGGGCATTTCAAACGACGCTATGGATGCCATTTATGAGGCTGCCCTGCAGGCCGGCGCCACCGGTGGTAAGATATCGGGCGCAGGCGGCGGCGGATTTATGATGTTCTATTGCCCCGGCAATACCCGCCATCAGGTGCGCAAGACACTGCAGACCTTTGGCGGCAGCATCAGTCCCTATCAGTTCACCGAGCGCGGCCTGTTTACCTGGCGTGCGAAATAGGCATTCCAATTCGCGCTCCATCTGTTTGTTATCAGGGTAAAACCTTTTTATGTTATCAGTATCGCTTCACGGCATTATCATTAAAGCACCCATCGGGTTGTATCCCGAGGAGAAGATTACCGGCAACACATTCGAGACCGATGTGGACATCTACCTGCCCGATGAGCAGCCGTGGCCATTTGTCGATTATGCCCTGGTACACACTATAGTAAGCGAGGTATTTGCCGGCCCCCACGAGTTATTGGAGACCGTAGTTTTCGATATTCACAGTCGCATAAAGCAGCAATTCCCCATCGCACACACCGTTCGCGTTGCAGTGCGCAAGCTCAGCCCCCCGCTGCCCGGCAAAGTCGCCCATTCCCAGGTCTGCTACGAAAGGTAGGGATAGACACGGCCTCACACTCACACCCACACTCACTCTGCCTTCTGCCCCTGCCTTCTGCCCCTAAACACTCTGCCTCTTTCACCCGCCGAAGCTTTTTCAGCGAAGGCGGGCACTCAGACATCCCCGCATTCGCTCTCACACTCACACTTATCACCCGCCGAAGCTTTTTCAGCGAAGGCGGGCGCTCTCCACTCTGCCTTCTGCCCCTAAACACTCTGCCCCTAAAACCTCTCCGCTCTCCGCTCCACGCACTCGCTCTCATTTTCCTACCTTTGCGCCGCAATGCAGAACAGACCTACAATAGCCGAGCTCAGAAAAGGTGGCGTGATACTGATAGATAAGCCCTACAAATGGACATCTTTCGATGCGGTGAATGCCATTAAGGTTGCCACAAAGGCCAAGATAGGTCATTGCGGCACTCTCGATCCCTTGGCTACAGGTCTGCTCATTTGTTGTACCGGCGAGATGACCACCTCCATCTCAGGCTACCAGCAGCTGCCCAAGGAATATACCGGCATCATACACCTGGGTGCCGTAACAGATACCTACGACCTCGAAAGCCAGCCGCACAGCCACAAACCGTGCGACCACATTACACTGGAGCAGGTGCTGGAAACCGCAAAACAATTCACCGGCGACATCATGCAGGTGCCGCCCATCCACTCGGCAATTAAGAAAGACGGCAAACGTTCATACGACCTGGCCCGTGCCGGAAAAGAAGTGGTTCTGGACGCCCGTCCGGTTACAATAGGAGAGTTTGAGATCACCGAATTCCGAAATCCGGAAATTCATTTCCGTGTTATGTGCAGCACAGGCACCTACATACGCTCTCTTGCCAACGATTTTGGCGCCGCCTTGGGCTGCGGAGGCTACCTTACAGCCCTCCGACGCACCAAAATAGGTAACTTCACCGCCGAAGCCGCCCTTACCCCCCAACAATGGAAGGATATCTGGTATCCGAACGGCATAAAAGGCTGATAATTAATTGATTTAATGTTCCTACAAAAATCATGTGTTCCGGCTTTGTGTGCAAGCCTTTAACCATTAGCAAATGACATGTTATTCATTTGTTAACCATGACCTAAACCAAAGTTAAACCCCTTTTACTATATGTCTCAGACCTCAGTTTGTGTGTAATATTGTGGCACAGTTGTTGCACTTGTGCAATGATTCCCTACGCTAAAAAACTAAATTACTATGACTAGGAATACTGCATTTCTGGGGAAAATGGAAGAGTTGGTAAAACAGTTGGTATCATACCACAATGTGCCATGCTACCTCATTGACTCTAAGTTAGAGACCCAGCTGAACGCCTACGGAGAACAAGTAAGCATCCCTGTAGTAAGGGTGGTTGGTTTCTTTGAAGACACTATTGGTAAAGTAACGCAACTCCTCAATAACGAATTCGATCTTCGTGTTATTCAGGACGAGCGCACACCCGATTCTTTTACTTCTGCCGGACAAACTTTCCAGGCGGGTCTCAAGCCTAACAGGCTCGATCTTCCTGAATACAAGATACTCGGCCCTCACAAATTTGAGATCCGCGTTTCCTCTATCCTGCAGGATGTGTACACAGCCATGCAGAAGGGGTTGAGCAATGGTAACCCAACTCTTCCCGAAAACGTTCGCCGCGATTTCTACCGTGTAGGCGCCTTCCTCGAGATGGCCGATATCGAGTTCATCAAGATCCGCGATAACGCTGCCCATTCAACTCCGCAGCAACAGCCTGCAGCCGTAGTGCCACCTATACCCACGGTAGCACGTGATCTGCACACAGCACCAGTACAGCCATACACACCGCCTGCTCCGCAGCCACAGCCCGAACCCGTAGCTCAGGCTCCGGTTATCGAGGCGGTTCCTGCACCTGCCGAGGCCGGAAAAAATAACCTTACCTCTATGGACATGAGCGTTGATAGCTTCAATGCCCTGGCCATGGACGTGAATAATATTGAGAATAAGAACGGTGTTGAAGATAAATACCTCGACCTGTTCTCACCTGAGGTTGAAACACCTGTAACGGAAACTCCTGTAGCAAAAACTGAAGCTGCGGCTCCCGAGGCAGTAGCACTGAACATCGACAACATCGAGACGTTCAACATGAATGTGAACGGCCTTATCGAACGCACGGTTGAAGCGCCCGTTGTGCCTGCCACACCAGCTGCCAAGTCTGAGAAAGTTGAACCGGCATTGAACATGGACGAGAACGCACAGATGACCGAAGCATCGCTGAAGGAGTTTGTACGTACCAGTCCGTTGGTGAAAGAGGTTGATTCTATGATCGCAGAGCGTGCAGGTGCCAAGATCAATGACGAAATAGACATCGAAGGTGATGTGGACCGCCTGCGCTTCCTCAAAGTATTTACGCTGAAGCAGCTTACAGAAAGGATCACCGACAATAAAGAAGATATAGTAGCATTTGCCGAGAAGTGGATAGGTAAAGACAATGGCGGATCATTCGATTCGGGTATCTGTCTCTTCTATCTCGAATACCTGATAGTAGGTAAGAAAAATGATCCTGCGTTTGCGGTTGAGTACGTACTGAAGTTCATATCAGACAACGACTACAGCGCGCGCTACATCATCCCCACCTACAATTCTATCAGGCAGGGCGAACCGGCTAACAGTTTTGCCCATCTTACCCTTAAATAGAATAAATACGATCCATTTACCCCCGAAAGCTGCAATCACCATTGCAGCTTTTTTTGTGCTGTCGAAGGGCGACACAAATGTGTAATTGACTATAGTTTGCATAAATTTGAATTAGTAAAGCCACTTGTTGGATAAATTAATAGGATCTGACCACGAAGCGGGTATCGTTAAGAAATGACCATGAAACAACTACTGCTCATTTTGATGGTTTATTCATTGTCGGCGTGTAATAGCCTACCCGGAACCTATGTCGCTAATTACAATTTCGGAGCCGATACAGTCAAGATATTCTCTGATCACAGGTACGTAAAAATCTGCGTACCACCGAACGACATTAAGCATTACGCAGATTCGGGAACATGGGAAATTTTGGATGGTAGCATTTGGTTTCGCGATTGTGTAGATAGAAATGGAATGCTCCATGGAGATGGCGACGAACACTTTATTTTTGGAGCAGAGATTAAACGGAATTACTTTACAGGATCGGTTAAACTACCTATAAACTATGATTTGGAGTATTATTACCTAAAGAAATAGGTAGGTATTCAATGGTCGAGATGTCCGGCTTCGATCTTTTTCGCTTTATCGGCGGCACCTGCAGCTCTTTGAACTAAAAAGTAGTTGAAAAAATAGCAATAGCTTTCTAGCAGATGAAAGGAAATAATATCACGAAACTGTTTTTAGTCGCCCTAATTGCAATTAGTGCTCGTACCCCTGCGCAAAATTGCCGTTGCAAACAGGGCGATAGAATATACGGTAGTGCGGATAAATTTTTGGTATGCGGGTCCCGAAATCGGTTAGCGGATTCGGTAGGGATGGTTAGTGCAATTTCGATTCTTGATTGCAGGCGACACTTAATCGTTCTCGATAACCACGACGACGAACAAACAATGTTTCAGATTCGATCTTCGTCAAGTGGTGTAACCATAACAGAACAGCAATTAATGTTTGATTCATCTGGTGTTGGGTTGACATTTGTACCGCTGAAATCTCGACGCCTCATCGACAATGGTTATAAAATTGTGTTATCCCGACCATCTTTCGCTTTTAAGATACCTCCCTTAACAAACGCTCAGATGCGGTATCTGGATAGTCTTCATGTTGTGTTGTCGGACGGAAAATACAAAAAGAAACCTTACCCGGGTGATGAGCTTTCTATATATGCCCTATTTCTTGGAGCTTTAGCGAACTACAATAATTGTCGTGAAGAGTTTGAGCATTTGGATAAGAATTACATATTAGATGGAGCACTAGCTGAAACAAAAGCAGAGATACCTGCAGAATATATTTTTGCGAATCTGCGTAATACTTATGGAAAACAATAAACAGTATTTTTTAAGAGAACTCTTAAACCAGGCTCCGGACGATAGCTATTGGTCAATTGAAGGCCTTTATGATGCGCGTTCCAAGCAAACACTATCTGCGTTTTTTGTTGATGCGCACGCATGTGCCGGTGAAGGTGATTACTGTATAAGTTTGACTAAAGAAAACAAAAAGGATCTATTGTCACTCTTGACGGACAACGACATAACTCACGACATGGTACATTGTTCCTTGTTTAAAGACGGCCAGCGGCTCATGGATTCCTATGATTTTTTCATGACTAATGTATTTTACGTTGACTTTGTTGATGACGGTTTCAAGCAGTACTGTTTGGAAAATGAATTCACGGAATTCAAGTAGTGTATAAATACCATCTGGTCGAAGCGTATTCCAAGATAAAAACCAAGACATTTCCATCTGGTCGAAGCGTCTCGCTTCGTCCTCATTCATACAAGCGTCTCGCTTGTGAAAATATTTTCCCCAACCATCTGGTCGAAGCGTCTCGCTTCGTCCTCATTCATACAAGCGTCTCGCTTGTGAAAACAGGTATTTTCCTCCCCCACCACCGCCCATAAAATATTTTGTGGATATCTTCCACCCATCCCATGGCCGTTTCTGCACCGTGGTTGCTACTTTTGCAAAACATCTGTGTAACAGTACCATGAAACAACGCTATCCTTCACGGCCATGACCTCCTTACTTGCAGCAACAAGAGGCAATGCCCGGTTGGCGCACAGCCCGTTTTCATACATTTACTGTTCCAAAACAAAGTCGATAGGCAGGTTATGTTAGTCAAGTTATTCGGAAGCGCGGTTTACGGAGTAGATGCAAAGACCATCACAGTAGAGGTAGACACACCAGGCGGTGTCATAGGCGTGTTCATTGTGGGCCTGCCCGACAATGCAGTGAAGGAAAGTACCGACAGGGTCATATCAGCCATTCAGAACTCCGGGTTCGACAGGCCGCGCGCCCGCATTGTCATCAACATGGCCCCTGCCGACATCAAAAAGGCCGGTGCCGCCTACGACCTCCCGATTGCCCTCGGCATCCTGGCTGCTACCGCGCAGATCCCGCAAGACCAACTGCACGACTACGTCATCATGGGCGAGCTCTCGCTCGATGGCACCGTCAAGCCCATAAAAGGAGCCCTGCCCATAGCCATACAGTCGCGTGCCGAAAAATTCAAGGGGCTTATAGTGCCCAAAGAAAATGCCCGCGAGGCCGCCCTCGTCAACAACCTCGAGGTGTATGGGGTAGAGAACATCAGCGAGGTCATAGACTTTTTTACCGGCAAGCTGGTGCTGGAGCCTATGAAGGTGAACACCCGCGAAGAATTCTTTGATGCGCAAAGCCATTTCGAGATAGACTTCAACGACGTAAAGGGCCAGGAGAACGTGAAGCGCGCGTTGGAGATAGCCGCTGCCGGCGGGCACAATGCCATACTTATAGGGCCACCCGGTGCCGGCAAGACCATGCTGGCAAAAAGGCTGCCCACCATACTGCCGCCCCTCACCCTGCACGAGGCCCTCGAGACCACCAAGATACACAGCGTGGCAGGCAAGTTGCCCGGCAACACATCGCTTGTGGCACAGCGCCCCTTCCGCAGTCCGCACCACACCATCAGCGATGTAGCGCTTGTGGGTGGCGGTGGCATTCCGCAGCCCGGCGAGATATCGCTGGCGCACAATGGCGTGCTCTTCCTCGATGAGTTGCCCGAGTTCAAACGCACCGTGCTGGAGGTGATGCGCCAGCCCATGGAAGAACGCCGCGTGTCCATATCGCGCGCCAAGGTAAGTATAGACTTCCCGGCCAGCTTCATGCTGATAGCGTCCATGAATCCCTGAAGTTGTGTTGGGTATTTTCGGGATTTTGGAAAAAAGAGGGGTGGTATCGGAACCTTATAGCTACTTCATCATTAGCTATTGTTATTTTGCTGGTTATCTGTTCAACAAAGTTTCGCTTTGCTGTTCTATCTAACGTATTCCACCTTTCATACATGCTTTTCGCATCATGCTTCACTGTGTCACCGCTTAGTTGTTCAATTTTTAGCAGGTCGATTTCACTTTGAATATGGGGTATAGAGTTTTCAATTTGTCGGAGCTGTGTATCTAGTGGATTGTAGTAACTTCCGAATCGATCCTTCGGAATCTGACCAGCCATATACAGCTCCATTTTCTTGTCCATTTCTGCTTGGATCTTTTTCTTGTCTTTGAGTAGTGTCTCAAGACGTTTTTCTTTTTGAGATATTTCCTCTTTGGCTTTTGACAAGAAACTATCGAAATGTGAATCGGATAATAGGAATACTTTCAACTCACCGAAATATATCTCTTCGATGTCTTCTTCATCTATCTTAGTTTTTCGACATTTGTTGCATTTGTACTTGCTGCCGTCAGGATGGAAATACATTTTTCCGCCACATCCACAATGCAGTATCCCAGAAAATAAATGACTTACCGGTTTTGTGGCCCGCTTGTTTTTCTCTTCTTGCTCACTTAGGATTTTATTGCATTTATCCCAAAGCTCGACAGAAACGATAGCAGGGCAGGTGATCGTAATCCATTCACTTTCCGGTTTCAATACCCATTTTTTACCGTCCCCTAAACTCTTAGTGTAATTGGCAAGGCGTATACCTTTTGCAGTGCTGTCGTGTAATAATCGCCCGATAGTTGTGTCGCTGAATTCTGACCCGTTTCGGGTGCGGTGTCCCATCTGATTGAGCATTTTTGCTACAAGTCCTTTTTTTCTATGCTCTGCAAACAATTCATACATCAGCTTCCTTACAGGTGCTTCCTGCTTATTCACAAGTAAGTCTTTTCCTTTCCATTCATAACCAAAAGGAGCAGCACCTCCGAGAGGTTTACCCATTTTTGCGCGTATCGGAACAGAAGCGGCTACACGTTCAGCTATCTCAGCACGTTCCCATTCGGCCATTGCTGCAATGATGGTGAAGAATAATCTGCCAGACGGACTACTTGTGTCAATGTTCTCAGCAAGTGAGATCATATCAGCCTCGTACTTTCTAAAGTACTCTGAAAACTCAAGCAGCTCTTTAGTGTTTCTTGCCAAACGAGCAAGTTTAGAAAATACTATTGCAGTAATTCTCCCTGATTTTATGTCGTGGAGCATTTTCTTTGTTTCTGGTAATTCCATAACAGTTTTACCAGATACAGCTTCCAATCGGTATACTTCTATAACCTCCCACCCTTTTGACTGTGCGTAGTACCTGGCCCTTTGCTCGTGGTGCTCTGGACTATCATCTTTTACTTGAAATTCGGTTGATACTCGAATCCAGATACCTACTCTTTTTGACTTTTCCATACTATTAAATTTTCAATGTGAAGATAAAATGATTATTGTTGTTTGGCTCCAGTGTGCCGGTTTCCCGGTTAATGAAAAAGGGGGATATAAATGCCACTACTCGTTATCCAGAATGACTATTGGATATCGTAGTTTTATCCGTCTTAATGTAAGTGGATAGGGCGTGTGAGAATAGGGCATGGCTCCAGTGAATGATTTGGTCAATAGCTTCAATGATTATATAAACGAAAGGCAATATTGTACTCACTTATCAAACCATACGTTACACGGGTACAAAGCCGTCTTTTCTCTATTTCTAAAGGTTATGCCAGAAGTTGAGAGTTTTGCTCATTTGTCTCCAGAAGTTTTAACCGAATATTTTAAGCGCATTGAGACAAGACTGCGTTTAGTAGGGAAAGGTGAAGTAAAGCGCGGGGTAAAAAGTTCTACAGTTAAAACCCATTGGAGTAAACTCAATGGTTATTTCTCCTGGTTAGAAGCAAAGCGTCGTATCAAGGTTAATCCGCTAAAAGGTATTAAACCCCCTCATCCAATGTATGAGGATCCAAAGTCATTGCAGAACTCGGACATTCATCGGATTTATTCAGCGATTGTATTAAAGTCGCAAAATTCATTTTTGTTACGGAGAGATACTATGATGGTATCACTGTTGGTATACACAGGCATTAGAAAAAGTGAGTTTATAAACTTACGGGTAAATGATTTTGACTTGGTAAAAATGGAAGTAACAATACGAGCAAGTACATCGAAATCAAAAAATTGGCGCACTCTAAAAATACACCCAACTTTATTTTTGCATCTAAAAGAGTATTTCAGGGAAAGGAATAACAAGGGTTATAAAAGCGAGAAACTTATTGTTGCAAACACTGGGGACCGTGGATTATCCGAAGAAGGATTAAAACACTGGGTCGCGAATTTGAATTTGAAATCAGGAGTTAGATTTCATTTACATCAATTTAGACACACATTTGCATGCCGACTTGCTGAAGCTGATGTGCATCCATTTAAGATTCAAAAAATGATGGGACACACGAGTCTCACTATGACTCTCAAATATGTTCGGTCAATGCGAACAGAATCTATGGGTAATGAAATTAATAGTATAAAAATCTAAACTACAATTGAGGTGAAACAAAAAACGCGCTATATAGCGCGTTTTGAATTGTTAAGCGGTTAAATAATCATAAAAAGCTTTGAGCTTAGATTTTGACGGTCGGTTTTTACGAAGCTCCGCTGTCAACTCGATGTCTAATTGCTGCAATTTTTGCAAATCATCTGGATCAAAGTATACAAGTTGAACTTGCACTGGCGTTTGTTGAGCCTTATTCTCATTGCGAGAAATGTTTTTGCCTCCAAATGGCCTGTAACTGCTTTTTCTTTTTGCGTTTGCCATTTTATTGAGTTTTAAATGAATGTCTTGCCATCATTATATCATGTAAACCGTCTGCTACACCTTCTACGATGGCTTTTTCATATTTGACCCGAAATTGGTAAGGTTTATCACAATCAATACAAATAAACCCCCAAATCCTGTAATCATCATTACAAGTTCTATGAATCGGAACTATTGGGTAAATTAACTCGCTTTCATAGGGGAGTTTACCATTGCTGTAGGCTTGCTTGCTTGTATTTTGATAGTTTGAAGTCTGTGAGATGTTAGTGTTGATGTAGTGAAAATTATCTTCATCTCTTGCTTGCACCTGATGTAATATGAAAGTAAATCCACTATTACCGATTATAGTATGATTAATACTTTTGTAAGTGTCAGTGTCTCTCGTTGAATGATCTGTGTCTCGACAAAGGTTTTCTACTGTATCATTGGCATTAACTGTACCTGACTGGGGAACTTTTATGGAAACCGAGCATTTAGTTTTAGTTGTTTTATCGAAAATAATTTTAAGATTATC
>JAEUVY010000031.1 GCA_016786565.1 Flavipsychrobacter sp.
GAATACAGTGCCCTGAAGAATTTTGTGCGTCAAATGAACGAACTGCACGACACAACCGATGATGTGCGCTTTCATTGTATAGATAGTCTTTCGCCCGAAGCTTTGTACTACATTATGGTATATGGCCGGGAAGAGATATACACAAGTAGCTTCCTGGGTACATTTCATCGTTTCCTGGAGCGCATGAAGCCTGAGCCGGCCAATAAGGTGTTGGACAGAGTGCACCGCGATCAGTTCAGGACTTTTATCAGGCTATGTGCAGGGTACAATACGCTCTCTGAGTTCCTGATGGCCATGGATGATACATCCAGAACCGCACTGATGAATGACTTTGTTGGCGGACTGCAGAACGGTGCTGACAATGAATTGGAGGATGCCGTGAATGTGGCTGATGCATTGGGTAGCATACGGGATTCGTCGTTGTTTGTTTATCTGCAGCAAAAGGTGCGTGACAACTATGACCGTTGTGTGCGCATGGAAAGCCGAAAGGGGATAGCCATTTATAAACTGTTAGGGCTACTGATAGACGCCGGGCAGTCTTCGGTGAGCGATACAGGAGTTGCCAGAACCTCGGCGCGGTTGAAGTTGCCACCGGTAAATGTGCTCCCCGCAGCATCGCTGGCTAACGATACCGGGGCAATATTTGAACGGTTATTTTTCTATGGAGACCAGGACGGTACCGATGCATATCGTGGTTTTATTGATGAATACCGGAAAAATCCGAAGTGGAAAGTGGATACATCGTCCAAATATTGGGCTACCGTGAATTCTGTTACCGGTAAGCGGATAGTAATGTATGCAAACTACCCTTTGAAGGAACCTGAAGACGATATAGCTATCGATTCGTTGGATGCGTTTTTGCGGTCTGTATACGTCCGCCCTACCATCGTCATTCACAGAGGACACAGTTATCACGTCAAGGGAACCATCTCGCGGATAGACACTAATGCCCGACTGGTGATGCTCGGCTCCTGCGGCGGGTATCATAATGTCTCGGGTGTATTGGCCAGATCGCAGGGGGCACATATCATTTCATCGAAACAGACAGGGGTGGGCGCCATCAACGAGCCGATAATCAAAGCAATAAATACGCAATTGCAGGAAGGCGCGGATGTAAACTGGATCGGTATCTGGAAGGGACTGGATTATGGTTTTTCTAAACGGAAGGAACTATACGAGAAATTCAACGATTACATTCCACCGCACAAAAATCTGGGCGTTATTTTCATAAAGGCGTACAGTGTAATGATGCAACGCAAGTAGTGCTTCTTGCAATCGTCCGGCTTTTGTTTGCATGTTACTGGTCTTACAGAGTCGTAAGATTTATTACCTTGGACCATTAATTTTTCCATTTGCATCAGGATAATACTAAACTGGAGCGGGGCCTTAGCCTTGGGCAAGCTACCGCCATCAACATGATCGACATGGTCGGGATCGGTCCCTTTGTAACCCTTCCCATGATCGTGTCGCTGATGCACGGGCCTGCCGGTGTGCTCGCCTGGCTGTTGGGTGCGTTACTTGCCTACATGGATGGCATGGTTTGGGCCGAGTTGGGTGCAAAATGGCCGGAAGCAGGCGGCAGTTATGTATTTCTGGGCAAGCTGTATGAAGGAAAGAAGATAGGGAAGTTGATGCCGTTCCTGTTCATTTGGCAAACTACGATTCAAGCGCCGTTAGTGATAGCCAGTGGTGCAATAGGATTTGCCAAATACTTTTCGTTCCTCGTGCCGCTGGGCGATATCGAGAAAAAAGTGGTAAGCGGTTCGCTTGTACTGCTGCTGGTGGGGTTGCTCTACCGGCGCATCAATAGCATTGGTAAGATATCGGTGGTTTTGTGGGTCATTACCGGTGGCACGTTCCTGTGGTTGATCTTCTCGGGCTTTGGGCATTTTAATGCCGGTCAGGCATTTGCCATCGATCTGAGTAGTTTTGATAGCAGCACCCTTCTTTATGCCGCCCTGGGCAAGGCATCGCTGAATGCTGTTTATTCTTACCTCGGCTACTACAACGTTTGTCATTTGGGCGGTGAGATCAAGGATCCGGAACGTAACATACCACGGAGTATTCTGATCTCCATCACAGGCATTGCACTTCTATATCTGGCAATGCAGACGATGGTGCTGGGTGTTTTGCCGTGGCAGCAAGTTGCAGTTTCAGACTTTGTTGTGAGCGAGTATTTCGAGCATATTTATCAAAGCCACCTGGTAGGGCAGATAGCTACACTTCTTATACTTGTGATTGCGGCTTCTGCTTTGTTTGCTGGTATTCTCGGGTATTCACGTATACCATATGCGGCAGCGCTTAGGGGCGATTTTTTCAGTGTATTCGCACGGGTACATCCCCGCTTCCATTTTCCTCACGTGTCATTGCTGGTGATAGGTGGTGTTGGCTTCTTGTTCAGCCTCTTGTTCCGGCTGGGCGAGGTTATAACGGCTATACTGATGATGCGCATGCTGGTGCAATTTGTGTCGCAGGCATTGGGGCTTATTGCCTGGCGCTACAGGGAGCCGCAGTTGCCCCGTCCTTTCAAGATGCCATTGTTCCCCTTGCCGGCCATTCTGAGTATCTGCATCTGGCTATTCATTTTCTTCAATAATGAACTGAAATACCAGCTGTTTGCAGTTAGCATCATACTGAGCGGAACGATTGCCTACTTCATCCGCGAGCGTTTTATCCGATCACAACAGAGCGCATAGATATTGATCCGTAGTCAAATTTGTCATTGAAGTATTTCAATTCATCGCCCGGTTGCTTCAATCCCAATATGTAGAACAGCGGCAGCAAGTGGTCGTTGGTGGGGTGTGCCATCCGGGCCGTAGTGCCAAGTATCTGTTGGTACTTCAGGATGGACGCATGGTCGCCCTTGTTCATCCATTCAGTGAACTTTGTATCGAACTCGTTAGCCCAGTCAAATTTTTTACCGGTATTTCCCCAGTCTACCATACCCAGATTGTGCACCAGATTGCCGCTACCAATGATCAGCACTCCTTTATCTCGGAGTTTGTTCAGTTGTTTTCCTATTTCGTAGTGGTATTGCAGTGGCTGATCGTAGTCTATACTCATCTGAAAGACCGGGATATCCGCAGCTGGGTACATGGGCAGCAATACACTCCATGTGCCGTGATCCAGCCCCCAGCTGTCATCTGTCTGAACATGCGAATAGGTCACCAGTTGTTTGGTCAGGTTTGCCAATTCAGGTGACCCTGGTGCAGGATATTGCTGATCGAACAGTTTTTTCGGAAAGCCACCAAAGTCGTGGATAGTGCGGGGTTGTGCATTGCCGGTCACTTTTGTGCCCTTCGTTAACCAGTGTGCCGATATCGAAAGTATGGCTTGCGGGCGTGGCAGGGATTTGCCCATCTTTCTCCAAGTTTGGCTGAAGGAATTATCTTCTATCGCGTTCATGGGGCTGCCGTGCCCAATAAAAAGCACAGGCATACGTGCCGAAGGCTTCAGGCTACTGCCAATGTTTGCTAATGCAGATAGTGTTGTCATACCTGTAATGTGTGCAGCAGCAATGATGCTACCCGCTTTTAAAATGTCCCGCCTTTGCATGGTTGTTTAGTTTTACATGCATTCTTCGGAGCTATTCCAAAGAACCACGATACAAAATTACATGTACGTACATGTAAATCCAAATTTCCGTACTCATACAAATATAGATGTAATTGATGAAGTGAAATTTTGCTACTTTTCAGGCATGTCACAAAATATTCCGGCCACAGTTATTACACATTTGTCAAGGGATAAAAAACTTGCAAGAGTAATGCAGGTGGCAACACCTTATCAGTTGAAGAAGCGAAAGAATGTCTGTTTGCGGTTGTGTGCGTCCATTATGAGTCAGCAACTGTCTACAAAGGTTGCAGAAGTGTTTTTCAGGCGTTTCCTGGATCTGTATAGTGGGCACGAACCAACACCACAGGAGATAGCTGATACTCCTTTTGCCACATTGCGCGGAATAGGTTTGTCGAATGCTAAGGCGCAGTATGTCCTGAATGTGGCCAACTATTTTCTGGAACACAAGATAACAGATAGGAAACTATATGCCTGCACATCGCAGGAAGTGACGGAGTTGTTGTTGCCCATTAAGGGGGTAGGGAAATGGACGGTAGAAATGCTCCTTATGTTCACCCTGGGGCACGAGGATGTATTTCCGGTAGACGATCTGGGCATTCAGCAGGCAATGGCTGCCATTTACAAACTGGATCTTACTGATAAGCGTACTCTGCGCACACAAATGTTGAAGATATCTGAGAAATGGGCTCCCTACCAAAGCTATGCATGTTTTTACCTGTGGCCCTATAAAGATGCCGAAAAGTGATGTTTTTAAAGGCAGGGCCCTGTTGGTAATATTCCTATTTTTGCGACGCTCTGTTACCGATGCAAGTAAAAGACCACTATAAAACACTGGGTGTAAAGCCATCTTCGGGAGTAGCGGAGATAAAGAAGGCATACAGAGCACTTGCTGTAAAGTATCACCCCGATAAGAACCCGGATTCGGCATGGAGTGAGGCACATTTCAAAGAGATCAGCGAGGCATATGGTGTTTTAAGTGACCCAAAGAAGAGGGCGGCGTACGATGAAGATCGTTGGCTCTCAGGAGTAGGGCAGCGCACGAGTTATCAGGAAGGAGTGACGCCGGCGTGGCTGAGGAAGGTGAGTGAGGACCTGAACGTGAGTCTGGCGAAAATGGATACCCATCGCCTAAGGCAGCGCACCTTGCAGGCATACATCATGATGATACTGACAGATGCGCATCTGGGGGTGTTGCAACAGGAGGGTGACCGGGATGTCAATTACGCTATAGTCAAAGAAATTATCAAGGCAACCGGTCATCTGGAACTTAAGTATCTGGATGTCATTCTGGAGGCGCTGTTGGTAGTGGCAGGAGATGACGACGATGCGAAGACCACGATTGGGAGCTATACCCGGTATCGTGTAAAGAACGAGCGGAAGGAGCGAATGATCCCATTCATCGTTATGGCAGTGACACTGCTATTGTGCGCGCTGATGTACTTATTTGGCGCCCCGCGATAAACCCGGCAACACTGCTATCTTTGCAGCATGTTCTACGCATTTAAAGGATTTGTTCCGGTGGTGCATCCATCGTCATTCGTTCATCCGCAGGCTGCTGTAACGGGAAATGTAATTATTGGTAGGGACGTATACATAGGACCCGGTGCGGCCTTGCGCGGCGACTGGGGCGGTATCGTGATAGAGGATGGTTGTAACGTGCAGGAGAACTGTACGGTGCACATGTTTCCCGGCACTACACTTACGTTGAAAGAAGGTGCTCATATAGGGCATGGCGCCATTGTGCATGGTGCCAATGTGGGCAGGAATGTACTGGTAGGGATGAATGCAGTGTTGATGGACGAGGCTGAGATAGGTGATGAGTGCATCATTGGCGCAATGACATTTGTAGCAGCCAAAACAATCATTCCGGCTCGTTCGTTGGTAGTGGGTAATCCGGGTAAGGTCATAAAGGAGGTGAGTGATGAAATGCTTGCCTGGAAGACGATGGGTACCAGGCTGTATCAGATGCTTCCTGCAGATTGCCATGAGGGTCTGATAGCCTGCCAGCCACTGACAGAACTACCGGCAAACAGGCCCAAGCAGGAGTCGCTGTATGCAACATGGGAAGCCATAAAACAGACAAAAAAGTAAGAGACCGGCTTTCCGGTCTCTTACTTTTTGGGGATAAAAAAAGACGTGTATCGCTACACGTCTTGGAATGATATGTTAAGTGCTGCTGTTAAAAATTAAATTACTTTAACGTTCACGGCATTCAAACCTTTCTTACCATTTTGAACTTCGAAAGACACTTTGTCGTTTTCGCGGATCTGGTCTTTCAGGCCTGACACGTGAACGAAGATGTCCTGACCGCCGTTTGATGGCGTAATGAAACCAAATCCTTTAGTTTCATTGAAGAATTTTACTGTACCTTCTTGCATTTTGTTTGGAATAAAAAATTAATAATAAGCAAATCTACATTTTTTTTATAAAACAACAACAATTAATGTGGGTTTTTATAAAATGATATTGAGCGTGCTTTTTGTCAGAAAAAATCGGTATTATTTTATCAATTAATCGAGTGTCATTCTGAATATCACGCGCTCGCCTTTGCAGTTGGCGATAACAAAATAGTTGCCCTTAGGAAGCCCTGCCGGCAAGGATACCTGTTCGTTCAGCATTCCGTTAGTTCCTTTCGTGTCGCGCGTATAAACTGTTTGTCCCAATACATTGGTCACATTGATCTGAATAGCTTCGTCAGTGTGAACTTTTCCGTTTATCACAAATGTTCCTTTGTTTGGATTAGGGTTGAGTGTGAACGCGTTGCCACTGCCGGTTACTTCCCATACACCGGTGGTTACCGTCATCTTGAAGCCGCCGCTCATAGCAGTATGCGGCAGGACACAAGGTTCAGCAGTTGTCACTTTGCAGTGAACGGTCTGGCCGTTGGTGAGCAGATTGGTAGTGAAAGTGATATTTGTAGCACCCGGTACTGCAACACCATCTATAAACCACTGGTATGTTGCCGATGGTCCTGCGTTGGCAGCAATTGCTACGAATGTAACGTTCTCGCCAGCTACGATGCTTGCAGAGCTTGCGCTGATCAATACCGTATTTGTTACCGGTGCCTGAACTGTGATGGTCATCGGTGCGCTGTTCACCACCGTAGTAGTGCGACATGTTTCATTGCTTGACATCTGGCAAGTGATCACATCTCCGTTCGATGGCGTATGACTGTATGTAGGTCCGGTGGCTACTGCTATACCATTCACACTCCACTGGTAGGCCGGTGCTGTTCCGCCGCCAAAAGGTACTGCGGTGTATGTTGCAGATTGACCTGTACAAACAGTATCATCAGGAGCCGGACTGATTCCCACTGTTGGCGTAACGGTTGGAGAAACGGTCATCGTTACGCTGTCGGCTACAATTGCAGGAACTGCGCATGGCAGACTACTTGTAAACTCACAACGCACTACATCGCCGTTTGCCGGTGTATAAGCGAATGTAGGGGTTGTAACGCCGGTAGAGATACTGTTCACATACCAGAGGTAACCAGGTGTAGCGCCACCGTTGGTGATCGCTGTGCTGTAGTTTACCATACCCACACTCGAGCATATGTTTGTGCCCGGTGTTGCAGATACCGTAACTGTAGGAACTACTGATCCCGCTCCGCTTACTGTTACTGCCAATACTGCTGATGTGCCTGTGCAGCCCGTAGTGTTGGTTACCAGAACACGAATGTTGCCGGCTGCTGATACTGTATAAGATGAAGATGTGGCACCCGGTATGTTGATGCCGCCGTCCTGCCATTGGTACGTGAAGCCTGCTGTGGTTGGCGATGCATTCACAACCGCGGTTCCGCCGGTGCAAAGTACAAGGCTGCCCGCCGGTGTAGTGGTTGCTGCAGGTGCTGCATTAACCGTAACAGTAGCCGTTGCTGCCGATGTGCATCCAAATGCATTCGTCACTGTATAGCTCATTGTTGCTGTGCCCGCTGCGACAGATGTTACCACGCCCGTGCCTGCGCCTATAGTTGCAACAGCCGGTGAAGCACTTGACCATGCTCCGCCCGGTGTAGTGCTTGAAAGCGTGGTGCTGTTTCCGTTACAGATCGCGAGTGTGCCTGTAACAGGTGCAACCGCTGTTGGTGTGCTGACTGTAACAATTGTAGTGGCCGCACCCGTTCCGCAAGCATTAGTTACGGTGTAGGAAATTGTACTGGTGCCATTTGTTATTCCTGTAACCACTCCGGTAGATGTGCCGATAGTTGCTACTGCAGGCGTAGTGCTTGACCATGCACCGCCCGGAGTTGCATTGCTGAGTGTGCCCGGAGTGCCGGTGCAGACAATGCCGCTGCCTGTTATTGGTGCCGGTGCGGGAGTAGCTATTACTGTAACCACAGCTGTGACTGCACCTGATACTACGTTGTACGTGATGGTTGCTGTTCCCGCTGAAACACCGGTAACGACACCGGTTGCTGAGCCAACAGTTGCTACTGCGGGAGTACTTGATGTCCAGGTTCCGCCCGGTGTGGCGTCAGCAAGCGTTGTGTTGCCTGTTACACAAACCGTGAAAGTACCGGTGATCGGTGCGGTTGTAGCGCCCGGGTTCACTGTAAAGTTGTTTGAATTGATGTTGAAGAAGATATTATTTGATCCTTTTACCTTGATACGGGCCTGTGTAGTAGCTGTGCCCGGATTGGGGATAGTGACGCTTGCAGAGCCTGTATTTGGAACTGAAGTAGCGACAGTATAAGCCCAGGTTACTCCGCCATCCACAGACATGAAGATGTCAACATTCGGGGTGTTTACCGGTGGCAGATTGGTACCAACAACATTCCAGGTAACAGTCTGTGTACTTCCACCGGTGTACACGATACCGGTAGTGTTCTGACTGGTGACCCTGAATCCGGCAAAGCCGTTTCCGGAGCCTGTGGAGCTTACATTAATATGAATGGAATCGTCGGGGATACGGATGCAACCGTAGCCCGCCTGTATGTTGCGGAATACCTGCCTGAAAGTGAGGAATCGTGCGGTGTCGGGGGCTTTCTCTCCCGAATTGGAAAGCACGCCGGAAAGTACATTGCTGAGGCGCGGGAAGATACGATCGGGCGTGTACACCGGCTGGTAACTACGGAAAATAGGACCACTTACGAATGTCTGGTTCAAACGACGCCCGAAATCGCCGAGATTGTATTGCGACCAGCAATAAGTGATAGCAGTGTCACCGCCACTGCCTGATGCAGTGCGGCCGCGCAGTTCGAACGGTGTTTTGTAAGGAATGTTGTAGGTCGCAGTGAATGTGGCAACGGTTACCGGTGCATGGCCTGACGGAGTTGTAGAGGGGCAAGTTCCGCCGGTTCCTGACATATACGTCTGGATCTGTTCCAGGCTGTTGATGCTGAAGTACGGGTTGCTGTTTGCCTGCACGTTGTCAGGGTTGCAGATGCCGGCATAGTCCATGATTGTAGCCCCGCTGGCAGGCTCGTATGCGTGTGTTGCTGACGCGTTGCCATTGCATGACCCGTCCTGATTGTTATTAAATGTATGAGAGGATCCGAACTGGTGGCCCATTTCGTGACAGACGTAATCAATATCAAATGCATCGCCCACCGGAGATGAAGAGCCCGTTACGCCACGTGCTTTCTGAGTGTTGTTACAAACAACGCCGAGGCCGGCAAGACCTCCTGCGCCGGTTGTAAAAACGTGCCCGATATCATAGTTGGCGTTGCCGATACGCGTGTCAACGGTTGTTTGATTGGTTGAGATACAAGCACCTGCGTTTGTATTGATACCATTAAATGGATCTGCTCCGTTAGAACTTCCGGTTGCTGTTGGCCAGATGATGAGGTTTTCGTTGGCCACGAAGTTGAGTTGTACTGCTATCTCGCGATTATAAACTCCGTTCACGCGGTTCATGCTGGTGGTCATTGCGCTGAAGCACTGACCTATTGTAGGTGAACCAAGGCCTGTTGCAGCCTGACAATAGAAGTTGTTGGCCGATAGTGCGAGGCGGTAAGTGCGGATGTTGGCGCCATTCACGGTAAGCGCCATTGGCGTTGCCGGTGTTGGTTCCAATGCTCCGGTTGCAGAGGTGCCTGACGGATCGTAGATCTTCAGTTTGCCCAGATTGGTTGGTGGGAGCAGCGTTTTCAGCGATTCCATTTGTGCGCCAGCAGGGGCTGCCTGACCTTGTGATGTGATCTCGCACAACATACGATGTGCCACCGGGCGGTCTTCATTGCGTTTGTCGTGAACAATGTAGTAGCCGTCATTCAGGTTGTCGTATGGATCAACAAAAGAAACCGACTCCCCGTTGAATATAGCGGCATGGAAGCCGAATTCTGTGAAGTCGAGCTTTGCTGTGACACGTTTGTCGTTCACTGCTTCCGCGGTGAAGGTGCGGATGTCGGGGTATTGTGCGGCAAGGCTTGCCGGCATCATTGGTGTTTCCCACACTCTGAATTCACGAAAAGAACCATCGGGCATTGGCAGCGACATCACCTGCGCATCGGTGTAAGACTGAGGCAAAGCCCACATTTGCGCTTTCAATGCCGACACATTTACCTGATACACAAGGTATTCAGACGGAGGCATACGAAGCAGGCTTTTGGATGGTGCCTGGCTTAGTGGTACGCTTGTCCATGCGGCAGGTGCTTTCGCACTCAGGTCGGCATTGCCGATAAACAACGACAATGCGATACATGTAAAGATTTTCTTCATGTTATGGTCCTCTTATTTGGAGTTGAAGTTAGATAAAAGGAATGAGAATATAAAACATATGCACTTGGGGGCTTGAGGCCGTCAGGGAATAGCAGAATGACCTGGGGTAATTCCGCTCAATCCATTCTTTGATGCTGCTCAGTAAAAGCAGCGGCACGGTGAGTTCTTGTTTTAGGCATACAGTAGTTCGGGTGTACTGCCAGAGACCAGGGTCGTAGAGGACGGATACACGGCGCCGGCTACGGGGTAGTGTACCGCACAATTTCTCACAAGTTCGCATTTTTTTATTTCTTCCCACTTTTGCACTAATTCATTGATTATCAATAAAAAGGTGGGAAGTGCCTGCGCAGTTTGCTTCCCACTGCTTCCCAAAACCTGCGCACTACTTCTCACTTTCTTCCCACCTGCCTGCCGGCAGGCAGGCTTCTGCGCATCCCGAATGCTTTCGGGACAAGGGACGAATTGAAATAAAATCATCATACATCCTTTTTACACACATTTCCTGCAACATCAGGACAAGTTACAACCAGTATGGCAACGGAGCAAAAGGAAAATCTATGATAGTGCGTTTTGTGTAGTGTGATAGGGTGGAATCAGGAATTGGGGATTGGGAATTGGGAGGGGAGAGAAGCCAGCCTTTGCTAAGAAAACACAGTCCGTCTTTTCAATTGTTTTGCTTGCTCCTGTGTGAGCGCAAAAAAACAACACATGTACGGGCAAAAAAACAGGAGCCCACCGTGTGGCGGGCTCCTGAAAGGAAAATCAATCGGAATTACTTAGCGGCGAATTCGCTCCTGATTACGTTGAGCGCACCGCCGGCTTTGAACCATTCGATCTGCTGTTCGTTATAAGTATGATTCACTTTGAACTCTTCTTTGCTGCCGTCTTTGTGGTTCAGTACCACTGTGAGTGGCGTACCCGGCGCGAAAGTAGTTAAACCAACGATGTCGATGCTGTCATCTTCCTGAATGCGGTCGTAGTCGGCCTTGTCAGCGAAGGTGATTGCCAGCATGCCCTGCTTTTTCAGGTTGGTCTCGTGGATACGAGCGAAGCTCTTAACCAGGATCACGTTCACACCCAGGTGACGCGGCTCCATAGCTGCGTGCTCGCGGCTGCTACCTTCACCATAGTTTTCGTCGCCCACAACAATGCTACCAATGCCGGCGGCTTTGTATGCGCGCTGCACCTTTGGAACTTCGTCGTAGTTGCCGTTCAATTGGTTTTTTACCTTGTTGGTATCCATATTGAACGCGTTTACCGCGCCGATGAGCATGTTGTTAGAGATATTATCGAGGTGGCCACGGTATTTCAACCATGGACCCGCCATAGATATATGGTCAGTAGTACACTTGCCGAAAGCCTTGATGAGGAGTTTCAGGCCGATGTAGTCTGAACCGCTCCATGGAGTGAATGGTTCCAGCAATTGCAGACGATCGCTTGTAGGGCTAACGATCACCTGAACACCTGAGCCATCGGCTGCAGGGGCCACATAACCCGGATCTTCTACAGAGAAGCCTTTAGGAGGCATTTCGAAGCCCTGTGGTTCGTCCAGCATTACTTCTTCGCCATTTTCGTTTTTCAGTTTGTCTTTCAATGGGTTGAATGACAAGCTACCTGATATTGCGAACGCTGTAACGATCTCGGGAGACGCAACAAATGCGTGCGTAGAAGCCAAGCCGTCATTACGCTTCGCGAAGTTGCGGTTGAATGAAGTAACGATCGTGTTTTTCTTGTTTGGATCGGCTACGTGGCGAGACCATTGGCCGATGCACGGACCGCACGCATTTGCGAGCACTACACCGCCCATTTTGTCGAAAGTGCCGAGGAATCCGTCACGCTCGATAGTGAAACGTACCATTTCAGAACCCGGAGTAATAGTGAATTCGCTCTTGGCTTTCAGTCCTTTATCCATAGCGTTTTTGGCGATGAAGGCAGAACGTGAGATGTCTTCATAAGAAGAGTTGGTGCAAGAGCCGATGAGTGCCACTTCTACAGCATCAGGCCATCCGTTAGCTTTCACAGCAGCAGCCATTTCGCTGATTGGTGTAGCCAGATCGGGTGTGAACGGACCGTTTACGTATGGTTCCAGTTCGCTGAGGTTGATCTCGATGAGCTGATCGTAGTATTTAGCAGGGTCTGCATATACATCAGCATCCGGGCGCAGGTGTTCTGCAACGCCCCTTGCGAGGTCAGCAACATCTGCACGGTTGGTGCCACGCAGGTAGTCGCCCATTTTTTCGTCATAAGCGAACATAGAGCATGTAGCACCTATTTCGGCACCCATGTTACATATGGTAGCTTTACCGGTACAGCTAAGGCTTTCAGCGCCTTCGCCAAAGTACTCAACGATCGCTCCGGTACCACCTTTTACAGTGAGGATACCTGCAACTTTCAGGATAATATCTTTAGCAGATGTCCAGCCGCTCATTTTTCCTGTCAGCTTCACACCTATCAGTTTAGGCATTTTCAGCTCCCATGGAAGGCCTGCCATCACGTCAACCGCGTCAGCACCACCCACGCCGATAGCGATCATACCCAGACCACCTGCGTTTGGTGTGTGGCTGTCGGTACCGATCATCATACCGCCGGGGAACGCATAGTTCTCCAACACAACCTGGTGAATGATGCCTGCACCTGCGCGCCAGAATCCGATGCCATACTTATTAGATATAGACGCGAGGAAGTCGTACACTTCTTTATTTACGTCAACTGCTGTAGCAAGGTCAGCATTGGCACCAACTTTCGCCTGAATGAGGTGATCGCAGTGAACTGTACTTGGTACAGCCACTTTGTCGCGGCCACATGTTGAGAACTGCAACAACGCCATCTGTGCGGTTGCATCCTGCATGGCTACGCGGTCGGGCGAGAAGTTAACATAGTCCTTACCACGAGTGTAAGGAGCAGACGGTGTTTCGTACGCGTGGGCGTATAATACCTTTTCTGCAAGTGTCAGGGGGCGGCCCAGCATAGTGCGGGCGGCGGCTACCTTTCCAGGTAATTGTCCGTAGATCTTACGGATCATTTCAATATCAAATGCCATATCAGAGAGTTAAATGCAATTTTAAGAGGTGGCGAAATTACCGATTCTGAGATAAAAACGGAAATTAAACATGCGAAAATGAAGTACTTTAAGAAAACGGGTTGCATTTAAATTGTGGTTAATGTAAGTTGGGCCATTCCAATCCGTCCGGTAATTGTTTCTATGTATTATAGATTTCGTCAATTGATGTAGTACTTTACACTATCCGTCGTGTCTTTAATTCGTCAAAAAACTACCCTTTAGACTTTTTTATTCAGTGAAATAATTTATTTTTACCCGTGGCAAACTGTTTTCGGGAGAAATCCGTCTATATAGTTTGTTATTGTACGTAACTATTTGAAATTTATCATAGAATTGCTTTTATGAAGAGAACACTACCTGTTGTTTTTCGCAGTTTATTATTGATCATAGCCCTGTTTCTGGGTGGGCAAAAGGCGTTTGCCTCACACATTGTGGGAGCTGACATCTATTATACCTCGGTAGGTGGCTTGCAGTACCGTGTGACCGTGGTGTTGTATGGCGACTGTAGCCCGGCAAGTTCCGGTGCCTTTGCAGGGTTGCCAACAGCGCGCCCGCAGGTCTGCGTGTACGATGGTGCAACTCTTTGGAATTCATTTGATCTGCGCATCAAGGCACCGAGTGCCGGAGTTGAGATCACTCCCGTTTGTCCGGATTCACTCTTGTTGACGCAGTGTGTTAACCCCACTAATCCGATCCCGGGTATCAAAAGGTTTGTCTATGATACCATTATGACCCTACCCAGTACATCTACCAACTGGCGTTTTGTATTTAATGGAAATCTCGGTGCGAGTGGCTCGGCTGGTCGTGCTGCTACAATAACCAATATCACTGCGCCGGGTACCACAACTTTGCAGGTAGAAGCCACGCTTAATAACACTGTTTACACCAATACATGTGCGAATCTGACCGTTGTACCTACGCCATTTTTCTGTGTCAATAATCCGATCTGTTACACACCAGGTGCTATTGACCCTGAAGGTGATAGTTTGCGGTTTGATCTGGTGCCGGCACAAAATGGCACCAATAGCTGTACAATCCCTGCGTCGCCAGTTGGGTATACCACAGGTGTGATGGCTTATGGCACTACTCCAATCTCCGCGACAACTCCACTGCGTACCACAACCGGTAGTTATTCATTCAGCACAGTAACGGGACAGGTTTGCTTCAACCCGAACTTTACACAAAGGGCAATAGTTGTATACAACATCAGCGAATACCGTGGGGGATTACTTGTTGGGACGTTCCAACGTGAAATGACATTTCTGGTTAGGCCTTGTTTGGTTAATGTACCAACTGCCGGTGCTGATTCTACGGGTGGCGTACTCGTTGCTGATGGACCTAGGACCTATCATATTTGTGGTAATTCAGGGACATTCTCTTTGACGATGCGTCCGCGACCTGACACTACTGTTGTGCCACCGTTGAGTCTTACTTGCTCTGCAACAGGCTTGCCAACCGGTATCACATTTACAGTGCTGGGCAATGGAACTCCGACGCCTACGGTGATTTTTTCCGGAGATGCGTCTCTGATGTCTCCGGGTGTTTATACTTTCTTCCTGAAGTTGAAAGATAATGCTTGTCCGATCAACGGGGAAAGCGTTATTGCCTATACCATCACTATTTATCCGGTACCTGCTATAACGGCCACACTTACTGCGCCACTACAGTGTACTACTAATGCAATTGTTACTGCAACGCCGGGCGGGCAGGGATCGCCGTGGACAATCAAGGTAGTGGACTCTGCGTTGGCACCTCCATTGGATACAGTGGCATCGTACACGACTACCGGGCCTGTATTGGACTCCAGATATCCCGGAACGTTTTATTATGTCATCTATACGTCGGTATCAACGGAATGTGCACTGTATGATTCTATTCGAATTACAAGGCCGCCACGTTTAGTGCCTGTTCTTTCTAAGTTTGACCCAAGCTATTGTGGCAAGAATGATGGTGCCATAGTATTGGATGATCTAAATCCGGGAGGTGTGGATACCATTACCTATGACAGGGAAGGTATTCCACAGCCGCCTTTGATATTGCCTGTGTCTTCGGCAGGGTCATTGACCATACCTAACCTCAGGTCGGGTACTTACTCCAATATAGTAGTGCGTTATGGTTACTGTACTTCGTTGCCGGTTGGACCTGTTACACTGGTAGATCCTCCGTTCACACTAAGGGCCGTTTCATCTCAGAATCCTACTAAATGTGGTTTCTGCGACGGATGGATAAAGCTGCACGGTCTGCACCCTGACCAATTGGATACAGTGACCTACAATAAGGATGGTGTTCCGCAACCTGCAGTAGCCTTCTTTGTTACCAGCGACAGTACCATTTATCTGCCGGGGCAGTGTGCCGGTACTTATACGACATTCAACGTGCGCACAGCCGGGAACTGTACGGCTACTTTGCTCGATGTAGTTACACTTGTGGCGCCACCGATAAGGGCTGATTTTGATACTGTAGTAAGCCGTGGCTGTAAGGGTGACACACTTAAACTGGTAAATCTATCGGTGCCTGCATCAGACCTTACTTATCAATGGGATTTCGGTGATGGCGGTACTTCAACAGAGATCAATCCGGTCCACGTGTACACCAACACGGCCGGTACCAGCTATCTGGTCAAATTGACTGCGACCAACACGAAATGTATTGATGACACCAGTCGCTTGCTGAATCTGAATCACTTCCTGAAAGCAGGATTTACCCAGAGTCCGACTACGTTCGTGTGTCAGATAGATCCGGTGACGTTTACCAATACGTCGACGGGTACCAATCCGGATTATCAATGGTTCTTCGGTGACGGAGCATCAGCAACTACCACCGATGTGACGCACACCTATACGAATGTGGGTACTTTCTCTACCATGTTGGTGGCGCACAATAATACATTGGGCCTGCACTGCTACGATACTGTAAGGCGTCCGATAGTTGTGGACTCAAACAGCGCACTCTCGCTGAGTGTATCGGGTGAGTCAACTGCACTGTGCCGTGGCCAGGCGGTGACTGTTACCGCGAACTACACGACCAGTGGCGAAGTGAGCAACGGCTGGACACTGAGCGATGGTTTTGCAATGAACAATATCAATCCGCTGACCCATGCATTTGAAGGGTCCGGTGCGGTTACCATTAACTTTAAGGCTAATTTCAGGGCTTGTCCGGAGAAAAACGCATCAGTGAAACTGAATGTGTATGATGTGCCGGGTCTGTACCTGGGGGCTGATACGGCGATGTGTCCGGGTAGTAATCCGATTGTGCTCACTGATGATCGCAACATGGGAAATCCGAAGGCGCGCTGGCGTTGGAGCACGGACGAGACCAATCGTTCTCCGAAGCTGACTGTGAGCAAGCCGGGTACGTACATTGCTACTATCACTGTAGATGGTTGCTCGTCTACCGATACGATCGTTGTTCGTAAAGATTGTTATGTTGATGTGCCGAACGTTTTCACGCCTAATGGCGATGGAGTTAATGATTATTTCTTCCCTCGTGGTATTCTGACAAAGGGTGTGACATCATTCCATATGTCTATCTTCAACAGGTGGGGACAGCTGATCTATGAAACGTCTAAGACCGAAGGTCAGGGATGGGACGGCGCTATGAACGGCGAACCACAGCCGCAGGGAGTTTATGTTTACTCGATCGATGTGTCTTTCAAAGACGGCATGATAGAGAAACATCAAGGAAACGTAACACTCTTAAAATAAAAGAACTGATTGATCCAAAGCCGCTTCGTGAACCGAAGCGGCTTTTTTGCTAAAAAAATAAATTTCACTGATCAGATAACCATACCTAACTTTAGTAACGAAAACCCTATCTATCACCCTGACACTGATTTTTTATGAGCTTAGGTTCATTGACTCAATTCCGGAAACTGTTGCTTTTGTGCTTGCTGTTTTTTGCAGGCATTACCGCAAAAGCGAACCATCTTGTAGGGATGGATCTTTTCTATACCCATGTCTCCGGAAATACTTATAAGATAACGCTGGTAGCCTATGGCGATTGCGGTTCGGCCGGTTCGTCTACCTCTTTTAGTGTGCTTCCTACCAACACACCCGAGGTGCACATATACAACGGTGGTACGCTTATTTCTACTATCAATCTTGCCATTCAGCCACCAACTGCGGGCGTGGAGATAACACCGGTATGTCCTGCATTTCTGTCGATGACACAGTGTACGAGTCTTACCTTCCCAACACCGGGGATCAAGAAATTTGTGTACAGTGCCAATTATACGCTACCCGGTGCATCGCCGGTATGGCGCTTTATATTTACCGGGCAGTTAGTAGGTTCAATTGCTGGTAGGGCACTCTCAATCAGTAATATTTCCACAACGCCTGTATCCTACATACAGTTGGTAGATACGTTGAATAATACGGTGTCTCCAAACAGTAGCCCGGCACTGACCAATGTACCTACGCCCTTCTTCTGCCTGTCTGCAGCTAATAACTATAATCCGGGAGCAGTGGATCCGAACGGCGACAGCCTGCGTTTCGCGCTGGTGAACGGTGCTGCCGGTACCACTACGTCGGTACCCGGTGGGTCTGCGACCTATATAGCACCCTATACGGGTGCGGCACCGCTTGCGGTATCGTCTATGTCGTTCGATCAGCAAACAGGGCAGATCTCGTTTACGCCGAGTGCGTTGCAACGGTCGCTTGTGGTGTACAACATCCGTGAGTACAGGGGTGGGGTATTTGTGGGTTCCTGCCAGCGGGAGATGACGTTTCTGGTGCAGGCGTGTGCCGACGCGCCGCCCAACGGGAACTTCTCGGGCGCAACGGCCGGTACTATTGTTGATAATACCCACTTCAACGTTTGCAAGGGTGTGGGGACCTACAACATCAACATATTTCCATACCAGACGGATACGACCAATAATATTTTCGTGACCACATCGGGGCTGCCGTCGGGGATGACATTTACTACTACCGGAAACGGCACGCCGCACCCGACCTGCCTGATATCGTGGACCACTACAGGTGTTGCGCCCGGAGCGTATACGTTCTATGTTACCTATACCGACAATAATTGTCCGTTGTCGGGAACACAGACCATTGCCTATACGATAACGGTATTGCCGCAACCAACCATTACTACCACACTTCTTTCTGCAGCTACATGCGACAAGAAAGCAGCGGTGACGGTGGCTCCCGGCGGCACCGGCGCGCCATGGACAGTGAAGGTCTCGCGATCGGTGGCGCCATTTGATACGATACAAACATATACGGGTGTATCATCGGCTTTTGTTGACAGCCTTGTGCCCGGTGGTTACACTTACACTATCTTCACTACAGGTGTGGGGTGCAGGTCTTCGGCAAGTCTTACGCTTGCTCCTCCGTCTTTTCCTACACCGACCCTTACCGGTACGAATCCTACCTATTGCGGAAATAACAATGGCAGTATCAGGTTGTCGGGGCTGTTGCCGGGTACAATAGATACAGTAAAATATACAAGGAACGCAGTTGCTCAAACGCCGATCGTGACTACTGTGGCTTCGGATGGCACTATTACAATAACCGGACTCACGGCGGCAGTGTATGCAAATTTTATTGTGAGCTCAGGTCGTTACTGCCGGACTCCTGCGGTGGGGCCGATCACCCTTGTGAATCCTCCTTTTTTCATGAGGGCGATAGATAAAACGGATCCGCCGTATTGTGGTGTGTGTACAGGGGTTATCAGGCTTTATGGTCTGCAGCCCGGCCAGACCGATACAATAACCTATTACAGAAGCAGCGTGTTGCAGCCACCTGTGGTAGCCTTCATAGGGCCAGATAGTATGGTTACTATTACCGGTCTGTGCTCCGGTTTCTATCACAACTTTGTGGCACGTACGGCGGGCGTGTGCGTGTCCAATACATTGGGTCCGGTAACGCTGGCTGTGCCGCCGTTTACTGCACGTGCTACAAGCCATACCAATCCGCCATTCTGCGGTATGTGTACAGGAACATTGACCATTTATGGATTGCATCCTGGTATGACTGATACAGTCACGTACCTTAAAGACGGTGTGGCGCAGCCGCCGGTTGTGCGTACAATTGGTGCAGATAGTACAGCAGTACTCACCGGCCTGTGTGCAGGTATATACAGTAACATAGTGGTGCGCACGGGTGGTGTTTGTGTTTCAAATGTACTGGGGCCTGATACGCTTACTGCAGCGCCGTTGAATATTCGTGCGCTCACGTTCACCAATCCTCCGTACTGTGGTATATGCACGGGGACTGTCACGCTATACGGCCTGTTCCCCGGACAGACTGACACTGTAAATTATACGAAGGGAGGAGTGCCGCAGCCACCAAAGATACAGTTGGTGGGGCCGGATAGCACTATTACGATCACGGGTCTTTGCGCCGGGCTTTACGACAATTTTGTTGCCCGCACAGGTGGGGTATGTGTTTCCAATTCTGTTGGGCCTGCGAACCTCACTGTGCCGCCGTTCACTATGCGTGCCATTAGTAAAGTGGATCCGGATTATTGCGGAATATGTAACGGGGTTATCAGACTTTATGGATTGTATCCGGGGCAGACCGATACTGTGAACTATACCAAGGATGGTGTGCCGCAACCACCAAAGATCCAATTGGTGGGTCCCGACAGTATCATCACCATCACCGGGCTATGTGCTGGTGTGTATGATAATTTCGTTGCACGTACCGGTGGCGTTTGTGTGTCAAACACACTTGGCCCTGTAACACTCTCAGTGCCTCCGTTTACTATGCGGGCGCTTTCGTTCACTAATCCTCCATACTGCGGTATCTGCACGGGCACGATCACGTTGTATGGTCTGCATCCGGGAATGACCGATACGGTTAGCTACACAAAGGACGGTGTGCCGCAACCGCCCAAGATACAGTTTGTAGGACCTGATAGTACGATCACCATTACCGGACTCTGTGCCGGTCTGTATGATAATTTCATAGCAAGAACCGGTGGCGTATGTGTGTCTAATACACTTGGCCCGGCAAACCTTACCGTGCCGCCATTTACCATGAGCTCGCTAACATTTACTAATCCTCTTTATTGTGGTATCTGCACGGGTACTGTTACATTAAGAGGATTGTATCCGGGGCAAACAGATACTGTGACGTTCACTAAGGATGGTGCTCCCTTCCCAGCAGTTGTGCAAACAGTAGCGCCTGATAGTACGATAACCATTACCGGATTGTGTGCAGGTCTGTATGATAATTTTGTGGCCCGCACGGGAGGGGTATGTGTGTCTAATACATTGGGGCCTGCCAACCTCACTGTGCCGCCGTTTACAATGCGCGCTATCACATTTGCCAATGCTACCAAATGTGGTTGGTGCGATGGAAAGATCAGATTGCTGGGACTTCATCCGGGGCAAACCGACACTATTACCTACAAGAGGAATGGCGTGGTGCAGCCGCCGGTGATAGCAACCATAGGTGCCGATAGCACTGTATATATTAATGGTCTGTGCGATGGCGTGTACTCTGATTTTGTGGCCCGCACGGGTGGTGTATGCGTATCGAATGTGCTTGGGCCTGTGACACTTGTTGATCCGCCGATAACGCCCGGGTATAATTTTGTGGTACGCGAAAACTGTAAGGCCGATACTGTGCTCTTTACCAATACTTCGACGCCGGCAGCTGATCTTACCTATACATGGACGTTCGGCGACGGAAGTGTTTCTACAGTCACGAACCCGCAGCATATCTATACATTGCCGGGTAACTATGATGTGACACTTGTTATCACCAATACCCGTTGTGTGGACAGTATTTCTAAAAAGATCGCGATCACGAATATTGTGAAGGCGGGCTTTACGAATGTGCCCGATAGCTTTGTTTGTACGGGAGTGCCTGTTACTTTCACTAATACTTCGTTGGGTTTTCAACTTAAGTATGCATGGACGTTTGGAGATGGTAAAACAGACACTGTTGCCGATCCGGTGCATGTGTACAACCGTACCGGAACGTACAAGATAGTGATGGCGCTATCAAACAATGTACCTTGTCGTGACACTGCCAGGGCGGTCATGACAGTAGATTCGATAAGCGACGTTAGCATCAAACTCACCGATTCGGTGTTATGTGATGGGAAGGTGGTGACGTTTACCGGCATTTATGCGGATATAGGTAGTACGGGTATCCGTTGGTCATTTGGTGACGGTTCGCAGATAGCCAATCAGAATCCTGTGACACATGGATTTGATGGCGAGGGTAGTCTCACCGTAAGGTTCGATGCATTTTACAGGGCGTGCCCCGACACATTTGCCACCAAGAAGATATGGGTATTCTCGCATCCGCAGACCTACCTGGGAGGAGATACTACGATCTGTCCGGGCAGCAATCCTATCACGCTTACCGATGGAAGATATGATGGTGTGCCGGGCCTGAGGTGGTTGTGGAGCACCGGTGAGAAAACAAACTCTATTAAGGTGACCACGCCGGGTAGTTATTGGGCGAAAGTGATAGTAGATGGTTGTACTGCTACTGATACGATAGAAGTGAAGCAGGATTGCTATCTGGATGTTCCGAACGCGTTCACACCCAATGGCGATGGTATCAACGACTATTTCCTGCCACGCCCATTGCTGGCCAGGGGCTTGGCTACTTTCAAGCTGAATATTTATAACCGGTGGGGGCAGCTCATATTTGAAACTGAGAAAATAGAGGGGCGCGGCTGGGATGGTCGATTGAATGGCGTAGATCAGCCCGAAGGAGTTTATGTGTACACGATAGACGCAACGTTCATTGATGGACAGATAGAAAAGAGACAAGGCAATATAACGCTCATCAGATAAATGAGTTGTTGAGTAAACAAAAGACAAAGGCCGCAAATGCGGCCTTTGTCTTTTTGAGGAATCTTGTTCCGTATTTATTTCAGTATGTCGTGGCCAAGTTTGTCGCGCTTGGTTTTAAGGTAGAACTCGTTGTGTTTGTTGGGTGCGATCTCTATTGCTACGTTTTCAACGATCTCCAGGCCGTATCCCAGCATGCCGGCACGTTTGCGCGGGTTGTTGCTCATTAGTTTCATTTTAGAAACACCAAGATGGCGCAGGATCTGAGCGCCAACGCCATAGTCGCGCTGATCGTTTTTGAAGCCGAGTGCCAGATTGGCTTCCACAGTGTCTTTTCCTTGCTCCTGCAATTTGTAGGCTTTCAGTTTGTTCATCAGCCCTATGCCGCGTCCTTCCTGATTCATGTAGAGGATCACACCCTTGCCTGCATTCTCAACCATTTGCATGGCCGATTCGAGCTGGTCGCCGCAGTCGCAGCGTAGTGAATGAAGGATGTCGCCTGTAACACATGAACTGTGTACCCTTACGAGAACCGGTTCGTCTTTCTCCCATGTTCCTTTCACAAGTGCCAGGTGGTTTTCTCCCGTGTTGGTCTGGCGGAACGCTACCAGTTCAAAATTGCCGAATTTGGTAGGCAATTGCACCCTCACTTCTTCCTGTATCAGCGTTTCTTTTTGCAGGCGGTAAGAAATAAGGTCTTTTATAGAAATGATCTTGAGGTCGAATTTCTTAGCAATTTCCATCAGCTCAGGCAGGCGAGCCATGGTTCCGTCATCGTTCATGATCTCTACCAACACACCTGCAGGTTCGAAGCCGGCAAGGCGGGCAAGGTCAACCGTTGCCTCGGTATGGCCGGTGCGGCGCAGAACGCCTTCGTTTTTGGCACGCAGCGGGAATATATGTCCCGGCCGGCCAAGGTCTTCTGATTTAGTATTGGGGTCAATGAGTGCCTGTACAGTTTTTGCCCTGTCGTGTGCTGATATGCCGGTGGTGCAACCGTTGCCAATAAGGTCAACCGATACCGTGAACTGGGTCTGGTGAAGGACAGTATTGTTTTCCACCATCAGGTTCAGACGCAATTCTTCGCATCTTTGTTCGGTAAGCGGGGCGCAAATAAGCCCTCTTCCGTGTTTGGACATGAAATTGATGATCTCCGGGGTAACATTACGTGCAGCAGTCACGAAATCGCCTTCGTTCTCACGGTCTTCATCATCAACAACTATTAGCAATTTTCCTTGTCTGAGGTCCTCGAGTGCTGCTTCAATAGTATCAAGCATATCTTCAAAATCTGCGCAACGGCAGCTCCGTTTTTGTGAGTTGCAAAGGTAATACCTAATAATCATGTGAAAATCACACGAAAGCAATATCATTTCCCTACTTTTGGTGGGTGCACGTTGAGATATAAGCTATTTTAACGTTGTAATAGGGTTTCTCTGAACGCTTGGTTGCATAAACGGAACGTTTTTTGATGCCTTGATAGTAAAATTAAAATTGCGGCTGTTGCCGTATCGTATGTATCTCAGAGCATCCCGTTCCATCACTTTTTCCATTGCCATTTCCGGTATACTTATTGTTTTTTTGTTGGCGGCGTGCAATCAGCGTCGGCTCAAACCCGGCCCTACCGGTTTTGCTGACGAATCATTTGCTGATCGATTGAGTGGAATGATGCCTTCGCCTGATACAACCGGCGGGGCGTTAAAAAGGAAAGTGGTGAATGATGTGAGACTGGTTTACGCGCTCGATGACTATCAACCGATATGGGTTAAGGAGAATTACGCGTCTAATGAGGCAGCAACCCGTTTGCTGGAAGAACTTGAAGATATGCAGTGGGATGGCGCCGAAATGGGCCAGTATCGCATTGATGAGTTGAAGTTGCTGAAAATCCGCCTTGATACATCTAAGCGCAACAGTGTGGATGACGCGATCGCGTTCGATACGATGCTTACCCGGAATTATCTTGCTGCTGCAAAGTTTCTGCGTTTCGGATCCATAAACCCACGCAAGGCCGATTCTTTGTGGCACCATGTTAATGATACCGTATGGGATGGCCCTGAGGTATTGGTGAATCAGGAAGGGGAGTATCCTTCTCTCGATAAGTTCAGAAGTGAATGGCCCACATACAGGCTGCTTCGTAACGAATATATGCGATTCGCTATGTTGCAGCAGGATAGCTCGTATCTGAATGCTAAATTCAACATACAGCCCGGACAAACAGACAGCATTCTGCGCATGAGTGCCGACTACATTATCCTTTCTGAGCTGCCATGGGCAGAGCATCTTCCTGACGATTCGCTGAGCGACAGAGCGCGTATGATGGTGACCTACCAGGCATACAGGTCGCTGCGCGCCACCAGGAAGTTTGATAGTGCTACTATGGCCGAACTGGCGACACCGCCGGAAGTATATATGGCAAGGTTGAACGCGAATATGGAGCGACTGCGCTGGATGAAGCATTCGCCGGGAAACACTTATATAGTTGTGGATGTGCCGCTGATGGAAATGTACTTCCGCAAGGATGGCACTAATGTGATGCACAAGCGGGTAGTGGTGGGGAAGCCTGCACGGCAGACTCCGTCTTTGTTCGCTAACATGACCAATGTGGTCATTAACCCACCCTGGGCTGTGCCACCTACGATACTGAAGAAAGATGTGTTACCGGGCATTCAGCGAAGCGGAAACGAGTATCTGGCGAAGAAAGGGCTGAAGATATACGACAGCGATGGTAAAGCCGTGAAGGTGAGTGCGGTAAATGCCCGCAATTACAGGAGATATTCATTCAGGCAGGCGCCAGGTGAGGACAATTCGCTGGGGAATGTGAAATTCAACATGCCCAATAAGTGGGACATCTACATGCACGATACACCTCACAGAGAGGATTTCGGCAAGCGCGATAGGGCGCAGAGCAGTGGTTGTGTGCGCGTACATGAGCCGCGTGAGATGGCTTTGTATATTCTTGGCGAATTGGAGAACAAAAAGCAATACACACCCGGCAGGCTCGATACATTGATCTCGGGTCACAAGACGAAGTGGGAGAATCTTAAAAACAAGATCCCTGTGTACATCACCTATCTTACTGCATTTGAGGATGCGGCTACAGAACACGTACTTTTTACACGTGACATCTATGAGCGCGACGCTAAACTGATGGCGTTAATGAGTACCGCCACAAAAGGCTAACTGCCCCCTGTTTCCTGTTATTCTGCAATGGCGTTCAGTGCCAGCCAAGCCATCATGCCCATGCCCGTCTTCAGTGCTTCTTCGTCTACATTGAACCTCGGATTGTGAACAGGGGCAGTGTATTCAGTATTGTTCCTGTTGGTGCCTATGCGGAAGAAACAACCGGGTACATGGTGTGTGTAGAATGCAAAGTCTTCGGCACCCATGCGCATTTCCAGCGGATGCACATTGTCTCCGCCCGCATATTGGGTCGCCCAGTTGGTCGCTTTTTCAGTAAGCGCAGGATCGTTGAATAGCACAGGGTAGCCAATAGGGATATCTACGGTTGCAGTAGCTCCATAGGCCGCACATGTTTGTTCTGTAAAATCTCTGATCCACTTATGCGCTTCATATCTCCACTTTTCGTCCATAGCGCGGAAGGTGCCGAGTAGTTCTACTTTCTCAGGTATCACGTTAGTGGCAAATCCTCCGGCTATTTTTCCGAAAGTAAGCACAGATGGGCTCATGGGGTCGCATTTGCGGGCAATGACCTGCTGCAATCCGGTGATGATCAGTGCTGCTATTGAAATGGGGTCAACTGTCTGGTGCGGTTGTGCCGCATGCCCACCTTTGCCGTGAATGGTGATGTATATCTCATCGGCGCTGGCCATGTACCTGCCGGGCCTGAAACCTACCGTACCCGCGGGCAGATTGGGGAAGACATGTAATCCGAAGATGGCCTGTGGAACAGGGTCTTTAAGTGCGCCTTCTTCTATCATTATGCTCGCCCCTCCGGGGTGGCTTTCCTCGCCGGGTTGGAACAATAACTTTATGGTTCCTGTGAACTGATCCCGCATTTCATGCAGGATCCGTGCTGCGCCCAGCAGGCATGACGTATGAACGTCGTGACCGCATGCATGCATTACTCCCTTGTTCTGCGAAACGTATGGGACGTCATTTTCTTCGGTTATCGGCAGTGCATCCATGTCAGCCCGCAGCGCGATGCACGTCGACGCCGGTTCGCGACCCTGAATGTGAGCCATCAGGCCGGTACCTGCAATACGTTTTATATCGGTGATGCCTATCCCTCGCAACTGCTCCTCGACGAAAGAGACAGTGTTGAATTCATGAAAAGATAGTTCCGGGTGCGCATGAATGTGTCGGCGAATTTTCAGGACGTCTGCATAAAGCTCATTGGCGCGCCGGCGAATATGATCAGGCAACATAGATCAAGTGTTTGAGGTCTAAAGGTAATCATGTTTTTGGCTTATATAGACGGCCTTATGTTTTACCGTGGATGTCAATAATAGCCTTTGGCAAAACTTAACATTACCAAATTGTTACCTTTTCGTAAATTTATGATAGAATCAAATAGATATGAGGGCGGTTTTAATGGTGTGGATATTGGTACTTGGTTCCTACGGGGTGAAGGCACAGTATACGCCTTTGGTGGAGAAAATTGCTTTTGACTTTTACGGAGATTCAATTAAGATAGAGGGTGTTCATCTCAACTGCCCCGATTTCGCGGGCGAGTTAACTGCAGACAACATTACATCCTTTTCTCGTTCCATTGATTCCGGTGGATTTGCTCCGGTTGTTGCCGCTCTTCGCGATTACAGAATCCGTCACCGTCCTGATGACTGGATGTATTATCAGCTCATTCGCCGCACTGCTCAGGTTCTCAGCCCTAAAGCCGATAATTATTATAGGTACACGCTATACAAATGGTTCTTCCTGACACGCTCGGGCTTTGATGCCACCTTACGACTTGCAGGCGATAAGCTATTGTTTTACGTGCAGTGCGATGAGAATATTTACGATATCCCCTGTCATACTGCGGGTGGGCGTCAGTATGTGTGTCTGAATTATCACGATTATGCCAATATTGATATCCCGAATACACGTTTCGAGTCGGTAGCGATCACTGTGCCCGATGCAACCCGCGGTTTTTCCTATAAGTTGTCGCGCATACCTGAGTTTACTCCGAAAAAATATGAGGAGAAGGAGTTGCAGTTCGTGTATCAGGACAATCACTACAATTTCAGGGTCAGATTGAATCCTGATGTGAAGAACATTTTTGCCAACTACCCGGTGGCCGATTACCAGCTTTATTTTAGCATGCCACTGAGCGGGGAGACCTATGGTTCCCTGATCCCCCAGCTTAAAGAAGCAGTATCAGATATGAGTGTGCGTCAGGGGGTCGATTATTTGATGAGGTTCACCAGGTATGCATTCAATTATCAACCCGACAGAGAGCATTTTGGTAAGGAAAAGAGGATGTTTGCAGAGCAGACTTTACTTTATGAGCGGAGTGACTGTGAAGACAGGGCGGCACTGTTCTTTTATCTCGTAAAAGAACTCTATCAGTTGCCTATGATCGTGCTGGCATATCCTGAGCATGTGACAGTTGCCGTTAAGTTCGATAAGCCAGTGGGTACATCAATTCTATACAACGGACAGAAGTACACGATCTGCGAGCCAACACCACAGAAGCGGGACGTGCCGCTCGGGAGAATATCGAAAGAATTGATGAACGCCAGCTATGAAGTGGCGTACGTGTACGATCCTCATCAATAAAAAATGCCGGCCATTTCCCGGCCGGCATTTATACCTATTGGTTTTTTGCTTTTATCGTGCGATCAGCAACTTCGTTGTTGTTTGCTGTTTCTCGGTTGTAACGATGGCATAATAAATTCCATTTGCAAGGAACGACGGCAGATAGATAGTCGGTTCATTGATCCTCGTTGTCAGTACCACCTGCCCCATAGCATTGATCAGGCGCAGTTCATCGTTTGGCTGAGCTCCGAAGATCTGTATGTAATCTCTGGCCGGATTGGGCACAATGGTGATCGTCGTCTCAGGGCGAAGGTCTGTAACTGCTAATGCGAATACAATTTTGACAACAGAGCAGGTTGTATCGGTACATACCCACTGGTTGCGGCGTTTCGCGCGGGTGTAGAGGCATACATTATAATTGCCCGCACCGGTGAAGACATGCGTTGGGTTGTGTAGGGTGCTGGTGTCGGCGGTGCCGGATGCCGGGTTGCCAAAATTCCACAAGCGCGATACGGTGTCGCCGGTGTTTGATACGATCGTATCGTAGAAGGTAACATCATATCCAACAGTGTCGTAAGAGAATCCGTAAGTGCTGTTCAGCTTTCCGCATTTTGAGTTGACGAATGCGATATCGCTCACCAGTACCGATCCTGATGAAGACTTGTTGAACAGGAATTTCACTTTGCGCACCTTCTTTATGTTGATGCCGGTAAAGTCACTGATAGGGATCCTGATATTGTTGAACATCACTTTGGGTAGCAGTGTGCTTGTGCTCGAGCCTGGTTGGTAGAACAGCGCATAGCTGTAGTCATGTACACGCTTGCTGGCTATGGCTCCTGCCGAATCGATCAGTTGCACTGTGAAGTCAAGATTCTGTCCGGCTGTAACCTGATTGAAACGCTGTGCCGCCCTGAACTGAACTGCATCTATGAGTGATAGATCCTGTTGGGAAGCGGGGATGTCATTCTGATAGTAGTCGAGTGTATCGTCCCAGCGCATGCCCATTTGTGCAAGACCTTTTCTTGATGCTGTTCCTCTGTGCGGCTCTTTTGCCTGCTGTGTTGCAACATTGCACAATGGTATGGAAAGTCCTCCCCCGCATATTCCTACACCTGAAGTAACAAGCCCTGCCCATGTAACAGCTCCGCCCATTGTGTTTGTGGTTTCGTTATAAACAGTGTCTGTTCTGTTGATATCAAGACGATCGGTGCGGCCGGGATGGTAGGATACGAAAACGTTCGTCGTATCCAGTTGTGAGGTTGCAGGTGGAATGATATCACGGGTTTCAAGAATAGGTGCAAATTGTTGCTCTCCGCCCACATGTTGCCTGAAGAAAGCGGCAGCGTAGGTGTTGTATGCATTCTTCTGTTTTGTTGTGTCGAAGCGTTTGTTGGTTGGTGAGGCAGGTCCGCAATGTGGGTCGGTGCTGCTGGCCCCCCAGTCGTCTGCAGTGCCCGCTATGTATGAGCCCGGTGTCCAAACCGTGTTGTAGAAGTTGTGGTTGGCACCCATCATCAGCACGTTGTACTTTGGTGCTTCGTCTGTTGTGTCGGTATAGCGAACATCATCGTAGAAGTGAACACCCTGCAGGTCAGAGACATCGCCATCGCAATATGGTGCAATGTTCATCAACGGAATACCGTTCAGCCAACGACGCTGGAAATCTACCGGTGCCAGTGTGATCACCGCTTTGATGCCATATGGACTGCCAAGCGTCCTGTTGTAAAGGGCATTGAATACAACACCCTCGCCGCCGCGTGAGTGTCCCATTGTTCCAACACGTGTCAGGTCTACTTTGCCAACAAACATACCCGCCGCGCCTAATGAAGAAGGTGCGCCACCGGTAGTGCTCCATGTTTTCCAGAGGTCCAGGTGTTTTTGTACCAATTCGCCACGGCCGTTCATACCGGCATCGGCAGTACTCGCATCACGGGCATTAATGCCATTGCACGATACCGAGATCACAATGTAGCCGTGGCTGGCCATGAAGCGCGCATGATAGTCGTATCCCTGAAAACTCTCAATGGGTAAACGACCCGTTGGACAGGGCCATGCCAGCGAGGAATTGTAGGGAGGAGTTGCCAGATAGCATGTAGAGTGCCTGCCATGCAGCAGCACAATGACCGGGTAGGGGCCGCCGGGCAGTCCTGTAGGGTAGTGTACCGATGCCCTCATTTCTACCGGGCCGGCGGTAAATGTAGTGAGGCTGGCCGCGGCGTCGCCAAGGTTGTATTCAGCCTTTGTGACAGCAAGAGTGCCTGCTACGCCGGGGTCGGGCGTAGTTTGCGCATGAGTACCAAACGCGCCTGCAAGTATCAGCAGCAGTGCGCTGAGAAGGGAGGGGAAAATGTTTTTCCGCATTGTATAGTGTTGTTATGATTTTGAAGAAGATGATCTCGCAGCGCTTAGCGAAGCTGACTTTTTTTCAGTTTTCCCAGTTCCCAGCAGGGGCAGAATTTCTGCTTGCACATATCCTGTAGTTCCTGTTCAGATTCTGCTTCCAACAGGCCATAGGAAAGGTAAACGCGGGAACCGTCTGTGATCTTTTTAAAGTCTTCCGTAGGGATATAGAATTTCAGTATGCCTTTTCCGTTTTCATTATCTTGGTCATGAAGCAGGAAGTGTTTATCACCTATATAAAGCACATGGGTATTGCCACCAATGTAGAACTCGTTGGGCGATGTGATGGTGAGGGTTACATTTGGGCCCGATTGCCTGAGCAGGCTCATTTTTACTTTTTGTTTTTCCTGTGCCTGCACTTCGCCGGCCCACAGGCACAGCATCAATACCGAACACGCAACGAGTAGTTTGCTTTTCATCTTTTTTGGTTTCGCTTTATACAAATGTATTAAAAATATGTTGCAAAAGACATTGTCTTTTAACACGTCAACGCAAAAAATCAGAAATGAAATGCCGTCTATCAGGCCGCTTTCAGTTTGCTTATCCAGATGGTACCGTTCTTGCTTTCGAACTTGTCTATGGTACCCTGTCTGTACATCCTGTTCAGTTCTATCAATGCTTCCTCTCTGGACATGTTACCAAGGAAGACGAATTCTTTCTCCGTCATGGTTGGGAAATACGAGAACAATTGCTCAGGCGTGCGCAGGTAAGACTCTTTTTGAGCCCCCGGTATCATAGTTCTTATGATCTCTTCAAAGCGTTCGTAGGGTTGGAGCCCGCGGATCACATGTTTTGTTTTGTCTCCGTTGGAGAAGAACAGGGTGGGGAAGCCCTTTACGCCCAACTGCTGTGATAATGCCAGATCCTGACGGAAGAGTTCTTTTGCCTTGCCTTCATAATCGCGCAATAGCCTTGCTGCGTCCAGTCCCACTTCAAAAGCGGCCATGCGCAGGTGTTCCCACTTAATGATGTTCTTCTTTTGGGTGAACACCATCTCTTTTATCCTGCGCAGGAAATGAATTGCCCGTTCGGGGTCTTGCAGTTGCGCGGCCTTGAATGCTATGGATGGCGGATAAGAAGACGTCAGCGGGTCCTCGCGCCATATGTCGCCGTCAAGCGGCATATCATAGGCAGCGCCTACTTCGTCCCAGTGTTTTGCAGCATCGGCCGGTTTTACGATCGCAGTGCCATTGTATTTTTCCCACGATGGCAGCAAACCACCCATACAATACTCTATGTTGACATAGTTGTCATATTCGAGTTTCAGTTTGCGCAGTGTGGGCTGTATGATCCAGCAGGTAGAGCAGATAGGATCAGTGAAGTACAACACCTGTATCTGCTTGTGCTTGCCAACAATATATGGTTTGGGGGAATCGTCCAGTGCCAGCGGCAGCGGGATGTCATCATCATTCTGAAGTGCAGGTTCCAGGAATTGTTTTTTCAGTTCGCGGCCTTTCTTCAGGTGCTCAGCCAGATCCTGTATCCGTTTTTGATAGTAATTGTTGAATGCGGTTTCGTAATCGGTGTTTTCACCCAGGCAGTCCGCCAGCGTTCTTGCGTCAAGAATGGCATTGGTAGTGCCGGCACTTGTGAAAGGTAGCATCTGGTGAGCCGCGTCGCCGATCAGTACTACATTCGATTTATGAAATGCGGGTAGCATGTCAAAATCTTTGGTCTCCCAAATGTAACTTGTTGAGAAGTCGTTCGAGCGGAGTATTTCCTGCACCACTTCCGGGAAGTCGTACATGAAACGGAAACAGAAAGCTCGTAGTGCCTCAGGCGTATCTCCGGTCACATCAGCTATCGTCGGGTCATATTGCATGAACCAGACCAACTCATTATCAGATGTAGGGATAAAGCCGAACGCGCGGCCATTATTCTTGTCCTGGAATTTTGAGAATACGTTGGGGTGTTTTCTGGCTATCTCGGCGTTTTTTGCTATACCAACAATTTCCTTCACCTGTACCGGAGTGTACTTTACGTCTTTGAACAGCAGGTTCCTCACTTTAGAGTTTCCACCGTCGGCAGCAATGAAAATGTCGCCGTATTCGATGTCCCCGTTGTCAAATACAGCCGCTATTGCCTTTCCTTCATGAAATACAAAATTTATGAACTTCCGACCTTCCTTTATGTGCGTGGCATTCACCAAAGAACGTTGAAAACCAAGCAGATCAGCCCTCTTTATGCAGTACCACTGGCTGAGTCGCTGATCCTTTACTTCGCTGTCATCGGGCCGGCGCAGAACAAACTCGTCAACTTTACGGGCAGGAAGCAGGATGCGGCTTTTTTCGTTAAGGTCCTTTAGCGGGCCTATTCCGTCCTTATGTATCAGGAATGCATGCCCCTTTACATTCAGACCTTCCGATCGTTCACAGATCACAACATCTATCTTCTTCTTTTCCAGGAAGATACCCATCGACAATCCGGCTATGCCACCTCCAATTATTACTGCTTTCATTCGGGCTCTGTCTCTGTGTCTGTTAACGATTCGATTTGTTATTTGTAAAAATATAAATTCATTCCGACTTCCCTCAAATTAGAGGTTACTATTTTTTATCCGGTCCAGCGCGTCTTGCAGAATATTGGCGGAAGTTGCGAAGCTCAGCCTTATGTACCCCTCTGCACCATTGCCAAACCACTGTGGCAAACCGGGTACAACGGCCACTTTCGCGTGTTGAAGGATGTGGTCTGCCACTTCCTTGCTCGTTTTACCGGTGCCCGAAATGTTGGCAAATGCCACATAGCAGCCTTCCGGGGCTGTGCAGGTGATACCCGGAATCTCGTTCAGGCCGGAGACGCATATGTCTCTCATTGCTGAAAGATGGCCGACAAATTTGTTGAGCCACGGGGCACATTTCGTGAGTGCTGCTATTGCGGCCACCTGGCCCAGCACGTTGGCTCCGTGTATGGTAGAGTTATGAAGTGATGCATCCATAAGCCGGTCGAAGTGGGAGGTTGTGCCTGCCATTACAGACCCTATCCGCAGCCCCGCCAGGCCGTATGACTTGCTGAAACCTGTGACCGTGACGGTGCGCTTAGCGATGTCTGGCGACAGAGAAGCTATGCTGGTAAATGAATGGGGGGCAAAGATGATATCACTCCATATTTCATCAGAGAGAATGATGAGGTCATGTTTGTCGGCAATTTCGGCAAATCGCATCAGCTCCTGCCTTGTAAACACCTTGCCGGTAGGGTTCAGCGGATTACAAAGGCAAAGCATGCGGGTGGCCGGAGTGATAAGTGCCTCCAGTTTTTCGAAATCAACAGCCGGAGTACCCTGTGGGATTGCGAATGGTATTGCTGTAGCTCCAACAGCTTCCACCGAATACCGGAACAGGAAATCTACAGGGTCAAAGATTATTGCTTCATCACCGGGTGTCAGAAAGGCCCTGCAGGTAATGTAGATGCCGGAAGCGGCACTGTCCACCGGAAAAATGAGACCTGGGTCGCACTGGATGTTCCGGCGTGTTGTGAAGAACGCTGCCATTGCTGTCCTGAACTCAGGCATACCGGTAGGTGGTGTGTAGCACAGGTAGCGGTCTCGGGTGTATGCCATTATCGCTTCCGCAATCTCAGGCGCGCACGGAAAATCGGGGTCGGCAGCGGTAAGTGGAATAACGCCCTCAGGTACTGTTGCCCAGCGCAGGTTGTAGGCCCGCTTTTTTAGTATTCCAAGATCAATGGAAGAATGTTCAAACATGACTTTGATTTATAAGTTGTGCCGATGGGGTGCCGGAGTTGCGCGATAGAGCGGCAAAGATCAGGCACTAAGTATCTCCACAAATTTCTCCTTGAGAATAGGTTTTATGATAAAGTCTGTGACGTTCGGGTTTGTTTTCGCGCGCTCAATGTCGTAGGACGATATGGACGAAGAAAACACATACAGACGATTGGGCTTGGAGAGTATCGGTGCTATATTTCTGTATTCATCAAGAAATTCCCACCCATCCATTATCGGCATTCGCAGGTCCAGAAAAATAACATCCGGCAATAGTTCAGGCGAGCCTGAATGCTCTCGCAGATATATCAATGCTTTGTTGCCGTCAAGGAAGTCGGTGATGGAGGTAGGGATGCCCGTCAAACCTATTGTTTTCCTTAACAGGAAGGTGAAAAGCTTGTCGTCGTCTATGAGAAAGATATTTTTTACGGTGCTCATTGGTTCTGGTTAGTGAATTCGATATGAAATGTAGCTCCTTTATCCGGAGCGCTTTCGACCCATATTTTTCCACCAAGTGCCTCGATATGAGCTTTGATCATATAAAGGCCGAATCCCTTCGCATCGGGATGGTGGTGAAATACCTTTCCTATCTTGAAAAAATTGTTTTTATGCTTCTGCATGTCTATGCCAAGTCCATTATCGGCAACAGAAAGGAATATCTTGTTTCCTTTCCGGTGTGAAGATATGCGTATTTCCGGCTTCCGTTCCGGCGACCGGTATTTAAGGGCATTGCTTATCAGGTTATGTAGAATGCTGTTGAAATAGGTGGCAGGATAGTGTATCGTTGGTGCGTTGTCAATGTCTATGGTGAATGTTGCACCTGACCTCACAATCTCAGGTTCCAGGCTCTCCAGTATTCTTTGCAGGTATTTATTGATCTGCAGGTGTTCTGACTTCACGTCAGGGTCTTCCTGTATCTGTATCGATTCTACAAGTTCGTTAAAGGTAGAATTAAGGTTGTCAAGTACATTATTCAGGCTCAATATCAACTGCTTTCGTTCTTCGTTATCACCGCAATTTTCAATGAATTCAGAGAGCATTGCGATGTTGACCAAGGGGGCGCGCAGGTTGTGAGACACTATATTGCAAAAGTCACTTAACTGAACATTTTGTTGCGACAGCTTTGCAAGCAACATTGTCTGCTTGTCTTCAAGTTCTTTCCTGTCTGTGATATCCATGCCAAGCCCTATCATCATTAATAGGTTGCCGGTTTTGTCAAAGACAGGGAACATTCGTCTGAGGTGTGTGATGCTCTTCCCATCGGGAGCCGTCATCTTATCTTCCCACCTCATTTCTTTGCCGGTTTTTTTTGCTTCGAGGAACATTGCTCTTCGCAACTCGGCTACGTCCGAAGGTCTGCCTCTATATCGTGCATATTCAAAGTCATCCTTCCCAATTATGTATTTCCTCAGATCCTCATTTTTAATCGCGGTAGCATTCACATACTGGTACACATGGTCAGGATTGAAGATCGCAAGGTCGATCGGAATATTATTCAGGATGTTCTCGTAAAACTGTCTTTGTTCGTCAAGCTTTTGTCGTGCCCTTTTTTGTTCCGAGATATCGATTATGTGGTAGATATGATATTCATGCCCATCTACAGTGGTCGATGTAAAGCTCAATTCAACGTCAATCGCAGACCGGTCTTTAGTAGCTATGGTCGTTTCTATGAGTTTTCCTGCGTTTTCGCTTCCCATCAGAGCGTGCTCATGTGTCCCCGGATCGTCATAGCAAATGCCGGACAGGCAGGTAGCGCAAAAGTCCTTACCCAATATCTCCTCTTCTTTCCAACCCAGCATCGCCTCAGCTTCCGGGTTCAATAGCAGTACAGCGCAGTTTTTGTCTGTCACTACGACTGCGTCAATGGCTTTCTGAAAGATGGTCTTCATCATCTCTTCAGAGTGAAGCGCGTTGGTCACCGTTTTTGATTGTGCCTCGACGTACAGCCTCAGTAAATGACTGATCTGATCAGAGAGTAGCGCTAACCCATCCATTTGGTTATCTGCAAAGCTCTGTCCATCAGACCTGAATACGAGAAGGTAGCCGGCTATATTGCCCGCATAGCCTTCTATTGCCGTTCCTGCAAATGCTTTTATTTCATCCGGAAAGCACTTTCTGAGATCTTCCGATATGGTTTTTGCTCCGAGATCGGGAACATATATTGTCTTTGCGCCTCCTGTAGGCATCGCTGTTGAAGGGATGTTACTTGCAGCAACTTTTTCCCCGCTCCCTGCAAGTAATTTATAAAACTGACCCTCTTGCACTGCTATGGCCGAACTGCTTGCACCACTAACCATTATCGCCAACCTTGTTATGTCCGATAGTTCCTTTTCAGGGATGGCAAATAGTGCCTTTGCCCAGATGTCTGAACTTTGGGTGATGTCATTAAGGGGAGATGTTGGATCTGTATTCATGAGCAGATTACCTATATGCTAATCTTTTATATGTTATTAAATAGAAGGTGGTTTGAATATATAATTGTGGTTATCAGATTCGCTAAGTTAGTAAACTAATGCGGTATATTCCACGCACCGGTGAATGAAAAATGCGGTGATGCAGCTCAGAACGCCACATCACCGCATCGGATGCATAATAATAAATTGTTAGTAGTGATTCCGGTGTCTGTAATATCTAACCGGGGGCTGTTGGTGTCCATAATGGGGTGGGTAAATGTTTGGTGGGTAGCCATACCGCTGTCTGTAGGCAGGCCCATTGTAATACACCACCGGTGGCGGACAGTGACGTCGATGAGGAACATAATACCTGACAGGGTAATGGTTGCGCACAGCAACGCGGTGTGCGTGGCGGTGCCTTCCATGTGCATTTGCAGCTTCGTTAGACAATCCTGTCAGTACTATTGCTGCCAGTGTGCCCATAATGATCTTGATATTCATGTCTTTGCGATTTGGTTACATTGGTCTGATGCAATTTTATTGCCAGAGTTTAAACTGTAAACTCTTTTAACATTTCTTCGACAGTCAGGGCCACAGAAAGACTTAATGAATTTTATAGTTACTTTGGACTGTTGCTTTTCTCGTTTTGGCTATGAAACTTTCACTATCTGTACAAAAGGTGCTTTTGCCGGCAATTATCGCGGTCATTACATTTATTTGTTTTCGCTACACGCTGCATAACCAGTTCACTAATTGGGATGATGACTTTTACGTCACTAACGATGTGTATATACGTGAGTTTTCCGCCCATAACCTTCGGGTTCTTTTTACCGAAGATATCACCCGCAACAATTACCATCCGTTGTGCATGCTGTCGTTGGCGGTCAACTATTTCTTCTCGGGTCTGGAGCCCATGGGATATTATTTCACCAACATTCTGATCCATGCAATAAACGCATGGCTGGTGTTTGTTTTGTTCTTCAGGCTTGCTTTGCGCCTGACATTGCCTGAAAGTGCAGGTCTGTTTTTGGCTTTCTTTGGGTCCTTGTGGTTCGCCGTTCACCCTATGCATGTCGAGTCAGTCGCGTGGATATCAGAAAGAAAAGATGTCTTGTATGCAGCTTTCTATATTTCCGGTCTGCTTACCTATTTGCGCTATCTGGACAACAGGTCGAAAAAATGGCTTTCGATCACTTATGCGTTGTTTGTGCTGTCATGTCTGTCCAAGCCTATGGCAGTTACGTTTCCGCTGGCTTTATTGGCTTTTGATTATCTGATGAATGGCAGGATAGGGTTGCCTGATCTGCGATCAAAGACGTTGTTCCTTCTTACTTCATTTGCGTTTGGTGCTGCTGCATTTTACACCCAACACCGCACCGGTGCGGTGGCCTCATTTGGCGTATTATCCATTTCAGAGAGGATTATGTATGCCGGGTACGGGTTTGTAATGTATGTAGCAAAGTTCTTTGTGCCGGTTGGCCTCTCTACATTTTATCCATATCCTTATCGGTTTATAGATGGCTCCCTACCCATGATCTATTACGTGGCGCCATTTCTTTCTGTGCTGATCGTCGTGGCGCCGGTTGTGTTGTTAGTGAGGGGTAGGAGTCGATATGCACGAATTGTTGTTTTCGGCCTCAGTTTTTTTGTGTTGAATCTGGTGCTGGTGCTGCAGTTCATTTCAGTCGGTTCGGCTATCATGGCCGACAGGTATTCCTATGTAGCGTACATCGGTCTGTTGTTCCTTGTTTTATACCTGCTTGCCGATCTCATACAGCGTCTGCCTTCTATGCGTTTGTTGGTCACCACTTTGCTCGTGCTTGTGTCTGGCGGTTATGCGGTTATGTGTTCGGCAAGAACCAGGGTATGGCATAATTCTGAAACACTGCACACCGATGCTATAGAACAATATCCCATGCGAGCGCTGCTATCTTATAAGTGGCGCGGACATCACTACTTTAGTATTGGCGAATACGAAAAAGCCATGCAGGATTATGAGGTATTGGTGACACTGCGCTCCGCCGATAATAAAGTAAAGGCTAACATGGAGAAGATCGCGGTGCTAAGCGCTATGAAGAATAATCTTGCGGGGGGGCGGTTGCAGCCCGTCACCGGTAGTTACAAGGCGCATCTCGATTCTGCCATGGCGTTGATCATTTCAGGTGATACGTCTGCAGCTTTCAGGCAATATGTATTGTCGCTTGCTTCAGATCCGGTAAATGCTGAGCGTACGCTTGCGACGATCAGTGATGAGCTTGTTCAGAAACAGCAATATGCACGTGCCATTGCACAGTACAATATGCTGATGAAATTAAATACCACAAATCCGTTCTACTATTTCCTGAGAGGTTGTGCCCATTTCGGTGTCGGTAGCTTGCCCGATGCGGTAAAAGACTGGGAAGTGGCGGTGAAAATGAATTCAAAAGATGTGCAGCAGTCGGCTTCTTACAATCTCAGTGTCGCATACGATTCGCTCCGTGATCCCGCAAGGGCTTGGTACTACATGGATATGTCGCAGAAATTGGGCTACAGTGTCGCTCCCGATTATGCAGCGAAGATCAGACGTAAAGCCGGAAAATAGCGCGATGTAAGCACAGTAGTTATGGAACCACTCAAATACATGTACGATCGCAGATTTGCGACCCATTTTGCAGGTATAGCCAAGGGCATATTGCCTTCTTTCCGCGATAAGGAATTTGTAAATGCTGTTATGGCTTCCGGCTGGGACGATCTGGAGTTGAAGCAACGGGTTGATCGGCTCAGTAGTGCCCTGCATCAGGTTTTATCAGGAGATTTTCGTGAAGATATCCCGGTTGTTGTATCGTTTGCAAATGCTGTTATGGACAGCACCGGGCGCCAGAATACTTTCGAGTATATATTCCTACCCGGTTTTGTGGCATTGTTTGGCGTCGATTATCCCGAGGAATCGCTTCAAGCCATGGCGGTGCTTACGCGGTTGAGCAGTTGTGAGTTTGCAATTCGTCCATTTTTGATCAGATACCCTGACAGGACAATAGCCGAAATGATGAAGTGGACCGAACACCATCATCCATCGGTGAGACGGCTGGCAAGCGAGGGGTGTCGTCCCCGATTGCCATGGGGCGTTGCGTTGCCGCAGTTTAAGAAGGATCCGTCAATGATCCTGCCCATCCTTGAAAGGCTGAAGGACGATACGTCGGAGTTTGTGCGCAGAAGTGTGGCAAATAATCTCAATGATATTGCAAAAGACCATCCGCATATTGTTCTCAGTATCGCCGGTCGCTGGAAGGGTAATAGCGCTGATACCGATCGGCTGATACGGCATGCATGTCGCAACCTGCTGAAGAAAGCCGATCCCGCTGCGCTGGCGCTGTTCGGGCTCACAACTACGCCGGGGTGTAGTGTTGAAGAATTGAAATTGAAGGGGCAGAATATTCGTATCGGCGATACGCTGCATTTTTCATTTCAGGTCAGGACCAACGAAGAGCACTCCGGACCCCTTCGTCTTGAATACGTTATTACCTACGCTAAAGCCAACAACAAATTCAGCGATAAGGTTTTTCAGATAGCAGAAGGCGTATTCAGTCCCGGGCAGGTAGTTACTTACAGCCGTAAACAGTCATTCGCCGATATGACCACCCGTAAACACTACGCCGGTGAGCATCGCATCGCCGTCACCGTCAATGGTGTCCCTATGGCAGCGGCGTCATTTATGGTTGAGCAATAGCGGTGTCTATCTGTCGCGCATTGAAGCGAATATCTGATAGCTGACGGGTGCTGCTATCAAGAATATGCCGAGTCCCGGTGCCCAAAGACCTAAGTGTTCTTGCACCCACGGAAAGATCACTTCAGTTTCAATGAACACAAAGAGAACGCATACCGATAGATTCAAGGTGCGCAATACCCTCGTTGCCGACCTGTACTGTCTCTCGGCGTTTTGTTCTGTTATCGCTACCGGGTAATTGAGTTTGTCGGGGTGCTTCCCGGCAATGTGGAGCAGGAAAAACACAAACGCAGCCACCGCCGGCAGGATCAGTATAGTCTCTTTAGCGCTGTAGCCGTCCACCTTGCCTTGTCCGTTAAAATGCGATGGAATGACGTCAGGTAAAGTTGGCAACATAGCCATTGGCAGCACCAAAGTGGCCGCAAGTGCAATCCATGACAGATTGTTGATCAATTTGTCGGTAGTCGTCATTGTGAGATTGACTTTTGGTCTTTCCGCCATGTGCCTGATTATTTACCTCTTCCCTGGAAAATGACGATAAAGGTGTAAAGGATGATCTTTACATCCAACGCCAGTGAGCAGTTCTCAATATAGAGCAGGTCATATTTCATGCGCTCTATCATTTCATTGATATTTTCAGCGTAGCCAAACTGCACCATGCCCCACGATGTGAGCCCCGGTTTCACTTTGTGCAGGTACTTGTAGTGGGGGTGTTTCTCGCTTATAAGGTCTATATAGTGCTTCCTTTCCGGGCGCGGTCCCACAAGCGACATGTCACCTTTCAGGATGTTGATGAACTGTGGTAGTTCATCAATACGCCATTTGCGCATAGTGCGTCCCCATGGGGTTATCCTCGGGTCCATCTTGCTGGATAGGGCAGGACCCGCTTTTTCGGCCTCCAGATACATGGATCGGAACTTGTAGATGTAGAACGGGCGTCCGAAAAGCCCTATCCGTTCTTGCTTGTAGATCACACCACCTTTTGACGACAGTTTTACCATTATAGCCGTGAAGAGGAGAAATGGAAGCAGCATCACAAGAGATATTGCCGAGACGGTAATGTCCAGCACTCGCTTGCATACACGTTGCCAGTCGGGCATAAGGTCGGGGTGTATGTGTATCAGAACCGCATCATAAACGTTACTTGTTTTTACAGATCCCGAGATGATATCGTAGTTGTCCGGCTGCACCTTTACTACTACAGGGCGGTAAGAAAGGCGGGTAAGTATGTTTTCCAGCAGATGGTGTTCTGAAGAATCAACAGCTACTATTACTTCCTCAATCTTGTGTTGGTCTATTATTTCTTCAAGTTGTGAAAGATCACCGAGTTTGGGCAGGTATTTGCTCATCCCGTTACTCGCTTCTTTGTTGGAGTAGATGAACCCTTTGAAGATATTGCCCAGTGCTTTAGGGTTCTCCAGAACCTGTTTGTAAATGTTGATGGCTTGTTGGTTGCCACCTATAACCAGCGTATTAAATCCTACTTTACCTGTTACAAGATTGCGTTTCACTTTATAGAGAATGGCCAGCCTGAACGTAAGTGCAAATGAAGTGTGTATCAGCAGGTAGCGGCTGATGGTATTCATGAAGTAAGAGTAGTTGCCGGTATCGTCACCAAAAACTATGATTGATACGGTGATACAGCCTATGATGCACGAGATCAGGGTTCTGTTTATTTCATTCAGACGAGATTTTCGGTATAGATCGAAGTAGGTGCCTGATAGCAGATATACAAACAACCAGCCCATAGGCACAACGAGCAATACGTTAATGTAGTCGCGGGTATGAAAATGCGCTAAGCAGGAAAAATAATCAGCTCCTGTAAGGAAATGTTGCCGGTACACCCAGAAACAGAACCACGCCAATGCCGCGGCTATATAGTCTAGCGCGGCCAGTTGCCTGATGGCGTTCTTTTTGTGTTGGTCTAGGCGCATCAGATCAGAATGTAACAAGTCTTATGTTGTCTATCAATAACTTTCCGCTTGTCTGTCCAGGTGGAACCGACGTCTTGATATAGAAGTAGTAATCGCCGCCGGGTTGCTTGTTGATAAATCCAGTGATGTTAAAGTAGAATTTCTTCCAGGTTGCGCTGGGATACACCCCTCGTGCATCGATATTGGTGATGAGGACGTTGCTCAAAAGACCGCGTATGCCAATTTGTACATTCAGTGAAGACTTGTATTCAAACTCAATGAAGGCGGCACCTTCAGGCACTTTAAACGGTGCTCTTGTGCTGTCAATAGAACTGTCGTTTGGTGATTGAAGAAGCACAAGCCCGGTGCCTGTACCATCCAGTTTCAACGAATCCACCGACGTTGTAGTAATTGAGGTTGTGCCAAAATATTTTGCAAACTTGGTAATGCCTCCTTCGAATTCTGAAATGACTGTATATTTCACCGAGTCATAATAACCGGTGGTAGGAGACACGGTTTGTATCTTCCCGGGTTCATAGTTTAGTTCTGTAGTGTAGATCCTGAAGAAAGGGTAGGCGACAGGCCGTTCTCCCCTTCCATCGATCGGGATGCCGGGAGCTATCTGTAATGTCCCTTTTCCGGAAGCGATTATCGGCACCGTTGCCGGAAGGTCGAACGCGCCTACGGGATTGTTGTTATAATACACCCATGCATACCGAATGTCATGCCTGGCGCCATTCTCAAACGAAAAGGAGTCGATCCGCACATGCGTCGCTACAGGCTCAGAGGGATTTATGATATTACAGCCTGCATTCCACACTGCAATTGCAGTAAGGAAGATGCCGACGATAAAACGATAGTAGGTTTTAAGCATGTCCGTGCTGTATAAGTAGTAAACGCAAAAAAATGTTAAACATTGTGTTGTTCGTTGTGCAGGCTCATCTTCTTCAATATCTGGTGCGCTACATCCATTGCCTGATAGCCATCGTACACAGATACCCGGGTAGGCTTATCTTCCAGAACTGCAGCAGCAAATTCAGCCAGTTCTGTTCGTATCGCATTGATCGAGGCAATTTCAGGCAATTGAACCGATATGATCTTCTTTTCTCCGTTCGCTAACTCTATCGGCAGGTCCAGCAACTCTTCAGGTGCGTCACCGTCTTTCAGCTTAATGATCTCGGTTTTCTTTTCGAGGAAGTCCACACCTATGTAAGCGTCGCGCTGGAACAAACGCATTTTCCGCATTTTTTTCAGAGATATCCTACTCGATGTGAGGTTGGCTACACAACCATTATCAAATTCTATCCTTGCATTGGCTATGTCGGCTGTTTCGCTCAGAACGGCAACTCCACTGGCCGAGATCCGCTTGACCGGCGATTTTACAAGACATAACACAATGTCAATGTCATGTATCATCAGGTCAAGTATCACCGATACATCGGTGCCTCGTGGGTTAAATTGTGCTAAGCGATGTGCCTCAATGAACATTGGCTGCATGTGTTGCTCGCCAAGCGCCATAAACGCGGGATTATACCTTTCAACATGACCTACCTGGCACTTTACATTTGCCTCCTTTACCAGGTTCACCAGCTCTCTACCTTCTTCAAGTGTATTTGCCAGGGGTTTTTCTATGAATACATGCTTCCCATGCAGGATACATTTTTTAGCGATCTCGTAGTGGGTAGTAGTGGTAGAAACAATATCCAGCGCATCAGATGCTGCTATCAATTCGTCAATATCCGTGTATCTTCTTATTCCAAACTCTGTAGCCGCCGAGGTGGCTTGTTTGTCATCCGGGTCATAAAAGCCCGCCAATTCTATATTGCCAATCTGCTGCCATTGTCCGATATGAATTTTCCCAAGGTGGCCTGCACCAAAAACTCCTACTTTAAGCATCTCTGTGTCGCTGTGATATTTATTATCCGGGATGGGTCAAAGAATGCTGCAATATAGCAATAATACTCGTTCTGCATATTGTTTGAGATCAATGCCCGGATAATGGTCTTTAAAACCTGATTCGACTCTAATGCATGTGAGGTTCAATAATTTATCGTTTTAAATTACATCTCAAATGAATGGCTGATCATTTCCTGCCGCATCCGTTCACAGTGGCAAGGTTTACAAAACGCAATTTGCCAAAACCTATCGCCTTAGCGATATAGGATACCTCCCTACGTTCCTTTGACAATTAATTAACGAGTAAAATACTAATTTACGTTTATTTACGAGATGTATTAAAAAAGTGTATACTTAAACAAAATTCTTTTTTTCATACTCAGTATAATTATTTATCTTAAATTATAGTGTCCTAGAGCCCCGATTTTCGAATGTTGGGAGGTGTTTTTTCACGTTTTTTTACAATTTGCATTCGATTTTTTTTCAAAACCTTTTGCTTTTTAAAGAACTTATTTATCTTTACGCAGTCTAGGTGCGCATTGCACTCAGGCTATTGCGGTTACCGGGCCTTTGAAATGGGGTTACTGGCTAATTTTTTTGTTATTAATAAATTAGCATAGTGGTGCTCTTGGTGACTAAATTTTGAGTATATTTGCACGCTGTAAGCCGATAGAAATAAACAATTTTTAACCAAATTTTTATTTGACGCACTATTTTAACGCATTTTTAAATTAATAAAAATTACACGTATGTCCATAAAGAGATCCTTGTTGTTCACTGGAGTGTTCTTAATCGCTGCTTCCTCTTTATCAACAACCTCTACCGCTCAGGATAACCCGAATTACCACAAGTCGCGCACGCGTCCTGTTATCCCGTACAGGCACCTGACGCTTGCAGCGCCTCCAGGCATGGTCTACGTTCCCGGTGGATCTGTTACTATCAAGTACAGTCAGTCGTCTACCGATACCAATAGCAAAAAGCGCGTTAGCCTTAGCTCGTTCTATATAGACAAAACAGAGGTGACCAACCAGCAGTATCGTATGTTTACTGAATGGGTGATCGACTCTATCGCTATCGTAAATTATCTGAAAGATGATAAGTGGTTCCTCGATCCGCCGCCAGGTGGTTGGAAAGATGATGCAGCGAAAAACGAAGTTGCTAAGGTGGACACGACCGCACCAAAAGATACGCTTCTTTCTGCTCTCGGTGGAGATATGTCTGCAACAGCAGCAACCCCTGCCGCAACAACTACTCCTACTGTAGCCGCTACACCTGCAAATGCAGTAACAGATAGCAACGGTCGTCAGATCCGCAGGCGAATCAACTGGGAGATCGTTAAGCATAAAGATATCTTCGAAAGCAATGACGATGAGATCAAAGCCAAGATCGCTCCGATGTTCGATCCTGTGACCGGAAAGATCAAAGAGGAATTGTACACATACAGCTACACTTACCTGAAAGCTACCGGTACAAACAAAAACGTTAAGATCGGTGAATACGCTACTGAGTCTATCAATGTTTACCCTGACGAGAAGATCTGGTTCAAAGATCTGAACAACTCACAGGTTGATATCCTTGTTGAGAACTACTTCACTCAGCCTCCGTTTGATGATTACCCTGTTGTTGGTGTAACTTGGAAGCAAGCTCGTGCGTTCGCAGCATGGAGGAGTCACACAAACTTCGATTACGCGAACATCGCTGATTATCTGAAGTACTACAAGTTACAGTACAGCCTTCCTTCTGAAGCACAGTGGGTATATGCAGCCGGAAAAGATATCAAAAATACAAATCAGCCTGTAGCCACTCCGGAACCAGAACCGGAAGCAACTCCTGATTCAGTTGCTACCGCATCTACTACAGCACCGGTTACAGATTCTACAGGTGCAGCAATGCCTGCTACCGATAGCGCTGCTCTGTCTGCGATAACTGCTGCAACTGATGGTTCTGCTACTCCGGTTGCAGAAGACGAAGATGGTGGCGGAAAGAAAAAGAAAAAGAAGAAAAAGAAAAATAGCGATGACGAAGAGCAAGTTGAAGAAGTTGCTGTTGTAGCACCTGCTAAGCCTGACAAAGATGCTACACCGGTTGACAAAGATCGTAACGGTAGCCTGCTCGTGAACTTCAAACAGGAAGAAGGCGACTACACAGAAGATGGTGCCAACTTCACTTTGCCTGTTATGTCTTATTCGCCAAATGAATTCGGAGTATACAATATGATAGGTAACGTTGCAGAATGGGTTCTTGACGCATACAGCCCATCAGCATTCGCCTTCGTATCAGACGTAAACCCTGTTCTCCTTTATGATGCTGATCCGAAAGATGGTGATGCGATGAAACGTAAAGTTGTTCGTGGTGGTTCATTTGTAAGTAACGCGAAAGCACTCAGTCCGTTCACACGTGACTATGAGCTGCAGGACAACGTACACTGCTACATCGGATTCAGGTGTGTAATGTCTGCTCCTGAGATCCTTTCTAAGAAAGTTGCAACTCGCAGGAGGGAAACAAGTTCAACTAAGCCAGGAGCTCCTGCTGCTAAACCAGCAGTGCCAACAGCTAAACCAACTTCAGCAAAAGCAAAAAAATAAGAATTTCACAATCAACCATAATTGTCACTAAAAACAATCTCTAACTCGTTAAATTTTTTCACACTCACAAATCCCAACTTATTATGAGCAATCAAAATTCATCAAAGAAAATTGGTCTTAATTCCATCATTTCTTTCGGCGCCAGCGTCGTAATTCTTGGTCTGATGTTCAAAATCCTTCACTGGAAGGGAGCAGAATGGATGATCGGTCTTGGTCTGATGACAGAGGCTGTCCTCTTCGCAATCCTCGGTTGGGCATCAAGGGTGTCTCCTGAAGAAGAAGCAGCAGCGAACGGTGGAAGTAACCTTAGCGATGTGCTTAACTCTGCTGTCACTCCTAAAGTGGTAGAAGGGCTCACTAAAGGTTTTGAGCAATTCACAAAAACAGTTCAGTCGGTTAACTCAATTGCTGGTTCTGCAGGTACTGCTACCAATTTCATTAAAGAAATTGAAACAGCAACTGGTGACGTGAAGAAATTCCGCGATAACATGACTTCAGTGTCAGGTGGTTTTGATGCTTTCAATAAATCGCTCCAGGCTGTAAGCCAGATGTCAGGTATTTCTGTTACTATGATGAAAGAGTTCGAATCTGCAGGTGCAGGTATGAAATCGTTCTCTAAGAACATCGGTGACATGAACGCTAATTTCGATCAGTTCAACAAAACTCTTAGTGCGTTAAATCAAATGGGTGCTGCTTCGCAAAACATGATCAAAGAATTCGAAGCAACAACGAACGGTATCAAGGTTTACAACAAAAACCTCACTGATCTCGCTCGTATTTACCAGGCTCAGGTTGATGCTTTCAAAAAGTAATCTTTTTAAAGCATTCCTTAGTCTAACAAATAAAATACTAAACTCACCCATTACGAAATTTAAAAACTTACAAACGCATGGCAGGAGCAAATGAAACCCCCCGGCAAAAGATGATGGGGATCTTGTACCTGGTGTTGTTGGGACTCGCCGCAACCACAGTTACAGATCACGTTCTCGACGCCTTCAGGAATCTTACTGAAAGCCTCAAGACCTCATCCGAAAACGTAAAAGCTAACGTAGACAACGCATTGTCGTCTTTCGAAGCTACAAAACTTAAAAATGAACCCGAACGTGCTCGCCCGGTATGGGAAAAAGCACAAAAGGTAAAGAAAGCAATAGCTGACCTCGATAAGTACATCACTGATACTAAGAATGAACTTATTAAGATGGGCGGAGATATTGACGAGACCGGCGATATAAAGAGCCGCGACGACATCGATATTTCTCCACGCGAAATGGTTCGCAAAGGAAAGGCAAAGATCTTGAGGGAAAAAATCGAAGCAGCTCGTGCGATAATTATTGCAGAGTGGCCTACGAAAACACCTCAGGAAAAAGAAGACCTGAAAAGCAAACTTGCTTTGAATGCTCAGGATCCTCCAAAGCGCAAAGGTTCTATCAAAGCATCATGGGAAGAAACAAACTTCGGTGATGGTATTCCTTTGACAGCAGCTATTACCGCGCTCACAAAGATCCAGGCGGATATGCGCAACACAGAGGCCGAGGCTATCAAAAAGATCCTTGGTGAAGTAGATAAGGCTGTTATCAACCTCGACCGTTTCGACGCCGTTGCTGTAGCGCCAACTTCTTACATCCTTACAGGTCAGCAGTACACAGCTGATGTGTTCCTTACCGCTTCTGACTCGAAAGCTAATCCTGAGGTTACTGTTGGTGGACAAACACTGAAAGTAGTTGATGGCAAGGGTCTTTACACTGTTACTGCATCTAAAGAAGGTGAGTACAAGTGGTCAGGTACTATCAGGGTGAAACAAGCAGATGGTACGATGAAGGAATACAAGACTAAAGAACAGACGTACACAGTTGCACGTCCTTCTGCGGTAGTTTCTCCTGATAAGATGAACGTATTCTACATCGGTGTTCCAAACCCTGTGTCTGTATCGGCTCCTGGCTTTTCTAAAGACAAGATCAAAGTCAGCATTAGTGCTGGTAAAATTGAGGGTAGCGGCGGTGCGTATAACGTATCTGTATCTACAGTTGGTAAAGTAACTGTAACTGTTACAGGTATGCTTGACGGAGGTAAGACCACCACACTCGGTTCATCAGAATTCCGTATCAAGCGTATCCCGCCTCCACGTGTTAAGTTTGGTGGTAAGTCTGGTGGTAAGTTGAGTACAGGTGCTATGAAAGCTCAGAATCGCATTTTCGCTGTTCTTGAAGATTTCGACTTTGATGCTCCGTTTACTATCCAACACTTCACAATGTATGTCATGAAGCCGCGCAGCGAACCAATGGTGTTTGAATCAAACAGCAATGCGTTCACACCAGCCATGACTGCAGGTATGCAAGGTATCACTTCGGGCTCACGCGTAACAATCGATAACGTGTTTGCAACCGGTCCTGACGGAATGAAGCGTCAGCTTGATCCTATAACCTTTACTGTTGAGTAACCTGAATGAATTAAAATTATTGAAATTTCTATGAAAAAGAACGTACTGTTTATCTTGTTTGTCGTAGGCTCGTTGGGAATCACCACCTATATGAACGCACAAACTGCTCCGAAGAAGAAGAAAAAGAAGAAGACGGAGAATAAAGTGAATGCAGATAGCCTCGCTGCTGCTCGTGCTGCCGATAGCCTTGCTGCAATCGCTGCTGCTACACCTCCGCCTCCTCCGGCAGAGGAAGAAAATCCTTTCGCTGACCTTGTATCAAGTGATACTGGTTTTGCAAATGATTTTGCTCTGGACACTTCGAAGCCGGTGGACGGTTATTATAAGCAGACAAATCTGCGTGGTGCTAAGCCTTTCGCTTTCCCTAAAGAAAATAAGAACAACATTAAGTTCTATAAGCGTATCTGGAGGGAGATTGATCTGACTGATTCATCAAACAAGATTTTCGCTATGCCGGGTGAAACGCTCATGCAGCTGATCATGGATGCGATCAAGTACAAAAAACTTATCGCTTACCAGGATGAAGGCTTCAAAAAGCAGCTTACTTACGACAAGGTTCTGAAAATCTTCACCGACAGTTCTATCGTTCCTATTTTCGATTCGATCACTGGTGAGCAGACAGGTTCTAAGACAGTATTCAATGATTTCAATGCTGACTCGGTTACCAAATTTGAGATCAAAGAAGATATCTACTTCGATAAGACCCGCGGTCGTGTTATAACTCAGGTTATAGGTCTGTCTCCTGTAAGGAGGCTCAAATCAAGTGCCGGTGAAGTACTTGGTGAGCAGCACCCGTTCTGGTTGTATTACCCTCAGTGCCGCAACCTTTTTGCTGCACGTGAAGTGATCGATCCTCAGCGTGATATCTACAACGAAAGTTATGATGACATGTTCGTTCAGCGTAGGTTCAAATCTCGTATCGTGAAAGAATCAAATCCTGCCGATCTCCGCATCAGGGATAAATACCCTAGTGATGAAGCAAGGCAGAAGAAAGAGTCTGATCGTATAGAGCGTGAGATTCAGAACTACAAACGTAACCTTTGGAAGTATTAATTCATTCTCTGTTCGCAGGCTATTACAAATTGTGTGTATGAAAACTAAACTGTTAACTCTTCTTTCTGCCGGTATCTTGTCCGCTTCGGGCCTTGTTGCCCAGGTGCGTACGGATATCAGTGTACGCGAAAGGAACAATAGCGCCTACGAGGTTGGAGAACAAGGCTATAACGCCCACAACTTTAGTGTAGGGTTTGGTCTTGGTTCTACGAAGATGTATGGTGACTTGTCCTATTCAAAACCTCAGCCGGCTTATATCGGCTACTTTGAAAAGAACATTACTCCTACTATCAGTTATGGTTGGACGGTTTCTTTCGGAGATCTTTCTACCAGGGACCCTTATACACAGTTGCGGAGTTTCAACAGGTTCACTTCAGTAGATCAGCACATCTCTGTTGAGTTAGGTACGCTGTTCGCTGCAGTTGACAGGGAGTACTACGACAATCCGATTCTGCGATTGGTAGGTGGTGTTTACGGTGGTGTTGGTTTGGGTATTATCAACAACAACATCCCTCGTATTGCTACACCAAACGATTATGCAGGCCAGGTGAACAGTGTTAATCCTACTGTATTGACGAATTCTACAGCGTTGTACATACCTATGAATGTTGGTTACAACTTGCACATACCACAGTTCTGGGTGTTCAAAGGATGTGTTTTTAACGCTAATTTCCAGTACACATCAACAATGTCTGATTACATCGATGGATATAAACTGCCACTTGCTGCTAACAAGCGCAACGATGTTTATACAGTAATGTCAGTAGGTTTCAGGTTCTACATTCTGCATCCTTCTGAGTACTAAGATCGATCGAATATTCTTAGTAGAAAATGCCACCCTTCGGTGGCATTTTCTATTTTAGGTCGGCTTGTTTCAGGAAATGATCCTCCTGTTAAGTGAAATGTTTTCAGGGGGCTTTTCGCACTGGTCCTGTTAGTTGCTGATGATTGCTTCAAGATCTTCATCACCGCTCAGGTTGTTCATTTGTGAAACAATCTGAGGATAACGCCATTGAACTCTCCTGCTCATTGGTTTTACGGTGAACTTTTTCGGGTTAGGAAGGCAGGCAATTATTTGTGCCGATTCGGCTGCTGTTAGTCTTTTCGCCGGCTTGTGGAAGTAAGCCTGCGAGGCTGCTTCAATGCCGAAAATTCCCGGTCCCATTTCTATAACGTTCAGGTACACTTCCATTATCCTGCGTTTGCCCCATATCACCTCAATAAGTTGCGTAAAATAGAACTCCGGTATCTTTCGCAAGTATCTTCCCCAGCCTGTTCCTTGCCATAAGAATACGTTTTTGGCTGTTTGTTGGCTGATGGTGCTCGCACCACCTCCTTTTATCCTATTCTTCTTTTTCTTTTTACCGGTTCCGTTCATACTCCTGTCAATTGATTTCCAGTCAAATCCGTTATGATCAGGAAATAGTTGGTCCTCACTGGCTATTGCTGCGAGCTTCACACTTCGTGGTATCTCGTCCCATGATACGTAATCTCTTTTAAGCCCATATCCTTCAAATACGGATCCCAGTTGAGTTATAGTAACAGGTGGCAGCAGGAAGCGGCACAGGATCAGATAGGCCGTTGACGAAAGGAATAGGATCAACATGACACGTAGTGTAGTTCGCACAGCTTTTCTTAGCAGACTTCCTGAGTTTTTTGACATCTTGTCGCAAAAGTACAAATAAGAATCGCGGGGCAAAATCATAGACGTTTAGTTCTTGCACAATACACATCAATCATTTACTTTTGCTTAGTATAAAACACAAAAAATGAGCCACGATACACACAACGCCCACAGCAAAGAGAATAAGACAATCATTTCTTTTAAAAACTCATTCTGGTTGGTGATCATCCTTGTAGGATTGTTCATAGCTGCGCTTAACTTTATTCAGGTTGAGAGTGCTCATGGTGGCGAGGGTCATGGTGGTGGACATGGTGCTGCTACGCACGGTGCGGCCGATCATGGTAAGCATGAAGCAGGCAGCGCAAAGCATGAAGAAGCTGCGCACGAGGCTGCAGCACCTGCTGCTGAGGCTACGAAGACAGAAGGCGATGCAGCAAAGCATGCTGAACCAGCACCTGCAGGGCACTAATTTCACCAATAATGAAGTCGGACGAAGTAATAGTGATAACCGGTGCTGCCGGATTTATCGGTAGCTTTCTTGTCGGTTATCTGAATGGAATGGGTTTTGACCAACTCATTCTCGTTGATGATTTTTCTGTTGAGAAAAAGAAACAGAATACAGAGGGGAAGAAGTTCCTTCAAAAGGTGCAACGGGAGGAGTTTTTTCAGTGGGCTGCTGAAACACAATATCCTATCCGCTACGTCTTCCATCTTGGAGCCCGCACAGATACCACTGAAATGGACTACAGTGTCCATAAGAAGTGGAATCTGGACTATTCGAAAGAGATATGGAAACTTTGTTCTGAACGCAATATCGCACTGGTATATGCGTCGTCTGCTGCTACTTATGGAAACGGAGAGCATGGCTACAATGATGACCATGATGTAGTTACCAAGCTGATTCCGCTCAACCCATATGGCGTCTCAAAGAACGAATTTGATATTTGGGCTTTACAGCAGCCGCAGCATCCACCTTTCTGGGCTGGTTTGAAATTCTTCAACGTTTACGGTCCCAATGAATATCACAAGGCTCGCATGGCGTCAGTGATCTTTCATGCATACAATAGTATCAGTTCCACCGGTGGCACCAGGCTGTTTAGGTCACATAATCCAGCTTATAAAGACGGTGAGCAGATCAGAGACTTCATTTACGTCAAAGACGTGGTGAGTATTTGTGTATGGCTGATGCAGCACCAGCCTGCAAGCGGATTATACAATACAGGCACAGGTAACGCGAGAACATTTAACGACCTGGTGAAGGCCATATTCACTGCACTGAATCTACCGGAAAACATCACTTACATCGACACTCCACTCGACATTCGCGATAAGTACCAATATTTCACCGAAGCGAACATGAGCAAACTTCATGTCGCCGGATACAACAAACCATTCTATAGTCTTGAAGACGGTGTGGCCGAGTATGTGAAGGAATATCTCGTTCCCGGTAAGTATTACTAAGTTAGCCTCGCTCTACTTCGGAATAGATATCGTAAATGTGCTGCCCGCTCCCATTGTAGAGGTTGCTGCTACTGTGCCATGCATTTTCTCTGCCAGTCGTTTCACTATGGCCAGGCCTATGCCCATGTTTTCGCCGTTCTTGTCACGGTTGCGTAGTCGTCGGAACAGGGAATACATTTTGTCAAGGTCTGCACCCGCAATTCCCTCTCCGTTATCGGTAATGCTGATGATCCATGATGTGTCGTTCTCCGAGATAGTGATCGTTATCTTACCCTCCTTTTTGTCGTTATACTGCAGCGCGTTCAAAAGCAGATGGAACAGGATCTGCTTTACAGCCAGTAGTGGAACAATGATCTCATTTACGTGAAACTCCCTTTCTATTGTGAAATTTGCCGGCACTTTCAGTAGTGCCATCATCTCGTCTATTAGGTCTGCGCAATTGATGCGCTCCTGAACGTCTACTGCAAGCTTCGATGCCTTTGAATAGCTGTGAATGCTGCTCAGAAGATCGGACATATAGTAGCTGGCTTCGTTTACATAACTGATATACTCTTTGCCGCTGTCTCCTATCGTTTCCCCGAATTCTTCCTGAATGAGGTGCGCGAGTGAGATGATGTTGTTGAGCGGTGTTCTCAGGTCATGAGAGGCAAGATGTGCTATGTTCTCAAGGTCCGAATACGCCATGTCTATGTCGGCCTGTTTCTGTAGCAGTTTGCTTCGTGTTTTGCGCAATTCCAGTATCGTCATCAATTGCGTTGCCAGCATCAGCAATTTCTGTTTCTGTTCAAGCGACAGATTGATAGCCTTTGTGTCAAACACACACAGAACCCCTATAACCGCGCCTTCGGGCGATTGCAGCGGTGCGCCCGCATAATAGGTGAGTGGTGCCCCCTTATGCAAAAAAGGATTCTCATTAAACCAGTCATCTTCCGACAGGTCTTTTACAACAAGTATCTTTTCGGGGGTGTCAATAGCCTGTACCGCCAGTTTGTTGCACCATACAGTTTCGCCCACCTCAAATCCACTGCACGATTTGAACCATTGCCTGTGTGCGTCAATAAAGAAAATGCCGGCAGCGCAAGCGTTACATACAGTCGCTGCCAGATCAGTTATGAAATCATAGTCGGTTTCATGTTCTGTATCCAGTATCTTGTATTCGTGCAAGGCCTTTAGTCGTTCCCGTTCTTTGGCAGGCAATGGCGCAACCCTCATCTACAGTATTATTGATCCTCCACAATATACTACTACATCTTTATGTATCAATGAAGTATATGTAAGTGGGCAATAAAAAGACGGTCAGGATAGATGTTATCTGCTCCTGACCGCCCATGTATATGACTCTAGTTATCCTACCTCAGGTTATTGATCTGCTTGCCCTTGGGGTACTTAACAGTGTAGCCAAATTTCACAGTTCCCTGGTCATTTGGTTTCAGTTGCATCTTCCACTGCATCATGCCGGTAGTTTCGGTCAGCTCTGCCGTGCCTGTCTCCTTGTCTTCCACCACTATGTCTTTGTCGTTGCTCACCGGTAGCTGATCCTGCAATACCAGATCTATATTGTCTTTTCTGGTGTTGCGCACATTAATGGTGTAAGCGAACGATTCTTTCACATTACTGCCAATGCTCTTCACGCTGCGTAGCTTTTTGTCCTGTTCACGCTTCACTATTATCTTTTTGTCCCTACCCAGCGAGAAGGTGAGCGTGTCTGTGGTGTTGCGCACATCTATGTATCCCTCGCCCACGTACGTACCTTCAAAAAAGATACTGCTTTTACCCGGTATCAGGTTCAGGTCTTCCCATTTGGTCACCTGTGCCTGCAGGAATACATCTTTGTCCAGCTTAGGAGCCGCATAATAACGATACGAAGCCGCCAACTCATATTTCTTTATAGCTACCATGTGTTGCTTACCATCGTTGGGTATAGTGTAGGGGAGGTCTATATCAAATGTCGTGCTGATCCCGGCATTGTCTACCGTCACATATTCACTCATGCCCGACTGAACCTGAACCCCATCTATTGTTTTCATTTCTGCGTCTGCTGCTATAGGCGCTGCAAGCGCACGGTTGTATGCGGTTTTCATTACAGGTGGTGTATAGAACTCCAAGTACCACGGCATCATTACCGGTGCCTGCACGCCTTCCTGCGGGTCGCCCGTCGATAGGCTGAGCTTTACATTCTCCCAGGTCACACCGCTGTTCTGATAGATATTGGCCTTGTAATACAGTCCTGCCGGCTTGCTCAGGTCTTCCACTCTTATATCATATCCCGGCACCCATCCTGCATTTGGCACCGTGTAGCTGATCACCACTTCATTGGTGGTGGCTTCCTTGGCATACAGTTTCACCAACAATTGTCCGCCCGGCTGAAATCCTTTCCTTTTTTCCTCTTCCAGTTGTTTGTTCAGCAGTGCTATGCGGTCATCGGTTTTTTTCTGCGCTTTTTCCAGCTTGTTTTTTTGCGTCAGCAGTCCCTCCATTTTTGCACTTATCAGGTCCAGCAGCTTTGTCAGTTCCGCTATCGAAAGTCCGGTATCGTCACCACCCACTTTCCTGTTGCCTTGCAGCACAGTCAGTTGCTCGTTCAATACACTTATCTTGTTGGCCATTGCATGCCTGTCATCGGTAAGCAACTCAATGCTGTCCTTTATTTCTTTTGCTTTTGGCGACAATGTCTCAGTTACCAGATAGTTGTTCTGAAAAACCGCCGATTCTACCGCCACGCCGTTACCGGCATTCACTGTCAGGCTTTGGCTGTTTATATCGCCTGCTACATTGGTGAACAGCAGTTCTGTCTCTCCCTTATTGATGTGTACTTTGGCGGTGCTCACCAGTTGTGCGCCATGAAGGAATACCGTTGCCTCTTGTATTTTGAGTTTTTGTGTTGTTTGTGCCTTCAGTGTGGTGTGGTGCAGCGACACAATGGTCGCAAATAGTAGGATGCCGGTTTTGTGCATATAGTTGGTTTTGGTTGTGTAAAGAAAGACGTCTTCTTGTTACTGAATCCACAAAGTCCCCGCCTAAAGTTTTGTTAATGGCATGTAGACCTGTTTCCGGGTCGGGACATAACTTTTTCTTTCCATTATAAAATTACCAAACTAAAAAGTACTTTTATTGTAAATCTATGATATGAAAAAGCACCTCTTTCATGCCGTTCTTCTTTCGCTTGCCGCCTTTGTAACAGGTTGCGACAATTACGCGAAGTATCCGATAGACGAAAAGCCGTCCATAAAACCCGACCGTTCGTTGCTCGGCATCTGGAAGCCGGTGGCTGACAAGAATCCTGCCAATTATGTCCTCATACAAGACTATATCGATATCTTCAATCCTACAGGCAAGAATATCCTGGGTAGCGATGAAGGCAAGTATGGTGACTACAAAAGTTACAATTACTACATCACCCAGGTGACCGAAGTGGAAGGCAAGAACGAATTCGACGAGTGGACGGCCTACACATCAAGGATCGGCAACGCTACATTCCTCAATCTCTCAGCAAGTGGTCTCCAGTCTTCTGTTAGTGAAGATGGGGAAGGTGTTCAGCGTAGCACAGATGAATACTTCTTTATCAGGATATTGGGTGTGAACGACATGCGCAACGTCATCACAGCAGTAATGGTGGATGATACTACCCTCAAGAATTTGAAAGGTGCCCGTCAGGTACGCAACTACATTGCAGCCCACCTCAACGATCCTTCTTTCTACGGAGACACAACCCGATTCTACAAAGTAAGTGGTTACCACGCCTCACTCAAGCAGTCTATGGCGATCGCTAACCCCGGCAAGTATAAATAATAAGAATGAAAAAGGTCATTCTTATAGTTCTTTCCTGCTGCCTGTCGTTTGCAGGTATCGCCCGCGACAACAAAAATCGTTCCTTCCAGACCAATGAGACCATTGCTTTGAAGGGTAAGGTGCGCACCATAAAAATGTGCAATGTCGCCTCCGTAACGGTGGAGCGAAGCGGTAAACGTATTTCAATCAACGACACCGCTGTCATAGAAGAACTGCAGTTATTCCGCAATGGCGCTACGGCATCCTACAAGGTTGAAGAGCGACACAGAGATCATGTTTTTGCCGGCAACGTGCTCCAGATATTTGAAGATAGATTCGATCGGTCTGTCACAGAATATCGCTACGATTCTTCCGGTACATTAGTGTCCGAGTCTTACACATCCTCCGACAGAGCCACCAAAGGCGAAGCTCAGTTTAATGCTGCCGGCCTTGTAAGCCAGTGGCGCCTGTATGAGTTGCCCGGTCCTAAACTGAAAAGTCGCGTCGAGTTCGTTTACGGGAAAAATAACCGCCTCAAAGAGAAAAAGGAATACACAGTTGACGGTCGCGAGAAGCTGGTAGCGCACACATGGATATATAACAAACAACGCCAGGCACGCATCGAGGAGTATGACGACGATGGCATCGTGCAGCGGTGGACCGAATTAAGTACCGATACCACCGGCAATGTAGTTGAGGAGGTGTCCCGTATCGAAGACAGACACAGGGGCAACAGTGTATTGCGCACGCTCACAACTTTTGGTAAGGATGGTAAGGTGATCAGTGTTGTAGAATATGACTATCGCAGCAACGACTCAATACGCACCGCCACTAACTACAATAAAGACGGAAACGCCCTCGAGCGGCTGAAATACAACGGAAGGGAGGAGTTGCTTTCACGTCAGGCACGCACCTACGATACCCGCGGTACCCTCACTTCCGAGGAGTATTATGAGCAGGGTGTGCTGCAATGGAGCAAGAAGGCGAAATGTATTTATGATGCCAAAGGTCGCCTCACAGAACGGACTATGGTCACAACCGACCATACCGGTGCCGACCCCAACGTTACGGTAAAAGAACAGTACTCCGGTTATGACGCAGCCGGCAACTATCGCAAACTGACACAAACCCTCATCCGGCCCGATGGTAGGTTTGTTACCCACCGTTCCCGCAACATAAGCTACTATAAATAACAGCCTTTCCGCGGCATTTCTTTCCGTTTCAAATTGTGGATATCTTCTTGCCGCATTTCTGTGGCAGTGTAGCTATTTCTCCTACTTTTGGTGCATTAAATCATTGTATAAAAAGTAAGAAAATGGCAGACGATAAATTAAAAGTACTGAAGCTCGCGCTCGACAAGATCGAGAAAGACTATGGCAAGGGATCCGTGATGATGCTCGGCGACAAACAGAAGGACACAATGGAGGTCATCAGTACCGGTTCTATTGGTCTCGATGTGGCACTTGGTGTGGGCGGTCTGCCTGCCGGCCGTATCATTGAGATATATGGCCCGGAATCTTCAGGTAAAACAACTATAGCTATTCATACCATTGCCCAGTCGCAGAAAAAGGGTGGTATCTGTGCCATCATCGATGCGGAACACGCCTTCGATGCCAGCTATGCCCGTAAATTGGGAGTAGATGTAGATAATCTCATTATCTCTCAGCCCGACTATGGTGAGCAGGGCCTTGAGATCGCCGATCGCCTTATATCTTCAGGCGCTGTCGACGTTGTCGTTATCGACTCGGTTGCGGCACTCGTGCCCAAGGGCGAATTGGAAGGTGAGATGGGCGAAAGCAAAATGGGTCTGCAGGCGCGCCTCATGAGCCAGGCCTTGCGCAAACTCACCGCAACTATCTCCCGCACTGGCTGCTGCTGCATATTCATCAACCAGCTCCGCGAGAAGATCGGTGTTATGTTCGGCAACCCCGAAACAACTACAGGTGGTAACGCCCTCAAGTTCTATGCATCTGTTCGATTGGATATCCGCCGCATCAGCCAGATCAAAGACGGCGACCTTGCCAGCGGTAACCGCGTACGTGTGAAGGTGGTGAAGAACAAAGTGGCACCTCCGTTCCGTCAGGTCGAGTTCGATATCATCTTTGGTGAGGGTATCAGCAAGGTAGGCGAGATCATCGATATGGGTGTTGAACTCGGCATCCTCCAAAAGAGTGGTTCATGGTTCGCTTATGGCGACAGCAAGATTGGTCAGGGCCGCGACGCGGTGAAACAATTCCTGCACGACAACCCTGAGGTTTCTGATGAGATCGAGGGTAAGATCCGCACAGCAATGCAGGTGCCTGCTGAATAGTATTTTACATACACTTTTTAATAACAAAGCGGCGACCGGTTCCTCAGAAACGGTCGCCGCTTTTATTTGGTTGTCAATTTATTCGTTTTCTGTACTCACCAGTTTCTTGTAGAGTTCATTCACCTTAGTGGTTTTACCCGATGCCACGAATAGCTCCTTGTCTTCCATCGCCTTTACCGCCCTCAGAAATTCAGTCTCACCCCTCAGGAACTTCCTTAGTGTATTGTAATTGAGTTTATATATCTCGCCGCATCCGTCCACGCTGAAGAAACCCTCCAGCGGAGCATTGGCTGCCGGTGTTTTTTTGCCATCGGCTTTAGGTTTCACATACACATAGAGGCCTGCTGTATCTATCAGCATGTAGTTAAATCCATTTTCGTAGCGCCTGGTTATTTTATTGTCGGCTACCGTCCAGCGGCGGGCGTCACCCTTGCATTTCGCTGTCACCGATTGGGCAAAAGAAGCACTTACGCCCGCACCTCCCATAAACGACTGCGCCTGTGACGAAGCACCCATAGCCAGAAATGCCGATACTAGTAATATTGATCGCATGTGTTTGTTGTCTATTTTCAACTAAAAGTACACGTTTTCTTCAGATTTTTTCTCTTCAAGAATAGGTGCGGGCACCGCTTCATTTTCATTCGGAGCTGCTCTTTAAGATAATTTTAGGCATTTGTTGACATTTGAGCCCCTAAATTTGACGTTGGTTCGGTTATTTGTGGTCATAAAATCCCCTGGATGAGGACAAGACATTTACTACTACTTTTTATTGCATTGTCCGGCTTGGCAGCGTGCAGCACCAATAATAGCAAGTTTGTGATTATTGGCGACATTAACGGCATGCCTGTGCAAACGGTTGTTTTGGAGCAGTTGGGGGCAAATGATATTGTGGCGGTGGTCGATTCCGTCCGCTCAAAAGACGACGGACATTTTGAATTGTCCGGTGCTGGTGCCGAACCCGGCTTGTACCGCCTCCATTTTTCAGATAATAAGTTTGTGCTCTTGTCGCTCGATAAAGGGAACATAAAGCTGAATGCCGACTGGAATGCACTCGAGAATTATACGGTGTCCGGTTCTGCCGGTTCAGAACACCTCAGGCTCTTTTTGCGTTTCTTCCGCGAGAAGGTGCGTGATTTCAATACCATGAATATTGTGCTCGATACCCTTCGTGCGCGCGGCAACGATAGTCTTCTGGCCCTCGCGCAGAAAAACTATCAGGAAATGAATCAGGACTTTACCCGCCTCATTGAGAACTATGCCGACACTGCTCCCTACGAGCCCAACGCGGTTTTTGCGGCACGTATCCTCAATCCGTCCAGCGAAGGCGTGTTCCTTTCAGAGTTTTCTCAGAGCCTTAATAAGCGATTCCCGGGTACAAAAATGACGCGTGAGTTTCAGGAGTACTTTAGTAAAGTGAACCTGAGATCGGGTAGCAATACGCCGCACGCACAGCATGCCGAAACAGGTGCTGTTGCCCCTGAGGTAAATCTTCCTGGTCCCGATGGCAAGGCTGTCGCCTTGTCTTCTTTGCGTGGCAAATATGTCCTGCTCGACTTCTGGGCTTCATGGTGTGGTCCTTGCCGCGGCGAGAACCCCAATGTTGTGGAGGCTTACAATAAGTACAAAGACAAGAACTTCACTGTGTACGGTGTTTCGCTGGATCACAACAAAGACAAGTGGGAAGCAGCTATTAAAGAAGACGGCCTCACCTGGACGCACGTTAGTGATCTCAAAGGCTGGTCATCCGAGGCGGCTGTTACTTATTCTATCCAGTCTATCCCCAGCAATGTACTGATAGGCCCCGATGGCAAGATCATTGCCCGCAACCTTCGTGGTGCCCAGTTGCAGGAAATGCTCGAGAACATCATGGCAACTCAGTCAGCAGAGAAGGTAGCACAGTAGTACTTATAGTTTTACATTTTAAGGTAGTGGTGCCGGTGGCAATTTTTTCGATTGTTGTTTCAATCTCGGAAACGACTTTTTAGCACAGCCATGCTTTTTTTGATGGAATAGGTATATATTTACTATATCCTGTTTTGTCTATCACTAAAATTTGCATGTGTCTTCCCTGTACAAATTAATTCTGTTACTGCTACTGCCTGTCTCTTTGCATGGACAAACCATTACTACAATCGCAGGCATGGGTCTTGCCGGCTTCACCGGAGACGGTGGTCCCGCTACCGCTGCGTCCGTTGGTGGGGCGGGTTATGTTTGTTTCGATGGGGCAGGCCGGCTACTATTTACGGACAATACTAACTTCAGAGTTAGAACCATCAACAGTCTCGGCAACATCAATACAATTTCCGGAAATGGTGTTGGTTCATGGTCGGGTGATGGCGGCCCCGCCACCAGCGCTGGTCAGCGACCTCGATCTATTGTCGCCAATAAACAGGGAGACTTCTTTTTTGCCGACGCAAGTAATTATCGTTTGAGACAAGTTTCAAATGCGGGCATCATTACCACCTTTGCCGGAAATGGCACACCCGGTTTCTCGGGCGATGGTGGGCTGGCAACGGCAGCAACACTTGGTGCGTCAGGAGCTTTTTTAGCAATTGATGAAGTAGGCAGAATTTACCTTACCGACAACAACCGTATTCGCCTCATCGATACCTCGGGCATCATCACTACCATTGCTGGTACAGGTGCCACTGGCTTTTCTGGTGATGGCGGTCCTGCATCTGCAGCTACTTTCAATGCGGTAGGTGGCATCGCGCTCGATGACACAGGCAACGTTTATGTTATCGATGGTGGGAATTACTGTATCCGAAAAATTAACCGGTTGGGAATCATCACAACAATTGCTGGTACAGGTGTTTCAGCATATGCAGGTGACGGTGGGCCGGCTCTTTCCGCACAGTTGAAAAAACCTTTCCATATTGCATCGGACCTTCTTAATAATCTCTATATATCAGAGAATGATAACGGCTGCGTTCATAAGATCAGCACTACGGGTATTATTTCTACAGTGGTTGGTGATGGTGTTTTAGGTTTCGCCGGCGATGGCGGTCCTGCCACACTCGCCCGGCTGAATCGACCGCAAGGTTTAGCGGTCGATTCAGTCGGAAATCTTTACATCGGCGATGCCTCTAACGGCCGCCTGCGAAAGGTAAGTTTAGGCAATGGTCAACCTGCATTTTCAGGTGGCAAGAAACAGTACCTCACAGTGTGCGAAAATTCCACCGGCTATTCGTTGGATACCATTCTTTCCGCCTCAGACGTCGACGCTGGTCAAACATTAACCTGGCAATTATCCATTGCTCCTGCACACGGCACGGCAACTGTATCTTATTCCGCTACATCTACCGGCGCAACACTGATGCCCACAGGTCATTTGTACACACCCGCTCCCGGATATTCCGGCACAGATACTTTTACGGTTCGCATTGACGACGGTATCACCGCAAACAAGACCACCTTATACGTTACGGTTACACCGTTCCATTCGGGTACCATCATCGGTGCCGATTCTGTTTGCGTCACCGATACTGTCTATCTTTCAAACAGCACACCGGGTGGTGTCTGGAGTAGCAGTGCCTCTGGTGTCGCAACTATCAATTCGTCGGGAAGGGTAGTAGGCATAGCCGCGGGTACTTGTCAGCTTTCTTACACCATCTCCAATTCGTGTGGTGCCGTCTCTTCGGTTCATCCATTGGTGGTTCGTCCGTGGTCGTCCTCCTGCCTGCCTGTATCGGTTGTTGCCATCAATACCGGCACTGATGGTATTCGGGTTTTCCCCAATCCAGCTGCGCATCAAATGGTGGTAGAGGTCTCTTCGCCCGTAACCGAAGAAATATTGCTGCATGTATTTGATGGCACAGGCAGGTTGTTGTTGGCAAAAACCGCTTATACCAATGGTAAGATAGACATGGATGAAAAATGGGTAAGTTCTCTCTCAGTTGGTGTTTATTACATCAGGGCAGTAGCGCCACATCAGGCATGGGGCAGTCGTTTCCTTATTGCACGTTAGTTTTGACAACGACTGTTTTTCGTTCCGCTCCTGTTTGTTGCAGGTGAGGTGATCAGTCAGGAAACGTTGACCCAAAATGAACGTTTTCTTTTGTGCCCTTTGTGTCGCCTCTTGGCGTGCTTAGTGGTTAGATCATTTTTCCCGCTTAAACCACCAGCAGCCCCGCTTTATATAGGGTATTCATTGGCTTGTTCTCCCAGAAGAGTTCAAAGTCTTCCAGTCCCGCGGCTTCGTAGTTGTCTTTTACATCTTGCAGCGTCAGCAGCTTTGTATTGGTAGGTGTCAGCTTGGGTAGCATATCTGCCAGCCACAGGCCCTGCTCTTTGTTCAGTTTCACTACGGTAGTGTAGCGGCGGCTGTGTAGTGTCAACGAACATACCTCCCACACCTCACCCTTCGCCGATCTGGTCGATATTTCTGCAACCGGATCACTTCCCAGCCACACCACACGCGCCGTCATCTTTGGTGCATTGTACTCTTCGTTGTTCAGTATCTTCTTTATGTAGTCGGGGGCTATTGTAGTTTTCGGCGTCTTAAACTCAAACCACTTGTGCAACGGAAAGTCAAGACACGCACCATGCATATAGTTATGGAGCGACTTCTTCAACCCGTCAGAGAATAGTTCATGTTCTGCCCCCGTCGGGTCACTATGCACCACATCATTATTGGCAAAAGTACCGTTCGTGCCGCTTTCAATTTTTACTTTGTATTTGTTCGGATTTAGGCCCACCGGGCTGTGCGCGGTCATGGCAAATTGATGCCAGAATGCCGACTGCAGAATACCCATGGCAAACATCTGCCGCACCATTTCCAGCGAGTCTATAGTTTCCTGTGCTGTTTGGGTCGGGAAGCCATACATAAGGTAGGCATGTACCATTATGCCCGCTTCTGTAAAGTTGCGGTTCACGGCCGCTACTTGCGCCACAGTGATTCCTTTGTCTATCAGTTGCAGCAATCTGTCAGATGCTACTTCAAGCCCACCCGAGACCGCAATACAGCCCGATGCCTTCAGCAAATGGCACAGGTCGCGTGTAAAACTCTTTTCAAACCGTATGTTTGTCCACCAGCTTATGGTCAGTTTCCGCCTTATTATTTCAAGCGCCACCGATCGCATCAGTGCGGGTGGCGCGGCTTCGTCCACAAAGTGAAATCCTGTTTCGCCCGTCTGTTTTATGATCGCTTCTATACGGTCACATATCACCGATGCCGTCAGCGGTTCATATCGTTGAATGTAGTCCAGCGATGTATCGCAGAAGGTACACTTGCCCCAGTAGCAGCCGTGCGCCATGGTTAGCTTGTTCCACCGCCCGTCGCTCCACAGGCTGTGCATCGGGTTCGTCACCTCTATCGCCGATATGTATTTGCGTATCGGCAGATCGCTGTAGTCCGGTGTGCCCACCTGCCCCTGTTTATAGTCAGTGCACGCTTTGTTGTCCATAAAGGTCACCACGCCCTCTTCCAGCACAAATGTGCGCTTCAACTCCTGCCGGGTTATTTTTCCTTCAGAGTAGGCAACTATCTGTTCCACCGGACTTTCGCCATCATCCAGTGTTATCATGTCAAAAAACTCAAATACCCTTGGGTCCGATAACGAGCGCAGTTCTGTGTTGGCAAATCCGCCACCCATCACCACTTTCACATCCGGCATGTTTGCCTGTATCCACTGTCCGCACCTGAATGCCGCATAAAGGTTGCCCGGAAAAGGTACCGAAAGTGCCACAATGGTAGGGGAGTGTTGCTCCATGTATCTGGCAAGCTCTGCAATGAGTAGTTGGTCTATGTAGGTAAATGGCTGTTGCAAGTGTTCATACAGCTCGTCAAATGTGTTGGCACTCCGCCCCAGTCGCTCTGCGTACCTGCTGAAACCGAAATGAGGGTCTACACATTCTTTTATCAGGTCCGATATGTCTTCCAGATAAAGGGTGGCAAGGTGTTTTGCCTGGTCCTGGGTTCCCATCGTTCCGAAAGCATGGTGAAGGTCCTCCGCCTGATTGAATCTCATTGCTTCCGGCAGGTACCCGCGCTTGGCTATCAATGGTGCCAGCGTAGGGTTATTACCTTGAAGAAAAGAAATTACATGTTCAATTGTTTGTATGTATTGGTCCTTTAAGCTCGCTATCCTTTTTAAGTTGGCTGACAACTCTGCGTTCGTCTGCTCTACTTTCGAAAACAGGTCCCTGAAACCTTTTTCTGAAAATAGTTTTAATATGACATCTATCCCCAGGTCGGCCTGAACCGATGCGATACCCTTGGTATTAAGAAAACCCTTCAGGTAGGCAGTTGCCGGATAAGGGGTATTCAGTTGCGTAAACGGGGGCGTTGCCAGAAATACTTTTGCTGCCAAAGGTCAGTTTTACGCAAATGTACCTCAATTCTCAAATGGTAGCAGTAGTCAACGTAGTTGACATGGTTTCATATGTTCGGTCATTTAAGGCGGTGGAATCATTAATTATATGATAACAAAATAAGTGGGCTATCATGAAATGCCGATACTAAGCGGATCGAAGATTAGTTTAGCGGATGCTAACCCGCCTCATCTTGATCTTTGAAATATTTGAAGGGTTTTAAAATCAAAAATTATACGTTATCTTAGTGCCAAATTTTCCGACTATGAAAAGCAAGAAATACCTTCTATCGGGGGTGTTTTCCCTGGTGGTTTTTGCCGCCGGTGCGCAAAACATTTCTACGAAGGTGGGCACCGGAGCCGCGGCCTATCTCGGCGATGGTGGTCAGGCAACAGCTGCGTCGATACATGGCCCGGCTGGTCTTTTGACCGATGGGACCAATAATCTTTATATAGCAGACCAGTATAATAACTGTATCCGCAAGGTCGATCCATTGGGTGTCATATCCACATTTGCAGGCAACGACACTGCAGGATATAGTGGAGACGGAGGTCCGGCAACTGCCGCCCGTTTCAATCAGCCAACTGCAATTGCACGCGATAAAAATGGTAATTATTATATAGCAGACAAAGACAATAACCGCATCCGTAAGATAACCGCCGCCGGCATCGTATCTACCATTGCCGGTAACGGTACCGCAGGTTTCGGCGGCGACAATGATACTGCCATCTATGCCAAACTCAATCACCCCACTGGTGTGGCTGTAGATAGTGCCGGTAACGTGTTTATTGCCGATCAGATGAACAATCGCATCCGCATGGTTTCCGCTGCGGGTATCATCAGTACTGTCGTTGGCAATGGAGTTGCAACTTTCAATTCAGATCTCCAGCCTTTCCCGTCTATGGTGGCCATCAACAAGCCCTATAGCGTGGCTGTTTCTCCTTCCAACGAAGTCTATTTCGCCGATACCTACAACAATATCATCCGCAAATACGACAGAGCAAATAACAAGGTAGTTACAGTAAAGGGCAGAAATGCGTTGTTGCTTTCTTTGGGAGAAGGCACATTGTCACTGAATAAACCAACCTGTATCACTTTCGATAATTTCGGCAATATGTACATTGCCGACGAGGGGAATCTGATAGTTAAGAAGCTGGATTCAGCCCGTATCTATAAGATTGTCGCAGGTTCTGGAACTTTCGGCTTCTCCGGCGATGGAGGTGCGGCTTTGTCCGCAAAATTATCAGCCGCACGTGGCCTTGCTGCCGATGGTGCCGGCAATGTTTTTATTTCCGATTTCCACAACGAGCGCGTGCGTTACTACAATGCACCTGTCGATGTAAAGGCAACTGTTAGCACATCAGATGCTTTCTCGGTTTACCCTAATCCGGCAAATAATGGCAGGTTCACAGTAAATGTCAACCTGCAGCAGCCATCGCGTATGGTGTTGAATATCACAGATTTATCAGGAAAATTGATTTTCAGCAGGCAAACAGAAACAAATTCACCGGTGGACGTTCAGTTAAAGCAACCATCAGGTATTTATCTGCTGCAGGTAATAACCGATGATAATTTCTGGACAAGTAAAATTGAAATCAGTAACTAACATAACTTTGTAGCGTTTCCCTATGGGAATAGTGCGACAGGTAAGATCACCAAGAGTAGTTTAAAATAATAATATACATGAGCAATATCAATACTCGCCGTAACAGGTTTTTTAGCGCGGTTCTCGCAGTTGTGGCATTTTCGTCGTTCGGTGCGAACGCACAGATCATCACCACTATTGCAGGCAACGGAAAGTTGGGCGCAACCGGCGACGACGACTATGCTGCTTATTCAACTGTAAATATCACAGGTGGACTGAAGCATGATAACAAAGGGAATCTTTTCATTTCAGATCAGTACAACAATAAAGTACGGAAGATCGATTCGCGTGGTGTGATCAGCACCCTGGCCGGCTTTGGATCTGCCGGTATGTCTGGCGATGGTGGTCCTGCCGTAAAGGCGAAGGTGAGTGCGCCAATGGGCCTCGCCATCGATAAGGTCGGTAACCTTTATTTCGCCGATTCCAAAAACAACAGGATCCGTAAAATTGATACTGCCGGTAATATTTCTACCGTTGCAGGTAATGGAATGGCAGGTTTCGCCGGCGATGATTCAGCGGCCACTTTGGCTCGTTTGAACCTCCCTAAAGGTTTGGCGTTCGATAGCAAAGGAAACATGTTCATTGCTGATTGCAATAACCATAAGATCCGTAAAGTGGACACAAAAGGCATCATCACAACTGTTGCCGGTGCCGATACCACTTTCCATTTCTACTATGGCGATGGTATTAAAGCTATTGACGCATACCTGTACCAGCCATCAGACGTTATCGTTCTCAGCAACGACGAAGTAGTCTTTACTGATGCTGCCAACAACGTGATCCGTAAGATCGATACTGCCGGTATCATTACTACTATCGCAGGCTCTGGCAACAATGCTGGCTATGGTGGCGATAACGGACCTGCAAAAACGTCTCAGTTGAATTACCCGGCATCCCTTGCGCTCGATCGTAGTGGCAATATCTACTTCGCCGATTATTTCAACAACCGCGTTCGCAAGATCGGTACCGATGGTAAGATCAACACAATTGCCGGTGACGGCACTGCCGATAGGTCTCACATCGGCGATGGTGGCCTGGCTGTCGATGCTTGTGTTACACGCCCTACTTGTGTTGCTGTTGATTCTTCCGGTAATCTCTTCATCGGTGAAAAAGCAAACAGGATCCGTTATGTGTATCTCTCTGAACCTTTCGAAACTGATACACTGACAATTTTCCCTAATCCATGCACCAGCAATACCAATGTATTCATGGCTTCAATTCACGAGGAAATGGCAAACATCTTCGTTTACGACATGACGGGCCGCTTGGTTAAACAGGCTGTTGGTCCAACCAATAAATACATCAACATCTCCTTCGATATTCCTGGTTTGTACACGATCTATGCAGTATCAAAACGTGCAGTTTGGACAGGCCGTCTGAACCGCCTCCCGCAATAATCGATACAAGAAAGATAATAAAGCAAAAGGCTTGCCGCGTGGCAAGCCTTTTGTTATTTGTTCTGAAGTGATGCTACAAGGTCAATGTATTGTTGCATGGCGTCTTCCTTCTTTATGCCACTCAATCCCGACCATGCGTCATACTTGGCGCGGGCCACAAAATCGAACGGATTGGATGGAACGGGTTCATCATTGTCGCCCTCCGTTGCCTGCTTGTATAAACTGTATAATTTGAGCAGCGTATCGTTATCAGGGCGGGAAGTGAGCAACTTACTGTTCTTCGTTGCTTCTTCAAATTGTTCTGCGAGGTTCATGTTGCATCCGGTTTAATGAATGAATGTTTTTTCTCCAGCCGGTATTTCTGTCTGCAGGCTGTTTTCTGATGGTGGTATCGGGCAATTATAGCCATCGGCATAGGCGCAGTAAGGATTGTAGCATTTATTGAAATCAAGTACTATCCTGCCGTTGACGATGTCAGTAATAGAAAGGTCAATGTACCTGCCGCCACCATAGGTGCTTTCATAGTTTGTCTGATCACGGAATGGTATGAACAGATAGTTCTTGTAGGCAGTGTCCTTTATGAGGTCTATGCCCTGATACGCATGTAACGTATAGGTCTCACCCTTCAGGCTAAAAGTAAGCGTTGCATACTCTCTGAATGGTTTTTGCTTTCCGCTGCGGGTAGGTATCATAAAGGGCTGGCTGCCGGGTGTCTCTTTCACTTCTGCCCACACCCTGTATGCCGGGTCTGCCGGGAAGAAGTGAATGTTCTTGGCCTGATGTGGCTTTATGGGCGCACGTTTATCTTCCAGCAGTTCCTTTACATAATGTTCCCGGTGTTTGGCAATACTATCCCTGTAGCTCTGCGCGGTAGCATGGGTCATACAACCAGCCAATAACGCCATGGTCAAGAGTTTCTTCATGTCAAACACTTTCGGTCAGGTACTTATATGGTTATGTCCTCGTCGTGGGCAGTTGCCTGGGTCTTCTCAGGGCGCATCTGCGGGAAGAACAATACATCCTGTATGGACACCTGGCCTGTAAGCAACATGGCAAGGCGCTCTATACCGAAGCCGATGCCCGCTGTTGGCGGCATACCATACTCCAGCGCACGCAGGAAGTCATAGTCAATGAACATAGCCTCGTCGTCGCCACGCTCCATCAGTTTCACCTGATCCTCAAAACGCTCGCGCTGGTCTATCGGGTCGTTCAGCTCGCTGTAGGCGTTGGCAATTTCCTTGCCGTTCACTATCAGCTCAAAACGCTCCACAAGGCCCGGCTTGCTGCGGTGCTTCTTCGTCAGCGGGCTCATCTCTATCGGGTAGTCGGTGATGAAGGTGGGCTGTATGTAATGTGCCTCGCACTTACCACCGAATATCTCATCTATCAGTTTACCCTTACCCATGGTTGGGTCCACATCTATTTTCAGTTGTTTGCACACCTCGCGCAGGCCGGCTTCATCCATCTCGCTGATGTCTACGCCTGTGTGCTCCTTGATAGCGTCATAGATACTGATGCGCTTGTACGGTGCTTTGAAGTCTATGGTCACGCCATCAACATTGGTGGTGCTGGTGCCGTTGGCTGCTATGGCAGTCTGTTCCAGCATCTGCTCCGTTGTTTCCATCATCCACAGATAGTCCTTGTAGGCTACATAGAATTCAAGGATCGTGAACTCAGGGTTGTGGGTGCGGTCCATACCCTCGTTGCGGAAGTTGCGGCTGAACTCATATACCCACTCAAAACCACCCACGATCAGGCGTTTCAGGTACAGCTCGTTGGCAATACGCAGGTACAGCGGTATGTCCAGCGCGTTGTGGTGTGTGATGAACGGCCTTGCTGTGGCTCCACCCGGAATGCTCTGCAGCACAGGGGTGTCTACTTCCAGCGCACCACGCTCGTTGAGGAACGTGCGGATGGCGTTCTTCATTTTGGTGATCTTCACAAACGTATCGCGAACGCCCGGGTTCACAATTAGGTCGGCATAGCGCTGACGGTATTTGAACTCCAGATCAGTTACAGCGTCAAACTGCTCGCCGTCCTTTTCCTTCACTATCGGCAGCGGGTGCAGGCTCTTGGTGAGCAGTGTGAAGGAAGAAACGTGTATCGAGGTTTCACCGGTTTTGGTGGTGAACACATATCCCTTCACACCTATGATGTCACCTATGTCCAGCAGGCGTTTCCACACTGTGTCATACATGGTCTTGTCGTCGCCGGGGCATATCTCGTCACGCTTCACATATACCTGTATACGGCCTGTAGCGTCCTGCAGTACGGCAAAGTTGGCCTTGCCCATATCGCGCACGCTCATTATGCGGCCTGCCAGACTTACAGCTTTGAATTGGTCGGCAGTTTGTTCATTGTATTTTTCCTTTATATCGCGGGCTGTATGTGTTATTTCATACAATGGTGCCGGATAAGGGTCAATGCCCAATTCTACTAATTCCCGCAGTTTGTCGCGGCGTACCAGTTCCTGTTCGCTGAGTGATGCTTGCATGGGTGCAAAAATAGTTGATTGTGACCGATTTGGGAATTCGGTTTTGTACCCATTTCACATTATTTCATCACTTATAGCGGATTAATCCTGAAACTGCCGTTCACCGCGGTAGAATCGGTGCAAACGAAGAAGTAAGTGCCCGTCACTACAGGGGTTACCTGCGTGATGTTGAGTGTGCCCCTCACCGCCCGCACCTCTATGCTGGGGGTAGGGGGTAGGTAGGTTGCAGTGGCGTCGGTGCTGTCCATGTTCAGGACGCCGGGTTTCTCTACATAGCTGCGTATCCATAAACGCAGCGTGGCACCATTACTCATCAATCCTTCTATACTTACCGGGCCCGATGGTACTGATGCTTCACGCTTGGCTGTCACCATTTTGCCGGATGAATAGAATACAAAATTCCCGATGTGAGCCGATACCTCCGGATCTATGGGTTTGTCTTTTTTACCGCATGACGCCAAAGAAACAAGGGCTATGGATGTGAGTATGATGTATCTCTTCATTGGATATAAGTTTCTGTAAATTATTGGTGCACGCGCACAGCGAAATTAAACAAACCCTGATACTATCAACGGCTTAATTTTCCTCGTCGTAGTAGATCTTGTAGAACTTCTTGCCTGTTTTCTCGTCATATCCACGCTCTATAAGGCTCTTATCGCCGTGAATGTACACGTGGAAGTTCTTGTCCAGCTTCAGTACACTCTTGAATACCCTGTTCTGTTTCTTCACTGCCTGAGTAGAGATGTCGAACTGGTCGGGTAGTTCTATCTCGTTCATTTCGGTGAAGTTGTCTTCAAACTCTTTGAACGCCTTTATGATGCGTTTGTCTTCAAACACCTCTTCGGTGAACTTCTTTTTGTCGAACGCCTCGTTGGCCCTGAAGTACTCCATCGACTTGTTCAGCAGGTCTATCTGGCCTGTCTTTTCAATGTCGTATTCCTGCGGCAACTGCGCCGTTATGAACTCCTTTGCCATCCCCAGGAACTGGTTGGTATGGTAGTATTCGGTGGCCTGCGGCACTACACCCAAGAAACTCTCGCGCCAGAACTGGGCCTCCTCGCCGCGGTTGCCGTTGCTGTCGTATATGAGCACATCAAAGCCGTTCTCGGCATTGGTGGGCAACACCAGGGCCGCTTTGTCGAACTTGCCTATGTCGGCGCCGGTGCGCATGGTCAGTTCAGTGTCTTTGGCATCAACCTGCGTGTCCAGGAAGTGGCTCTTGGTCTCGGTCTTGAACATACCCATCACCTCTACAAACGCGCCGTTCACTATACAGTTACCAAAGTAGGCCACGTACAGCTCTCCCGGTTTCACCTTGGGGTGCGTGGTGTTCTCGTGTAGGTGCTTCGCTATGTTCACCGAGTTCTTGTGGAAGGCCGCTTCTTCGGCAAGGCTTTCCAGACAATAGTTGTACACCTCGTTGTAGTTCAGCGATGCCCCATGACTGAAGCTGTATTTCTCGCCGCCGGCATTGAACCGTGCAAAGAACGCATCGCACAGCAGCTTTCCTTCGTCTTCACCCAACTGAAAGGGCTTTTTGGACGCTATCATGTCCTGCCCGTTGCCCTTGTTGCCTATATAATGTACCGACAGCTTTTTGAGTGTCGCCTCCTGAAAGTTGAGTTGCATAGGCGCCAAAAGTACTAAAGGCGGACAATACAGTGAATGGTTACATTTGCAATATGCTCTGCCGGTTCCTATTGCTGTTCTTTGTCGCTACGTTGTGTGGTATGCCGCTGCATGCACAACAGATAGTGACGGTGCCGGTACGTTTCTGCGACAGCCATATAGACAGTCTGGCTAATGTGCGCAGTTTCAACGGCATTGCTATTGATGCACAGGGTGTCATATATGCCACCGAGTGGAACAGCAGCTACATTGTGCGCATTGTGCCGGGCGACAGTTGTGCCGGTGTGGTGCGGCAGCGGACCGCCGGCGGCCGGTACACGGAGGCGCAGGTGGCTTTCTCTCACGGACTGTGTACCGACCGCAGCGGCAACATCTATGCCACCGAATACAATGGCGGCATTGTGCGGAAGATAACACCCGATGGCGCCATGAGCATCGTGGCGGGGACTGCCGGGACCGGTGATCGTCGCGAAGGGGTGCCTGCTACAAACGCGCAACTGTCGGGGTTGAATATGGTGGTGGTGTCGCCGATGGGTGAGTTGTACCTCTCTGATGAACGCAACCACGTGATCCGCAAGGTGACCAACGATGGGCTCATCCGCACTGTTGCCGGCACCTACGGCAGCAAGGGCTACAGCGGCGATGGCGGCCCGGCCACCGATGCGCAGTTGCACACGCCCTATGGCCTGGCGTTGGGTGCCGATGGTAGTCTGTTTATCTCGGATATGCGCAACAATGTGGTGCGCAGGGTGAGTGCCAAGGGGCGCATAACTACCATAGCCGGAAATGGCCGCCGAGGTTACACGGGCGATGGCGGACCGGCAACGGCCGCCACGCTGAACAAACCCACAGGCATAACACTGGACAGGGCCGGTGATCTGTATATTGCTGATGAAGACAACCATGTGGTGCGCAAGGTGACACGGGATGGCATCATCACCACCTTTGCCGGTACCGGTGTGGGGGGCAGAAGCGGCACGGGCATACCCGCCACGACAAGTAAATTGTCTAATCCGCGAGATGTGGCCACCGATGATGCGGGTAATCTGTATGTAATAGATTTCAACCGCGATAATCTGAGCCGTATCCATAAAATAGTGAGCAAGTCACCTGCGGCCGAGGCAACGGTGAACGTATCGGTGAATGCGGACAATGAACTGATAGTTGCCGTGACGGGTGCGGTGTACCACCGTGCTGTGGTGACCGATGCCCACGGACGTGAGGTGTATAACGCGCCTGTAACTACCGGCACCTTCAGGATAGATGTAAGCGCCTTCGCGCCGGGTATGTATTCGCTGCGGCTTTCTGAGGGGGCGGCTACCCACACGGTAAGTTTCGTAAAGTCGGAGTGACGGGGGGCGGGGTGGTTATGCTTTTCCGGACTGTGCGGCTTCAATAAGCTGACTGCGCATTTTGCGCATTTTTTTTCTTTTTCCCATTCCTTACTTAGTTCGTTGATCATCAATAAAAATGTGAGAAGCAGGTGCGCAATCTGCTTCCCACTGCTTCTCAAAACCTGCGCACTTCTTCTCAGGGTGAGAAGTAAGTAAAAATTGTTATTTGTGCTGCTGCCTTCCATTTTACTCAACTTCTAATCAAGTTACAACCCTGCGGGAATAGGGAAAAGAGGAAAGTTTTATGAAAGTGAGTTTTCTGTAGTATGACAGATATTCTTTGTTGTTCTTTTGCCTTGATGCAAAAGAACCAAAAAATCAAGGCTGTATAAAAATTGGCTAAAAAATGTCTGCACTCCGCTGCAAAATATAGATATCTATCATTGCTGTGTTCGCTACTGAACCTTCGCTACTATCAGCGGAGTGCCATCTACCTCCATAGATTTTGCGGCCGCTACGTTACGTCATTTTTCTTAACGCCATTTTTATAAGGCCGGAATTTGAGGTGTGTCGTTATTACTACTGTTTATAGAGCAACCTCAAGACTAACACGTTCCAGACATTTAAAGAAGGGAGCACGACAACCACATCTACGGAAATATGAATGCGCCATCAAGAGCTGAGCGTAGTTGCTTTATTGAGCACATCCCGGTAAGTGGGACTCTCGATGCTGCTAATCTATGCGCAGGTTTTATGTTTTTTGGTTCTCCGGCCTTTGCACTTTCCATCAAGAGCCTTTTTGCAAAAAAATAAGCCTTCTGAACGCCGCAGCGATGCAGAAGGCTTCGATAACCTGCAAGTGCGTTGCAGGTTATGTTTGTTTCTATAATACCTGGAACCTTGCCTGGAAGAAGCGCAGGTACTGTGGTTCCCATACCATGCGCAGACCGGTTATTTTGTCGCGGCGGTCGTAAACGTTGGCTACTGATTCGGCTATCACGTCCATGTGTGCCTGGGTATATACCCTGCGCGGAATGGTGAGGCGCACCAGCTCCAGCTTGGGGTAGTAGTGGTCGCCCGTCTTCGCGTTGCGTCCGGCCGATACTATGCCGCGCTCCATGGTACGTATGCCGGCATCGAGGTACAACTCGGCTGCCAGCGCCTGTGCCGGAAACTGATCTTGTTTGAGGTGGGGCAGGAACTTTTTGGCATCAATGAAAATGCCGTGTCCGCCCACGGGTGTCACTATGGGTATGTCGGCCTGTTGCAGGCGGTCGCCCAGATAGAGGACCTGTCCTATACGGGCCTTCATGTGTTCGTCCTGCACCGATTCGGCAATGCCAATGGCCATCGCCTCCATGTCGCGTCCGGCAAGACCGCCATAGGTGTGCAGCCCTTCGTACACCACTACCATGTTGCTGGCCTCCTGGTATTTCTCTTCATCGTTCAGCGCAAGGAAACCACCTATGTTCACCAGCGCGTCTTTCTTGGCGCTGAAGGTAGCTCCGTCGGTATAACTGCACATTTCTTTTACCAGGCTTTTTACGCTGCGACGGGCATATCCTTTTTCGCGCTGCTGTATAAAGAAGGCGTTCTCGGCAATGCGGGTCATATCCAGTATCACCTTTATGCCGTGGCGGGCGGTGAGTGCGCGCACCTCCTTCATGTTGGCCATAGATACGGGCTGGCCGCCGGCCATATTCACAGTTACCGCTACGCATACATAGGGAATGCGGGCGGCGCCGTGTTTCTTTATCAGTTTTTCCAGCTTGTCCAGATCTATGTTCCCTTTGAAAGGGTGGGGGTGGGTGGGGTCGTGTGCCTCGTCAATGATCACATCGGCAAAGGTGCCACCTGCCAGTTCCTGATGCAGGCGTGTGGTGGTGAAGTACATATTGCCGGGGATGATGTCGCCTTTTTTTATCATCACCTTTGAGAGGATGTTCTCGGCGCCGCGGCCCTGGTGGGTGGGTATGAGGTATTTGTAGCCGTAGTGTTCTTTTACGGACCGCTCCAGATTGTAGAAGTTCTTGCTGCCGGCATAGGCCTCGTCGCCCAGCATAAGGCCGGCCCATTGTTGGTCGCTCATGGCAGATGTGCCGCTGTCGGTAAGCAGGTCTATGTACACATCTTCGGACCGAAGCAGGAAGGTGTTGTAGCCCGCTTCTTTAATTGCTTTCCGACGTTGTGCCGGAGTAGTCATTTTCAGCAGTTCCACCATTTTTATCTTAAATGGCTCTGCCCACGATCTTTTTTGGTGTGGTATCATCGCATTCAAAGTTTTGGCAAAGGACGGACGAAGTGCGTTGAAGAATTATGACGGGAGTCACAGCGCGGGTGAGTGACGTGGGGTAATAATGGTTCAAAAGTGTAACCAAATTTCAGGACGAGGGAGGTTTATCATACCTCGTTTTCTGCAGTATCACAGATTTTCCTTTTGCCGGGGTAAACGGCAGTGGCTACCTTTTGTGTGGAGCAGCAAGGACCGATCACGCCTGTTGGTATTTGCGGTTTTGTTATGTGGGAGATTTTTGGGAGTTTTTTGACCGGTGGGAGATCTGTAATGTGTTGATTGTCACGGTTATTGTGGCAAAAAGTAGCTAAAATGACTTTTTTAAAAACGGGAGATTCCTGCACCCGTTCGGGCTTGTGGCAATGTGCAGGGGCAAGCGTAGCAGGGAAGAACTGGGCGTAAAAGGGATACAGAAGCAAATCGCCATAATATCGTTACTTTTATGTAACTTTGCACACTTTTCATTCAATCCATTCTCATATATGAAGTTGTCGCAGTTTAAGTTCGACTTACCATTAAATCTCATAGCGCAACATCCTGCAAAAAAACGCGACGAAAGCCGTCTGATGGTGATCCATCGCGATACAGGCAAAATTGAGCACAAGGTTTTTAAAGACGTTCTCAATTATTTCAACGACAAAGACGTGATGATCGTGAACAACACAAAGGTGTTCCCGGCGCGTTTATATGGTCGCAAAGAAAAAACAGGCGCCAAGATAGAGGTGTTCCTGCTGCGTGAACTGAACAAACCAAACCATCTGTGGGACGTGATCGTTGATCCGGCCCGTAAGATACGCGTTGGTAACAAACTGTACTTTGGCGACAACGATGAGTTGGTAGCAGAAGTAATAGACAACACAACATCGCGTGGTCGTACCATCCGCTTCCTTTTTGATGGTAACGAACAGGAGTTCCGCGGAATGCTGGACCTGCTGGGCGAAACCCCACTGCCAAAATACATCAAGCGCAAGCCTGAAGACGAAGATAAAGAACGCTACCAGACAGTATATGCCAAGTATGAAGGCGCTGTTGCGGCTCCAACCGCGGGTATGCACTTCAGCCGCGAACTGATAAAAAGGCTGGAGATAGTAGGCGTGAAGTTTGCAGAAGTGACCCTGCACACGGGCCTCGGTACCTTCCGCCCGATAGAGGTTGAAGATCTGTCGAAACACAAGATGGACGCCGAATACTTTAAAGTGGACGACTATGCTGCCAACATGGTGAACCGTGCTAAGATTGAGAAGCGCCACATCTGCTCGGTAGGTACTACCACAATGCGTGCGCTGGAAAGCTCGGTGACAGCACAGGGACTGCTGAAGCCGGAGGAAGGATGGACGAATGTGTTCATTCACCCGCCGTATAACTTCTCTATCGCTGATTCGCTGATCACTAACTTCCACCTGCCAAAGACAAGCCTCATGATCATGGCGTGTGCCTTTGCCGGTTACGACCTGATGATGACCGCTTACGAAACGGCTATCAAAGAAAAATACCGCTTCTTCAGCTATGGAGATGCAATGCTGGTTCTGTAAGACATGATCTTATTTAAAAGAGAAACGCACCGGGAGGCCGGTGCGCTTTTCTTTTATGCGTAGGTCTGTGATCAGACGATCTGGTTCTTCAACAGGTCTTCAAACACATCGGCGCGGCGGATGAGTTTTGGCTGGCCGTTCTGTATCAGTACCTCGGCAGGCTTGAGGCGCGAGTTGAAGTTGCTGCTCATCTCGAAGCCATAGGCACCGGCGTTGTGGAAGGCAAGGAAGTCGCCCTCGCGCACCTCGCTCAGCACACGGTCCCAGGCAAATGTATCGGTCTCGCAGATGTTGCCCACAACGGTATAGATACGTTTGGCGCCATCGGGGTTGGAGATGTTGGTGATGCGGTGGTAAGAGTCGTAGAACATAGGGCGGATGAGGTGGTTGAAGCCTGAGTTGACGCCTACGAACACAGTTGCGGTGGTCTGTTTGATGACGTTGGCCTTTACTACAAACCAGCCGCATTCGCTCACCAGGTATTTGCCCGGTTCGAACCAGATCTCCAGCTTGCGGTTGTACTCGCGTTCGAACTCCATGGCCGCCTCTGCTACCTTCTGGCCCAGCAGGTACACATCGGTCTCCTGGTCGTCTTCTTTATATGGCACCTTGAACCCGCTGCCGAGGTCTATGAAGTCGAGGTCTTTGAAGTGAGTGGCTATGCCGAACATCACATCGAGGCCCTGCAGGAACACGTCGATATCCTTGATCTCGGAGCCGGTGTGCATGTGCAGGCCCTGAACGTGGAGCCCGGTGGTCTTGACGATGCGCTCAATGTGGCGGAGCTGGTGGATGGAGATACCGAATTTGCTGTCGATATGCCCTGTAGAGATCTTGTAATTGCCACCTGCAACAATATGCGGATTGATGCGGATGCAAACAGGGTAAGATCCTCCATATACATTGCCGAAGCGCTCGAGTATGGAGATGTTGTCTATGTTGATGCGCACACCAAGGTCCACGCAGGCAACTATCTCATCGAAATCGACACAGTTGGGTGTGAAAAGGATCTCCTGAGGAGCGAAACCGGCCAGCAGGCCCAGCTTCACCTCGTTGATGCTGACACAGTCGAGCAGGCCGCCCAGGCTCTTGACATATTTAAGGATGTTGACGTTGGTGAGTGCCTTGCAGGCATAGAAGAACTTTGTAGGGTGGGCCTTGAAGGCATCGGTAAGTTTGTTGTAGCGTTCGGCTATCTGTTCGGCATGGTACACGTAGACGGGTGTACCGAATTCATTGGCAACAGCAATAAGCTGTTCATTACTTAACGGTTGAAACATGGCGCAAAAGTAAGCTGTAAAGTCGTAAGATGCTTAACGTATATGTAACGAATGTTGCAGGTGTGCTATGGCGAAGCTGGCAGGTGAATGGTGCTAACTGATGCTTCTCCCCGTGTCGCGTATCCCGTTTGTCGTTGGGGGATAGTTTTGCAAAAATGAAAGATTGGTATATCTTTAGCCCTTATAACTAATTCAACGAATTTCAACTAACTAAATATCTTGCACATGCAGAGAAAGATGTACATATTTTGCCTTGCCCTTGCAATGATCGCCTCGGCAACACAGGCGGTGGCACAGAAGGGTAAAAGTGAATTTGCCTTGGGTTATGGTCGTTTCAGTATCTATCAGTTCGCTAACCGTCCGCCCTACAATACGTCTTCAGGTACATTCAGTCTTACTTACAGGTACTATCTGTCGCCAACAGTGACACTGGGTCTGGGTTTTGGTCAGGAGCGTATCAGCAACTGGGCAAGCTTCGCATCATTCATTCCGGAAGTGACTTTCAAATATCTGGATACTAAGGATAGCCACGTGCGTGTGCGCCTTTATGGTTCGGTAGGATATGGTTTCTCAGTACTTACAGACCTTCACCCAACCGGCCCGGGCCAGGTGGATGAGTCGGGCGCAAAGCCATGGGGTTTTCAGGCTACACCGATCGGTATCCGTATAGGCAGGCAGTTTGCGGGTTTTGCTGAGCTGGGCCTTGGTTATAAGGGGTTGCTGCACGGCGGTATCGCATGGCGTTTTCCTAAGCACTGGCGCAACAAGGAAGTTGAAACTGATCAGAAATAATTTTAAGGAACATAGTTCAGGAGAAATGTGCGGTGATGCCGCACATTTTTTTTGAAAACGATTTTAAGAAGAACGCAACAAAAGAAAGAGGCAATAGTGGGCAAAAAGCCTCAATTTTGCAGCCGTCTGCCGTACATGAAAAAACTCGACTGGTACATAGTCCGCAAGTTTCTGAGCACCTTTTTCTTCGCCATTATGATATTGGCGGTGATATCGTGTGTGATAGACTATTCGGAGAAGGTGGACAATATAGTGTCGAAGAAGGCGCCCTTTCTGGTGGTGGTGAACTACTATAAGAACTTCGTTCCGCACATTACTGCGTTGCTGTTCCCGTTGTTCATTTTCATTGCCACTATCTTCTTTACCTCTAAGCTTGCCTATAAGTCGGAGATCATAGCGATACTGTCGTCGGGGGTGTCGTTCAGCCGTTTTCTGCGACCCTATGTGATAGGCGGCGGGTTTCTGTGTCTGGTGTCGCTACTGTCGAACCACTGGGTGATACCGAATGCCAACAAGCAGCGGATACACTTTGAGGATACCTACATCAATGACGGCAACTACCGGTATGCATCGGACAATCTGCATCTGGGCATAGCCAAGGGCACTTATATATATATGCAGAACTTCAACTTCGATAACATGACGGGTAACCGTTTTTGTGTAGAGAAGATGGAGGGTACACTGCTGAAGGAAAAGGTGATGGCAGATTATGTTGTGTATGATACTGCCAAGAAGATATGGCAGATGCACAATGTGGTGGTACGCACGAATGACGGTCTGAAAGAGAAACTGGTGAAGGTGCCGGAGATGAATGTGGCTTACCCCTTCACGCCGCGTGACCTGAACAGGGGCGATGCCATAAGGGAGGCGCTGACCACACCGCAGCTGAATGCCTACATCAAGCAGGAACAGATGAGGGGTACAGAGAATCTGAGCAGTTTCTTCATAGAGAAAGAACGCAGGACCGCGCAGCCGTTTGCCGGATTTATCCTCACGATTATAGGTGCGTGTATCGCCAGCCGAAAGATAAGGGGCGGATCGGGGTTGCACCTGGCGCTGGGTATTGCCATCAGTGCCATTTACATCATGTTCATGCAGATCTCATCGACGTTTGCCACCAAGGCCAATCTGGACCCGATGATAGCCATGTGGATCCCCAACATGATCTTCGGGGTAGTGGCGCTAGTGATGTATCGCCGTCAGTTGCGGTAGTTACTTGCGCGACGCGTCCCAGCCTTTGTAATATGCTTTTAGTGGTTTTGCAGCTGTGCGCAGTTCGCTCTCCTGTGCCATAAGGCTATCCATGACCAATGGTGCAAAACGACTCACGACCAGTTCGTAAGGGAAGGCAACGGTGGGCGCATCATAGATCTTATCTATCTTGTAGCGCAGCTGCTGTGCCGCAGTGACGAATGTTTTGCGGCTGCTATCGGCGGTGAAATAGATGGTGTGTTTCACTGAGCGGGGTACATTGGGTTCGTCGCCCTGTTGTAATAGTTGCAGCACGGCCTTGTTGGTATTCATCCATGCCATGGCCATGCTATCGGGGTAGAGGAAGGTGCGGTAGGTTTGCCAGGCCGGTTCTTGTTTGATCTTGAGGGTGTATTTCCAGGTGGGGAAGTGCGTGTTGTACATGCGGTGGAGCGCGTTGCGAATGGCAATGGTGTCTTTTACGTAGTAGTAGTTGACCCGTTCGCCGTTGTACATGAGCGTGCCTGCCAGTTTTTTTGCGGTGACACCCGAAAGGAATGCGCTTGTTAGGTCGAGAATGTTCTCCATCTGAGCGATCTCAGCAGTGTCGGGGAAGCCGGTCATTTTGTTGGGGCGGTTGGCCTGCGGCCCGGTGACGAGTAGGTAGGGTAGTAGCTTGTCGGGCGCTGAGGACATAAGCCCCATGTCGACGAGGACGGAGGCCGGTTTGCCACCCATGCGCACCATGTAGGTGTCCCAGTTCTCGGTCTGTGCAGTGACAACCGAAGCCAGGAGGACCGATGAAGCAAAAGCCAACAGGGATTTCATGGCTCAAAATAACGGCAAAAATGCAAGGTGATTTGCCAAATATTTGAGAAAAAGCTTGGGGTACGTCGGGTGAGGGGTAGGCGTGGGAGCGTGGCTTTACGGTGTGGGCTCGTATATTTGCATCAATGAAAACCCTAAGGTGTTTTGTTTTGCTGCTATTGGCTGTGTTGCCGGTGCTGGTGTATGCCGGCGACGGCAATGGCGCGGCGCCCAATGGCATGGTGGCAAAAGAAAGAAATTACAGAACGTTTCAGGAGGATGTGCGGCACTTGTCTGAAGAAGCGAAAAAGGCGAATGCGCGTACCCCGAACCATCCGGAGGTGGGTAGGCTGTTTGCTGACGCACCCTGTGCCGATTGTTATGAGGTGATAGCTGAACGCACTGAGAAGAGCAAGAAGTTTGTGTTGGAAGGGACAGGCGGACGTGAGGTGGCTTTGCAGACATCTACAGACGCTATGCACTACAGGGATGCCGAGGGCAACTGGCGTACTATTGATACCAGGCTCAGTGCACACGACCACAATATTTATGGGGCGTTCAATCAGCCGGAGCCGGTCTCGATCAATACAAGGAGGAAGGGAGTGGAGATCGCGCATCCGAAGGGGTGGTTGCGATTCAATTACCGATTGGAGCTTGTGTACAGGGATGGAGCAGGGAATGAACATTCTTTAGGCCAGGCAAACTGGACGCAGGCAACACTCGGTGCCGACGGCATGTATGTGACGGATATGTGGCCGGGTATAGATATGGAAGTGTATGTGGGCAGGGGATCGGCGAAGACCAACTTTTTTGTGAAACACGCCATGCCGGCCTATGCGGGTGGCCAATTGCTGATAAGGGACCATGTGGAAATGGCCGATGGGCTGCGGATGCGTGCGGGTGATACTACAGATGTGCATGATAATCTGCAGGTGACTGACGCGAAGGGGGATGCGCTTTACAACATTGGTGCAGCCACCGTGTATGAAGAGCAGATGCCTGAGCAGACGCTGCAGTTCATAGGGTATGATGTACATGCAACAACATTGGATATTGTGGTGCCGGGTAGTGTGTTTGACAAGCCGGCGACTTCGTATCCGGTGGTGATAGATCCGCTGGTGTCAACTACTACAGCTTCTACGGTTGGCGGGTCGTCTTACAGTCCTACAAAGACCATAAGCTGCAATTACCTGAATGCGGCTACAGTGCCTGCGGCTGTGACCGTAACGGATATAAGGTGGTCGTTCAACTATACTGCAAGTGGCGGGGCACTGTTGCTGCATGGCGCAGTTGATTTTACATTGGGAAGCTGCAGGAGCCCCGGTGCCGGAGGGTTTTTCTGGTACTGTAATCTGGCAAGCGGTGGCACGTGTACGGGTACTAACGTGAGCATCATGTCGGATATTGGTCCGTGTGTGCTGGCGCCACAGTGTCTGCCGTATAACATGAACCTGAACATGAGGTTCTATCAAAACTTTGCCGCCACCACGCCGTGTGCCACAACGTATGTAGCAGCTGCCACACCATTGACGGTGACGGTGTTTGGACGTACGGTGGAGACATCGGCGGTCTCATCGGCCGGAGGGGTGACGGCGGTGTGCGTGGGGCAGTCGGTGTCGTTGAGTACTACTCCTTCGTTCGGGGTGCCGCCGTATACGTATCTGTGGGACCCGGGCAGTGTGCCGGGATCGCCGCTGGTTGTAACGCCTGCATCGACGACCGTGTACACGGTGACAGTATCGGACGCATGTGCCAATACCGCGCAGGCCACACAAATGATAACAGTGACGCCCATAACATCTAACACCGGTAACGCGGTAGTATGTGTGGGTGGTACAACTACATTGTCCAATCCATCGGGCACAGGCACATGGAGTAGTAGCACAGGCACGGTGGCCGTGGTGGGGCCGGCAACGGGTATAGTGACAGGTATATCGCCGGGAACAGCGGTAATCACGTTCACTAATTCTTTGGGCTGTTATGCGACCACTGTTGTGACGGTGGTGCCTATGCCGGGATCGATAAGCGGTACGGCAACGGTGTGCGTGGGTAGCAATACAACACTCAGCAATCCGCTGGCGGCGGGTACATGGACCAGCGGGTCACCTGCGATAGCCACAGTGGGGGCAGGTACGGGTGTGGTGACTGGTATAGCTGCAGGTACAGCAACTATCACGTATACTACTACGGGTGGATGCACTGCCACTAAGGTGGTAACTGTTTATCCGAATCCGGTAATATCGTCGGTGACATTTACCAACCCCACCACGTGCGGCGCCGCAGACGGAACGATAACTATAGGCGGTTTGGGCGCTGGCGTGATCTACACAGTGGATTATCTGCATAGCAGTGTGCCGGTGACGCTAACGGATACTGCCAACAGCGGCGGCACTATTGTATTAACAGGATTGACTGCGGGTGTTTATACAAGTATTCAAGTGAAATCGCCTGAAGGATGCACGGGTGTGTGGGCAGGAACGGTGACGCTGACCGATATGGGTACGCCGCCTGTGCCGGTGGCAGGAAGTAATTCGCCGGTATGTGAGGGTTGGATATTGAAGCTGACCGCGACAAGCGCGCCGGGTGTGACCTATAACTGGACCGGGCCTGGCGGATTTACATCAACATTGCAAAACCCGCAGATAGACCCGGCAACACTTGCCAATGCAGGTGTGTACTCGGTGACAGCATCGTTGCTGAGCTGCACTACGCTACCGGCAACAGTAACGGTGACGGTGAATGCGTTGCCGCACATCAGCAATGTGAATAGCAGTAACCCTATAACGTGCGGTGGCAGTGAGGGTACTATCATTCTGGAAGGACTTTCGCCCGGAGTGGGATATACCATAGGGCTTACCTACAATGGGGTGCCTGCAACGTTTACGGCTACCGCTGATGCGGTGGGTAATGTGACGGTTTACGGCAGACCTGCCGGTGCTTATACAGGCATTTTTGTGCAGACATCGTTGTGCGTGTCTAATGTGGTGGGGCCTGTGGTGCTGACGGACCCTGCCGCGCCGCCACCACCAGTGATCACCAGCAATGCACCTATATGTGTGGGCGGAACGCTACTGTTGTTCGGGGCGAATGATAAGCCGGATGGTACCTATAAATGGGAGGGGCCGAACGGTTTTTACAGCACTGACCAGAACCCCACGATAGCAGGCGTAACGGCAGCGGCGCAGGGAATATATACGCTCACCTACACACGATGGAATTGCAGTACCGGCACTACAGTAGAGATAAAACTGCAGCCGGTGATAGAACTGTCGGACATAAAGGCGAATAAGTATATACTGAACTATGGCGACAGTGTGCAACTGCATGTGGAAGGTGCGGCTTACTATAACTGGACGCCCCGCAACGGCACCATAAGCAACTACTACATACCCGACCCCTTTGTGAAGCCGAGGGATTCTGTGAACGAATACACCGTGCGAGGAATGAATGAATGGGGATGCTACGACTCGACCAGTGTGGTGATAAGGGTGATATTTGACGAGGAGGAATACCTGCCCAATGCCTTTACGCCGAACGGAGACGGCAAGAATGATGTGTTCAGGATAGGGAAGATGAAGTATAAAAAGGTAGTGCAGTTTACCATTTATAACCGGTGGGGACAGGAGGTTTACAACAATCCGTGGGACCCTAATGGCGGATGGGACGGAACCTACAACGGCAAGGAGCAGGACATGGGTGTGTATTTTTACAGCATCATCATAGAATCGGCCAGCGGGAAGCTGAGGTATTACAAGGGGGATGTGACACTGATACGCTAACGTTTTTAGCCTAGATGTTATGGAAAAACATCAACTGAAAAATGAGTTTGCAAACATGTTCAGAAATCTTACTTTTGCACCTCATTTGATAGAAAGCTATCTAATGAAAAGGGTCTCATAGTTCAATGGATAGAATAGAAGTTTCCTAAACTTTTGATACAGGTTCGATTCCTGTTGAGACTACCAAAGAGGGGAACTGCAAATTTTCATTGCAGTTCCCCTTATTATTTTCCCCCAAAAACCTTGATACACGTACAAAGTAACGGAATGCTTCATTTACTTTTGGGGTTCGACACTCGTCTTTTTTGCGATTGTAGTACACACCCTCTGGAAATAGCAAATATTGAAGTTCCTGTTTATCGTTGTAATCGGCGGAATCCCATTCTGGCGCGAGTTTCGAGGATGCTCGGAAGGCTGTATCTACGTAAATATCAAGGTTCGACACCTTATTTCCGTATTTTGCCCTTTCCTTCTCAATTTGCTTCCTCTCATCAAGGAATTTGGCTCTGAATTTGTCGAACATATCCTTGGTTATTTCCTCCAGCACATACCGTTCTTCCAGTCGTTCCAGCTTCTTATCTATTTCAGATAACTGTCCTTCAATGTTATCAATACTTTCCTCATTGCGCTCATTCAGCGTGTTGTAATCAGCTATCATTTGCTCTCGGATAAGGTACTGCATTGCTTCATCAAATTCAAGCGTGTATTCCACCAGTTTTTCAGCAAAGCGGTCATTTAATGTCTCCGCCCTCATATTGCATCTACAGCCTCTGGTGTTGCACTTGTAATAATACTTCTGGTTTTTATAAGCCTTGTAAGCTCTTAAAAACTCTCCACAATCATCGCATTTATAAAAACGCTTTAAGGGAATATCTTCATTTTCTGGATTGATACGATACCCTTGTTTGTTCTCAGAAAGTACGTCATTGGCTGCGAGGAACATTTCCTTTGATACCATTTTCTCATGGTTGCCCTCTATCACCTGCCCTTCTAAAGCTGTATGAACCATTAGCCCACAATAGAATGGATTACGGAAGAATGCCGACATTCTTTGATTGCTGATCTTTAGTCCTTGCGCCGCCAGCCTTTGAATTATCTCCTCACTGGAAACCTTTTCATTCACTTTCCAATGAAACGCTTTCCTGAGCAGTTTGCCGTCCCTATTAAGCATAATAGACCGTTTACCATTGGTCTTGATGATGTCATAACCAATAGGTGGTGCGGTAGGCCATTCACCGCGAAGCAGCATCTCTTTAACACCTGCCATGCATTTCTCCCTGCGTTGCTGGTTCTCATACTCGCTAAAGATGAACTGTATGTTCTGTTGCAAGCTGCCACTTGCAGTTGATGCATCTGTAGGCTGTGTTACGGAACAAACCACTATACCCTGCTTCTTTAGCTGCTCGGCTATATAGATTGCGTTTGCACCGGAACGGCTGAACCTATCCACACTGTACACGATAATATACGAAATTTTCTCCCTGCTTTTCTTCAGAAAAGAGAGCATGTTATTAAACTGTTTTCTCTCATCTGTCTTAGCACTTTCAAATGTGCCGCCATAGTAACCCATGATTTGCAGGTTGCCTTTTTTAGCAAATATTTCACAAGCCTTCTTCTGTGTATCAAGGCTTAGGTTATTGTCTGCTTGCTCTTTGGTAGAAACGCGGGTGTAAATAACGCAGTTACTGCCTTTAGCTTTTGTTTTATGTGAGCCTTTGGCAAAGGTTTTAAAGAGTGTGATGTCGCTCATGCTGCTTTAGTTAGTTGATTATCAATATGTAATGCAATTTTCTTGCCAGATTTTTGGCGTTTTGAAACTACATTATAAATAAACCGGGTATATCTCTTGATTGTGTCTATTAAATTAGCTACCTGTTCATCTGTATAGTGTTTAAATCTTTCAAATTTTCTTACTTCCTCTGGGGTAATGTCATGTCTCCTGTCATACGAATTTAAGCTATTCTGTTTTTTCATTGTCCGTGTTTTTTTCTTAGTTAAACCACTGTTCGTTAGACTTGACAAGCACATGGTTTTCGGCCATGTGCTTGTCAAGCAATTCCCTAAATACCCCTGTTAGTTGATAAATTCGTAGTGCAGGACTTCTTCTGCATTTTGAAGGTCAGAAATATGCTGTACCTGGGCTAAGTCTCTCGGATCATAATCCACCTCAATGACGACTGCATCATCATCCGTTCCCACAATGCAGTTAGCGAACTCTGATTTTTCCATTATCTCCGCTACTTGCATAATGCCTACAGGGTCAATCCAAAATTGAATACTCTTTGTAAATGTACTTTCACTCATGCGTTTTGTTTTTTTGTTCTCTAATCGTTTTCTGTTCCCTTTTTCTTCATTACTGGTTAAGATGTATCATTCATAGTCCTTAGTTTAAAACGTGTACTTGATTTCTGTTAAGCTACGACCATCGCATACTGCCCATGTCCTTATTTGGGACAAACAGGGCAGTTTATTCACCACAATCCCTGTTTATCTATTACAATCCCTGTTTGGCACACTTAGTCGTTCCTTCAGCAAGCGATTATACCCGCAGCTATGCAAAGTTCCGCCAGAGCAAAAGGCTGCCTTTACGATTTTGAACGTTTCTATACGATTATGTAAAAGATTAAACGTTTGTACACGATTTCCGGCCATTTTGAGCCAAAGCTACAATACCCGAAAACCTTACTTTCCGTATCCGGGCGTAAATCCGGCGTTCCTTTGCGATATTTATCGATACTGTTCGATATTTTACAAAACCCATCATTCTCCTGCGAAAACTTTCAAATTCTTTCAAAAACAGACGTTCATCCCAATAGTTGCTCATCTTTACTATTGGTCGGCTGATAACAGAAACTTGTTGAAAAGTCAGTGGTATATATACTACAAATAGCGCACCGGAAAAATGAGGCTGGCAGACCATTTCAGACCTTTCAAATGAAATCTAAGGATGTTCTAATTTGCTTCTAAACCGAGGCAAAAAGCAGTCAAATGGTAGAAATAAATATTTTTTTCTGTATTGACAAATAGTCCTGACAAAAATCAGGTTATGCCCTGAAATGATGGCAGAAAAATCACTCATTGGAGAATTTATTCTCAAGTAACTCTTCTTTAAATTTGGTCTTAAAGGAGTAGGCAAACGTAATAAGTACAGCCCGTGTATCTACCTTAAATTCACGCTTATAAGAAAAATCAGGGACGGATGCAGTTAAACCACTACGTTGAGTGTTAAGTACATCGGTTACGACCAAACCGACTGCCCCCTTGCCCTTAAATACCCTTTGCTGCAGCCCGGCATCAACATAGTAAACAGCTATCCTTGTCCCTTGAGGCGTAGCAATGGGTGAATTGTAATTTGCAAGAAGTTGCAGCTTACACCCTTTCCACAGGGTAAAATTATTAACGACCTTCCCATACCAGCTCAGTACATTGTTAGATAAATCGGGTGTTACATTACTACCATTGATTACCTGCTGGTACAGCGAAAAACTAATATTCACATTCCAAAATTTTGCCGGAAATGCGGAAGCCATGCCTTCAAAGCCATAGGTAGTGGCATCACCAAAATTCATTGGCTGTACAAGGGCTACACCGCTTGGTTCTAATGTGATATACGACCGGATTATATTGGTAGCATAGCGATAGAACAATGTAGCGGACAGCGACATTTTGCTCATTTCTTTGTTATACCCCATCTCTGCTGAATTAACCAACTCCGGCTTTAAATAAGGGTTCCCGCCATGTGGATTAAGTGAATCTGTGATGTCAACAAATGGATTTAACTGGCCGAGATTGGGGCGGTTTATTCTGCGGCTGAAGCTCAACCTGACAAAATCCCCTGAGTTAATATAGTAGGCAAGGTTGGCGGTAGGGAACAGGTTTAAATAGTCCCGTTTAACCGCAATATTGTTGTTTACAGCATTGGCTTGATTATATACCTGTTCCGCTCTTACCCCAATATCATACTTCCAGGTAGCGGAATCAGGCTTGCCAGCATACCCACGATATTGGACATAGGCTGCATGTATCTGTTCTCTGAAATGAAAAATATTGCTGGCAGATGGATTGGGGATATAGCTATTATTGATAAAATACTGGCTTTGAAAGTCCGCATCTGTAAAGCGGGTTATCAGTTTATATCCCGTTTCTAATGTTCCCTTTTCACCCAAAGGATGTGCATAATCTATCCGGCAGTTAGTTACGTTGGAGTTCTGGTAATCATAGGTGCGCTGCAAAAAAGGACTGCCTAAGTTGCTATCGTTTACACTGAGGGATTGTGTGGTAATGTCCGTGTTTTCCTTGTCAAAGTTAAATGATGAACTTAGGCTCATAGACAGTTTCCTCCGCTCATCCGTAAATTTATGGTCATAGTTTAATGCATATTCCATAGCCTTTTCCCTCACATGCTCAGAAGAAAATCTGGAGTTCTTGCTTTGAAAAAATTCATTTTGGTTCTCAATTTGAGATACCAATGTTTCATAATTATCTTCCCTGTCATAGTTGCCAATTGCCTCAAAGCCGAGTGTGTTTTTATTATTAATAGCGTAGTCGGCATTAAACTTGATATTCTGCGTTTGCTCTTCCCTGTTGTCGTGCCTGTGTTCCAAAAGATAATATTCATCAGGTAGGCCGAAATTTGTACGGCTTGCTTCGGCTTTTCTTGCCCTACCTGCAAAACGGTTATCGTATGACAGGCCAAGATTCCATTTACCTGATTGGTGGTTGATAATAAATGCGCTGTTAGCCCTGCCTTTTGCCCCATACCCTGCGCCTAACGCAATAGATCCGTTGGTTCCATCCCCGGTATTTTTCTTCAGTTTAATACTGATTATACCTCCGTCAGCATCAGCATCGTATTGTGCAGATGGGTTGTTGATGATCTCAATGCTTTCCACGCTGCTTGCGGGGATGCGGTTTGTTGCATTAAGCACGGAGTTTCTACCATTAACCAATATAAGCGGCGTTTTACCCCTGATAGTTATGTTTCCTTCATCGTCCACTACAACCGTAGGGGTGTTTTTTAGCAAGTCTGTTGCAGTACCCGATGCCTGTGTAAGATTGTCTTTAGCGTTTATAACAAATCCACTTGTCGTCTTTTTGATGATGTTTCGCTGCGAAGTAATTTCAATGCCTTGTAACGATTTGCTATCAGGTTGCATTTGTATTGGAGAAAGTGTTTGTTGATTATTCTGCTTCTCAACCGTAACCTTTACCGATGTGTTTCGATAACCCAAAGATTGAATTTTCACAACATAGTAGCCATTGGCCACATCCACAAAATAGAATTTCCCTATGCTATCAGTAATAGTGGTCTTTAGTATCTTACTGGTATCCGATTGGCTGTAAAGAAGGACATTTGCAAATTCAATAGGGGTTTCTTTTTCAAAAACGCTTCCGCTGACCGTTCCCACATTTTGTCCGTAATTTTTTAAAGGGGCCAGACAAACAAAAAGGAGCAGCAAAAGCAGATAGACGATCCTTGTGAAATTTACGGTCATTGAAATACAATTAGCGTTACCCTTTCAGTTTATTAGCCTGATCCAAGCGGTCGGCCACATTATCCCAATTAATGATATTGAAGACGGCATCTACAAAATCGGCACGTTTATTTTTGTACTTCAGGTAGTACGCATGTTCCCAAACATCAATCACCAATAGCGGTATAACGCCCCATTGAGTTAGTTTTTCGTGGTTTTCACATTGCAACACTGTGAGACTGTCTGAGTAAGGCTGATAACCGAGAATCCCCCATCCATTGCCGTCCAAGTTTTTTGAGGTAGATGCGATCAGCCCTTTGAACTTATCATAGGAACCAAAGTCTTTTTCAATTCGCTTCAATAACTGCCCTTTCGGATCGGTCTTTTTGTTCGATAGATTTGTCCAAAAAATACTGTGTAGTATATGGCTGCTGAAGTGGTAGGCTAATTTTTTTGTCCAGAAATCAACCGTTTCAAAATTATTTTCATCCATAGCTTTCCTTATCATCTGCAAATCCTTATTCGCACCCTTCACTGCTCCGCCATGATGAAAGGTATAATGCAGATGCAGCGTTTCCGCATCCATAAATGGCTCAAGGGTATTTTCACTGTAGGGCAGTGGCAATTGGATAAACGATCCTTTATCATCAACCAAATTATCCATCTTGCTATGCTCAATACCCTGAGCAAATACTCCATTTACACCTGTAAGCAGCAAGGTACTTCCCGTTAAGGCTGCTCCTTTAATGAAATCTTTTCTGTCCATGATGCTCCATTTATTTGTAGTTAATAGTTCGATTTAGATATTATTCAAATTTCGGAACAATTTGAATGTCCGGCTTCAATTCTTCATTCGCTTTAAGAACCAATGTATCATTTTCATTTAGCTTACCAAAAATCTCAATCTTGTCAGCAAGGTTAAGTCCTTGTGATACGTCAATCCATTGTGTTGTTCCATTGCTAACCTTTATTACAAATTTGCGTTCAAGAGTAGTTACAACTACGGAAGATGGTACTGTAAAAGAGTTTTGCGGTCGTGTAACATTCAGCTTTACATCGGCGAATGCCCCGGCTTTAAGTGCTTTATCTTTATTGTTCACCTCAAATTCCCACACTTCCGTTCGTGTATTGGTATTAATACTGCCAGCTTTCCTGATAAGCTGCGCCTCATAAAGCTGGTTAGGATTTGATTTGACGCTGAATTTAATCTTGTCGGTTTTTAGTTGCGTACCTGTCAATGCCTCAGGGACCGCAACCCTCAATCTTAACTTTGTTTGATCCTCTATAACAACAATGGGCTTGTCATTCTGCCCCCCTACAAAAGCCCCATTGTTGACATTGCGCTCTGTAATAACCCCGCTGTAGGGGGCTTTTATCACTAAATAGTCGCCTGTTTCTTTTAAGGACGCTTCAGACGATACCGCCGCATTATAATCCGCCAAATCAGCTTCCATCTGGCTTTTAGCCTTTTGTAGTTCGTTTGCAGAAATAACGCCTTCTGTTTTTGAGGCTGATAAGATACGGTCATAAGTGTCCTTGCTTGCTATGTATTTTGCGTGGGCGGCTTGCCCTTTCCCTTTCGCTTCCCTAACGCGGGATTGTATCTCAGGCGCATCTATTACAGCAATGATTTGTCCCTGCTTTACTACAGAGCCAATATCAACGTTTAACTGCCGAATATAGCCCGCTACCTTAGCGTGAATTTCCACACGCTCAAACGGCAATAATTCACCCGGCAAAGTCGTCTGCTTTTCCACAGGACTGCTTTTCAGGACAATAGCTTTAACCGTGTCAACTTGCTTTTCTGTTTTAGTTGCTACAGGCTTTTGCTCATTGTTGCACCCGGTAAAGAGTAAAACTGAAAGCAATAAAAGTATTATTCTCATGCTATATACAATTTATTTGTGGTCATAGTATTTGCTTGCATTATCGTCCGGGTCAAGTGATACACTGCTATATTTCCGTTTACCAATAAACCTGCTATAAACTACGGGTAAAAAGAGAAGTGTAGTTATCGTTGAAAAAAACAATCCCCCTATCACCGCAATTGCCAAGGGTGCTGTTTGCCGCCCTCCTTCGCCAATACCTATTGCCATAGGTATCATTCCTGCGATCATTGCTATGCTGGTCATTAAAATGGGTCGCAGCCTGTTTTGGGCTGCCTGCAACCCTATATTTAAGCCTGAGTTGTCTTGCTTCCGCAGCGTCTCAGCGTTAGTAACTAACAATATGGCGTTGGCAATAGCCACTCCTATAGCCATAATACAGCCCATAAATGACTGAATATTTATTGTTTTTCCGGTCATCAATAAAAACAGGAATGAGCCACAAATAACGGCTGGAATGACGGCAATGATAGAAAATGAGATTTTAAACGACTGGAAGTTTGCAGCAAGTAGCAGAAAGATAACTATAACAGCAAGCAATAAGCCAGTGGACAGTTCATTTAGTGTTTGCTCCAGTAGTGTTGTTTGCCCACGCTGGTAAATCTTTATTTCTTTTGGTATTTCACCGATATTTTGGATAGCCTTATTAACGTCTTTTACGGCTGCTCCCAAGTCTTTTTCATACAAATTGGCAGTTACGGGAATGTACCGCTGCTGATTGATGCGGTCATATTCCCCTACTGTGTTTGTCCGTTTCCAGTCGGCTATATCTCGCAGATATATGTTCTTACCATTCCCTGATACCGGAATCTGTTCAATCTGTTCGGGGCTGTTCATCCTGAATTGCGGATATTCTACCTGTACCTGATAAGAAGTACCGGAAGACTTGTCCAGCCAATATACAGGCGTAGTTAAACGGCTTGATGAAGTGGATGCAACAACCGATTTAGTAGCCTGCTCTACCGTCAAACCCATTTGCCCGGTACGCACACGGTCATAGCCGATTTGTATTGACGGATAGTCCAGAGCAAGCCCAAATTGTACATCCCGCAGGTAAGGGATTTTCAGCAACTCTGCTTTTACCTTTTCAGCATATTCCCTGCTTTGATTCAGATTTTTCCCCTGTACTACCACTTCAACCGGGGTATTTGCGCCCATGCTCATCACCTGGTCAACGAGGTCGGCGGGTTCAAAGGATATTTGACTTGCTGGCATCTGTTTTTTCACTGCTTCCCGAAGCTGCTCTTTCAGGCGTTCAATAGATATTCCAGAGCCTTTTGACAGGTTTATTTTCAGCAATGCCTCATGAGGCCCTCCTGACCATAAGTAAATAGAGTTAATGGCGTAGGTTGGTGGCTGCTGTCCCACAAATGCGGACGTAATAGCTACCTTACCATTTCCTGCAAGGCTGTCAACAATAGCCAATATTTTCTTTGTCGCATCTTCTGTGCGTTCAATACGTGTTCCGGGAGGCATACGAAGCCTGAACTGTATCTGCCCCGCATCCACTTTGGGAAATATCTCCGTACCTAATCGTGTGTAAAAAAGGGCTGCTAAAACAAGAATACAGGCGAAATAAACAAACGTAATCGCTTTCCTATCGTATATCCTGCCTGACAGGACAGAGAACCTCTGTTTTACATTTTCAAACCAGTGTGTTTTATGCTCTTTGTTCTCTTTAAACAACCAATTGCACAATACGGGTACAAATGTCTGCGACAAAAGAAACGATGAGATCATAGCAAACCCCACCGCTAAAGATAAAGGCAGGAACATAGCGCGAGGCACGCCAGTCATAAACAATGAAGGCACAAATACGGCAAGAATACTGATTAATATGAGCAGCTTTGGGAATGCGATCTCCTTACTGGCATCCGATATTGCCCTTGCTTTGGATTTGCCCTGTTCCAAATGATGGTGGATATTCTCTACCGTTACGGTCGCCTCGTCAACCAATATGCCGACCGCCAGAGCCAAGCCCCCCAACGTCATGATATTTATGGTCTGTCCAAACAGGTATAGAAAAACCATTGCGCTCAATAAAGCGACAGGAATTGTAAGCACTACAATTATTGCAGCCCTCCGGTCGGCTAAGAATAGCAGCACTATCAATCCTGTAAGCAATGCCCCTAACCCTCCTTCAAATAGCAGGCTTCGCAATGAGTTAATTACATAACCCGATTGGTCAAACTCATAAGAAACTTTTATGTCATCAGGAATAGCTGCCTGCATATCCGGCAACGCCTTTTTAATACTCTGCACCACATTCCAGGTGGAAGCATCGGCACGCTTTGTAACCGGGATATAAATAGAACGCTTACCATTTATCAGGGCATAGCCCACCATCACATCTGCTCCGTTCTGCACACTGGCAACATCCCTTACATAGATAGATGTTCCGCTGCCCAATTTAAGCGGGACATTTTCCAGTTCTTTAAAATTATCTACAACACTATTAGAGGGAGTGATTAGTTCTTTATCCCCAACGCCAATATTGCCGGATGGTGAAATGACGTTATTCTTTGCGATAGCAACAACCAGTTCATCGGGAGTAAGACCATAGCTTCTCATTCTTTCAGGATCGGCTTTAATGAGAATGGTTCGCTGGTTACCGCCAAATGGCGGTGGCGCAGACACACCGGGCAAGGCGGCAAACATAGGACGCACTTTAAACAGGGCAAGGTCTTGTATCTCGCTCAGTGATTTGCTCTCGCTTGTGAACACCAATTGCCCAACGGGTACGGAGCCAGCATCATACCGCATAACGAATGGTGGAAGCGTACCCGCAGGCATAAACGACCGGGCACGGTTCACATAGGATATGGTTTCAGCCATAGCATTTGCCATATCCGTTCCTTCGTGAAATTCGAGTTTTATTACGGTAACACCTTGTACGGACTTACTCTCTACATTTTTTATGCCAGTGATGTACAGAAAGTGGTATTCGTAATAGGAGGCTAAATATCCTTCCATTTGTTGCGGGGACAGCCCACCGTATGTTTGGGCAACGTATATGGTAGGTGTACCCAGCTTAGGAAAAATATCTATGGATGATTTGCGGACAGCAAGAATGGAAAAGAATACCATGCCCAATAAAATCACCATTACCGTTACCGGCTTCCGAAGTGCAGATGTGATTAATTGTAGCATTATTGTGTTAGTTCGTTTAAGAAAATGTTTAAATCGCCTGTTACTGCCGTCTTGTACAGCAATGCTTTCCACACATCCATGTATGATTTCTTCAGATCAATTTCAGCTTTTATCAGGTTATACTGCGCTTGCATGAGATCAGCAAAGTTCATAAGACCTGTATTATACCTTACCTCCAGTGCTTTGAACGCATACCGGGCAGCCATTAGCTGCGTTGGTGTTTCTTTTGCTATGCTTAATGCACTTTGCAGTGTTGCATCTGCTGTTTCCTGCTGTTTTGATAGTTGCAGCTTTACCTGCTGCGCCCTTTCAATGTCCGATTTAACGATCAGGTTTTGCTGCGCCTGTTGAATTCGTGTTTCGCTGAATTTAAGGAGAGGGAAAGCTACCTGCAAGCCTACACCATAGTTGTACCTGCTGAAACTCAATCCATCTGTTGAATTGATAGAACCGTCCTGATGTATCCCGGAGCCTCTGGCAAAGGTTGTTCCCCATAGGGTAAGTTTGGGATACCATGTTTTTTTCAGAACATCTTCCTTTGCATAGCCATAGTCAATTCGCGCCTGCGAGAGTGATATTAATGAGTGTACTACGGGTGTAGTTTTATACTTTTCTGATGGCAGCCTTGCAATGAAAAAAGTATCAGTGGCGATAAATGCGGTATCACTAACTAATAGTTCCGACAGGGTAATTTTTTGAGATAAAAGGTTTTTCCGGGCATTTAATAAGTCAATGGTTGCTTTAGCGTATTCCGAAAGGAATAGAGCTGTATCTACTCCCGGCCTCAGCCCTGAAATGGTAAGAACACGGGATTGTCTAAGGTTAGAACCAACCCTGCTCATATTTTCATGATACACTGATAAGACAGCATCCGCAAATACTAAATCAAGGTATGCGTTTATAACAGCTATTTTCTGCTTAAAAACTTCATTCTGATATTCTGCCACCTTAATATTTGCCCCTGTTCTTGATGAGCTTACCTGTGCATTTCGCTGTCCGAATGTATAAGGCTGCCATGCTAACGATAAACTTCCAGCAGACCCGTAAACTGGCTGATATGAATTTGTTGCAGATGCGGGACCAGTAATAGGGAATACAGAACCGGGGTAGGTCATTCCGGTGATATTGTTGTAAGTGGCAAGATCAGCCTGATAAATGGCATCAACATTTGGTAAAAGGGTATTCTTGCTTATTGCAATGTCTTTTTTTGCCGCATCAGCTTCTAACGATTTTGATTTAAGTGCCGGATAGTTGCTTTCTGATTGCTGTAATGCATTCAGCAAGGACACAGAGACGTTACTTTGGCTATATAAGCTAACAGGAAGGAGAATGAGTAAAGACAATAAAGCGGCAACTCTCATAAGCGAAAAGTAGTCAATTTGCCTCGCAAAGTTGATGCACTATCCATTCTTAGAATAGAACCGAATTAACTTTTGGTATTTAATTTACTTTTCAGCAGATTCTTCCTGAAAATGGACGGACTTTTCCCGGTGTGGGTTTTGAAGATGCGGGAAAAATGACTTTGATCTGAGAACCCTGTGAGGTACGCAATTTCAGTCAGCGCATATTCGGTCGAGTGCATAAGTTGTATCGCTCGTTCGATACGCATTTTTCGGATATGCTCCCCAAACGATAGATCATCGAAATACTTTGAGAATTCCCTTGATAAATAGGATGGGTGTACATCTAAATTTTTAGATATATCCTTCAGGCTTAGGGTAAGGTTTGCGTCTAACTGATCTTGGATGATCTCTTTTATCTGTTTGACCCATGCGGGCTTGCCCTTTGTACCCTTTTCCTTTAAAAACTGCTGGTAAATGTCCATTAGCAGGTTCTCAAAAGGACTTTGGGTATGCCTCTGATGTTGCAGGTGCTTTGCCCAGCTATACAGGGCATCATATATCACCATGCCTGCCTCAAGCAGTTGATGGTCGTCCTTAATATTATGGGCAAGCCCGGCAGAAATAGCCCAAAGTCCGCTCGACTGGCTGGCAATATCAAGCCTGTCGGTATCGGCACCCCTGACGATCACAGCAATTGTTAGTATTGCCGGGTCAGTAATATTATATTTTTCTACAAAATAGTCGAATGTGCAGCGGTCTTCATAGTGGGTGAACTCAACATCAGGAATATCGAAGGGAGTAGCATTCAGTTCCGCAGCCTTAGTTTTCACTTCATGGAAAGGCACATAAATGATTTCAGCCTCTTTATCAATAAATCGCCTGATAAGCCAGGGGCAGGCTATTCTGTCAATTTTGGGATGCTCACGGGTTATCCACTTCATTTCCGGTTTGAAATCTTGTTATACACTTCAAAAGTAGATTAAAGTTGGTATGCCTGCGCATTAGGGTTCACTTAGAATTTATCGGCTGCATTATGGCTACTTCATAGATTTCTCATAGATTTGGTATGATGGCATATTGGAAACGATATGGCAGATCATTGCTAACCGCTGAGAAATATGGCAAAAACACAGGAAAACACAGAAAATAACGCTGAAAATCCGGTTGAAAAACTCGAAAGAGAGAACTTTCAGCTTAGAGAATTGTATAAGGAAGCCCTTTTAGAGATAAAAAATCTCACGGAACGGCTAAATCAATTCGAAAAACCGGATGATGGTTATAATAAACACTGGAGCGTGGTTACAAAAATCGTGTTTTTGATAACGAAAGCTGATAAACCCTTACGCTCTGTAGAAATAATTCCATTGCTTCAGGCAAGAGAACCTTCCATTGTAAATAAACAGGCCAGCTTGGAGAAATATGTTTCCGCATTTTTAAATACTGCGGTAAAACATGAGCGGTTGATCCCTTATAAATTGAAAGGAGTGAGGGGAAATTTTTATTGCTTGCCGGAATGGGTGGATGAGGAAGGGGAGCTAATCCCGGAAATGCGGCGCAAAATCTATTAGCGGAAAATAAAGTCTCAATTTTGCAACCAAAGGTCGAGTACTGGTACGTTTAATCAGTTAGCTGTAAATGTCTATATTAATTTAATTCCCACACAAGACTGAATCTTTCTAATCTTTGAAGGGGTGATTAAAATGCTTTTTGAGAGTTTTAAAAACAATTAATGTCACGTTCGGTTTGTTGAATGTAATTGATGCATATCTTTTATCGATTTAACCAGATGAGCTATGAAACAAGTGAAATTGGGATTGAAAGAAAATTGGAGGCAATTCACCCTGCTTGTTATCATTAACGCCTTTGTTGGTGGTATGATAGGACTGGAAAGGAGCATTTTGCCGCGAATAGCGGCGGTTGAATTTCATATTGCTGCAAAAACGGCTATTCTTTCTTTCATCATTGTATTTGGGATTGCAAAGGCATTCACTAATTACTTTACCGGAGCCTGGGCGAATAAAGTTGGCAGAAAAAATTTGTTGACTATTGGCTGGTTAGTCGGCATACCCGTTCCTTTCGTTTTGATTTATGCCGATAGCTGGAATTGGATTGTCGCTGCCAATGTATTATTGGGCATTAATCAGGGCTTAACATGGAGCAGTACCGTAATGATGAAGATTGACTTGGTAGGAGAACGACAAAGGGGTTTTGCAATGGGCTTGAATGAGTTTGCAGGCTATTTGGCAGTTGCGGCAGTTGCTTTTCTTACCGGATGGATTGCATCACACTATGGACTGCGCCCATATCCTTTTTATATCGGCATTGCATTGGCATTCTTAGGCTTCTTCTGTAGCTGGCTCTTTGTAAAAGACACCAAGCATCACGTTGAGCAGGAAATTACGACCAGCAAAGTCGTCAAATTAAAAAGTGTTTTTTGGGAAACAACATGGAGGAATAAAAACCTCGGATCAGTAACGCAAGCAGGGTTGGTCAATAACCTGAACGACGGAATGACTTGGGGGATTCTGCCTATACTGCTTGCTTCAAAGGGTTTTAGTATAGCTGAAATAGGAATAGTAACAGCCATTTATCCTGCCGTATGGGGCATTGGGCAACTTTTTACCGGGCGCATGGCCGATTACTTTTGTAAAAAAGACTTGCTTTTTCTTGGAATGCTATTACAGGGAATTGCATTGATAGCTCTACTATTTGCGCAAACAATAACCCATTTCGTTTTTATTTCGACTATCCTTGGTATTGGAACAGCAATGGTTTACCCTACTTTTCTTGCTACAGTAGCAGAAAATACAAATCCTGCAGACCGGGCAAACAGTTTAGGCATTTTCAGGTTCTGGCGTGATTTGGGATATGCTATAGGTGCTATTATTACAGGTATCGTTGCCGATGCCTTTGGCTTAAATGCCTCCATATTACTAATCGGCCTGCTAACTGTTGGCTCCGCTATAGTTATTGTCTATAGAATGAAATGCATTGATAACCATTCAGTGAAAATATGGCATTGGATAACGCAAAGGGAACACAAAGTCAAACCATCCTGTAAATCCAAAGCTAATTTCGCCAATCAACTGCCGTATCAGCCTTGTTAAACGGAATTACTCGGCGGGTGCTTTATAATCAATCCCAAAATGTTTTGCGTATTCTTCTAATGGTTCAAGCCCTACTTTTTGCCGCCGAACATTAACATGCTTTTCATCGTCTATGGGATAAAACACAGGCGCACCTTGCTTATTAAAAACAACCTGACTGCCATAAATCTGATTTTTCCCTTCCCTCATTAGAATTCTGTCTTCCAGCATTGCCAAATCGTATGGCTCAGATTCTCCTTCCTCAACCGATTGCCGTAATAGTGGAAGATATTTTTTCTGAGCAGGTAATTCGGCGTGTTGAATTACGGCAAACATAACCACATTATAGCCACCTCCCAATAGAGATTTACCAATCCAACCATACTTAGCGATCATTGGTTCAATCTGTACCAAATTGCAACTGTCAATATAACTCATGAAGGCGGCGGAATCACCTTTTCTTGTCTTTTGATCACGTTCGTAAATCGCTTTCAGTTCCTTTTTTAGGGCTATGCGGTCAAAATTGTCTTTTACCATTTCTGAAGGAGATAAGTTTTTTGTGTAGTACATGGCGGTGTACGGGTATGTTGTTTTGGGTGACATAAGGAGGAAGTACCGTTCAAAATCGAACGTGGTATCGAAGTCGTTTATCGGCCTCCCCAATTTTCGTAGCTCAATACCATGTCCAAAATTCGCATTACAAACCCCTTGCTGATAGTAGTTTCCTATAGTGCATAACCTGCCTGATAGGTTTAGTTCTTTGTCCTGTTTTAAATAAGATGCAGTTTTCCTTTCTTCGGGAGCTGCAATTGTATGGGCATTACCACTGAGGGTAATTACTCGCCAGCTTGGATGTAATTGAGCTTGTTTCCTAATGTTCACATACATCAGACTATCCCGGTCTGATATTTTAACGTTCTCATTTATGTCGAAAAAAAAGAGCTGCACTCTCGGATTATTTTTCAAATGAGAAATGGCACCTGCCCAGGCAAATGATTGCCTGCCGTCTAAGACAGAGAAATTCTTGAAAAACTCACTTTCGCATAGGCTGCTATCAGTGTGTGCAGCAAGAAATGCGGCCATTTTTGATTCTGGTATTTCTAAGCCGACTGAAACACTATCTCCTTTATCTGCAAATAATTTTGCCAAACCAACAACAAATTGGGCAGGCTCTTTTGTGCCATGCATTTCACCCACCATAATGGCCTGAAACGGAGACAATAGATTGTATATTGAATCATTTAATTGGTAAGGGTCACCTACTCGAATAGCATTGGCTTTTAGGTAAGCGGCATTGTTCTGCGCTGACACAGAAGATGCTAAGGCCAATAATAAGAGTTGGATTAAATATTTCATGCAGCATTTAGGTTCAATCCTCGTTATCTGCACCTAAATGTACGCAACTTCTAATTTGACAATGCTTACTTTGTACGTTGCAATTGGTTATGCCGGGATCGACAACGGTTTAATAAGGTTCATCAACCTAGCGACACCATACAAAGTGTATTCAAAACCCATTGCTTATCTCTTAGACCTCCCTTAGAATTTGTCGGCTGCAATATGGTTACCTCATAGATTTCTCATAGATTTGGTATGACGGTATATTGGAAACGATATGCTGTACCATTGATAAACATTGATGAACATGGCAAAAACACAGGGAAACACCGGGAATACCTCTGAAAAACCCATTGAAAAACTACAAAAAGAGAACTTTCCTCTTCGGGAATTGTATAAAGAAGCACTATTGGAGATAGAAAACCTCAACGAACGCCTCAATAAGTAGATGAAGAAGGTGAACTGATACCGGAAATGAGAGGTAAAATTTATTAAATCGTCTCTGATTAAAACAATTGAATAGCTTTTAACTGGTTTATTTATTTTGTAGTGGCATTAACATATAAATTTTGCAACTCCTTCGAATAATCGCCCTGATTTTCTATAATGTCAATTAAATGCCTTAAATCAACGGGCACAATAAGCAAATCCTCTTTGGAATTTCTCAAATCCTCCAAACCAAAAGTCTTTGCAAAGCCTTTTCCTGAAATAAAGAAGCCAAGTTTAGCCCTCCCTCGCCTATTTTCAAGTTTCTCACGAAAAGCTACATCTTCATTTTTACCAGCAGGTTTTTTACTCCAGTTTTTGCATGTAAGGTATAGTATTAAGTAAAGGGAACAGCTACCCCTGTATCGGGTGGCTGTTCTTTACTTTAAGGAATACGCTTTTAGAAAATATACTACGATTAGTTATTACTTCATACTTTTGTAACAGATGCGCTTTTTTGCCTTTATGTTGGGGATTATTGTACTTGTTCTAAGCTGTATGCCATGTGCTGATGCGGCTGGGGAGTGCTTTGGTTCACCTCAAACAACAAGTGTCACTCAGTCGCATACTCATAACAACGGCATTGATCCATGCAATGACAACTGTTCTCCATTTTGTTCTTGCAGTTGTTGTTCAGGATTTACGATCTCTAATCACGAAGTATTTATACCGGAGCAATTTATCTGTTCTCTAAAAGCTGTTTATAATACTTACCTTTTTGCCGAAATTTTTGATATTTCTTTCCCCGTTTGGCAACCTCCACAGATAGCGTAGTGATTGACTAATTTTTTAGCTGTTGCAAAATTGCAACAGCTACTCTTTGTTATCAATACCGTTATGCCCGCTAAAAAAACGAAACCAAGACGTCCATTGGCATTTACAATTATCAGATATTTCATGCTGGTAATTTGTATATCCGTTGTCCTTTTAGCAATAGTCGGGTTACTAATGAAATATTATAAACTATCTAAACACATTTTTTAATGTTAGACAATATTATCCGCTTTTCCATCAGGAATAAGCTGATCATTGGCATTCTCACGCTAATGTTGATTGTATGGGGTATTTACTCCCTTGCTCAACTTCCGGTTGATGCCTTACCGGACATAACAAATAATCAGGTTCAGATTATTACAAAAGCACCTACCCTTGCGGCTCAGGAAGTTGAACAGTTCATTACCTACCCTGTTGAGCGTGCAATGTCTAATCTGCCCGAGATAACTGAAATGCGCTCCATGTCAAGGTTTGGACTAAGTGTTATTACGGTTGTTTTTAAAGAATCAACCAATATTTACTTTGCAAGGCAGCTAATATCCGAAAAGCTGAAAGAGGCAGAGGAGAACATACCCAAAGGAGTTGGGAAACCGGAACTTGCGCCTGTCACAACCGGATTGGGTGAAATATACCAGTATATAATTCACCCAAAAAAAGGAAGTGAATCAAAGTATTCTGCAATGGACTTACGGACAATGCAGGACTGGATAGTTTCCCGCCAGTTATATGGCATTGCTGGAGTGGCTGAAGTAACCGCATTTGGGGGTATAACAAAGCAATACGAAGTGACATTATCTCCTGAAAGGCTAAAAGCGATGAATGTCACTATACCCGAAGTATTCAACGCCCTTGAAAAAAATAACGAAAACACGGGAGGCGCATATATCGAAAAGAAACCCAATGCCTACTTTATACGTGGTGTCGGCTTAATGGGAAACATAACTGATATTGAGAATACGCTTGTTAAGCAACAAGGGAATGGCATTCCCTTATTCATTAAGGACATTGCAACCGTTAAGTTAGGTTCACCTCCTCGTTACGGTGCTATGACCTACAACGGAGAAAAGGAAGTCGTTGGAGGTATCGTATTGATGTTGAAAGGGGCTAACAGCGCAGAAGTTGTCGAAAGGGTAAAAGAAAGGATGCTTATCATCCAAAAATCATTACCTAACGATGTAACAATTGAAGCTTTTTTAGACCGGACAAACCTTATTGACAGGGCTATCGGAACTGTAAAAAAGAACTTAATAGAGGGTGCGCTTATAGTCATATTTGTGTTGGTTGTATTTCTCGGCAATTTAAGGGCAGGTTTAATTGTTGCTTCTGCCATCCCGTTATCATTGCTTTTTGCACTTGGAATGATGAATCTGTTTGGCGTAAGTGCAAACCTTATGTCATTGGGGGCTATTGATTTCGGGTTAATAGTAGATGGTGCAGTAATAATTGTCGAAGCGGTAATGCACCATTTAGCAATGCGAAAGACAACGGAGAGGTTATCACAATCACAAATGGATGACGAGGTTTTTCATTCAGCATCACAAATAAGAAGCAGTGCCGCATTCGGGGAAATAATTATCCTGATAGTCTATATCCCAATTCTTTCACTTGTCGGTATAGAGGGAAAAATGTTCCACCCTATGGCAGAAACAGTCTCGTTTGCGATATTAGGCGCACTGATCTTGTCTCTTACTTATATCCCTATGGTTTCAGCACTATTCTTATCGAAAAATCCAAAGACTAAACCTACACTTTCGGACAGAATGATGACATTCTTGCAGAAGAAATATGTGCCAATCCTTAAAGCGGCAATAAAATTAAAAGCAGTTATCATAATATCAGCTTTCGCCTTGGTGATAATTGCCGTTTTGATTTTCAACCGATTAGGTGGGGAGTTTATCCCTCAACTGGAGGAAGGAGATTATGCCGTTGAATTTGTACTACCTCAAGGCGCATCCCTGTCTCAGACTATTGAGACAGTAATGCTGGCAGAACGGATGATTAAGATGTACCCGGAGGTAAAGATGGTAGTCGGGAAAACGGGTAGTGCAGACGTGGCGACGGATCCGATGCCTCCACAGGCTTCAGATCTTATGGTCATCCTGAAAGACAAGAGTGAATGGAGAAAAGGAAAAACCTTTTATGGTTTGTCGGATGAGATTAGAAAGACGTTGGAGGACATTCCCGGCGTGATCGCAGAACCGAGCCAGCCCATCCAGATGAGATTTAATGAACTAATGACAGGTATTAAACAGGACGTTGCAGTTAAGATATTTGGCGAAAGTATGGATAGCCTGAATTCCATTGCACAAGAAGTGTCAAATGCGATTAAATCCATACCCGGAATTACACAACCGCAGGTTGAAAAAGTAAGCGGCTTGCCACAGATAACTATAAAATATGACAGGGCAAGAATGGCTAATTATGGATTGACAATAGCAGATGTCAATCAGATCATTAGTGCTGCTTTCGCCGGATACAAATCGGGTGTTATTTATGAGAATGAACGAAAGTTTGATTTAGTTGTGAGACTTGACAGCGTAAACCGAAATTCAATAGATAATGTAAGTGATCTCTTTATACCTATAAAAGGTGGCAACCAAATACCGCTTTCGCAGGTTGCAAGTGTGGGGTATGAAACAGGGCCAACACAAATAAGCAGGGAAGATGGCAGGAGGCGAATTGTAGTCAGCTTCAACGTAAGCGGAAGAGATGTACGCAGTGTTGTAGAGGATGTACAAAAAGCACTAACTAACAAAGTGAAATTACCAATCGGCTACTACTTTACTTATGGAGGTACATTCGAGAACCTGCAAAAGGCTTCTGCCCGTTTAATGATAGCGGTTCCGATTGCTTTGCTTTTGATTTTCGCATTGCTCTATTTTACACTTAACTCATTAAAGCAAGCGACTTTAATATTTACTGCCATTCCAATGTCAGCTATAGGAGGCGTTTTTGCCCTGCTAATGCGTGGAATGCCGTTTTCCATATCAGCAGGTGTTGGTTTTATTGCGCTCTTTGGTGTAGCCGTGCTTAATGGTATTGTATTGATCGGAACATTCAACCAATTAGCCAAAGAAGGTTATGACGATATTGTGGCACGAGTAATAGAGGGAGCAAAAATAAGGCTTCGGCCAGTGCTTATGACAGCCACTGTAGCCTCATTGGGCTTTTTACCAATGGCACTATCAACAGGAGCAGGGGCCGAAGTTCAAAAGCCATTGGCTACTGTAGTAATAGGTGGTTTATTGACAGCAACTGTTTTAACCCTTATTGTGTTACCCTTACTGTATATCCTGTTCAACCAGCGCAGAAAGAAAAGCACCATTGCTATTTCCGCTGTAATGTTGTTCATTCTGTTTTCAAGTCAGGCAAATGCACAAACTACAACAGTACAAACAGAAAAAGTCCGCATATCGTTTGATGAAGCCTATGAGATAGCACTCAGGAATAATTTACAACTGCGGAGCAGTGATATTGCAGTGAGCCGTTCCCAAATATTAACAGGCACATCGTTTGACATTCCCAAAACTGGCTTCTTTATAGAAAATGAAGACATCAGGCCAACGGACAAACAGGGAATATTAAAAGCAGGTGTTTCTCAAAGTATTAGCTGGCCTGGGATATATGCAGCGCAAAAGAAACTATTGCAGCAACAGGTAAAATCACTGGAATATACAAAGCAGGTCAGGGTCTTAGAAATTAAACGCAACGTACAAACCGCCTATTACACCCTTTGGTATTATTACAACAAACAAGCGTTATGGCAGGAATTAGATAGTATCTACCTTGAATCAGCTACTATGGCCAGACTACGGGTAAGAACAGGAGAAAGTGCAGGTTTAGACAGTATTGCCGCTAATGCAAAGAGCGGAGAAATTAATAATCAGTTCAAAGCAATTCAGAATGATATTGAAATGCAGCAGGCGGCATTAAATGTCTTGCTAAACACAGACACTCTTTATCTGCCGGAAAATTCCAAACTTGGAAAAATAAAAACGGATATTAACATAGCACCTGCTAATACGCATCCTTTATTACTTGTACAGCAACAGGCAGTAAATGTTGCCCAGGCTGATGTCAGAGTTGCAAGGTTAGGTTCTTTGCCGGATTTTTCAGGAAGATTTTTCTCTCAGAGTTTATATGGTTTAGATAATCCATATTCCGGTTTTTCTTTTACAGTAGGCGTACCATTGTTTGGGTCAAGTAATTATAAAAACAAGATCAGGGCAGCAAGGCTGGAGCAGGACTACCGGCAAACAATGTTTGATTATGAAGAGCAATCCTTAAATAGTCAGGTACAGCAAGCAATTCAAACATTGGATAAGAGTAGGCAAATGTTGCAGTATTATGAAACAACAGGTCTAAAACAAGCCGGAGACATTATAAAGGCTGCAAGCCTTTCCTACAAAGGCGGTGAGATCAGCTTTGCAGAACTTTCTCAGTATCTAAATCAGGCACTTGATATTCGCAAAAACTATTTGGATATTTTAAATCAATACAATCAGAACGTCATTCAACTTAATTATTTTTTAAATCGCTAAAGATGAAACTATATAAAGCTATTTGCTTAGGGTTGTACATTTTGCTTTTAACGGCATGTGGAACTAAAACAGAAACAAAAACAGAGGGTGCTACTACGGAACAACATCAACAAGAAACTACAGTAGTTTCACTTTCTGATGAACAAATGAAAGTAGCTGGCGTTGTATTGGGAGATATTGAAATGAAAAATCTAACCACTTCCATTAGCGTAAATGGCACACTTGCCGTACCAAACCAAAACAAGGCTTTGGTAACATCGCTGATAGGTGGTGTGCTGCGGTCATTGAATGTACAGCCGGGAAATTTAGTTCAAAAGGGGCAATCGGTAGGTACTATTGCCAATACTGAACTATCAGGCATCCAACAGCAAATCATCTCCATAAATGGACAACTTAAATATGCCGAACAGGAACAGAAAAGGCAAAAAGAACTTGTGGAGGGTAATGCTGCACCACTGAAAAATCTGCAAAAGGTCGAATCTGAAATAGTCAGCTTGAAAGCACAGCAAGCTGCATTACAAAATCACCTTACAACTTTAGGCGTATCTCCATCTCAGAATATCTCTTCAATACTTACCATTACCGCACCTATTAGTGGCACTATATCGGAAGTGTTTGCACAGATCGGCTCTAATGTTGATGCAAGTAAACCTATTGCACAAATAATAAACAACTCGGAATTACATTTGGATCTTTTCGTGTACGAAAAAGACTTACCAAAAGTCGCTTCCGGTCAAACGATCCATTTTACTTTAACCAATAATCCAGGCAAGGAATATGATGCAATAATCTATTCTATTGGTACGGCTTTTGCAAATGAAAGCAAATCAATACCTGTACATGCCCGTGTAATTAATAATAAAGCTGGTCTGATCGAGGGCATGAGCGTGACGGCTCGGATTAGTTTGGGAGAGAAGGTATATCCGGCAATACCTAATGATGCTATTATAAGCAATGGGGGTAAGGACTACATATTTATTCTTTATAAATCACAGGATAGCACTGGTTCGGGAACAATTTTCAAAAGAGTGCAAGTGATAAAAGGTGCAACCGATGTTGGGTACTCAGAAATAAAGCTACTGGAGGAATTGCCAAAAGGAACTAAAGTTGCCATAAAAGGTGCTTTCTTTTTGATGGCTAAAATGACTAATGTAGAAGAATAGCAAATGAGAAATGTTTTTATTGTTGACCATACTGAAAGAAACACTATGCAAAAGACAAAAATCAACTTAAATATATTATTGCCTGAAGTACCTGATGAAAGAGACGCTTGTGTTGACCGGATTATTGCTGTAATGCAGAAGCATAAAGGCGTGGAAGAAGTGCATATAGTAGGCAAAGGGAATGAAGCGCAGCTTTGCTTTCATTACAATCCCGATGTTATTTCCATAGATCAGATTCAGGAAAAAGCGAGAGAAGAGGGCGCAGTTATTACACAACAAATCGGGCATTTGTTGGTAGAGGTCAAAGCATTTCGGGAACTGAATGAGGCTGAAGGTGTTGAACATGATTTGCGAAAGCTAAAAGGTATGCTAAGTGTTTCTGTATCAGCCGCCGGAGTTATCCGCACTGAATACAACCAATTGCAAACAAACAAACAGGACATATTGAATGTACTGGCAAAAAGCAATTTGGAGGTTGTCTCTACCAATAACCTCCATTTACATCAGGATGGCGAAGTTGAAACAGATGAACATATGCATGATGAGGATGAAGAGCATGAACACAGCCATAGTAGCGATGCAGGTAACAGTAAATGGAAGGTTTATGCGCCAGTGCTCATCAGCCTTTCAATGCTGTTGGCAGGGATAGCCTGCGACCAACTAATAAAGCCCGCCTTTTTTAGTGGGTGGGTAAGGCTTGCATGGTATTTAGTGGCCTATGTTCCTGTCGGTTACCCTGTAGCAATGCAAGGCTTCCGATTAATAATAAAAGGAGATGTTTTTACGGAATTTGTATTGATGACTATCGCAACGATAGGTGCATTCTTTGTGGGTGAGTACCCCGAAGGTGTAACAGTGATGGTATTTTATACGGTTGGGGAGTTTTTTCAGGATGCGGCTGTAAACCGGGCTAAAAGAAGCATTAAGGCATTGCTTGATATTCGTCCATCATCTGCATTTGTAAAACGCAATGGCAATTTTAGCGAAGTACCTCCTAAAGAAGTAAAAATAGATGATATTATACAGATAAAAGCCGGAGAAAAAGTGCCGCTTGATGGTGAAATGCTTAGTGATGGTAGTTCATTTAATACTGCTGCGCTCACAGGAGAAAGCAAGCCTTCTGAAATTGGTAAAGGAGAACCTGTACTTGCAGGAATGATTAACCAGGATAAGGTAGTTGAATTGAAAGTGACTAAGCTGTACAATGACAGTTCATTAGCCCGTATTCTTTCCCTTGTTCAGGAGGCTACAACACGGAAAGCAAAAACCGAACAATTCATTCGTAAGTTTTCGAGAATATATACGCCAATCGTTGTTTTTGTAGCCATTGGTATTGCTACACTCCCATATTTTTTCGTGCATGATTATGTATTTAATCAGTGGCTTTACCGGGCATTGATTTTTCTTGTTGTGTCCTGTCCTTGTGCATTGGTAATCTCTGTTCCGCTTGGATATTTTGGCGGTATTGGTGCAGCATCCCGTAATGGCATTCTCTTTAAGGGTTCAAACTTCTTAGACCTTATGACAAAAGTGAATACCGTAGTGATGGATAAAACAGGAACACTTACCAAAGGTGTTTTCAAAGTGCAACAAGTAAAAAGCTATGATATGGATGAGGCGATATGGCTGCCAATGGCTGCGGCCTTAGAAGCAGCATCAACACATCCCGTAGCGCAGGCAGTTGTTCAGTACGCCGGAGATAAAGCGAAAGATATTAAAGTAGAAGGTTTAGAAGAAATTAGTGGGCATGGATTAAAGGGGGTTATTGATGGAAAAGAGGTTCATGCAGGCAACATGAAACTTATGGATAAAGTGGGTGTACAGGTAAATGGCGAATTGAAAAACATTGCTGACACAATAGTTGTGGTTGCCATTGATAAAAAGCTGGTTGGTTACATTACAATTGCTGATGAAATAAAAGAAGATAGTAAAGATGCTATAAAAGCACTTCATGATAGGAAAATAGAAACGATCATGCTTTCGGGCGATAAACAATCAGTTGTTGACCGAGTAGCAAAAGAGTTAGGTATTAATCAGGCATTTGGAGATTTACTACCGGAGGGCAAAGTGAAAAAAGTGGAAGAAATAAAGAACGACAAATCTAAAGTGGTTGTCTTTGTTGGCGATGGAATAAATGATGCCCCTGTTCTTGCCCTAAGTGATGTTGGTATGGCAATGGGTGGTTTGGGCAGTGATGCAGCAATTGAGACGGCGGACGTAATTATACAAACCGATCAACCTTCACGAATTGCCAAAGCGATACAAATTGGGAAAGCTACAAACCATATAGTTTGGCAAAACATCATGTTCGCTTTTGTTGTCAAGGGTATTGTTATGGTTCTTGGTGCAAGTGGAAAGGCCACTATGTGGGAAGCTGTTTTTGCCGATGTAGGTGTTGCATTATTAGCGGTATTAAATGCGATGAGAATACAAAAAATGAAATTTTAATGTTATGGGTATTGAATTAGAATTAATAGTTTTACTGGCCTTACAGTTGATAGGCTCATCCCTTTTTGCAAAATTTGAAATAGAAACGCCCGCACTGAGAAAAATCGTTAAGTGGCTCATTTTGGATGGAGTTACCGTTGGATTATACTATCTCATCGGTCATTTTGCTATATTATTCCCTTTTCTCATTTTGGTCATTGGTACAATCTTCCATTTCAGATTTTGCAAAAAAAATGGGATTGACCCGCTAAAGGCCACTCCCAAGAAAAAATACTATCAATTACGTCACTGGAAATGGGAGGATTAAACTCCCAAAATTTACAAGCCTAACTTCTTAGCGGCATTGAAAATTTTTATCAAGTCTTCAAAGATTTGGTTCGACATTTCCCCTGTCCACTCTACAAAGAAAGAGCGAGAGCGGGGCGCGGAAAGCGCTCCGCTTTTGTTTTGCAGGCGGGTGATGCAGGTAGCTATTAAAACACTGCCACCACAAACACATTGATAATGAAAAAGATAATTGGTTACAGAAAATTGCTGGGCGTGAACGAGCAGGCCACACTGCAGACGTTGAAGACAGTGTACAGGAACCTGATGAAGGAATGGCATCCTGATAAGTTTACAAATCAGGACGAGAAGGACCTGTGTGAAGCAAAAAGCAGGCACATTATTGAGGCGTATCACTTTTTGGTGAGCATTGCCCCTGAGACAAGGGCGCAGACGCTGGATGCGTTTAATGTGACGATAGCTTCTGCAGGTATTACGGATTTTGAGTATAAAGACGAAACGTTGTTGATCAACTTTGTTGACCAAAGCAGTTATGAGTGGTTTGGCATACCCAAGGCGCTGTATGTGAAAATGGTGAATGCTCCTGCGCTTGGTCGCTTTGCCCGCAGGCATATCTATCATTCTTTCCCTTATCGGGTGGCTGGTAAGGCGGAGTAGTTGCCCGCAGGGAGCTATTCCTAATGCGAATACTAAGAAATGCGAAAGCGGGGTGCGGAGTGCGCTCCGCTTTTTTGTGTTATTTGGGATGGCGTTTCATGCGTTACAAACGCAAAACCGCGGAATCGGCATTGCAATTGCGGACCAGTATTATTATTCGTATTTTTACATTTAGTAAGAAGAGTAATCAATATGGACTACCGGGAATATTTGGAGTCGAGGCCGGATGTGATGCTGGGGAAACCTGTTATAAAGGGTACTCGTGTGACTGCAGAACTAATTTTACAGATGCTGTCAGAAGGCGCAACGGTAGAAAATGTCCTATCCGCATATCCTCATTTGTTGCCTGTGCACATAAGTGCAGTGCTGGCTTATGAAAGCGATGGAGTAGAGGAAGTATAATTTAAATGCCAAGTTAGTGGCAAGCTTTTTTGCAATCACGCATGCTTTCTCTGAGTATGAGCTGTTATGCGTTGCAGAAAGCGTAGCAGTGAGGGCTAGAAAATGCAGTTAATGCTCGTAAGTGTTGTTGCGGGCGTTTTTTCGTTCTTTCCCATCCATTGTATATCTTCATTGTATGGGTGAAAAAATTGTTGCGAACAATCTGTATGAGTTCTTGGAATACATTAGAACAAAGCCCGGATTATTTCTCGGAAGGAAGTCTATTACAGCACTACACGATTTTATACACGGATATCAAACCGTCTGTTGGTTAAAAGACGTTCCCGAAAAATTAATACCTGATTTTGGAGAATTTCATGATTTTGTAAACAATTACTATTTGCACGGATCATCAACAGCGGGTTGGAAAAATGTAATACTATCCGTGCATTATGGGCGGGAGGAAGATGCGTTTGATGATTTTTTTAGGCTACTTGTCCTTTTTAGAGAGGGTTATCCAAAAGTGAATGCTAAGAAAATAGTGTTACAAGTAATCCAAAAGATGGTCAATAATCCGGAATGTTTATCAGAAATTGATGATGCGAATATTGTTGGCTATCTAAAATGCATTCCATCGAGACTTGAAGAGGGGCAGTCGCTATATGACTACGAATCCATTCTTTATGACTTTAAAGAGATGGCTGTATATAGTGAAGCGCTATCGAAATTAGTTACCGAGGTGGCTGGCTCGCAGGACTGGCTGGATGCACAATAAGTCAATTTAAAGAATTTCATAACGATGTTCGAGATTTTCGGAGTATCTGCCGTTCGATGTGTTCTCAATCGTTACAAATACAATGCTATCTGCGGTGCATAAGCAGACCAGTAGAATCCGCATTGCAAATGCGGAGCAGTGGAGTGCCCATCCGCTCGTACTTTTCTTTTCTGCAGCGAAAAGAAAAGTACCAAAAGAAAGCGCCGCCTTTTGCCCTACCGCTCCGCGGGGCAAAAGGTCAGCTCTACGCTGTTTCGCAGTTCGCTATGCAACTTCATGGCGCTGGCATCTTTCCTACCATCTACCAGATGATGGGGCTACGCACTTGTTGAACTTTCGTAGTACTATTGAAGGTACGGTAACCACATCTACGGAAATATGAAGGCGCCATCAGAGGCTGAGCTGGGTTGCAATATCGGGCATAATTTGGGATTTGTCTGGTGAAATGATGTGGAGGGGGACTACCAGGAGATAAGCTCGGGCGTAGCAAACGCAGACCGGTAGGAAAGCAAAAGTTACCAAAATTTGGTAACTTTGTATGAAAATCTGTAACATGGGACGAAATACGTCAGTATCCCTGGGGCCTCACTTCGAAACCTTTATTGAAGAAAAGGTGAGCGATGGCAGGTATCAAAATGCAAGTGAGGTAATAAGGGCGGGACTGAGATTGCTTGAGGAAGAAGAAAATCGCATTTTATTGCTGAGGAGTGCCATAGAGGAGGGAGTGAAGAGCGGTATTGCATCTGATTTTACCCCTGAAACGCTTTTGGATAGATTGAAAGCACAGAAGCGGTCAAATGGCTAAATACTTCCTGTCCAATAAGGCCGTTAGTGACCTGTCTGATATTTGGGGCTACACCTATGAAACATGGTCTGAGCGGCAAGCTGATAAGTATTATTCACTGCTGCTGAACACTTGTAAAGAGTTGGCCAAACACCCGGACATGGGTAAAAGATATGAAAGTGTGTTTCCCGACCTGCGTGGGTGTAGAATAAATCAGCACATTGTTTTTTACTTAGTACGAGAAGACGGAATATTTGTTGTGAGAATTCTGCACGGCGGAATGGATCTGAAAAGCCGGCTGAATGAATAGCGTATGTGTCGTGTTTCTAACTAAAATTTTGTGGACACCAATGTGATGAGTGCGCACGTTCATTTGTTTTGATGCTATGGTGTTTTCATGCCTAACAAACGCTGCACCGCGGGATCCGCATTGCAAATGCGGACCAGTGGAATTTTAGTAATTTCATTACATGAAGATTTGGCTGAGGGTACTGGGAATGTTGACCGTTGCATTATTGATAGTGCCAGCATTGTTTGTTGTTTATCGAGTGCTGTTTCCTATATTCTACTTCATGGTTTTGGTAATATTCTTCAAAAGCGATGACGATGCTTTTTTTTATGGATATTGGGTAATAGCTTTTTTGTTGACAATTTTTTTGTCGAGATTCTTAATAAAAGTGTTTGAGCGATGGAAGACTTCAATGGTGTTTCTTCCAAGCGTTGCTGCAGTAATTTTCACCATTTTCGCCATAAACGTATTTCCATACTATGGCAGATTTCCGGATGTTACTGTTGCCAACCTGATTAACAGAGACAAAAGAGAAGTAGCATCAGCGATTGCGCACGCCAACAATGGTCACCCTGCGCCGCCTTTTTATGCCGTTGATAAAAGACGGGTAGAACAGGCCTTCAGGAAATATAATGAGCCATTTGCTGCCTTGATCAAATTAAAATTGGCACTGAGCAAGTCGCCCTTCCGTTCGAAAAGTGAGCAACCTGTAGTAAATGATACACTTGACTTCGATCTGTATAGACTTTTAATTGGTTTGCCGGATGAAGTGGTGACTAACATTATTGTTGATACGATAGTCTATGATAAAAGTTTTCGAATGTTGTTTGTTATGACGATATCCACGAACGATTTGAACAGATATGCCGGTAAAATTTTTATTGGGAATAGACAATTGGGCGATAGTGCTTTGATAAAATTGTTTCCATACGAACCGGCTCTGTTCCCCGTTCAAGATTCTAAAGAGGTACTTATCTTATCTATGCGAAAAACGCATTTTACTGACGCTTATGGATTCAAAAGCCCCCTTGACAGCGTTTTTTGGAAGGCACCCCTATTTACCGAAAATGCAGAAGTTGACACTTCATATTTAATGAACCGAGTTTGGGCCGGTCATAGGTCTTCCTGTCCGTTTATACTTGTTCCTTAAAGCCAGTGCCAGAAGGAGAGCCCCGCTTTTTTTAATAGTTGAAGCTGGATCAAAAAGTCGTTTTTTTTGCCAGCGCAGCAGTAAATGTGTTAACATTGCCGTGTCATGAGTTGGTTGTATTTGATCATTGGCGGGTTTTGTGAGGTTGCGTTTGCGTTCTGTCTGGGAAAGGCAAAGGAGGCGACCGGAACAGAGATGTGCCTGTGGTATGCGGGTTTCCTGATGATGCTGAGCCTGAGTATGGGGCTGCTGATAAAGGCTACGCAAACGCTGCCTATCGGCACTGCCTATGCTGTATGGACGGGCATAGGTGCTGTGGGTACTGTGCTGGTGGGGATACTGGTGTTTAAGGAGCCGGCTACCTTTCTGCGGCTACTTTTTATGACCACGCTTATAGGGTCTATAATAGGTCTGAAGGTGGTGTCGCATTAGCCAATAGTGGCGTGGTACCTATGTTTGTCGGCATCGCAGCCGATTCGTTTCATTTTTCTAAATTTATGCACAGCCGCCGGCAATAATACAAACAGCGGACCGAAAACAAATGAAGAAGGAGCGAATCTACAAGTTGGTTTTTGCGAGTGTTTATCCGCTGTATATCAAAAAGGCGGAGGCGAAGGGCCGTGCCAAGGAGGAGGTGGACACCATCATTTATTGGTTGACCGGATATGATGAAGCCACGCTGAAAGACCAGATAGAGCGGAAGACGGACTTTGAGACCTTCTTTGCTGAGGCGCCGATGCTGAGCCCGAATGTGGATAAGATAACCGGCGTGATATGCGGCTACCGGGTGGAGGAGATAGAGGATGAGCTGATACGCAAAATGCGCTATCTGGACAAGCTGATAGATGAACTGGCCAAGGGAAAAGCGATGGAAAAGATATTGAGAAAGTAAGGGTAGGGTTTAAGAATTGTCAGTGATGGAGCTAAAACAATTATTCGTCGGGTTTATGAACAGACTGTTGCCGCAGATGGTGGTGACAGATGATCGTATCATGTGTATGCTTGAGGCAATGGATGAGGTGCATCTGACCAAGGGGGAGCTTGTGCTGAAACAAGGACGGGTGAGCAACTACTACCTGCTGCTGGATGGCTATATGCGCGGTTATACACACGATGAAAACGGCGCGGAGGTGACCACCAATTTCTTTGCTGGGCCGAGGGCAGTGCTGGACGCTACATCGTTTTTTGGCAGGCAGCCATCGCGCGAGAATATTGTGACGCTTACGGATTGCCGCGGATACCTACTGACCCTTGATGTGTTGAACAAACTATTTCATGAAATGCCCGAGTTCAGAGAGTTTGGCCGGGCAATACTGGTACGTGAGCTGGTGATAGCACAAGAGCAGAAGCTGGCGCACATTAATCTGTCGGCCGAGGACAGATACCGGCAGCTGGTGGAGCGTGATGCAGGATTGATGCAGCATGCGCAGTTGCGGCACATAGCCTCTTTTATGGGTGTTACAGATACATCGCTGAGCAGGATAAGGAGAGAGCTGGCGAACAAGAAGTAGATCCCGGTTAGTGTCAAATGGCAGGTGGGTTCTTGTCATTTGGCAAGTGTCGCGTCGTTTTCAGTTCGTTCCTTTGCATTGACAAAGGCGGGTATAGTACATTGTTATTACCTGCCGAAGCGATCATCTGAAAATCTCCTTTTATGGTTTCTCTTCCTTTTTATGTTTATGTGGTCTTTGCCACCGCTGTGATGTTTGCTGCTTTTATGCTGCTTTACTCTGTACGGTTCGATAGGCAATGGATACTTGCCATTGCCGGGTGGCTTTTGTTGCAAACAGGCGTGGGGCTTTCGGGTTTTTATGCTGACTTCAGTGGTCTGCCGCCACGATTTTTGCTGATGGTAGCACCGCCGGTGCTGATGATAGTACTTGGTATCGCTACGGCAAAAGAACGTGCAGTGTTTGAAGGGATGAACGCAAGGGCTTTATTGTTACTGCATACAGTGCGGGTGCCGATAGAGTTGTGCCTGTATTGGTTGTGGCAGGCGGGTATGGTGCCGGAAGCGATGACCTTTGAAGGGCACAATCCGGATATTTTATGCGGACTGACAGCCCCGGTGGTCTATTATTTTGTGTTTGTACGCAAGGTCGCCGGTGCAAAGGCTATGCTGTTGTGGAATGCGGGCTGCTTAGTGCTTCTGGCAAATATTGTGGTACATGCAGTTCTGGCCGCACCTACGGCATTTCAACGTATTGCGTTTGATATGCCAAACGTAGCCATCGGTTATTTTCCATTCAATTTGTTGCCTGCTTTTCTGGTTCCCGTGGTATTGCTGTCGCACGTAGTAAGTATTCGATATCTTGTGAAAAGCGGGTGGCGAAATGGTATGGTGACTGCGTCTTAAAAATATAAGCGAGGCTGCCTGATGCCAGACAGCCTCGCCTATCAAGTTGTAATCACTTATAAATTCAGTTATTGTTTCAGGATGCTGTAGACTGAAGCATTGCCATCCTGATCTACTGCCTGCAGGATGTATACTCCTTTGGCGAGTGGCGTAGTGTCGAATGAGCCACGAGCAACGTCGGACATTTCTGCAACTACTGCGCCTGTTACCGAGAGCAGTGTCACCTTCTTCATTATTTCACCGCCTTTATTGCTGAAGTTCAGCATGCCGGTTGTAGGGTTAGGGAAGATGTCCAGGTTCCTGTTGGTAGCAATACCTGTTACAGATGCTGTGCTTGTAGGTAATGGTATCATGGCGCCACCTGATGCCAGTGCTACCCACAGACCAAATGCAGGGCCGTTGCTGTTGGTGGCAGGCGACAGGAATCCTGAAGCCACTACTGTGATAGCGTCGCCATCCAGACCAAGTGTGGTGAGCGGCGCGCTGTACCTTTTGAGGATTGTAGTTGCAGCAGCGTTGAGCAGGTCGAGCGTGTAGTTGCTTGTTTTTACTTTCACATATCCACCGCTTGCAAAGTCGCCGAACGCAATGTCGTTCACAAGTGTTGCAGATCCCGCATTTACGTCAACCGCAGGCGCGTCTGTGCTGCCGTGGATAACCAGCAGATCAGTGCTGTCTGATGCTGATGTTGAGATCTCGCGGCCCTGGTCGTATATGCTGAGACGGAAAGGAGCCGCTGCCGCAGATGGCGTATAGCCGGTAGGGCTGACAAGGCCGTTTGCCACTATGATGTAGCGCTTGTCGGATGTGAGTGTGGTGGTGAGGCTGTAGATAGTGTCGGCCACACTTGTACTGTTCTTAGGAGCTACACCCAGCGTTACCGGTACACCTACCGGTGCGTTTACGAATTGAGATGCCGTGCGGAAAGCGAAGTTGTCGAGCAGCAGTGTGCTGTTCAGGTACACGTCTACGCTGTCGGCAATGGCATCGGCACAGTTGTGGATGACCTGTACCCTTGCAGTTTCATCGAGCGGAATGAGCGCACCACCCGCAGCCGGAGCGGCCCACAAGCCGAAAGCAGGTCCGCCGCTGTTTACGGCAGGGTTCAGGAAGCCGGATGCGACTATAGTAGCGGATGCTCCTGTGAGGCTGAGTGTAGAAAGAGGCGCTGAATATCTTTTTACTACTGTGCCGGTAGCGGTTGTTACGTCTATGATATAATTTGCTGTAGGGAGAGACAGATAGCCGGTGCTGTTGAAGTCGCCGAACGGAATGTCATTTACGAGTACAGAGTTGCCGGCGCGTACATCTACCACAGGTGCGTCGGTGGAGCCATGCACCACGAGCAGGTCTGTGTTGGTTGATACAGATGCTGTTTCGCGGGCAGCGTCATAAACCGACAGGCGGAAAGGGACTGAGGACGATGCAGGGCTGTATCCCATAGCGCTTTCAATACCGTTTGCTACGAGAATGTATTTTTTTGCGGGGTCGAGTGTCACAGATATGCTGTAGAATGTATCTGCCACACTTGTGCTGTTTTTGGGTGCTACAGACAATCTTATGGGCGTTCCGGCGGCAGGTGCGTCAATGAAGCCTGTTGCGGTGCGGAAGGCGAAGTTGTCGAGCAGGATCCCGTTGTCAAGATACACATCCACTGAGTCGGCAGCGAGGTCGGCGCAGTTATGGATAACCTGTACACGTGCTGTTTGTGCGTTTGCAGCGATAGAAGCTACGAGAGCTGATGCTAATAGAAGTTGTTTTTTCATTTTGTTTAGGTTTTCGTCAAAAGTATTAAACAAAATGTCGTCACATTGTTTGTTTGGTTTGTTTAACAAATGTTTGTGAATGTTAAACAAAAAATATTAATCGGAGATTAATCAAAGTGCTGTTTTGGACACGAAAAGTGTCTTCGAGATGGTGTGAATCGGGGCTAATCTAAAAATATAAACCATAAATAAAACAGTATTTCTGCTGTTTTTTGGCAAATAGTGGCAGGGTACATTTGTTCAGCAGGTTGTGATAAATGTGCCCATGACCGGCTGTAGTTTATCTGAAACAATATTTCATCACCAATAAAAACAAGTTTCCGGAAACATGAAAAGTAAAAATGAAAAGGCCGCTGCGTCAGGGCCTGATTGCAGCACTGATCCGATAGGGTCGCTGAAGCAGATGTTCATCAACACTACGATGGGCACAAGGGTGAAAGCGGGTCAATGCCCCGTAAGGAGGGCTGTGTTCCTGAAGCCACATGGAGTGGTTAAGGCTGAGTTTATTGTATTGCCCGGTCTACCGGCGAAGTATCGCGTGGGTATTTTCGCTCACGAGAAGTTTGAGGCGTGGATGCGCTTCTCAAGCGATACAGTGCCGGGCAATCCCGACATGAAGACGACAGTTGGTGTAGGCATCAAATTGTTTGGTGTGCCCGGCAAGAAGCTGCTGTCGCAGGATGAGGATGCAACAACAGCAGATTTTTTGTTGCAGAACATGAATGTATTTTTTGTAGACACGGCAAAAGACATGTGCGAGTTTACAAAGGCAGGTGTAGTGGATCATGATTATGACAAATACCTGAAAGCCCACCCTGTAACAAAGAAAATTCTTGACGAAATGCAGAAGGTGGTGCCGAGTTGCCTCACTACACCGTATTGGAGCGGTTTGCCCTATTCATTTGGGAAGGAGTATGTAAAATATAAGCTTGTTCCTGTGGCGCCTCCGTTTGGTGCACCCGCTCAGCAAAATGGCCCCGACTATCTGGCGGCAGATATGCAGGCTAGGTTGAGCATGGGTGAGGCACAGTTTCAGTTTATGGTGCAGTTCAGGACGCATCCGGACAAGATGCCGCTTGACAAGGCCACTGTAGCCTGGGACGAACAGTTGTCGCCTCCGGTGCCTTTGGCTACCATAGTCATCAGGCAGCAGGATATAAACGCGCAGGGACAGGCGTCTTATGGTGAGAACCTTTCTTTCAATCCGTGGCGGACTTTGCAGGAGCATATGCCGCAAGGCAGCATCAGTGAGGCGCGCAAGGTAGTGTACCAGGCCGGTGCCGATTACAGGCGTTATCTGAACGGTGAGCCTGCGGTGGAACCCGATGCTCCCCGACAATTAAATCAACAACCCTGATAACTATAAAAATGTAAAACCATGGACGTAAAAAAAATAAAGAAGGTGGCTATATATCCGGCAATTGGTATTGCCCGAATAGGCAACTCTCCGGAGTATTTTATGGCATCAGAGATACCGGGCAAAGCACCGGATCCTGTGGGTGGCTATAAAGACGGAAATAATCTGTTCAAAAAGCAGGTACCGTTATTCAGGATATACGCGTTGGATAAGGATAACAATCCGATAGGAGAGATAAAACAAGGCATAAAGGGCCTGAAAGTGAAAATAGATTGGAGGGTACATATAGCGAACAGGAAGGCCGCATGGTACCAGTTCAATAATGCGCTGGACCTGGGTAAGAACGCCATAAGCAGCACGCACAGGAATGGAGGAGTAAGTGGAGACGCCCGCAAGGATCTGGTCATAGATCCGGGAGTGCGAACAATAAGCGGTACAAACAAGCAGGGGGCTGAGTATCAGTTTGATTCGGGGGCTTTCTTTGGTAAGAAAGTATCTCTGGGAGAGGTGCGCACAGACAGTCATGGCCGACTGATGGTGTTTGGTGGTGACGGCAAGAGCGCTTCGCGAACAGGTGTGCCAGCCATCACGTTTGCTAATAATGACGGGTGGCATGATGATATATCTGACGGAACAGTACGTGCGACAGTGACCATAGATGGGGTGCAGCTTGAGGCTACGCCGGCAATGGTAGTTTGTACGCCTCCGAATTTTGGTCCTGGTCTGTTTTCGGTTGTTACGATGTATGATGTGGTATATGACCTTTACGTCAGGGAGCGTGTACTGGAAGCACCGAAGGAGATCACCTTCTGGAAGCACATATACCCAATTCTTCAGCGAATGACCACTGCGCAATGGGTGAACGAAGGGTTCTTTATGATCTTCGGGACAAATTCGCCAAGCGACTTCACCAATCCTGAGTACATAGCGAAGCTGAATAATCCGGCAAAGGAATTCAAGCATTATCGCGAGAGTGTGTTCAAGTGGTTCCGAAACACTGCTTCTGCAGCTTACGAGCCAACACTGATACCTCCCTACTATGGCGATCTTTTCGGGGACTATGAAAATCAGCCGCATGTGGACCTTTCTGTTACAGCTACTCAATACGCAATGCTGCAACGGTGGGCTAAGGGCGATTTCACAACGGGTGAACCCGGGCAGGATATTCCGTTTGAACAGTTGGACCCGAAGGCGCAGACAGAATCACTATTGAAAGTGGGACTGGAGGAGTGTCTTGGAGGTCCATTCCATCCGGGCATTGAAATAACCTGGCCGTTCAGGCATATGAGTATGTGGCAGGAGCCCTTCAGGCTGAAGGTGCTGCCGGAAGGGCAAGCGGTAGCTGATGATTACGGGCCGATCCTGACGCCTGAGATAGCACTGGGCAAGGGCGGACCATTGGATGGAAGCGGACCGGGGTCCATTACCCGCTGGTTGGGGGTACCCTGGCAAACCGATGAAGCAAGTTGCTTATCAGGTTATGATCCGAAATTATATCTGCCGTTACCATCCTTCTGGGCGGCACGGGTGCCCAACTATGTGTTGAGTATGGACAGTTACAAACGTGCAAGTGTGGACCAATTGAACACGGGGCAACGCTTGAAACATTTTAGCTACAGGGTGAATTGGCTTCGCGACTTCAGTACGTCTTATGTAGGTCGTATCAATGACATGATAGCCAAATGGCATGAGCTGGGTGTAATATGCAGGCATACCACACCCGCCGGGGAGGCGAACGGATTTTTGCCAACCGAGTGGTGGGTGGAGACGCACAGAGTGGGGCCCGAGGGTGGAGATCCTTCCTTCAGGCAGGTGCTGCGTGCAGAGAAACATGAAGTGCATCCTGTGCCTGCCGGAAGGTCGTTGCTTGGTGCAACTCCGGAAGAATTGGAACAAGAAGAAAAAGGCGAATGGAAGAGTCAACCGGTACGCAGGCACGAAATGTAGTAAAAGGTGCAGAACTACCTGTGGTGATAGCGGGTGGCGGTCCGGCAGGGGCCGCCACTGCTATTGCATTGTCGGGTATGGGATACAAGTCTGTGATAGTTGATCCCGGAACGCCTGTCGCTGTCAAGGCTGGAGAGTCGCTCCCGCCCAATATCCTGCATTTGTTGCAACAACTGGATATACAACATCTTTTGCAGGATGCCGCACATCAGATCAATTTGGGGAACACTGTTGTGTGGGGAAGCGATGAGGTGCTGGATAGGGTTTTTCTGGCCGAGCCATGGGGCAACGGATGGCATCTGAACAGACTGGTGTTCGAGCAACAGCTGAAATCTGAAGCTGAGCGCCGGGGGGCTGTATGGATGGACGGAGGCATTGTGACAGGCGTTGAGGGAAAGCAGGGCGCAATGCGTGTGTCGGTGCGTAGTGATAGTGGGCGGGCTGACCAGAAGCTGGACGCATGTTTTGTAGTTGATGCCTCAGGCAGGCACAGTAGCGTGTTGCGGTCGTTGGGTGTAAGCCGGCACAGGCTTGACGATATAACGGCTGTTTGCGCGTTCGTGACCGCACCCGGGCATCGGCTGCAGTCTACAACGTTTGTAGAGGCGGTGCAGGATGGTTGGTGGTATGCGGCTCCGTTAGGTGGAGACAGAGTAGTCTTGAATCTGATGACTGATATAGGGTTGAGGCCCAAGACGGGAGAGGGGAAGTCTGATATGCTGTTGAGGCGGCTGAAGCAAACCATGTATCTGCATGAGCGCCTTGGTAACTTTGCCGGGATGGGGTTTGAGGAGGTTTTTGCGAAACCCGCTGGCACCAGTTGTGCGGACAGAATATCCGGCGATGGTTGGCTGGCAGTAGGCGATGCCGCCTGTACTTATGATCCGCTTAGTTCCTACGGTATCACATCAGCTATTGGCGGCGGCATATATGCTGCCTATGCCATTTCTGATGCGCTGTCGGGAAACAGCCATGCGCTGGATGCGTATAACCATGTGCAGCAGCAAACGTTCAATAACTGCGTTGCTATGTTAGCGCACCAGTACCGGCAGGAGTCCCGTTTCAGCGAAAAGGTTTTCTGGCAGCGGCGTTATTTATAGTATACGGGTTCTCCGTGGTAGCGGTTCTGCATACATCTGCCGGATAGTGCGGCACAATAATTGTTTCTTTATCTTTGTTGCGAAGGTGATGGTGTTCCACCTAATTGAACCGCCGGTGAGCCCGGCTGATGACGCCTGCAAATAATCTGGTCGGCCTTATGGGATGACCATAAAACAAGTTTGTAGGTATGTCAGGTATAGCAGCAAAAATGAAGGTTCAGGATCTTTTCAGAGTTTTTCTTCGGTGGTGTCTTATTATTTTGTTGCTGGCCGTGGTCGGTGGCACTGCGGTCGCCGTTTTCCTGCACTTGTTGGATGCGGTTACCATGGCAAGGTGGCAAAATGAGTGGTTGCTTTATTTGTTGCCTCTTGCCGGAGTTGTGATTTATTGGCTGTACCACAAAGCCGGATCAGCCGCAGCCGGAGGTAATGATACGATCCTGAGGGAAGTAATGAAGCCCACCGGGGGAGTGCCTGCAGTAATGGCACCGCTGGTGTTGTTTGCCACGCTCATCACTCATTTGTTCGGTGGGTCGGCCGGGCGCGAAGGCACTGCTGTACAAATGGGAGGGAGTATTGCAGGTATGGTGGGTAGGTGGTTGCATGTGACCGGGGCTGAGCGGCGGTTGGTTTTGCTGTCGGGCATTGCAGCCGGATTCGGAGCAGTGTTCGGTACGCCTATAGCCGGAGCAATCTTTGCACTGGAGGTAATGGCAATTGGTCGCCTGAGGTATGCAGCCATTATCCCTTGTTTTGCGTCAGCGTTTGCGGCTCATTTCGTTTGTATGGCGTGGGGTGTAACACATACTCAGTATCGTCCGCTATTGTCCGGCACTTATTTTGCTTTTTCTCCGGATCGTGATCAGTTTATCCTGGCCCTTAAGGTGGTGGTGGCCGGAGTTGCATTTGGTCTGGTGGCCCGGTTGTTTGCTTACTCCTCCCACAAGTTGAAGGATGCTGCGGGGAAGTGGTATGCGAGCCGGGGCTGGCTTTCTCCGGTTGTGGGTGGTCTGGTGGTGATCGCGGCCACTGTTGCGGTTGGTAGTACGGATTATCTGGGTCTTGGTGTGACTACGTTTTCGGGTAAGGGTGCGTCTATTGTGAATGCGTTCCATTCCGGTGGGGTAGGGCAGTGGAGTTGGTTATTGAAGCTGATGTTCACGGTGGTGACGTTGAGTATGGGATTTAAAGGGGGCGAAGTGACGCCATTGTTCTTCATAGGTGCTACACTTGGAAGTGCATTGTCGGTATGGTTGAATGTGCCTGTGGAACTGATGGCAGGTATTGGTTTTTTAGCCGTATTTGCGGGTGCTACAAACACGCCTGTTGCCAGTGCGCTTATGGGGGCTGAGCTGTTTGGGTGGGGTAACACGGTGTGGTTTGTATTGGCATGTTTTGTAGCCCGCTATGCAAGCGGTTCTACAAGTATCTATAAAGCACAGGAAGAAAAGTGGTCTGCAATGGAGGATCTATGATGATAGTCAAGATATACTTTATTCGGTTGTGATCTATTTATGCATTTCCCTAACCTTATGCCAAAAACAGGCGTCTATTAGAGATACCCAAAAAAATACCTTTATGAAAAAGAACCTGAAATTGGTCGCAGCAGCGGCCACAGCCCTAGGGCTATTATTTGGCATGTCGTGCCGGAAGACTCCTGCCGAGTCATTATCTACACCAACACAGTACCAGACATCCTGGACAAAAAGTGCATTGTTTGCCGGGCTAAGACCAACGCCGTTCAAATTCACGGTGGATGCCGGTGTGCAGTCTGTGGGCTACGGGCCGGAGGGAACGAAGTTGGTTTTCTATCCCAATTCGTTCAAAGATGCATCCGGGAACACTATAAGTTCCGGCAAAATTGACATAGAGCTTACCGAGATGTATACGCCCGGATCTATGATCGGTAATAATGCTGTGACCACCTGCAATGGCCAGTTGCTGCGGAGTGGTGGCCAGGTTAAGATCATTGCGACCCAGAACGGCAAAGAGGTCTTTGCAAATAAGTATGGCATCGGGTTCAAACAGCCTGATGCGTCAAGTAATCCAATGGAGCTGTTTTATAGCAATAACAATAGCCTTGATTCGACAACTGTGTGGGAACAACCGGATACAATGAGGAGTGTATTGGATCGCATGGTATTGCAGACTATTGCTGATACTACTTCTAAACCCGGCTTACCACCGAGTATCACTCATTATTATATGTTTGATTCCTGCACACATTTCAGGTGGGTCAATTGCGACTTCTTTATTTCTAACCCGGCACCGAAGACCAGTATTTACCTTCAACCATCGGATACGTCGTTTAACTACATGAATTCGGCTGTTTTTCTTGTCGTAGTCTCAGAAAGGGCGGTTGCGTCTACAAGTTATCAGTGGAATACTAAAAAGTTTGTAGGTAATAATTTCCCGGAAGGCCAATCAATTAAGCTGGTGTTCATGGGTAAAATTCGTGATGATCACTATTATGCTGAAAAGGTGTTTGACGTGAGTCGTGATATGACTTTGCCGTTCACTCCGGTCAAGTCCAGTGAGGCTGAGATCAAAATAAAGTTAGCAGGCTTTTAGTCGCAAGTATCTGATAAGATAAGCGTTGCCGGTACATTCATGCCGGCAACGCTTTGTCGTGTTTTGAATCGGTGAATGCGTGCTATCTTTGCCCGCGTGACAAAAACAACCAAGGCGCACCTTGCATTGCTTGGAGCCAATATTTTTTACGGTGCAGGATTTACTGTTGCCAAGTCGGTGATGCCCCGTCTGATACAGCCTTTAGGGTTTATTCTTATCAGGGTGGGGGTTGTCGCTTTCCTGTTCTGGCTCAGCTATTTCGGAGGAAGCAAATACAGGGCGGAGATACAGCGCAAAGACTGGCCCATTCTCATTCTTGGTGGTTTGTTTGGGGTTGCGCTCAATCAGATGCTCTTTTTCATGGGGCTGAATCTTACGTTTCCTATACATGCCGCGCTTATAATGATGAGCACGCCGTTGCTCATCACGATCATAGCGATATTTATGTTGCGCGATAAACCGGGTGGCGGAAAGATACTCGGGCTACTCTGCGGGATCAGTGGCGCCGTTCTGTTGATGAGTGCCGGTAAAGAACTGACGGTGACAGGCAATTCATCGCGTGGCGACCTTTTTGTGTTTCTAAATGCGACTTCCTATGCTATCTATCTGGTGATGATAAAGCCGCTTATGGCGAGATACAGGCCTATTATTGTGATCAGGTGGGTGTTTTTGTTCGGATTCCTGATGGTATTGCCCTTCGGTTGGCCACATTTTGCAGCTGTCGACTGGTCTGCATTTCAGGCGATAGATTTTACTGCCGTGGCTTTCATTGTGATCTGTGTTACCTTTTTCACCTATCTGTGGAATATATACGGGCTCCATGTGCTCAGCCCATCGGTGGCCGGAGCCTACATATACATACAGCCCATTTTTGCCGCAATCATCTCTGTTCTGTTTGCAGGTGAGCAGGTGACGCTTGTAAAACTCATTGCGACTGTCCTTATATTCAGTGGCGTGTATATGGTCAGTTTCGGGTTTAAGAAGAAAGAGGCTGAACGGGTATCTGTCGATTAGGGATCGAGACTATATAAGAAAAATAATTTAAATAAAAAATGGTGGAAAACACCCTTTTTTAGACAAGGCGAAATGTGTGTTTTTGTGTCGGGAAATATTTCCCCGGGTATATTGTAAACACAACACATTTCATGAAACAGAAACTAAAAATGTCGCTTGCCTTAGCGATCATCTCAGGGGCATCAATGACCGGGTGCCAACCGGAGAAAACAGAAGCATTGCCAAACAGACTGCCGCAAGACGTTATGGTGTCTTGCCCCCTAGATAGCGGTAGTTCGTGGTTTGAGGGCGATAGTGTTGTTGAGAACGGGAAGGTGCTTCCCGCCAACAGCGTTACATTTAGCCACGCTAATAACTGTGCGTTTTACAATTGGGCGGCACAGATGTTCCTATGGGTCACATCGCCAATGACTTCCGGTACTTACGTGCCGGGTAATACGGTAATGGAATCGCCAACGTTTTATACCGTGCAGCCGGATACCAATAATAACGGAGGACAAAACCGCATATTGGTACAGAATGTGGCAGGGAAACAACTTCGTGCAGTGCCGCAGATGAAAAAGTCGGGGCCTAACAGATTGCCTGTGATCTTTGATAAACGTGGCCGTATGTTTGAGGTGGAGATGCACTCTTCGGGCACAAAGATGCTGACGGTAATGAGTGGCGGAAAACAAGTAAAAGTACATCATGTTGAAAAAGGTGCCGGAGGTGTTGTTACTTTCTTTGACGAGAAAAGTCAGCCTATCGCGTCGCCTGCGGCAATGTTGCAGCATGCTGTGAACAAAGAGCGTATAGTGCATGGTTTTCTTGCCACCGATGGTAGTAGTGTGTATATAGACGGAAACAGCAATCTGATAGAAACAGAGACCGGACAGGCTACGAATGATGTGCTGGTTGCTAATAACGGCTCAGTGGTTTACTATATTCTGTTTGTAAACGATGTGTATGCGTATTATCAGGCTGGAGCATTGCAAGGGTTAGTAGATAGCGCTAAGTTTCCTACAACTTCCGGGGAGCTTAGTAAGATCACGGCACTTGCCCGCGCAAATGGTGTGACGCTTGCAGATTCTAATGCTTTGGCAATTGAGATGAAGACATCCTGGGTGGAGGCTGTGAACCTGCCTGATTCGAACTCCTATATTACTACTTATGCGGTGGTGCCTGTATACAAAAAAGTTGGTGATGCTGCGTGGGTATTGTCGGGCGAAAAGCTTACAAAACTTGCATTGATAGGTGCACACGTGGTGGGTAGTGTTGCCGGGCATCCTGAAATGATATGGGCTACATTTGAGCACGAGGATAACGCGCCAAATGCAGCATATAAGTATGTTGATGTGAATGGTAAGGTTAAGATGGTGCCGCAGGATACGGGCTCAAACTGGTTGTTGAGCAACAATGCGTCTGATCCGAATCCAAACGTGTCAAACCAGTATTGGAGTAATACCAATGGTGATACAATATACGGTAAATCAGGTCAGTTCAAGGCTTCAAATGTCCTGCGCACCATGCCGTGGGGCAGTGCAATGGATTCAGTGACTAACCCGGAGGATGACAGCTCTTCAGCATCTAACAGCGAGGTGATCTCGTTGAATAATCAGGTGTACAAATTGCTGAAAGGAAATGATATCCGCAAGAACTATCAGTTGATAGGGGCAACGTGGACATCCGGCGGTGCGGCACCTAATGGCAATAGTTATGGGGTGGACACTACACCCGGTGTGGCAATAGGGACGAATGTATGCGCGAACAGTACAATGGAGACATTTTTCCAGGGTGCTAATCTGTCATGTTTCTCTTGCCATTCGGGTAACAATTCACTTTCCCCAACTCAGTTAAGTCATATATTCTCTAATATAGTTCCGATAAAGTTGGCGACAATACCGCCCGCATTGAAAAAATAGTTTGTGAGGTGATAATGACAAGGGTGCCGGTAAAATGCCGGCACCCTTTTTGTTTTGTGGTGAGTTGTGTCGGATGGCGATAATTTGTACATTTATTCGATATACAACCATGAGGGTGCCTTTCATCAGCATACTGCTTCTTGTTAGTTCCATTTGTTTTGGACAGTGGGGGCAATATGGGCGGAATCAGCCGAGGCTGGAGGAGCTCAGGTTTACGTTGGATACATTTTGGTTTAAGGACGACCATATTTTGTTGCAGCGTTTTGATACCAGAGAAATTGTATCGGTTTATAGTAAAGATGTAGATCAGAATCTCGCGACACTCGCTCTTTTTAAGTTGCTTCCTGAATTCGATGCCAGAAAAGCGGAACTATTGCGAGGTGCAACGCTGGGCAATCTGAGTTTTGCCAGAGAGCAGCTTGATATCATCAGGGAGCACTGCAGGGTGTTTGACAGGCGGTATCTTGAGGCTGAATACAGGATGTACTACAAATACCGGAACGTGCTTACGGATGAAGAACAAAAGGCAATAGAGGACAAGGCGGCATACGAACTTGCCGTGGTGCAGCAGGAGGATAGTAATGTCATTACTCCGTTCGATTCTATGCTGGTTGCACGCACCGACCGACACGGCCGTCCGTTATGGGCTGAACGGTATGCAGAGCAGAAGATAAGGCGCATAGAGGATGCCCGGCGACAATATTTGAGAGACTCGACATTGACAGCGGGTGATGAAGAACTGGAGCGTGCCGTTGCTGCGCGGTATGCGAAGAAAGGAAAGTCGACAGGGAAAAAGGGAGTAGACAACATTCAGAAGTTCGGGCCTGTGATCGGTAAGGCAATCAACGAGCACAGGGTAGAGATAGGGTGGGATAAGGAATTGTGCAGGGCATCGTGGGGCACACCGCTGAGAGTAGGTAGAAACACAACCCTTCGCCGCACCGAAGAGACATGGTATTATGCCGGGTACCGAAAGTTGGTCTTTATACAGGATGTGCTCATCCGGTTCGTTGAGTAGCCTGATCAGTCCCCGTTGATATACACCCGTTTTACACGCTGAGAAATTCCGGTCATTATCTCATAGGGAATAGTGCCGGCCCATTCAGCCAGTTTACTTACGGGTAATTGCGGCCCAAACACAATTGCGTCGTCACCCTCGCGCACGTTGGGTATGCCGGTTATGTCCACCATACACATGTCCATACAAATTGAGCCAATGGTAGGTGCGATAGTACCATTGATCAGTACATGCGCCTTTCCATGTCCCATGCTTCTGGGGTATCCATCGGCATAGCCGATGCATATTACCGCTATTCGCCTGCTTTCTGTCTGAATGTTCCTGTGTCCGTAGCCAATACTCTCTCCCGCTGCAACATCGCGTATCTGTGCAATGCTGGTGCGCAATGTGCTGATCTGTCGCAGTTTGTCTCCAAGCGCGTCAGAATTGTCAATGCCGTAGAGGCCCACCCCCAGACGGACCATGGAGTGCTGCAATTTGCCATGACGTGAGATGCCCGAGGAATTGGAGATATGCATGAGCGGCGTGTACCCCAAAGATGCCAGGATATTTTTGCTCATAGCGTCAAACCGCTTTGCCTGTTGTGCGGTGAAGGGGTCTTCGTCGGGGTCATCGCTGGCGGCGAGATGGCTGAAGATGCTGGCCACTTTCAGCTCCGGCGTTTCCTGCAATAGTGCGATAAGTTGGTCTGTTTCGTCAGGGCCGAATCCAAGACGGTGCATGCCTGTATCCAACTTTATGTGTATCGGGTAGTCTTTTACTTTAAGTGTTGACGCCACCTGTTTCATAGCAAGGAAAGACCGGGTATTGTATATCTCCGGTTCCAGTTTCCAGGCTATCATTCTATCGAACGATGACACATCGGGGCTCATAACCATGATAGGTAGTCTGATGCCCGCTTTGCGCAGTCCCACACCTTCATCGGTATAGGCCACTGCCAGATAGTCTACGCCTGAGTACTGCAGCAGGCTGGCTATCTCATAGCTGCCGCTGCCGTAGGCAAACGCCTTCACCATCGCCATTGTTTTTACGCCCGGTCTCAGAAGAGATCGGAAGCAATCGAGATTGTGTTTGAGTGCAGATAAGTCGATGGTTAACACAGTCTGATGGATCTTTTGTTCCAGCAGTACCCCTATTTTCTCAAATGTAAATATCCTTGCTCCTTTTAGCAGAATAGCTTCCCGCTCGAATGTGAGCAGGTGAAAATTCTCCAGGAAATGTTCGGTGGACCTGAAGAAAATGCTTCTGATCTTGCGGTGTTTCCGGAAGGCTGCTTTGTGTTTGTAAAGCGCCGGGCCAATGCCGATGAAGCGATGGATATTGCGCCTGCTGATGTAGCCGGCAACCTGTTCATAAAGTTCTGTGTCGCTTTTTCCGGGTTGCAGAATGTCGGACATGATCACCGTGTGGTGTGCATGTTGTTTCTGTTGTTCCAGAAAGTTCAACGCGATCTGCAGCGATGTGAGATCGGAGTTGTAAGAGTCGTTAATGATAGTGGAGTCGTTGATGCCCTGCCTCATTTCCAGTCGCATAGAAACCGGTTGCAGCAGTTCCATTCGTTCGGTTATCGTCTCCTGCGGCACCTTCAGTAGCAGCAGTACGCACCAGCAATGAATAGCATTTTCTATCGATGCGTCATCGGTGAAGGGTATCGTAATGTTGATGTTATTTCCGTTGTAACGGGCCGATATGGTTGTTTTGGCATGAATGACATTTCTGCCGGTCACGCGTAGGGTTGCGTCTTGCCTTGTTGACCAGGTAAATAGTTTCTTGTCGATGTCAGGCTTGCCGCTGTGGGTCTGGTGCATGTATTGCGCTATGCACTCATGTACATCGGTATGGTCTGTGCAGTAGACTATATGGTCGGCATTTCTGAAAAGTAGCAGTTTTTCGTTGATCTTCTGCCGCATGGTCAGGAATCCATCGCTGTGCGCTTCGCCGATATTTGTGAAAATGCCGATAGTGGGCTGGATAATCTTTTCCAGATGTTCCATTTCTCCTGTCTGCGATATGCCGGCCTCGAATATCCCTAATTGATGTTTTTGGGATGTCTGCCACACAGAAAGCGGTACACCTATCTGTGAGTTGTAGCTCTTTGGGCTTCGCACAATGGCGTAGGAAGTATCGAGCAGGGTTCCCAGCCATTCTTTTACAACGGTTTTGCCGTTGCTGCCGGTGATCCCGATAACCGGCAGGGTGAACAATCTGCGGTGGGCTGCAGCTATTTGTTGTAATGCACTAATGGTGTCGCGTACAAGGATGAAGTTGGACTCGGGGTACGAATTGGTATCCACCTTTCGGCTCACAATGAAGTTACGCACCCCTTTGTTGTACGCGTCCGGGATAAAGTTATGGCCATCGCGGACGGGAGTAGACAGGGCAATAAAAACAGACTGTGTCGGATTGTCAAGAGATCTGGTGTCTATAGATAAATGTTCTATAGAACCGTCAGCATCCCAAAGGGAAAGCCACTCGCCCGAGGTCCATGTTCTGATGCGGGAAATACTGTGCATAGTAGTGCAACAAATGTACCTACATATCTGTGAGATAAATGTGAAATGTGGTTTTGTTTAATGTGCCGGTTTATTGACGGGCTATGAGCTTTACGAATTGTAAGGTCTGTGTTTTGAAGAGGTGGGATTATTTATATGTGTTGTCGGGGAGATGATATTAGATAGCTGTTGAAAAATAGGTGTTGCGAATGTGAAGCCTATTTTTACTTTTGTGTGGTTGGTATTATTCATAAGTTAATTTATTTCATATTAATTGATGACCCAACTAAAATAATATTTGCCAATGTCTTGTTAGAAAGGAATAATTGGCTTATTTTGCTGACATAATTTTTTATACTGATTCTATAAAAGACTAAAAGATGAAGAAATTATTATTTGCGGTAGGTGTTGCAGTGTCGTTGTCGGGGGCAGTGGAGGCTCAGGATATACACTTTACCCAATATTTCACATCGCCATTGACATTGAACCCTGCTATGACGGGTCTGGTTACTGATGACGTTAGGTTTTCAGCAAACTACCGCTCACAGTGGGCATCTGTGTCTCCAAATCCATACGTAACCGGAACTTTTTCTTTTGATGTGGCAACGCTTAAGGGCAAACTTCCCGAAGGCGATGCGTTGGGTGTTGGTGTTCTGGGCCTTTATGACAAGTCGGGTTCAGGCGGCCTCACAAACACTACTGTAGGTCTGTCAACGGCTTACCATAAAGCATTTGGCCGTGATCGTCAGCAACATTTGTCCATTGGATTACAGGGTATGCTGGTTCAGAAAAATCTGAATTTTGCCCGACTGACATTTGAGGATATGTACAACGCTGCCAATGGTACACTGGCGAATCCTACAAGAGAAGTTTTCAATAACGCGGATCTTACTTATCCCGATTTCAACCTCGGTGTAATGTATTCCGGCAGGATCACAGATCACGCTACTTTCTATCTTGGATATTCAAACTATCACCTCACACGTCCGGCCGAGACTTTCCTGAATTCTGACACGAGCAGGATAAATTCACGTCATTCAGGTTACATGGGTGGTTCTTTTGATATGAACCCTAATACAGTCCTTTACGCAAGCGCGTTATACCAAGCTCAGGGCGGTGCACAGGAATTTGTTTTCGGTGCAGCAGTTGGTTTTGTACTCAATCCGGGACATGACGAGGAATACCAGAAAAATACAATATTCTACCTCGGTGGATGGTATCGTTATCTCGATGCGGTTTCTCCATACGTAGGTATTGAGTGGGCAAAAATGCGTTTAGGTATCAGCTACGATGTCAACGTGTCAAGCTTCACACCGGCTACAAGGAGTGCAGGTGCTTACGAATTGTCTCTGATCTACTTCGGTCGTATCAATAAGCGCGAGGCTAACCCTAATTACAACTGGTCTTGCCCTAAACTTTACTAATAGACATTAAGTAACAGAAGATATCGGAAGCCGGCTCGAATGAGTCGGCTTCTTTGTTTATAGTCCCTTTGCTTTACTAACAAATCGGTTGCCGGCAATATAGAACCTGTAGGGAAGCAGTGCATCAGCGCCTGCATAGGCAACACCAATCCGGGTGGCGGCAACGATCTGTGCGGGGGAAATGTTGGTGCCCATATCGTGAATGGATATGCTGTCTCCGTTCAGTGAGACACCGGTGTGTATGGTGCGGATGCCCAGCGCCGCACTTAATGCTCCGGGGCCGGAGGTGAGTGTCGGTGTAAGTGTTGCTTTCTTCCTGCGCAGAAGCATGTGGTCTATACCTTCCAAGGGCTCGCCGGCGCGAATGAGGACGGCATGTGGTATGTCGGCGGCGTTTGTCACAACATTAAAAAGATGATGAATGCCGTAGCAGAGGTAAACATAGGCTACGCCACCTTCCGCAAACATCACTTCGGTCCTAGCAGTGCGGCGGTTGCCGTATGCATGTGATGCTCTATCCGCCACTCCGGCATAGGCTTCGGTCTCGGTGATCATTACCGATGTGGTCTTGCCATCGAAGGTTGTAATAATCACCTTGCCAAGCAGCGACCGGGCAATGGCGAGAACATCATCATTGAGATAATATGACCGGGGCAGAACCACTCATCAAAAGTAAATTGGAAAATGCATTGGTAATGCAGTAATTTGGGCAAACATAGGTGTAGAGCAATATGCAGAAAACGTCAGGAAAGGGAGTAATATATATGGTGCCGCTGCCGGTAGCAGAGGATGCCAATCACACATTGTCGCCGGATGTGTTGCGACACACTGCTGAATTGCGGCATTATTTTGTAGAAAACGCAAGAACAGCACGGCGCTTTTTGCGCAGCCTGCACCAGTCGTTGGTGCTGGAGGAGATACAGTTCTCTGAAATAGATAAACACGCAGGTGCGGATATGCAGCTGCTGAAGAAATGGCTTGCCGAAGGGAAGTCTGTGGGTGTAATGAGTGAGGCGGGCTGCCCCGGCGTGGCCGATCCGGGAAGTGTGGTGGCAATGGTAGCCCATGAAATGGGGGCAAAAGTGATACCATTGACTGGGCCCAGTTCCATTTTATTGGCACTGATTGCCTCCGGGCTCAACGGGCAAAGTTTTGCGTTTCACGGATATCTGCCGGTGAAAGAACCTGCAAGGGGTAAGCGGATAAAGGAGTTGGAGGCGATATCGCAAAAAGAGCGGCAGACACAGATATTTATTGAAACGCCATACCGGAACAGCCAGATGATGACAGATCTGGTGAAAAACTGCCATCCTCGTACTAGAATATGCATGGCTATGGACATATCGGGGCCGGCAGAGCGGATAGAGACCAGGACGGCCGCTGAATGGAAGGCTCAATTGCCCGACTATGAAAAGAAGCCTGCTGTTTTCTTGCTTCTTGGGTAGTGTTTCGGGTGTTGTGCATTGATAATTAGTTTTCTATGAAATCAATAAATGTTCTATATTTATTGAAATATCAATATGGGACCGCAAACGCCATTTCGAGCGAAATATTAGTTACTTTTGCGCCCTGATTTATCAACTCAAAATATGCAACTAGCAATCATCGGCACCGGCTACGTAGGGCTGGTCACAGGTACATGTTTTGCCGAAACAGGCAACAACGTAATGTGTATAGACATTGACGAACGCAAGATCAATAGTTTGAAAGAGGGTAAATCTCCTATCTATGAACCGGGCCTGGACGTTTTGCTGGACCGTAACATCAAAGAAAAGAGAATCCACTTCACCACTGATCTTGCCGCGGGTATCAAAGATGCAAGAGTAATTTTCCTTGCGCTTCCTACTCCTCCCGGCAAAGACGGTTCTGCCGACCTTCAATACGTTCTGAACGTTGCGGAATCATTAAGTAAGATCATCACAAAATATACAGTGATCGTAAACAAGAGCACGGTGCCTGTGGGCACTGCTGAGAAGGTGCATGCAGTACTGGCTCAGCGTCTGGATCGCTCTTTGTTCGACGTAGTTTCTAATCCTGAATTCCTGCGTGAGGGCGTTGCAGTTGACGACTTCCTGAAGCCGGATAGGGTGGTGATTGGATCGTCTTCAGAGAAAGCAAGGAAAGTGATGGACGAGCTGTATCAGCCGTTTGTGCGTCAGGGCAATCCGATATACTTCATGGACGAACGTTCATCTGAAATGACCAAGTATGCTGCCAACTCTTACCTGGCAATGCGTATCTCGTTCATGAACGAGATGGCAAACCTTTGCGAGAAGGCGGGTGCCAACGTTGATTGGGTGCGTATAGGTATGGGTGCTGACAGCAGGATAGGTAAGCGCTTCCTGTTCCCGGGAATAGGATACGGTGGAAGCTGTTTTCCTAAGGACGTGAAGGCGTTGGCTCATACCGCGCTGGAGATGGATTACGACTTCAAGCTGGTGAATATGGTGATGCAGGTGAATGATCTGCAGAAGAAAGTGATGGGAGGCAAAGTGCGCAACTATTTTGGTGCTGATCTTTCGGGTCTCACATTCGCTATATGGGGGCTTTCGTTCAAGCCTGAGACAGATGACATTCGCGATGCTCCTGCTCTGGATCTTATTGAAGAGATACTGAGTGCGGGTGGTAAGGTGCGCGTGTTCGATCCGGAAGGAATGAACAACGTGAAGCAGATATTCGGTGACAAGATATTCTACGCCGAAGACCAGTATGATGCGTTGACCGGCGCTACCGCATTGGTTATAGTGACAGAGTGGAGCGAATTCCGCAACCCTGATTTTGAGCGTGTAGCGTCGAGTCTGGTTCACCCGGCTATCTTCGACGGACGTAACGTGTATTCAATAGAGAAGATGCAGGAGCAAGGGTTCTACTATGAAAGCATAGGACGAACAATTGTTCATCCCGAGATAAGGGAGCAACTGAACATCAATGGCGGCACAGTAATAAGAGAGCGTGGAACGCTGGATTAATAAAATCTTACAAGGAAAAAGAACAATAATGGCAAAACGCATTCTAATTACCGGCGCGGCAGGCTTTCTGGGGTCTCACCTGTGCGACCGCTTTTTGAAAGAGGGCTACGAAGTGATCGGTATGGACAACCTTCTTACCGGAAACATCAAAAATATTGAGCACCTCTTTCCTGTGAAGGAGTTCCAGTTCTATCATCACGACGTGACGAAGTTTGTGCATGTGCCGGGTAATATTGATTATATCCTGCATTTCGCATCTCCTGCAAGTCCGATTGACTACCTGAAAATGCCGATACAGACCCTGAAAGTGGGTGCGCTGGGTACGCATAATCTGCTTGGTCTTGCCAAGTCTAAAGGGGCAAGGATACTGGTTGCATCTACATCAGAAGTTTATGGAGATCCACTGGTGCATCCGCAGACTGAAGAATACTGGGGCAATGTGAACCCTGTGGGTCCACGTGGCGTGTATGATGAAGCAAAACGCTTCATGGAAAGCATTACCAGGGCATACAAGACCTTTCATGATGTGGAGACCCGCATCATCCGCATCTTCAATACTTATGGTCCGCGTATGCGACTCGATGACGGTCGTGCGCTGCCAACCTTCATGAGTCAGGCACTGCGTGGCGAAAACGTTACTGTTTACGGTGACGGTTCTCAGACACGTTCTTTCTGCTATGTTGATGACCTGGTGGAAGGTATCTACCGTTTGCTCCTTTCGGACTACAGCATGCCGGTGAACATAGGCAACCCTGCCGAGATCACGCTGCTGCAGTTTGCTGAAGAGGTGATCAGCCTGACCGGCTCTAAGTCGAAGATCGTATTTGAGCCACTGCCACAGGACGATCCGAAACAGCGTCAGCCGAACATCACTAAGGCGAGGAACATCCTTGGATGGGAGCCGAAAGTTGACAGGCACGAAGGTCTGAAGCGCACGCTGGAGTATTTCAAACAACACATTTAATAACCGGCAGTTGCAAGACTGCTTCTTTTACCGGTATATTTTGAATGGCAACGTAAGTTGCCATTCTCTTTTTAAGTAATTTTAGTTTGAGATGAGGATCCTATTCGTACTGATACTGGCCGCGTTGGCAATCCCTGGCTGCAAAAAAAAGCAGGAAACTGTGTTGCTACCCAAGGGCGACACCAATTTTGTGTATAAACTCACCTACGACACAATTATTCAGACCGAAGCGAATCTCGTTTATTATTTCCCTTTCAATACCAAGGTTGTGAGTGGTGATATTTCTGTGAACAAGCTAACCTGTTCTCTGGAAGGTTTGCCGCCCTATGTTTCGGCAAGTCCGAAAAGCCAGGTAGTAGCCAGGCAGCAGGGTGGGATATTTACATTGGCCATAGGCGCACTGCCGGCCGGCGATTATCCTTTCAATCTGAAAGTCTCAAGTGCAAAATATGGCGACAGGCTGAGCCCTGTAATTCTGCGTATCATTCCGCAGACGGATTATGTGCCATCGCTTGCGGGTGTTTATGATTCCTGCTACGATTACTGCCCGGACTCGGGTTTTTACCACTATACTTCCGTGGTCTCTGCTATACCCGATACGCCCTATGTTATGAAGATATCCAACGTGCGTGGCCTGGGCAACGATTTTGTGGTGCGGGCCACTGTTGGTAAGGGCGTAAGGATAGTGCCGCAGACAATTGGTACCCGAACTATATGGGGGAGTGGCACTTTTAACGAGGATGCGCGTCCCGGTCATGGCGGACATTATGTGATGTCGATTGCCGATACCATTGTAACAGGCACGGATACCTTGAAGTGTACTATGCATATTGAGCATTAAGCGCACTACTTTTTCTCAATTTTATTCATCGTGTTAAAGTTTTGCAGGTGACTCCGGTCAGGCATGACGACACGATTCTTTTTTAATTTTGCAGACAAATAATAGATATGAAAGCGAATATTGGAATAGCCGAGGCACACGCAGCCGAGATATGTAAGAAACTGAATGTACTGCTTGCAGATGAGATCACACTGTATTCCAAAACAAGGGTCTACCACTGGAATGTGACAGGCCCTGCATTTTCAGTATTGCACAAGTTTTTTGAAGAGCAGTATGATGAGCTGGCATCGATCACCGACGAAGTTGCTGAGCGCGTGAGAATGCTCGGGGGAATGGCGGCAGGCTCACTGAGCACCGTTGTGGCGAACAGCAGACTGGGTGAGGCGAAGGATGAAGGCGGCGCAATGAAGATGGTGCTGGCCCTGCTGAACGATCACGAGACCATTGTAAGAGCTATAAGGGAAGATATTGACGAGGTGAATGATATTCATAAAGATGCGGGTACCGCTGATTTCCTGACCGGAGTAATGAAGGCACACGAGAAAATGGCGTGGATGTTGCGCGCGCACCTGTAAATAGGTTTGACGTTTTAAGAATTTTGGGCACGTGCATTTTGTACGTGCCTTTTTTGTTGGCTATGGTAATGGAATTGTAATAATGCCGGGTAGCTGACCTGCGACAGCAAAACCACAAAAGCGGGTCGTATTTTTGGGTCCGAAATAAATAGCTTCCCACATGCAATTGATAAGGAGAAACCGAATATTGAGACAGTCGCCGGCGGTACGCGCCATGGTAGCAGAGACTGTGCTGAAGCCATCAGATTTTATTGCGCCCCTTTTTATAATTGAGGGGGTGCGTATCAAGGAGGAGATATCTTCTATGCCCGGCTATTACAGGCGGAGTGTGGACCTGACGATTGAAGAGGTGAATGAGCTGTGGGCACTCGGTATCAGGTCGGTGCTTTTATTTATTAAGTGCAACGACGAGCTGAAGGACAATAAAGGTACAGAGGCGCTGAACGAAGATGGGTTGATGCAACGAAGCATTCGTGCTATAAAGGCGGCCTGTCCCGGCATGGTGGTAATGACCGATGTGGCTCTCGATCCGTTTTCGAGTTTCGGGCATGATGGCATTGTGGAAGAGGGAGAGATAGTGAATGACGCAACAGTGGAAGTGCTGGCAAAAATGAGCGTGAGCCATGCACGTGCCGGTGCCGATTTTGTGGCGCCTAGCGATATGATGGACGGACGCATACTGGCGATAAGGACCGCGCTGGAAGAAGCGGGATATACGCGCACCGGTATCATGTCTTACAGTGCCAAGTATGCATCTTGTTTTTACGGACCGTTCAGAGACGCGCTGGACAGTGCGCCGGGTTTCGGAGATAAGAAGACCTATCAGATGGATTATGCCAACCGACTGGAGGCGGTGAAGGAAACGATAATGGATGTGGAAGAGGGTGCCGACATAGTAATGGTGAAGCCTGCCATGGCATACCTTGACATAGTGAGAGAGGTAGCCAATAGCGTGCAGGTGCCTGTGAGCGCCTACCATGTGAGCGGTGAATACGCCATGATTAAGGCTGCAGCCAAAATGGGATGGCTGAATGAAGAGAAGGCAGTTCTGGAAAGCCTTACGAGCATAAAGCGCGCCGGAGCGTCGCTGATCGCCACCTATTACGCTAAGGACGCTGCAAAGTGGCTGAAGGCATAGTGTGGGTTTTACATTTCATTTAACAGCGTTGGTGAATTACCTTTTGCGGTAAGCGGGCATAAACTCTTTGAACCTCAAACACAAAGATCTATGTTCTCTTACCGCAAACTTTTGTGGCTGCTGCCACTGTTCTTTCTTGCTGCCTGCGATTCGGCAGACATAACACCTGTGCATGACGCAATAGCCGCATCTGAGCCGGCGGTACAGGAAGTGACCGATACAAACATTGTTGACGAACAACCCGGAGACCTCGTTTCGCAAAACAGAAAGGTGATACGAAAGACGGATCTCTATTGCCGGGTGACCGATGTGTCTGCAGCTGTGGCGGGTATGGAGCAGCTGGTTGCTGCAATGGGTGGTACCGTAGAGCAGAGTAGAGTAGACAATAATATTGTACAAGACAAGATGGTGGCGTACAAAAGCGATTCGCTGAAGCATGTGCAGGTCTTCGCTACAACTGCTACCATGAAGTTGCGCGTGCCATCTTACTTATCAGATACGCTTGCGCAGCTGATCCAGTCGCGCTCCGGTTTTCTGGAGCGGAAAAGTTCCAGTCAGGAAGACGTCACGTTAAAGCTGCTCTCCAATCAGCTGATGAATAAACATGGAAAGGGTGTGCCGAAAGCAGAACAGACACACGAAGGGCAGGATGCGAAAAAGGAAGCTGAGATCAGGCGTTATATTGATAACCTGAGGATGATAGACGATGTGCAATACGCGACACTGTCAGTTACCCTTACCCAGCCCGATCTGCCCATAGTGCAGATAGTGCCGGACATAGACGGGATGATGAAGGAGTCGTACGCTACCCGCTTGCGTATTGCGGCGAGTGGCGGACTCGATCTGATAATTGGTCTGGTTCTGGGGCTTCTCAGTATATGGCCCCTATTGCTGATAGCCGCGGCTGCTGTGTACATCGTGCGCCGCAACAGGAAGCGCAGAATGGCGGCATTTCAAAGCGGAGGCAACAGCGCAGTATAATTGATGGGAAATTTGGATAGCTTTGAGTTCAGTAGATGAACGAGAAGTTATCCAGATATTCATTGTTGCTGCTGCTTGCGGTGCTGGTATTCGTATTCCTTGCAGGAGACGGACCACGCATCATTCAATACCCGCCCCGGTCCATACACATGTTTCGGCAGAGCGATTGTTTTGCCTACACCAAACATTACTTTCAGCACAAGAATAGTTTTTTTGAGCCTGCCGCTTACAATCTTATAGGGAAGCAGGGCAGAGTGGTGAGTGAGTTTCCTGTGCTGTATTATATATCGGCCAGGTTGTGTGATGTATTCGGTTTTCATTTTGCGATATTGCGTGGGGTAACCTTCTTTGCCTATCTGCTCGGTCTGGTATACCTGTTCCTCATCGTGCGGATTTATGTGAAAGAAATGCTCCTTTCACTTTTCCCGGTGGCATTGCTGGCGTCCACCCCGGTTTACTTTTACTACGCGGTAAATTTCTTGCCCAATGTGCCGGCAATTAGTTTTTCGATAGCAGGTTTGTATCATTTGCTGCTTTACAGGCGTACGACCCGGTTCAGGCACATAGCCGTGGCAGCGCTCTATTGGACACTTGCTGTAGTGCTGAAGCCTACTGATGGTGGTCTTTTGTGGGTGGCAGGATGTGCGGCATTGATAGGTGTTAAGGAAGAGGCTGGGCATAAATGGTGGCGTACCCGATCTTTTTTGATGAGTGCTCTTTTCGTGACTACGTGTTTTGTGGCATGGTTTCTGTTTGTGCGATACTATAATGGAGTCAACGGCAACCAGATCAACCTTCAGGGGCTGTATCCTATATGGGAAATGGACTTTGACGATGCAATGATCACGTTCTACTACAACATCTATCAGCAGTGGTGGGATAGCTACCAGCATACCGCCATTATTGTGATGGCAGTGCTATTCCTAGTGGTGTTTATAGTAAAGTGGAAGTCGCTCGATGTGTTTTTGCGGCGTCTGACCTTGTTGCTGATAGTTGGCTGTTTGCTGTATACACCTCTCTGGTTCAAAGCGTTTCGCCATCACGATTACTACCAGCTCATCTTTGTGCTGCCGTCGGTGTTCCTTTGCGTTACGTTGGTTACATATTATGAGCGCCACTTGATTCCCAAAGCAGGTAAGCCGGTTCGCGTCTCGGTCGGCCTGGTGCTGGTTGGCCTAATGGCGCTAAGTGTCTTTCACAATCAGGATGTTCAGTTGGAAAGGTATTCTGATGTCAACAGGGGGTATGCGAATACGAATATTTATGAGGTGGAGCCATACCTCAGGAAGATAGGTGTAGCGGCAACCGATCCGATCCTTTCGCTGCCCGACAATACACCCAATGTGACATTGGCGGCCTATGGTAATTATGGTTGGACCAGCGACCTGTTCTCCCATAATACGTACGGTCCTGAATACTGTATTGCCAAAGGGGCAAAGTACATGATAGTTGCAGATAGTGCCCGACTGCGCGATACAATGTGTTCGAAGTATGCGGGCGAGTTGGTAGGAAAGTATAAGGATATCTATGTTTACCGACTGAGAAAAAGCCAGATACACTGATCTATGCAGCAACTGACAAGGATAGTAGGAAGGTTTCCGGTAGTGACGCTTTTGTTGCTGCTGGCTTTTCTGTTTGTTGCTGCCGATGGCATCAGGATCATTCAGTACCCACCACGAACCACGCACATCTTCAGGCAAAGCGATTGTCTGGCATACACAAAGACCTACTTCAGAAATGATCTTCCGTTCTTTCAGCCTGCCACTTACAATCTTATAGGAAAGGAGGGGCGTGTGGTGAGTGAGTTTCCGGTGTTGTATTATCTGTCAGCAAAGATCTGCAAGGTAGTGGGGTATCACCTGTGGGTGATAAGGGGAGTTACTTTTTTGTGCTACATAGCCGGTCTTTTGTACTTATTTGGTATTGCCAGAATGTGGTTGCGGGGATTTTTACTGCCTGCATTTGTGGTGGTAATGTTGGGAGCTTCTCCTTTTTACTTTTTCTATGCTGTCAATTTTCTGCCCAATGTTCCCGCTATCAGTTTTTCTCTTGCAGGACTGTATCATTGGCTTCGCTATAAAGACAGGGAGAAGATACTGCATCTTTTGGCCGGAACATTGTTTTTTGCGTTGGCTTTACTCCTGAAGCCTACTGATGGCGGGTTGATACCGGTGGCATTTCTTGGTGCCCTCCTCATGACAAATTTGAGAAGAACGGTAAGTGCAGCTACGCGACTCCAACTATTGGGGGCATTCGCAGTAGTAGGTGTGGTGATGGTCTGGTGGTTCTTTTTTGTAAGGGCATACAATGCAGAGAATGGGAACAACATAAACCTTCAGGGCATATACCCTATGTGGGAAATGGGCCGATGGGAGATCTATGAGACGTTCAGGTTCCGCCTGCTGGACCAAGGACCTAAGTGTTTTCACTCTTTGCCCATGTTGTTGCTGTTAGTGGTTTTTTTAGGGTTATTCGTTATGAGGTGGAAGAAGATGGATGTATTGCTGCGCAACTTTGTATTGATGCTGGTTGTGGGTGCAGTGGTGTATGGTGTGTTGTGGTTCAAGGCTTTTATGATCCACGACTACTACCAGCTCATTTTTGCGATACCGGCAGTTTTCCTGACTATAGCCGTGCTGCATTTCTTTCAGCAGTATGTGTTGGTCAGTATGCCGGTAGTGAAGATCCGTGTCGCTCAGTTTGTCACTGCGGCCTTAATGATAGCATCCATCTACTACAACCAGGCAATGCAGTTGGACAGATATTCTGACGCTAACATAGGCTTTGATAATATTCAGCAGATCAATGAAGTGGAGCCGTATCTAAGAAAGACAGGGGTGAAACCAACCGATATTGTTTTGTCAGTGCCTGACGGGTCGCCCAACATTTCGCTTGTGGCCTATGGCAATCCGGGCTATTCTTCAGATCTTTTTGGGCAAGGCAACTTCTCGGTGCCGTTCTGTCGGGCGCATGGTGCAAAGTATATGATAGTGGCCAATGGCACGGCTATACATGAGCCTGCCTATGAGCCGTATACGAAAAAGCTCATAGGCAGGTACAAGGATATCTATATTTACGACATCAGCGAATGATTCGCCGGTCACAGGTGTTTCAGCATGTCCAGGTCGAAGTCTTCCATGGAGCGGAGACGGGCATCGGCTATCGAGAATCGCGGATCGTCAAAGTGAATTTCTTCCGGAATGGCGATCACCTTCATTCTTGCAGCCTTGCCTGCTATCATACCGTTTACCGAGTCCTCCAGCACCACGCATTGGTTGGGGCGCGATCCCAGTTCCGCGGCGCAGTGCAGGAATACTGCCGGATGCGGTTTGCCCAGGTCCACAACGTCTGCCGATGTGATGACGTCGAAATAGTGGGTGATACCGAAATGATCTACCAGTTCGTGTATCATGCGTGCCGGCGAAGAGGAAGCTAGCCCTATTTTGAATTTGTGTTTTCTGAGGAGTTGTAGCGTTTGCTCCACGCCGCGCATTACTGTTGCATGGCTTTTTGACGACGCAATGATCTCGTCAAGTATTTCTTCTGCCACTTCTTTCGATGATCTTCCCTCCCAGGGATAATGAATGGCCCAGTGGTCGGTCACCTCATAAATGCGTAAGCCCGTTGTTTCTTTGAAGCGCTGCGCGGTAATAGGGATCTTATGTTTTTCTGCTACCTGCAGCATACTCTTTCCCCACAGCGGTTCGGTGTCCAGCAGCAGGCCATCCATGTCGAATATTACGGTGTTGATCATTGTATTTGTCTTTCTTGTCAGAAGTACCCGAGGTAGTGTCTCGAATTTGTTGCAAATTCTAAACTTACTTCATCACCTTCATTGTAGGCGTTAAAGTCCTCAGGAGATACTTCAATGCTGATCTTTGTTTTTGAGTTGGTGTAAAAGTAGTACCCATTCCCCGAAGGAAGCGCAACTTTACGCGTTATCTTAGTAGTCTCCACGGTTTTGGTCCGGTCGCGCAGGTCCAGGAGCAGCTTGCTATGGTAGGCACGATAGCTAAAATAGGTAGCAGTGAAGCAAATGCCCAACAGGGTGCCTGATGTGACAAAGAAACGCACGAAAGAAAATGTGTTTTCGGCGCCCTCGTATTCCCTGTACCACGATGTTATAAGTGGGATCACAATACATGCCACCATCAGCGCGCGAAGTACTTTGAAATACTGTCCCCTTTCGTTTGCTTCCTTTTGGGTAAGCACGTCCAGGTTATCCGGGTTCAGTGGTTCATTATATCTTATGCTCACCTCAGACACACTTTCCTCGTTTTCTTACAGATCAATGTTGTAGACCGACGCGTATTTGGCCCGCACATAGTTGAGGAAGTATCCGGTGTTCAATCGTTCGCCGGTTACCAGCTCGCACAATTCTTCCGATGTGTATCTTCTGCCGTGTACATGTATCTTCTTGCGCAGCCACGAAAGCAATTCGGCTGTGTGGCCTTTAGCTATATCAGACTCTAATGTGGGTATCGCTTTTTTTGCATGCGCGTAGAACTGTGCCGCATAGAAACTTCCCAGTGTGTAGGTGGGGAAGTAGCCGAAGCTGCCATGGCTCCAGTGTACATCCTGCAGCACGCCCATTACATCATCGGCGGGAGTGATGCCCAGATAATGTGTATATAACTCGTTCCATTTTGCAGGCAGATCCTTCACCTCTATTTTTCCTTCTATCAGCGCTTTTTCTATCTCGTACCTTATGAGTACATGAAAATGATAAGTGATCTCGTCGGCTTCAGTCCTGATAAAAGAAGGCTCAACCTTGTTAGTTGCTTTGAAGAAGTCTGTCGCGGTTACGTCGCTCAGTTGGGTAGGGAATTGTTCTTTCAGTATGGGAAAGAAGTGGTTCCAGAAGTCGGAGCCGCGGCCGATGCAGTTTTCCCATAGCCTTGACTGCGATTCGTGTATGCCCAGTGATGCGGCCGCCCCACAGGGCATGCCATATTCGTCTTCAGGCAGGCCTTGCTCATACAGGGCATGGCCACCTTCGTGAATGGTGCTCCAAAGGAGAGACGCGTAGTTGTCTTCGCTCACACGGGTTGTAACACGCACATCTGTTGGCGCAAACGATGTAGTGAACGGATGTTCGGACAGGTCTTGCCTGCCCGCTTCCAGGTCATAGCCCATCGCCTTCAGCACGGTCATGGAAAAATCCCATTGCTGTTGCTTTGGGTAGTGACGGTAAAAGAAATTATCGTCAACCTGTGTTGCTGCCTTGATCTTTGAAAGTATTACAGGTAGTTCGGTTTTTATGCCGCTAAAGACCTTGTCGAGAGTGGCTACCCTTATACCCGGTTCGTATTCGTCCAAAAGCGCATCGTAGGGGTGGCTTTCATACTGATACATCTCAGCCTGCTTCCTTTTCAGGGCCACCATCTTTTCCAGCGACGGCGCAAATTTCGAGAAGTCGTTCGCACGGCGCGCCTCTATCCATGCATTGAAGCATGCGCTCGTTTGCATAGAGAGTTCTTCCACAAACTCAGCCGTTAGTTTCCGGTTTTTGCTGTAGTCCTCAAAGCTACGCAGCACATTGGCCTGCTCGGTAGGATCGAGGTCTGTCGCGAATTTCAGTTGGTCCAGCAAGTGGCCGAGGCGCTCGCCGGTAAGCAGTTCATGTGCCTGTGCCGCAAGGGTGGCCAACTGCCGCCCCCGGAAATGAGCGCCTTTCGGAGGCATGTACACTTCCTGATCCCAGCCCAGTACTGCAGCTGCATTGTTTATGTCGGCTGCTTTCTGTAATATTTGTTTGTATTCCTTGTAGAGTGGATTATTTGTCATTTTGTCTTTGAGTCTTCTGTTGTTTAGCAACGTTCTATGATGCCGGCTATGCCTTGTCCACCGCCTATGCATGCAGTGACAATACCGTACTTTTTGTTCAGTCGTTTCAGGTCGTGCAGTATCTGTATGGTGAGTTTCGCACCTGTGCAGCCTAGCGGGTGCCCCAATGCAATGGCGCCGCCATTGATATTCACCGTTTCCGGGTCCAGGCCCAGTTCTCGTATCACAGCAAGCGACTGCGAAGCGAAGGCTTCGTTTAGTTCTATCAGGTCAATGTTGCCCAGATTCATACCTGCGGTTGCAAGTGTCTTGGGTACTGCTTTTATAGGGCCTATGCCCATTACGCGCGGGTCTACACCTGCACTGGTACAGGCCACCAGTCGCCCCATTGGGGAGATGTTCAGTTTCTGTGCCAGTCGTTCGCTCATCACAATGGTGAACGCAGCCCCGTCTGATGTCTGGGAAGAGTTGCCCGCGGTAACGGAGCCTCCCTGTGCAAATACTGCCGGTAGTTTTCCAAGCGCCGCTGCTGATGTGTCGGCGCGCGGGCCTTCATCCGTGTCTACCACTATTTCTCTTTCCGCCCGTTTGTTTTTTTCGTTCAGGTAAACCTCTTTTACTGTTATCGGCAGGATGCCGTCTTTAAAGTAGCCGTTCTGTATGGCATTTATCGCGCGGGTGTGCGACCGCAATGCGAAAGCATCCTGATCTTCGCGAGACACTTTGTAGTCTTGTGCCACCTGCTCTGCTGTGAGTCCCATGCTCAGGTAGTAGTCACCATTGTCGCGGGCATAGTCGTAATTGGGCATGGTTTTCCATCCTGCAGTCGGTACCAGACTCATGCTCTCTGTGCCTCCGGCAATAATGCAGTCGGCCTGCCCCGTGCTGATCTTTGCCGTAGCGATAGCGATCGCCTCCAGTCCCGATCCGCAGTAGCGGTTTATGGTGAAGCCTGGCGCCCATTCTCCAACGGCCCTGTTGGCAATAATGCGACCCACCTGCAGCCCTTGTTCGGCCTCGGGTACCGCATTGCCCACTATCACATCGTCGATCAGTTTAGGGTCCAGTTGCGGCACCGATGCCAGAAGCCCCCTGATCACTTCGACGGCAAGGTCATCAGGCCTGTAGGCTTTGAATGCGCCTTTTTTCGATTTGCAGACTGCTGTCCTATACCCTGAAACTATGTATGCTGTTTGCATAACAATTTGATTTTTATGGGTTTCCGGTCACGGTTACATGGCATCAGGTCAAGGCGTTCACCCGTGTCGGAGATCCGATATTAAAGTTAACAAGAAAGCGCTACATATTGGGTCGGTCAGGGTATTATCCTACCTTAGTTCAGTGATATTTAACACTATTATCTCATGAAACAACAGTTGTTTGAAGGTGACATTGTACTGGAAAAGATGCCCATGAAGGGTGGTTGGACCTATGCACTGTTGCCGCCCGTGATTAAGGGTGGAAAGAAAAACTTTGGCTGGACCCGTGTTGATGCGACCATCGATGGTCACATGATGCAACGGGTAAGCCTGATGCCGATAAAAGGGGGACAGTTATTTCTGGCGGTAAAGGCAGAGATCAGAAAAAAGATAGGTAAGGAAGCTGGTGATACTGTTCACATCTGCCTTTTTACCGACAGGGCAACAGAAGATCCGGTGCTTGCCGATTTCATGGAGGCACTCAGCGATGAACCTCAGGCACTTAGTGCCTTTAATAGCCTTCCTGAAAATAAGCAGAAGGCATGGACAGATTGGGTGCTGTCCGGGGCAACTACCGATGAGATAGTGCACCGCATGGCATCAGCTATCGATGACATTGCAGCCGGTCGCCTGCCGGATGGTGGCCCGAAGAAAAGGCTCAGATAGCCCTTTATTTATTTTGGATAATATGTGTTTGTGTTGAATTGTGTGAACGGTATTTTACTAATTTCACGCCATGGAAAAAAAGGAACGCAAGCCCGTCTATTACAGCGAGTATCTGCAGTTGGACAAGATCCTGAATGCGCAATCTCCCGAAAGCCAGAAGGAAGGTATACGTGCCGATGATGAAATGCTCTTTATCATTATTCATCAGGCATACGAGTTGTGGTTCAAGCAGATCCTGCATGAACTGGGTATCATCCGGGGCATTTTTTCGCAAAGCAATATCGAGAACAACACACCTGATATTTACAACAGCGTGCATCGGTTGAAGCGTATATGCAGGATACTGGATGTGGCCGTCATGCAAATGGGCGTGCTGGAGACCATGACCCCGCTCGACTTCCTCGATTTCCGCGATCTTCTCAGGCCCGCTTCCGGTTTCCAGAGTATTCAGTTCAAGATGATCGAGGCCTCGCTGGGGCTTAAGTACGATCAGCGTCACGGCAAGGCCTATTATCTGTCGCAGCTTACCACTGCCGATGTTGACAGGGTAAAGACCGCCGAGTCAGAATTGTCGTTGCTTGTGCTTATAGACAAGTGGCTTACCCGCATGCCGTTCGTCAATAATCGCGAATACTGGGGCGATGAGGGTACGAGCGATTTCTGGAGCAAATACCGCGATGCTTACGTCAGCAGCCTTTCAGAGGCGGAAATGCCGCAAGTAAAGGTGTTTGACTCTATTTTCATCAACAAGGGCGAATATCCTGAAGGACGCTCCTTCAGCATAGAGGCCGCCCGCAATGCAATGTTCATTATGCTGTATCGCGATCAGCCATTGCTGCAACTTCCTTACGAGTTGCTCAGTACCTTGCTCGAGGTAGATGAACTTATGTCTATGTGGCGTCATCGTCATATTCATATGGTGCAGCGCACTATTGGCAAGCGGGTTGGTACCGGCGGTAGCTCGGGTGCCGAATACCTGAGAGGCGCAGCCGACAGCCACTACATTTTCAAGGAACTTTCGGAGCTCACTTCGTTCCTGTTGCCGCGCCATTTGTTGCCTGCATTGCCGGGTTCGTTGGTCGACGATCTGGGATACAGGAAATAGATACGTGTTAGTCCTTCAGCTTCACCATGCAGGTGAGCTCTGTAGGGCTCAGATACACTTCAAGACAATATCCATCGGGAGCCACATCTGGCTCCCGAATCATTTCTGCAAACGCCGAGCCGATAGCCGGGAGGTTGGCCATATAGTTACTAACGTCAGTTGCCACATACCTGCCTTTTTGTATGGTGAAGGGGGTGTAATCTGTGCTGGGTGTGCAATCGGTTTCGTTCAGCTTCACAGCAGCCATATAGATGATAGTGCCATCAGGTGCAGGCCGGGATATACCAAAATAAGATCGGCCACCCTCTGGCGGATATTCGGTATGCAGCCTGTCGTAGACAGCACTCACGCCTCCGGGAAAGGATGCGGCCTTAAGGCAATAAACCTGTATGTCGTCGGGTAGGGATGTGTGGTACATAGGTTGTTTTTTGTAAAGATATCGGTTGTCTCAGGTAATTGTGTGGTATCAATGCAACAGATAAGGGGTGTTTTAACAAGTTGGTTAGGTGGTTTTGATATATTTGCTTCGTGAAGAATTTGTTCCTGATACTCTTTTTGTCCATTACAAGTGCGGCCTTCGCGCAGAAGAACGCTAATGCCTACGCCGCTGTGGATAAGGTCGCACTGGCTTTGCCCGCCGATAAAACCAACTCTACCACTGCCATTGCAGCTTATATCAACAGTAACTTCCAGACCCAGGCCGACAAGGTGAGGGCGATATTTATTTGGGTGGCTGCAAATGTGTCCTACGATGTTGACAACATGTTTGCCTTCAACGAAAAGGAAACCACCCGCGATAAGATCGATAAGGTATTACGTACCCGCAAGGGCGTGTGCGAACACTATGCAGCACTGTTCAACGAGTTGTGCGAGAAGTGCGAGATCCCATCGTCAGTGGTTGTGGGGTACACAAGGCAGCAAGATCAGATAGGGTTTACGAGGCATGGTTGGTGCGCTGCCCGTATCGATGGCAAATGGAGGTTGTTTGATCCTACATGGGGTAGTGGTGTCATTCTGAATGATAAGTTCAGTGCCAATATCAACAATCAGTATTTTCTGGCCGACCCTAATGCGCTTGTGAAGACACATATGCCTTTCGACCCCGCGTGGCAGATGCTGGAAAGACCGGTGACCAATAAAGAGTTTGCTGACGGGAAGTTGATACAGGGAAAGGCGGTGCCCTACTTTTCTTATGCCGACACAATAGAAGCATACCTGAAGCTCAATGACGAAGGCAGGATGGTAGCAGAAGCCCGCAGGCTGGAGCAGAATGGTATCAGCAATCAGGTGGTTCAAGATCGTTTGTCAAACCTGAGGGGGAACATTGAGATACTTCGGCACAATGCCACTGTCGATCGCCAAAATAAATTGGTAGATGCCTACAATTCAGCAGTCAGCGATTTTAACGAAGGGGTAAACGATCTGAATGACTTTATCAATTACAGAAATCGCCAGTTCACTCCGTCCCGTTCTGATGCGGCTATAAGGGCCATGCTGGATAAGGCTGATGCGCGTATCAACGGCGCCGACACCCGTCTGAAGCAGATAAAGGGCGGAGATCCCAAGATCGATGAAATGATCAGACCTGTTCTCAAGACGGTGGGCGACGCCATGTCTGCTCTCGCCGAACAAAAGGCATGGTTGAATGAGTATATGGGAAAGAGTAAATTGGGGCGTAAAACCATGTTCAGAAAATACACCTGGATGGGAATGCCCTTGAATTAATACTCTTGTTCATTTCGAATGCCTGCCTGAGGCGCTTTGTCTTACTTTTGCCCCTGTTTTTAGTGTTATTCTTTCTATGGTTCGTTCATATTTCATTCTGGTTCTCGTAGCATTTTTTGTTTCCCGCGTGTCTGCACAGGAATACAAGAGCGTGGCACAACGCTCTAAGGAAGCCTTGGAGGCAAACACAACAAAGAACTCCGAACAGGACTTGAAGAGCGAAGAACCGCCTGCAAGAAAGAAGAGTAAACAAAAGGAGGCAGACGAGCCCGCAGGTGGTGCGCAACCTAAGCCCGCGCCTGATCCCGTGGTGCAGGAGGAGATAAAGCCTGTAGCAAAAAAGAAACAGGAGATCTATTACCCCGAATCGAAAAGGAAGAAGAGATATCGTGTCAGTGTCATTGCACCACTTTATCTGGACGAACTGGTGCGTGGCGAGGCTGTGACTTTTAAAGAGAAGGTGCCGGAAAAAGCAGCTCCCGGCCTGGCATTTTACCAGGGTGTGAAACTGGCTGCCGACAGTCTGAAAAGTCTGGGCATGAAGCTGGATATAAACATCTTTGATGCCGGTTCTTTTTCCGAATCTCCCGAGATGCTCATCAATAACCGCCGTCTCGATTCTACAGACCTCATCATAGGTGCCGTAGAGCAGCATGATATTCCTGTGCTTGCAGGATATGCGAAAAAGAAGAAGATCAACTTCGTTTCCGCTATGTCCAATTATGATGGTTGGGTTAAGGACAATCAGTATTTTACAATGCTGCAGCCTACTATCAAAAGCCATTGCGAGTTTATCATTGACGACCTCTCCCGCAAATATGCAGGCAGCAACGTAACACTGCTCTACCGCACATCTTCACTCGCCGACGATAATGCTGCGCTTTACATCCTCAATGATCTGTATAGTGATGTAACGTTCAGGAAACTGTTGTGCAACAATGTGCCGGGTCGCGAACTGCTGGCAAATGTCCTGGACACCACAAAGCCAAATATTGTGGTGGTGAGTATTCTTGATCCTGTTTTTGCAGACAGTCTGCTCAGTGCTTTGTCTGCGGGTTTTCCGGGAACACACATAGAGGTGTATGGCATGCCCGGTTGGAACGCCATGCAGAAGTTGAAGAGTGCTGACGCGTACAAGAACCTTACCATCAATGTGTCCTATCCGTTCAATTTTGATTCTGGTAACGCCGACGTTCGCCGCTCAGTTACAGGTAAGTTCGTAAAGGAGTTTGGAGGCACACCAACAGAAATGATGTGGCGCGGATATGAAACTATGCTTTGGTATGGACTTCTCTTGAAGAAGTATGGTACTATCTTTAATAACGATTATACAGACCTGTCAGGTGCGCCATTCACCCGCTTCAGAATAAAGCCGCGCTGGGACCGCAATGGCTACCTGCTCTATTTTGAAAACAAGAACATTTACATGTCCACTTATCAGGGTGGTGTTTATCGCACCAATTAACTTAGTTAAAAGGATACGCGTGCGAAGCAGATCTGCTTCTTCTTTACACACGGAATAACTAACGACCTTCCCGATACCTGGCGCGAACTGCGGGGCAGCCAGTCAGGGTAGTCATTTCCATCCGCAGCAAGGCCATGCGTTTCAGTTTTGCCGCCTTCGGGGCTCACTGTTGATAGCTGAATGCGTGAATGACGTACGTCGAAGTCGTTATAAAGGAACGCCAGTGAGCCGCCGGTGTTCAAAAGCGCGTACGACGAGAATACGCCCTCGTCTTCCTGCGAGTACTGCCGTTTGTGTACAAATGAATTCCATTCTCTCGCTCCATTTTTATCATAGGAAAGCACCATGATGTCGTTGTAGTGGTATTCGCGAACCGATGAGTTCATATAGGGAGTATAAAACGAATAATAGCCAAACCCTGGCGTGAAAGTGCTTCTTGTCGTGATGTAGGTCATTTCAGAGATCATCACAAACCCGCCATCGTTCTTGGCAATCAACTGTCTCACTACGTAGTTGTCAAAATTGCCGCCACGCTTTGATGTTGGAGATGCCGCCACCAGTTGACCGTCAAAGGGGATGAATTTGCCGATGGTGAATTTGTCTTCCGCGTTATTATATGCAGCGTAGATGATACCATCGAAGTTGCCGTTCTTATTGTTCGAGTAGAAGCCTCCGAAGTAAACAACATTGTTCACGTTGTCAACTTTTGTGTAGCCGCCCGCCGCAAACTTCTCGCCCAGTGCCAGCTCTTTTGCTTCAAATGCTGTTGCCCCCGGCTGCAGTTTCAATATCCAGTACTGGTCAGCATAATCTTCCGATCCTACAGGCGTATATGCAGCCATGTACACTGTGCCGTCATTGGCAATACTTACCTCCTTATGTTCAGCCCTGTTTTCGGCAGTGAAAGTTACCTTGCTGGTGTTTGTTACAACACATTCGTCATTCAGCCATTTGCAGTCCACTACTATCTCATTTTCCTTGTCTGTAGCTGTGTAGATGATAATGTTCTTTTTGTTGTCTGAATAGGCAGAGGAGAAGTAGTTGCGTGTGGCACCAAAGATGCCGGTGCGTGTGCTTCCGAGCTCTAAAGGTTTTCCTTTCAAAAGTCCGTTTTCATCGAGCAAAGCCGCATATTGAACCACTTTGTTGCTTTCAAGTGCCTGGTACAGAGCTATGATCTTATCGGGATAGGTTATAAAACGCACCTGGTATATCCGCGATGGGAAAAAGTCCAGCAGTACAGTAGCGATCTTGTTCAGCGAGTCGTTGTACACGTCCAGTCGTGAGCCGTCATTGTTTCTGATGTACGTGAAAAGGTTCCCGCCGGACATGCCTGCTACTGAATAGGCATCGGTGTGATAGTCGAATTTCTCATATTTGGTGTAGGTGACTTCCTGCGCATGGCTACACCACGATCCGGAGATCAGGGTGAGGCATACAATGAGCGCGAAAAAATTCTTCATAGTCAAATTTATATCAGAACGGGCAAATCAGGTTGTTTATTATTAGCTCAGAAATCTTGCTGCCACCGTATGGTCGGGCATCATGCAGGTCCCCGACCGGCCAAACCATCGGTATCGGTTTCGGGCTATCAGGTCATAAACCACATCTCGTAAAGGTCGGGGAATAAGAACAAGAGGGTAGAGCAGTGCCCACGCCCCACCAAGTATCCGGGCTATTTTTAGTACTGCTGTGGATTTTGTGTAGTATTTATCGCCGGCCTTAAGTATGATACTTTTGGGTGTGGCGGCAGTGTTTTCTACTTTTTTCATTACTGCCGCACCTCGTCCAGACTGAAGAGAGCAAAAGGTCAGTTGTTGTGCCTTGTCATTTCTGATGAGGATCTGAACGGTGCGGTTGCAGAGGTTGCAGACCCCGTCAAAGAATACTATCAGATGTGGTTCGTCAACTCTCGTCACTTGGGTTGAATTGTTGCACTGTCCGTTGTTTGCGCTGGTGTGGCGGCTTTCAGTTTTTCCTGAAGGATAGAGTCGGCCTTTATTTTTACCTCAATTTTGATCCGGTGCTCCAGTTCTTTTTGGGCATCTTTTTCCATCTCCCGCACACGTGCTTGCGCGATGCTGTCTATCTGCCGTTGGATCTCTTCTTTCGAAAGTGGCTTTTTGACTTCCTTGCTACATGCTGATAGCATTAGTGCTATTGCCACGCCTGTTATCGTCAGTTTGCTCATATCCAGATACAAAGGTAACATCCCGATGTCTACAGGGGAAACCCTTTTATTAGAATTAACATATCATATATGTAATAGTTTGGGGTGTTTGCGTGTTATACACCGGAAAATGCCGAAATTTACAATAAGATATAAAACTTCCCCTGCCGCAGGCAATGTCATAAAAACGATGAAGGGCTTTTTCCGGCATATTGTTATTGCAATTTTTGTTCTCTCGATCGGTTCTGCCGGAACGTTCTGTGCTGCGCAGGTAGGCATAAATGATACCATACGGCTGGGGGCAGTGGCAGAGAAGGGAGGCACTTATCCCATGGCCTTTCTGCCCGAATACACTAAAACGGCCTTTTATCTCGATAATGAAGCCCGGCTGCGCCGCGATAGGTTGAGGCGGGATATTTATATTGTTTATCCCTATGCGCTTACAGCGGCTACCATTCTTGCCGATGTTCACAAGATATTGGATACGCTGGAAAGTCGCCGGGAGCGCAAGCGTTACCTTCGTGAGACAGATCGTAAGTTGGACGTGGCATTTAAGAAACCATTGAAAAATCTTACTGTAGATCAGGGGCATGTGCTGGTTAAGTTGATCAATCGGCAGGCAGGGCAAAACTGCTACAGTATCATCCGGGAATTGCGGGGTGGGTTTAACGCGGTTGTCTGGCAGTCGGTGGGCGTTATGTTCAATAATAACCTCAGGCGCGAGTACGACCCGGAAGGCGATGATGCAGAGATAGAGAATATTGTGCAGGTATTAGAGTCATCTGCAAACTACAGGTATCACCTTTATATGCAGCAGGAGTTGATGCGGACCATCCCCCAAACTGCCAGCAGGAAATAACCTCGCGTCACTCCCCGTTGTTTTCTGTATTTCTGTCTTTTCTGAAGTAGACCGCATAATAGACCGTCAGGATCACCAAACCCGATACGAATAGCGTGGCAGCGACAGGACGCAACTCTATATTGTAGAATTCCCCAAGCATCCAGGTGGAATTTCCTGTTATCCAGGCACATACTGCGGCATTGTGAAAAGTTTCCGATCGGTGGTGCCGGTTGCGAAAAAGCAGGAAAAAGGCAACTGCGATGGTGGGGATGATCATTGCAATAGCTCCTGGTTTCCAAACCAACGCCCAGCAGGCATCCTTCATCAACCACAAAAGGATATGAATGTTTTCAATCCATCTGTGGCTCGCTATATATGACCTCGGCTCGCTCATGCTCCATTTATTACGAACATGCAAGTTATATATAACATCGGTTTTTACCGGCACCGAATTAGTTTCTTAAAGGTTCTCGATTAAATTTGAGCTTACTAAAATTTTGAAATGATTAATCCGGCAGATTGGATCGGGCACCCCGTGGTGCTCGAAGGTGAAAGGGTCAGACTGGTTCCTTTGGAAAGGACACACTTTCCTGCTTTGATCACGGTGGGGGCTGATAAGCGCATATGGGAATATATGTCCGTTGACGGAAGCGATCAAAGTCGTCTGCTCCAACTGCTCGAAAGTGCAGTGCTCAAGCGGGCAACTAAGGAGCAATATCCCTTTGTAGTTATTGAGAAGAAAACCGGCGCGGTGGTGGGTAGCACTATGTTCCACAACATTTTTCCGCAGCACCGCAAGTTAGAGATCGGGTGGACATGGTATGCGCCCTCTTTTTGGCGTACAGGTGTCAACCGGGAGTGCAAATACCTTTTGCTGAATTATTGTTTCGATGTGCTGTCAGCGATCAGGGTGCAATTGGTTACAGATGAGATCAATATCAGAAGCCGGAATGCCATTGAAGGGATAGGTGGCGTTTTTGAAGGGATCCTGCGAAACGAACGCATTCGGGAGAATGGAATCTATAGGAATACCGTCATGTATAGTGTCCTTCCGCATGAATGGGCGGTTATAAGGGAACAGCTGGTAAGGGGAATTTAGATATATGTCCCTATTGTTAAAATATCCGAACGGAAAATTCCCATTAAAATGACTAACATTTCTGATGCCTGAAACGCCAATCAATAGATGGCAATGTTCTGTTTTGTCTATCTTTTTTACTTGAATCCTATCTCGATTATTATTTTGTTGATTGTTAGTTTGTTATAGATAATTTATTGTTTAATTATTTGTAATTGTTGTTTTTGCGGGTGGAATTGCCTTTGTGGGAGAATATTATTTGTATTTTTTTCCTAAAGTGGCTAAATTTACCCGATTGTTAAGATTGTAACGATTGTTTATTCTAAAATACTGTATGAGAAACGTATTTCTACGCCTGACGATTTTTCTGTTGATTTTTTCAACGAAA
>JAEUVY010000008.1 GCA_016786565.1 Flavipsychrobacter sp.
AAACTGAATTGGTCAATTATTCATTTGTGATAGTTTATATCTTTACGACCTGAGGGACGAAAAGACTCTCTTTTTAAATGTACATACATACATTTGCACAATGAGACTGGAAGATGCGATAAAATCGAACAAATTCAGGGATGAAAAACACAAGGCATCGCTGAATGTGCTGTACACTGCATACTGGCTGAAAAGCAATTTTACGCAAGTGTTCAAGACATGTGGCCTGACGATGGAACAGCACAATGTGTTGCGGATACTGAAAGGGATGCATCCGGAGTCGATGTGTGTAAAAGAAATAGGTGCAAGAACACTGGAGAAAAACTCGAATGTGCCACGCATAATAGACAGGCTGGTTGCAAAAAAGCTGGTGAAACGCGCACAGTCTAAGCAAGACAAACGTGAGACGCTGATATCGCTGACGGAAAAAGGAATAGAAGTGATAGACCACGCCCGTAAAGAGATAGACACCTACGCGAACAACCTGATAAACATGAACGAAGACGATGCGAAGACACTGAATGAGTTGCTGGAAAAAATGAGGAGTAACGAAGAATAAGAGTAGGGAAAATGAAATTCAAACTGGATACTGATAGGTCGGAGGTGCAATTTGTGGTGGGCCATCTTGCAGCAAGCACTGTAAAGGGGAAATTCACGAAGTATAGCAGCACGCTGGAAACCGCTGCTGACGGCCTTTCTGATGCAGTCTTCAGTGTGTGGATAGATACAGGATCGATAAACACAAACAGCGCACAGCGCGACAAGCACCTGAGATCAGCCGACTTCTTCAATTGTACTAAATACCCGCAAATGACCTTTGAGGGTGTGTACATACCCGCCGGAAACACAACTACCCGAGCGCAGGTAGGAGGAGCCCTGACGATAAAGAATATAACCCGAAACACAGTGCTGACGGTAGAAAGCGAAATGCAGGTGACCGACAACCAGAACATGCCCATGTATGTAATGAACCTGACCGGGAACGTGAACAGAAAGGACTTTGGCCTGAGATGGAACGCGATATCTGAACTGGGCGGACTGGTGATAAGCGACAGAATAACGATAAATATTCATGCCGAATATGTTGTGGCCAATGAACACGCAACAGACACTGAAGACATAGTTGATGAATAGCACAGTGTGGCCCGGAGCACGCGTGCAATAGAACTGTAATACAAACTATCGGGGAAAACGTTTACATTTGCAGCGCATTGGTTTCCGCCCATGGCGGGATTAAAAGGGAATCGGGTGAAAATCCCGGACATTTCCCGATGCTGTGAGCTCCACAAAAAATCGAAGCGCACAATATAGCCACTGTTTATACTGCTGAAAAGCAAGACGGGAAGGCCGCGCCAAGAAGGAGTAAGTCAGAAGACCTGCCTTTGCATCCCTGATATCGGACAACGATGATGGGCTTATCGCTGCTTTCGGGACCAAAAGCACAGGTAAGAAAAAGGCAGTGAACTGTTTTTCTCTTTTCTGAAATTTTCCCCAAGGGTCGCGTTATAAATTGTTTTTGAGAAAAACCAATTCTATATGCGCAAGATCAATCTACTGCTGGCCGCAATGATACTGGCCACAACACTACTGAAAGCCCAGACAGTGGCCACTTTCGAGGCACTGAGTCTGGCTCACGCCGACACGTTCTACACCAACTTCACCGCATCCGGCAGCGATGTGGGATTTAATGACGGACTGGTACATTTTCCATGTGTGTATGACACATCCTTCGGAGGTTACTGGCAGACCGGATTTGCCTACTCGAATATGACAGACAGTGTATCGAGCGGGTTCATGAACCAATACTCAGCAAAAACCGGTATCGGATACGGAGGATCATCAAAATATGCAGTTGCCTACTGCTATGACCCTTCTACCTATGCAAACAACTGCGTTTTGAAAATGGTGGACTCGGCAATGGGGCACCCGGTGAAAGGTTGCTACGTCACCAACAACACTTATGCGTACAACAGCATGCGCGACGGCGACATGTTCGCAAGAAAGTTTCATAATGGTGATTGGTTCAAGATAAGCGCCCGTGGCTACTTTCACGGCACACTGAACACGGACAGCGTGAGCATCTATCTGGCCAACTTCCTGCATCCTGATTCGAATGACAACTACATACTGAACACATGGGAGTGGTTCAATCTGGAGCCACTGGGAAAGGTAGACAGCATACGCTTTACACTAACCTCTACAGACAATGGCGCATTCGGGATGAACACACCAGCGTACTTCTGTATTGACAACTTTACGACATACGAATCGTTTGACACAACTACACCACCTACAACACTTGTACACACGGCACAACCCGCGTCAATAAAGGCATACCCGATACCAACACGCAACACGCTTCATGTAGACGTGGCAGGTGCACAGGTGAACGAGCTGACCATTACCGATATGGCAGGTAGGACAGTATGGAAGGCAGCGAACGCTGCTGCACAATATGAGATCAACACTGCTGACCTTTCAGCAGGGTTGTATGTACTGACTGTAATAAGCGACAAAGGAAAAGCGACACTTCAATTCACGAAAGAATAAACTCAGGGGCTGCTATATTTGTACCTGCAAGCGGCTACAAATATAGCAGCCCACAACACAATCAACCATGTCGAACTTGCGCATTATTGCTGTGACCATTTTAGTGATGCTGCAGATGGCAGCTGCGGCCCAATACGCGCCACAGGCGGGCATTGCAGGCAGCACTGCTATAAGCGCAACAAGTGCCGGCATAGCAGGATGGGCAACGTCTTGTACCGTGCAACGTGGCTTTATAGACATTGCGTCGCCGGGACTGGGAAATACCACAACAGGGGCTGATGCAGACGCGACAGGAGCAGCAAACGGATCGATAGTGTGCCTGGGCGATAGTGGTGTTGCTACTGTAACATTCGCTGCCGCGCTGTACAACGGACCGGGCGCGGACTTCGCTGTATTTGAGAATGGATTTAAAGACCCTGCAAACGGATCGATGGCGTTTCTGGAACTGGCATTTGTGGAGGTAAGTTCTGACGGTGTGAACTTCGTTCGCTTTCCTGCAAATTCAAACACACCCACCAATACACAGATACCGGGATCGGGGGTGTATATGGATGCGGCACTCATCAATAATCTGGCAGGGAAATATGTAGCCAACTACGGAACACCGTTTGACCTGGAAGAGCTGAAAGACACACCGGGACTGGATGTAAACAACATTACGCATGTGCGTATAGTGGACGTTGTGGGATCGGTGAGCGGACACACATCGCATGACCATGCAGGAAAAATGATCAATGACCCCTACCCTACCAACTTCCCCACGGGTGGGTTTGATCTGGATGCAGTGGCCGCGATGCATATTTATGCAACCGGCATAGCAACGAACAGCGTTATGAACGCAACGGGCTTCTACCCCAACCCTGCATCGGAAAACATAACGGTACGCACCGCAGCAAATACAGGTGAGCAGCAGATAAGGATTGTATCGGTAACGGGAACAGAAGTTATGCGCCAGATCACAACAGGACAAGAAACTGCGATCTCTACAACACACTTACCGGCGGGTTTTTATCAGGTAATGGTGTGCGACAACAACCAGACTATATGGACAGGAAAATTAGTGAAATACTGATCCTGTTCGTTCTAAGTATCGCAACCATAGGATGCGTAAAAGACAAGCCCACGGGCACTGTCGTAGTGAGCAGTACCGGCAACGTTTACATAGTTTGCGAAGGCAACATGGGCAATGGCGACGGATCGCTATACAACTACAACACCACCACCGATAGCGCTTCGGGTGACCTGTTCGGATCGGCAAATAATGTGCCGTTGGGCGATGTGTTTCAGAGCATGACCGGGATAGGAGACAGCCTGTTCCTTTGTGTAAACAACTCTGATAAAATAGTGGTGCTGGACGTGACCACGAAGAAGATCGCAGGAACCATTTCTATACTCAAGCCAAGATATATTGTAGCCGTAAACAAAAGCCTGGCCTATGTTTCAACACTATACAGCAACAAGGTGTACGCGATAGATCCTACAACACTGGAAGTGAAAGGTGCAATTGAAATGCCCTACAACAACAGTGAAGGCATGTTGCTGCAAGGTGGTACACTCTGGATATGCAACTGGGATACATCGTGCACATCTATCACCGGCATTGATGCGTTGACGGGGCAAAAAACAAGAACCATATCGATAGGTAAATACGCACCACACGCCATACTGGCCGACAAGGAAGGACTGTTGTGGGTGATGAGCGGCAACGCAGCAAAGGGCCGTAGTGCGGCACTATCTCGCATAGATCCGTCGACAGGGCTGGTGGTGCGCCAAATGGATTTTGCGGGAATTTCGGACCCTGTAAAACCTGTGTTCAACAGAACGAAGGACACCATATGGTTCATACAAGTGAAATACGATGGCAGCGATGCAGATAACGGCATCTACAGGATGAGTATATACGACACTATGCTGCCGATAGCACCGCTGATAAAGGCTTCAAAGTACCAGTATTACTGGGCATTGGGCATTCATCCGGCAAACGGTAGTGTGTATGTGGGAGACCCAAAAGGATTTGTACAGAAAGGACAAGTAAGCATCTACAATACCGCAGGCGATCTGCAAAAAACATTCAGCGTGGGTGTGGGGCCAGGACAATTCTATTTTGACAGATGAGCCAGCGCTTGCGACATATCAAACTTGTGCGATCGGTGATGGTCGTTGTGTGTATGTTGGGCGTCACACAGGGAAGGGCACAAATAAAACACGACACGCTGAGCGATGTGCAGATAAGGGCGAAACACAAAGCAGCAGCAGGAGACGACAAGAAAGACTTTACTACCGGGCAAGTGTTGCAGACCATTGACAGCGCTACCATGCAGCAACACAGTCAGCAGAGCGTTGCCACAATGATAGCGCAGCGACTACCTGTTTTTGTAAAGGCATACAGCTTCAATGGCCTTGCCACACTCAATTTCAGAGGATCGTCGGCGGCACAGTCGCAGGTGTTCTGGAACGGAATACCGATACAGAATGCGGCACTGGGCGTGGCGGATATTTCGGCACTGCCTGTGCTGATGGTGAACAATGTGAGCGTAGTATATGGCGGATCGGGCGCGCTGTATGGCAGCGGCAACGTGGGCGGCGCTTTACTATTACAGACAGACAATACAACATTCGGCGCGGGGCAAAGCAAACAATCGCTATCTATAGGCGGGGGCAGTTTCACACAGCTATCGGGAGCCTACAAAGGTTGTGTGAGTGGTGAGAAATGGTTTGCATCGGGGAGCATATCAGCACAACACGCGATGAATGAGTACAAGTTCAGCAACAGTTACGGGGAGACTGAAAGAATGCCCAATGGACGCGTAAAAAGCGCAGCCGGCACTGCTACGATAGCGAGGAAGCTGAACGAAAAAAACACGCTAAAACTTTCAGCATGGGGGCAAGTGTATCAGCGACAGATACCACCTGCATTGTTTGAGTCACAATCTAAAAAAACACAGACAGATCAATCGCTGCGGGCGGTTGCAACATGGACAAAAACACTCGCATCAGGAGGCCTGTATGCACGCACATCGCTGGTGCATGATGCAACAGATTTTGCTGACAGCGTGCTACCGCTCTACAGCACCAACGCGGTGTACCAATACTACCAGGAAGCGGGATGGCGGCAGCAGATAGGCAAACGATCTGAGCTATTGTTATTTGCACCCGTGCAGATCTCATGGCTGCAGGGAAATGATACGGCGGTGCAGCGAAGAGCCGCTCTGGCAGGCGCGTTTGCTACTGAAGTACCGGCTGCGAGATTGAGAGCGTCAATCCAGTTCAGAGGTGAGCAAATTGATGAGCGACGTGTATTTCTGCCGGGAGCAGGAGTAACTGTTGACGTTAGTGAATGGCTGCAGTTGCGCGCCAATGCGCAACGTAGTTATCGTGTACCCACACTGAACGAACTGTACTACACCCCGGGCGGAAACCCGTCGCTGCAACCGGAGGAAGGATGGAGCGAGGACGCGAGTTATACGGTACATTTCCGCACAAATGGTTTTACGGTAAAACATGAGGCGGGCGCGTTTGCACGGCAAATGAATAACTGGATCATGTGGCTGGGTGGGGCCATATGGACACCACACAATATAGCCAGTGTGCATAGCCGCGGCACAGAAACAGAAACACAGATAAGCAGAGAAGTGGGCAAGACGCGCCTGCAACTGGATGTTGCATCCATGTATGTGCTGGCCACAACACAGAGCAGCTACATACCCGGCGACGGCAGCATAGGGAAACAGATACCCTATACTCCACGCTACAATGGCCGGGCCACCCTCAGCTGCATGTGGCGCATGTGGCGTGTGAGCTATAACCACACTTATACAGGATACCGGTTCATTACCACCGATGAATCATCGTGGTTGGCGCCCTATGAAACGGGCAACCTATATGCATCGTGGGCAAAAAGCCACCACCACTACACTTATCGCTTTAACGTGCAGGTAAATAACATCTGGAACGCAAAATACAGTGTAGCAGGCTTCAGGCCCATGCCGGGGATGAACTGGCTGGCGGGGCTGGCACTGGAAAGACAAACGAGTAAAAATAAACCGGCAGACGTGCTGATCGATACTAAATAGCCGCGACCTTAACCACATTCCTTAGCGCGGCATCGAGCTCGTGGGCAGTGCGCCCAAGTGTTTGTATCAATTCTTCCTTATTCACCAAAGCACTTGTTGAAGGATCATTAAGAATATTGGTGATGCCCAAAATGTTTGCCAGGTGCTTGCGCACCATGTGCGACTGCAGGACGGTCACTTCTTTCAGTTTTTCTTCGGGTGTGATGTCCTTGAAAAAAGCTGAAACATACATTTTGCCATTGTCTTCAAATCGTTCGGCACTGGCAATGAGTACAGGCTTTATGTTTCCTGTACGTGTGTACACGCGGGCCTGAGTTTCCTTATACCCATCAGAGGAGATGAACATTTTGAATTTCTGCGCCACTTCGTCGAGATCCTCTTTCGGATGCAATTCGGTCTGATGTATACCCAGAAGTTCTTCCCGGGTAGCCTCCATGAGCCGGCAGGCAGCATCATTCACAAAAACAATTTTGCCCGTTTCTACGGCGGCCACAAAAACCGCATCAAACGCACCATGTATCAATGACTGTAATGATCCCACACTATAATATTACTAAAATATAGAACACCAAACACCTACAAACTTAAGTAGCAACAAAATAAGGATCAATAATTGTTCGTAGGGTGACTGAACGACAGAAAAAAAGGAAAGCAGGTAAAATACCTGCTTTCCTTTAGGTGTAGCGAGATCGGGAGTTGAACCCGAGACCTCAGGGTTATGAATCCTGCGCTCTAACCGCCTGAGCTACCTCGCCAAAAAATTGGACTGCAAAGGTAGAAAAAATATTGAAACAAACTACTTCGCTTGCGCCAATTTTCAAATTTACGTTTACGTACGTGCTCGGAGCGTTTTTCCTGTCGAAAATCAGTCGGCCTGAACAGGCGGGAAAGGGTAACTTTATACTGTTCCTGATCAGGGAACATCTACCTATGAGACAGATATGCCGTGCCGTGGCGCTTTTTTCGGGCATTTTGTTTGCCGCCGGTGCCTGCCATGGCCAGCATCGGTTCCCTACCGTGTATGCGGAAACCGGATTCTACGGGGAGCTCGATTTTAAGAATTCGTGGCTCACCACAGCCAATGCGGGCGTTGTGGTGGCCGGTAAAAGACGCCTTTTCCTTGCGGCCGAAGGAAATTTCTACAGATTCTGGAATACGGCCTATAGCAGCGTGGGGGTAGGGCTGAGGCCGGCTTTGCGTTTTTACCCGCTAAAACGGGAGAAATGGGGCCTTTTCGGCGGTTTAAAGGGCGGCATCATCTACATGCTGCCAGAATACCCGTATACGGCGATCAATTTTACATTTCTGGCAGATGCCGGTGCCCAGTTCAGCATGACGAAACATTTGTCTTGTTATTTCGCCGGCGGCTTCATGCACTACTCCAACGGCAAAAGGAAGGGCAATGTGCTGAACCCAACCTGGGACGGGTTTGGCGGACACGCAGGTATTGTATACCGTCTTAAGTAAGCAGCGTTTCGGTGCCTTGTCTTTTTTCTGCGCTATATTGCGCCATATTATCCGGCCTATAACTGATGGTGAGGTTCCTATTATTCTTTGTGTTAGCGTCAGCAACGCTGCTTTCGTGTAAGAAAGACCAGCTGAAGTATAGCCATGTGCAACAACTGACCACCAACAGCACCTACCGCATCAACAATATTGCTGTGCTGGACGACACCATTTGCATAGCCGGGGGCGGATCGACGTTCTACAGCTCGCTAATGCTGCGGTCGGCAGATGGTGGCTATTCGTGGACGAGTGACTCATCGACGGTGGCACCCAAGGAATTGTATGGCATGGGCATCTCGCCGGACGGGCGCATTTTCCTCAGTGGGATAGACGGTTGTGTGCTCCATTCTGCCGACAAAGGACGGACCTGGCAATTTCACCGCATAGACAACTGGCTAGTATACAGGGGCGGATGTTTTACAACCAGCGATACGGGAATATTTGTTAGTACGGTACTGCAACGGCAATCGAGCATAACACGGGTAGATACCGCTTTCAAGATCATAGATGAAAAGACCTTCGATTTTGGGCTGAACGGCATATTGATGAAGGACAGCCGCACCGGATATGTGTATGGCTATGGCGTGATCATGAAAACCACCAATGGCGGTAACACGTGGAGCTACCTGAAAGTGGATGGTGACAATTTCACGGCTATGAGCCGACGCGGCAGCAAGCTGTGGGTGTGCGGATCGGCAGGCAGTATCTTTTACTCTGATGATGAAGGTGCCACCTGGCAACGCTACAGAAACGGCAATGACCTTACGCAAAAGCGCATCATGCTACGCGCCATTCTGTTTACCGATGATATGCAAGGCTGGGTAGCCGGAGAACATGGTGTTGTGCTGTACACAAACAATGGCGGAAGGAACTGGATGGAGTATGAAAGATTCACCGACCAGACTTTGCGATCAATAGCACAATGCGCTGACGGGAATCTGCTGATCGCGGGTGACAACGGAAGCATCTATCGCATTGCACAGTAACATCCTACTTCTGAAACCGGAGCAACCCAATGAAAAATCCCCTATCCATACTGGCGTGTTTTATCATCTGCATAGCACTGGTTTTCTTTCGTATCAGCAACTCTGATCTTACTACAGGACATAAACCACTGAAAATAACAGAGTGGGATGCCTTTGGCTACTACATGTACCTGCCCGCGTTCTGTATTTATGAAGACCATAAACAACTGAACTGGCTGGACACCATAGACAAGAAGTATGGTGTGACCGGAGGTAATGGCTGGCAGGCACTGAAACAGGACAACGGTAACTATGTGTTCAAATACCTGGGCGGCGTAGCATTGCTGCAGCTTCCTTTCTTTGCTGCAGGCCATTTTGTGGCGCAACACAGTCAATATCCGCCCGATGGCTTTTCGCCACCATACCAATACGTACTGGGCTTTGGTATCATCTTCTACTCTCTGATGGCGTTGCTGTTGCTTCGCAAGATATTGCTGCGTTATTATGATGACAGAGTCACCGCCATCACGTTACTGCTGCTGTGCCTTGCGAGCAACTATATTCAGTATGCGGCGGTTGACAGCGGGCAGAGCCACGCCTACCTGTTTGTGCTGTATGCAGCCATACTGTACACCACTATCCGCTGGCACGAAAAGCCATCTCTTTTATTTGCAACTCTTACCGGATACGTGATAGGGCTTGCCACCATGACGCGCCCCACAGAGGCCATAATGCTTTTCATTCCGCTGATGTGGAACACGCATACACGGGAAGCCGCTGCTGCAAAATGGGCCATGGTAAAAAACAACCGCAGCCATCTGATCGGCGCAATGGCCGGTGGAGTGCTGGGCATACTGCCTCAGTTGCTTTACTGGAAAAACACAACCGGTTCCTTTCTGTTTGATGTGGGCAGTAAGTGGGATTTTCTGAATCCACATTTCCGTGTGTTGTTCGGCTGGGAAAAGGGATGGTTCATTTACACACCGGTCACGCTACTGTTTGTAGCCGGTATGTTCTTCATTAAAAAATTCCCCTTCCGTAAATCGGTACTGTGGTTCTGTCTTCTCAACATCTACATCATCATAGGGTGGCACGAATGGCGGTATGGAGGAAGCTATTCAACCCGCGCGCTGGTGCAGAGTTATGCGGTGTTCGCGCTGCCGCTTGCTGCTGCAACAGACAAACTGATGCAACAACGTTTCCGTGCTTTGCTCCTCGCTACGGGACTGTATCTTATTGCCGTCAATTTCTTTCAGATAGGTCAGTACAATGCTACCATACTTCACTATGACGATATGAATCGCCGATACTACGTAGCTATTTACCTTAATCCCCACCCTACGCCCGCAGACATGGGTTTGCTGGACAATGATGAAATTGTGAAGAACGAAAGCGGCTACAAAAGCACTGTTCTATTCGGGCACGACAGCGTGCAGGAAGTTTCATTCAGCGCAGGAGGCAGCGGCGCGATAGCTGAGGTGCCACTGCACCAGATACCATATGAAGAAACAATAGTGAAAGTTGAAGCATCTGTGATGGCGCCCGGCCACCTGTGGCAAAGCTACCTGCATACTGAACTGACCATGAAGGATTCTGTGAAACGCAACAGAGTGCGCTTGTTCAGCCCTATTAGCAAAGACACTGCAACAAACAGCTACACGTCCTATATGAAAATACCGATCAAGGCTGACAATGGTACGATCAAGGTATTTATTTCGTCATCTTCAGACTTTAAGGGAACAGTACAAAGCGTGCGCGTGACCCTGTTGCAGCAACAGCATTAATGCATCCTGTCGCCACGTGGCACCAACTGCTGCAACACACCCTCTTCTATCTTCAGCCATTGCTGCCACGCATCGCGCACCTTAACGGCATCGAAATACTGTGTGGCCAGATCTATGAACAATCTGTAGTGCCCTGCTTCTGACACCATGAACTTGTGGTAAAACTTCCTGAGCGCTTCTTCTTCAAGATTCTCTGACAACAACCTGAATCGCTCGCAGCTACGGGCTTCAATAAGTGCGCATATCATGAGCTTGTGCAGCAGTTTTTCATCGCCATGCACATTCTTCGGTTCGTTTGCCAGCAGCAGATTTACATACTCATCCTTTCGCTGCTTACCCAGTACAAATCCACGTTTTTTCATCTCGGCCCACACCATGCGAAAATGCCCCCACTCCTCTGTAACAATGGGCGACAGCGCGTTCACAAGATCTTCCCGGTCGGCATAGCGCTGAATGAGTGTGATGCATTGTGTGGCCGCCTTCTGTTCGCAAAAGGCATGATCGGTAAGTATTTCCTCCAACGACACCGAAGCAAGATCGGCCCACCGCGGATCTGTAGGCATTTTCAGCCCGAGTATCGAATTGTCTGCTGTGCTCATTCCTGTCTGTTATACTATTTCGTCAATTCTTCTTTTATCTGCTCTGTAAGGCGTTCAGCCCATATCGCATATTCCTTTCCCGATGGGTGTAACTCATCTGCAACCAGGTATTCGGCATCATTTCCGTGCACTCTTGTACTGTCAGTAATATCGAGATGATGACAACCATTAGCCAATGCGATACGACGGCAAGAAGCATTGTAAGCGTCTATCTCGCTTGCCACTTTCGCACGGTCTCTGTCGGCAGCAAAAGGTGTTACACCCCAATCGGGTATTGACAGCACAAATACACGTTTCGTATTGTTGCCGGCAAATGCAATGGCGGTATTGAGCAGTTGCAAAAACTCCTCTTCGTAATTTTCTATGCTGCGGCCACGGTACTGATTGTTGACACCGATAAGCAATGTCACAAACGAGAAAGTATCGCGGATATTATGTTCCCTTAAAGATGCAGCCAACTCATCGGTGGTCCATCCGGTAGTAGCAATGATAACAGGATCGGTCACTTCGATGCCGCAGGAACGCAGCATGCGTGTGGTCTGATTGGGAAAATTATCGGTTGCAGGTACTTGCTCTCCAATGGTATAGGAGTCGCCCAGCGCTAAATATGTGTACATTCTATCTCTCGTCTTTTGTTATGAAAAACCTTTACCGGCAGGGCTTTACAGCTTCCTGTGTTCTTTAAATTCTTTGTTCCGATCGAACAGATAACGATAGGTAATGAGCTTGCGCGAACGCTTGGTACCGAGGCTCTCGGCTATGTTGATCATCTTCGGATTGAAGTCTCCTATCCATTGCATCTCATAATCGGTGTACTTGCCCATTGGCTGAATGACGTTGGCACCAGAAACGATCATAAAACCGTCAATGCCTTTGCCCTGATATTCAGGAATAACACCAAAGATGATACCGACGAAACGGTTGCATTTACCAAACTGTTTGAGCAGCAGAAATTGGATCTTTTGCAGGAGACCAAATTTACCGTTCAAATGTTTGAAATACTGATTGAGGTCGGGCAGATTGACCCACATGGCTATAGGCTGCTCCTTGTGATATACGAACCAGACCAGATCGGCATCCATCACGGGTTTCATGGTCTTAAACAGCTTCAAAACCGTCTTTTCTTCCATCTCCTTTCCGCCACCATGGCCTGCCCATGCTTTGTTGTAGATGTAGGCGAAATCGTGTGCGTATTTCTCAAGCTTGTTCTTTTCTATTCGTCGTGCCTGATACTCAGGATCAGCAGCATAAACTGCATGGCGTTCGTAGAATTTCTCTTGTAAACGCGCGTGTACCTGCAGCGAAAAACATATCTGGTTGAAGTATGTCCTGAAACCATACTTTTCAAATAATTCAGCGTAGTATGGAGGGTTGTAGGTCATACCATACAGCGGTGGATAGAAGCCATCTACCAATAATCCCCACCACTTGTCGCGCTCACCAAAATTGATAGGGCCATCCATTGCCTCCATGCCCCTTTCTCTCAACCATTCTCTGCAATGATCGAACATAAAAGCGGCATGTTCGTAGTTGTTATCGCACTCAAAAAAACCGATACCACCGGTGGGCTGGTCCTGCTTGTATTGCCTGTTCACAAATGCCGCAATGCGCCCCACCACCCTCTCGTGCTCGTCCTTCAACAGCCATCTTTTGCATTCACCACGCTTAAAGAACTTATTCTTCTCCACATCAAACACCTCTTCAATATCCTTATCCAACGGACGTATCCAATTGGGGTCGTTGGCATAAAGGTCCACCGCAAGCTGAATAAAGGCTTTTTTGTCGGTGGCTGTCTGCACTTCGTGCATTCGCATATGTACTGTTCTTTTAGGTTTGCTAAGGTAATGCGATTGAGGGAAAAGTCTGTTCAATGTTGACCGGATGCAAAAAATGGCCTCCATTTAAATATTTATTATTCATATTCTATAATTTAGACTTCATAGAATATATTCAATCAATATACTACCTGTTCAGCCTGGTTTTGTCAAAAAAATGTGGCAAAAATTCCACACATCATCAGTTGGTAGATTGAAAAATTGTGTAGAAATTTACTCATATACACAAAACATGACCAGTAATTCGATGAAAAAATACTGATGATCTTTGTCTCTGTAATACCGGCAAAATCAAGCCGGGCGCGGTTGGGGGCAGTGATACAAAAGCATTTCTTAGTGATTGAATGGTTTTAAAAACGAAGCGTATGGAATTTAAGAAATTAGCATCAATGAATATTGCCATCATCGGCAATACGGACATCGCGGTAAGGTATGCAAAGGCATTTGCCGCGTCAGATCATGAAGTATATATGGCCACCCAACCGGGTGATATTGCCGGCCCTGGCGTACCGGACGCAGAAGGCATAAATGCCTGCACCATTCCGCAGGCGGCAGCCATAGCCGACCTCATCATTATCGCTACAGAACCTAAGGATGTGCGTGAAGCTGCATACTGGCTGGAAGATGTGCGCCGGAAGGTGATCATTGATGTAACGTCGAACGTGATGGTTCCGGAACATGAGAAAGTATCCACCACCTGTGCCATAACCACCATAACCGGCTCGGCCCACGTGGTGAAGATGTTCAACACAGCGGGATATACAAAATTGCTGACACCACTATTCGGCTCTCAGGTACCTGAGTTACTGATACTAAGCGACAGCCTGAAGGGCAAAGAAATAGCGAAAATAATGGCGCTGGAGATAGGCGTCACCAGATTCCATGATTTTGGAGGCACACAGAACATTCCTCTCTTTGCGGAAATGACAACTGCATGGAGGACGCTCAGGCACAACTACACAAAAGTGAAATTGCTTGCAGAAAAGAAGTAGATCTTACTTCAGTTTTACCTGTGCAGATTGAATGATCTGCAGATCTCCTGCCTTAGTAGAATTGATGAATGCGATCACACGGCAATTAGCCGGATTGAGTACGTTCGTCAATTTGTATTTGAAGTTCTTGATAAAGGCCCTTCCCGGCTCTTTAGCAGTAACTGACGTCAATACCGGATCTCCGTATGGCGCACTGGTCACCATTCCGCGGAAAACATTGGTGAATAAATAAGCTTCATCGTAGCCGGGGTGTACCGGATGGGTGCTCGGATATTCCTGCTTATCAATAATTGAATCTTCTACCACAACGATAGAGATGTTGTGAGGAAATTCAACCTTGCTGGTATAAACCAATGTAGCACGAATGGAAGCTATAGAATCAGTAGCATTGTATTCGGCTTCAATTTTCAGGTTCACCGGTGACGGCACATTGAGGCGGGATTCGATGGTGCTTGTCCATACACTCCTGTCGAGTTTTATCGTCCCTCCTATTGCCACGCGCTCCACACCACCTGCCGGAATTGAACTTACGCCCGAATACACGTCTGTAGCGATGAGTTTTGCCTGAGCATTGCGGAAATCGTATTTAGCGCCGTGCGGCGGACGAGTCTGGGTGATACCTTCAAAATAGAGCCCTATTACGTTGATACGTCCCGGCTCGTGCGCGTGCTGGATCTCGGTAAGCAACTCGTGAGCCGCAGGACAGTTGCTGCAACTCTGGCCTGTGAATTCTTCCACGAGCACGTTGTGTTTTTCGGCGGCCGGCACTGTGGGCAGCACAAACGTTGTGTCTTGTGCAATGGGCTCTCCAAAATTAATTACAGGTGCCTTCTCCTCGCAGGAAGCAAGCAAAATAACGCAAGACGCAGCTAAAAGTACTTTTCTCATAAAACCTTAATGACAAAACGAATTTAAGAAGAAAACAACATTCAAAAACCTATGGACCACAGTCTCTTACATTTCAGTGACTGTGGCAGGGGTATCGTAGTGGCTGCTGTTCAGTTCGGGATTGGCACGCTCAGCAGCTTCGATGTCTACGAACGACGACAATGTCTCACCGCGATTCTTACGCACCGCAACGGTATGTTCGAAGTGAGCAGATGGCTTTCCGTCTTTAGTTACAACCGTCCATCCGTCATCCAGGGTATAAACTTCACGTGTGCCCAGATTGATCATTGGCTCTATAGCCAGCACCATACCCTCTTTAAGGCGTTTTCCGTCGCCTCTGCGGCCGTAATTTGGCACCTGAGGGTCTTCGTGCAGCTTCTTACCTATTCCGTGCCCTACGAGGTCGCGAACAACTCCGTAAGGATGCATTTTCGAACAATATTGTTCTACTGCAAATGAAATATCACCCACGCGGTTATTGTCGTGCGCCTGCTCAGCGCCTTTAAAAACGGAATCGCGGGTCACACGCAGCAACTGAAGTACTTCGGGCTGCACATTGCCTATGGCAAATGTGTAGGCAGAATCGCCGTGATAACCGTTCATGTACACGCCGCAGTCCACAGATATGATATCGCCGTCTTTCAGCTCGTAAGCACCGGGAAAACCGTGCACAACAACCTCATTAACGGATATACAGAGCGTGTACCTGAAACCATTGTACCCCTTGAACGACGGAACACCGCCATTGTCGCGAATAAAGGTCTCGGCCATTTTATCGATAGATAATGTGGTGATACCGGGCTTGAGCATTTTTGCTACTTCGGTATGAGTGGCAGATACAAGCAGAGCACTTTTGCGCATTACTTCTATCTCCTGATTGGTCTTAATATGGATCATGATTCAAAAAAAAGGCCTGTCTATCCGACAGGCCGTAAAGATATGGAAAAGAATTTTGTGCCTGCTTAAGCCGATACGCTCCTTGATGGAGTAGTGCCACCGGTAGTACCGGAAACTGTACGGCCGGTGATACGACCTGTCTTCATCAGACCATCGTAGTGGTTCATCAGCAAATAGCTTTCAACCTGCTGCAATGTATCGAGGATAACACCCACACCGATAAGCATTGATGTACCACCGAAGAACGATGCGAAACCGCTTGTAACACCCATGAGCGATGCAAGCCCCGGAAGGATACCCGCAATTGCCAGGAATACAGCACCCGGAAGGGTGATACGATCCATGATAGTAGCAATGTAGTTGGCAGTGTCCTCGCCCGGCTTAACACCCGGAATGAAGCTGTTGTTACGCTTCAGGTTATCAGCCATCTCTGTTGGGTTGAAGATAAGCGCTGTGTAGAAATACGTGAACGCAATCACCAATACCGCATAGATGAGGTTGTAAGGAAGCGTAGTGTTATCAGATACCGCTTTGAGGAAACCGCTCGCACTTTCATTGGTTGTGAAACCTGTGAAGATGGTAGGGATGAACATCATTGCCTGAGCAAAGATGATAGGCATCACACCTGCAGAGTTAACTTTCAATGGAATAAAGTCACGTGAACCACTTACTTCTTTAGCAGCGTTTGTGCTACCAATGATACGACGAGCGTAGTTCAGAGGGATCTTACGAACGCCCTGTGTGAGAAGGATAAGACCAATGATAACAGCAATGAAAATAGCGATCTCAATGAGGAATATGAGGAGTCCACCGCCACCACCTTCGTTTTTGAAGCTGAGCTCCTGAACGATAGAGTGAGGGAAACGGGCAAGGATACCCACCATGATGATGAGTGATGTACCATTACCAATACCACGATCGGTGATCTTTTCACCCAGCCACATTACGAACAATGTGCCTGCAGTAAGTACGATGACAGTTGACAACCAGAACATAAACACGCTGAACTCAGGCGCAAGAGAAGAAGCGTATTGCGGAGAACGCAGATAAGCAACGTATGCACTTGCCTGGAAAGCGGTAACGATAACTGTGAGGTAACGAGTGTAAGAGTTGATCTTGCGACGACCGCTGTCTTCTTTCTGCATTTTAGCGATCTGCGGTATAACGATACCCGCAAGCTGCATAAAGATCGAAGCAGAGATGAATGGCATTACACCAAGAGCAAAGATAGACGCACGGCTGAATGCGCCACCTGCGAACATGTTGAGGATACCCAGAATACCACCGGGTCCACCATCGTCAGCAAGTTTAGAGGGGTTGATACCTGGAAGGGCAATGTAACAACCTACACGATAAACCAAAACAAGCACTATTGTGTAAACAATACGCTTGCGCAGTTCGTCAATGCTCCAGATATTTTTAAGTTTATCAATAAATTTCTTCACAGTAACTGATATTGATCAAAAAATGAATTGCGAATAAACGATAAAAGACGCATTTAACCAAAAAATGCGTCTTATTATCTTAAAGAATTTCTATGGTACCTCCTGCGGCTACTATAGCTTCTTTGGCTTTTGCGCTGGCGGCGTTCACCTTGAAAGCTATTTTTGATTTCACCTCTCCGCTTCCAAGGATCTTTACAAGATCGGTGCGGTTGATGAGACCATTTATGTACAGAAGGTCCGGAGTGAATTCAGCAAGGCTGTATTTTTCAACGAGGAAGTCAACCTGACCGATGTTGAATACTTTGTAGTCAACGCGGAACGGATTGATGAAACCGCGTTTAGGCATACGACGCTGTATAGGCATCTGGCCACCCTCGTGTCCTCTTTTTGACTGGTAACCTGTTCTGGCTTGCTGTCCCTTGCTACCTTTTGTTGAGGTGCCACCGTGACCGCTACCTTCACCACGACCAATACGTTTTGTCTTTTTTACTGAACCAGCTGCTGGTTTAAGATTGTGCAGTTGCATTTGCTTACAATTTTTGAACTTGCGCGGAATGTATAACCGCTCGCAATTCCGTTAAAAAATATTATTTTACTTCTTCTACTTTCACCAGGTGATGAACAGCTTTAACCATACCGAGGATCTGCGGAGTGGCTTCAACTTCCACTGACTGCAGCATGCGGCGAAGGCCAAGAGCCTTGAGGGTGCGTTTTTGACGCTCCATGCGGTCGATACCGCTTTTCACCTGTGTAATTTTTATCTTTGACATAACGAATCGAATTCTGAATTGGAAAAAATAGGGGAACAAAACAAGACCTCTCCGGTGTCGCTTTGTTCCCTGTTACAAATATTATCCGTTGAATACTTTCTTCAGGCTTACATTGCGCTGACGAGCAACCTGTACCGGCTCGCGGAGCATACCCAGAGCAGCGAATGTAGCTTTAACCACGTTGTGCGGGTTAGCCGAACCGAGCGACTTAGAAAGAACGTCGGTGATACCAGCTGATTCCAGAACAGCACGCATGCTACCTCCTGCGATCACACCAGTACCGTGAGCGGCTGGCTTGATCAACACCTTAGCAGCGCCTTCTTTAGCGAACTGCTCGTGAGGGATAGTACCGTGCATTACAGGCACTTTGATGAGGTTTTTCTTAGCGTCGTCGATACCCTTGGTGATCGCCTCCTGAACTTCTTTGGCTTTTCCAAGACCATGACCTACAACACCATTGCCGTTACCTACTACCACGAGAGCAGAGAAACTGAACGCACGACCACCTTTGGTTGTTTTAACAACACGGTTGATAGCCACTACTTTTTCCTGGAGTTCCAGATCGCCGCCTTTTACGCGATTGAATTGTGTCTTCATACTATTTTTATTAGCCGAACGGTTTCAACCGTTTCACGCAATTATTTTATTTTGTTTCAGTACCCGGTTTCTACCGGCTTCTATTCAATTATTTACCGGTCAGATTAGAAGTTCAATCCACCTTCGCGTGCACCATCAGCAACTGACTTAACACGACCGTGATACAGATAACCACCGCGATCGAATACACATGTAGTGATTCCTGCCGCTGCAGCTTTCTGAGCAAGTGATTTACCTACGTTAAATGACTTCTCCACTTTCGTGCCACCAACAGCTACAACGTCTTTCTGACGGCTGTTTGCAGCGGCTAATGTAGTTCCGGTTGCGTCATCGATCAACTGCGCGTAGATGTCGCTGTTGCTGCGGAATACAGAAAGCCTTGGCTTCTGAGCAGTACCAGACACCTTAGCGCGGATGCGCCAACGGAGTTTCTGACGACGTAATACTTTTGGATCTTGTGCCATTTTATTTTGATTTTATTGTACGGGCTCTTCCATATTACCGGAAGGCTACCGGAGTGTTTTAATTAGTATTGATATCTTTTACCCTTTACGCTGCGAGTTTATTATTTACCTGCAGACTTACCAGCTTTACGGCGAACAACTTCATCCATATAGCGAACACCTTTTCCTTTGTATGGTTCAGGCTTACGCAGGCTGCGGAGCTTTGCAGCTACCTGACCAAGCAATTGCTTGTCGATAGACTCCAGCGATATAGTCGGGTTTTTACCTTTTTCTGCAGTAGCAGAAGCTTTGATCTCTTTAGGAAGATCGAAAATGATGTTGTGAGAGAAACCAAGTGCAAGATCGATCTGCTGACCGGTAACGGCAGCACGATAACCCACACCTACCAGTTCCAGATCTTTCTTGAAACCTTCTGTAACACCTACCACCATGTTTGCAACCAGTGAACGGTACAAACCGTGCAGTGCGCGGTGACGGATCTGATCTGTAGGACGCTCAACAACTACCTGATCACCTTCGATGTTCAGTTTGATGTCGCGATCCATCTGCTGGCGCAATTCGCCTTTAGGACCTTTTACTACTACTTCGTTTGCCGGAGTTACAGTGATCGTTACTCCTTTAGGGACACTAATTACGCGCTTACCTATACGTGACATAAAATTCTATTTTTTTGTTTTGATTTTTTAAAGCTGTTTTCAGTTACCGTATAGAGAACTTTATATTATCAGCTGTTATGAATAACCGGAAACCCGGAAACTATCTTAGTAAATATTACACATTACCTCACCTCCTACGTTCTGAACGCGAGCTTCTTTGTCGGTCATTACACCTTTAGATGTAGAAACGATAGCGATACCGAGACCGCTCTGTACCCTACGGATCTCAGAAGGTTTTGCGTACTGACGCAGACCCGGACGGCTTACACGCTCAAGCGATTTGATCGCCGGCTCTTTGGTCTGAGGATCATACTTCAACGCGATCTTGATTACACCTTGCTTGTTGTCGTCTTCGAACTTGTACTTCAGGATATAACCTTTATCGTACAGGATCTCTGTCATACGCTTCTTAACATTTGACGCCGGGATCTCAACGATACGGTGACGCGCCATCTGTGCATTACGGATACGGGTAAGGAAGTCTGCTATTGGATCTGTTACCATTTTAATTTTGTGTGTTTTTGTAAATAATTTTGTTACGAGTATCGATCCCTATTGAACCGACTTTGAAACATGCACTCATCCCGCGGAGGGAGTAAGTGGATTACCAGCTTGCCTTGCGTACGCCTGGTATCTTGCCATCGAGCGCCATGTCACGGAATATGTTGCGGCATATACCGAAGTGACGCATGTAGCCACGTGGACGGCCAGTAAGCTGGCAACGGTTCCTGAGACGAACAGGTGAAGAATTCTTCGGAAGCTTATCAAGTGCTTCGAGATTTCCAGCTGCTTTCAGTTCCGCACGTTTAGCGGCATATTTGGCTACCAGGTACTCACGTTTACGCTGGCGGGCTTTTACTGATTCTTTTGCCATAGTATTTTTATGTTTTAGCTTCCGGAGGCCGAGACCAACCGGTCGCTTTCATTTGTCTTTTTGCTAAGAAATTATTTTCCTGTTTTCTCCATGTTAGTAAATGGCATACCCATTTGCTTCAGGAGTTCGTAAGCCTCTTCGTTAGTTTTGGCAGTAGTCACGAAAGTGATGTCCATACCGCTGATACGCGCGATCTTATCGATGTTGATCTCCGGATAGATGATCTGCTCAGTGATACCCATTGTGTAGTTACCACGGCCATCGAATGATTTTTCGTTCACACCTTTGAAGTCACGTACACGTGGCAGAGACACAGAGATCAAACGATCCAGGAATTCGTACATCTTCACGTGACGCAGCGTAACACGGCAGCCGATAGGCATGTTCTTACGCAGCTTGAAGTTTGAAATGTCTTTTTTAGACATTGTCGGTACTGCTTTCTGGCCGGTAATGATCGTCATTTCATTCACCGCCTCGTCTATCATCTTCTTATCAGATGTAGAACCTTTTACGCCCTGGTTCAGGCATATTTTTACAAGACGGGGACATTCCATCACCGTTTTGTACCCGAACTTCTTCATCAGCGCGGGTGCTGCTTCCTCCCTGTACTTTTTGAGTAAGCGCGGGCTGTATGTTGCTGTCGTTGCCATTATTTAATTACTTCCCCTGATTTTTTAGATACACGAACAAAACCGTTTTCCTTGCGCTCGCGGGTAATGCGGGCAGGTGCTTTCGCTTTCGCGTCCCACAGCATCACGTTAGAGATAGCAATAGGAGCTTCTTCGGTTACAATGCCACCCTGTGGGTTCTGCGCATTTGGCTTCAGGTGCTTGGTTACCATCTTCACGCCTTCAACGAGCACACGTGCTTCTGAAGGGTAAACGGCCAGCACTGTACGTGGCTGTGTGCGGTTTTTGTCATCACCCGCGATCACTACTACGCTGTCGCCTTTCTTGATATTGAACTTTGGTTTGAATCTCTTGTTCACTGTCTTAAATTTTGTGTTATTCCTTGCCCGCTTTCGCAAACGGGCTGCAAAGGTATAACAATTTTACAATACTTCCGGTGCGAGGGAAACAATTTTCATGTATCCTTTATCACGCAATTCACGGGCTACCGGGCCGAATATACGTGTACCCCTTGGGTCGTCTGAGTTGTTCAGCAGTACCACGGCATTGTCATCAAAGCTGATGTACGAGCCGTCTTTACGACGCAGTTTGTTCTTGGTGCGAACGATAACCGCCTTCGAAACGGTACCCTTCTTCATACCACCACCGGGTAAGGCATCCTTTACAGTAACGACGATCTTATCGCCGATGCCTGCGTAGTCCTGACCTGAGTTGCCCAGCACACGTATGCAAAGCACTTCTTTGGCACCACTGTTATCGGCTACGTTCAGCCGGGATTCTTGTTGTATCATCTTGGAGGTTACTTAGCTTTTTCAATAATTTCTACCAGGCGCCAGCGTTTTGTTTTGCTCAGCGGGCGTGTTTCCATAATACGAACTACATCACCTATACCGGCATTGTTCTGCTCGTCATGCGCATGGAAACTGGATGTTTTTTTAAGAAACTTACCATAAATGGGGTGTTTCACTTTACGTTCAACAGAAACAGTGATGGTTTTTTGCATCTTGTTGCTGCTTACTACCCCTATACGGGTTTTCCTGCTTTTTCTTTCGGTCGTCATAATTGACAATATAATTTATTATAAACCTAATGCTCTTTTACGCTGTTCAGTCTTAAGACGAGCGATCTGACGACGCATAGTCTTGATAGAAAGCGGATTCTCAATCGGGTTCACCGCATGGCTGAACTTAGTTTTCTTCAGGCGTACCTCCTCGTCGCTGATCTTCTCGTTCAGCGCCTCGTTGTCCAGCGCGCGGTATTCGTCCGCTTTCGCTTTTTTTGCATTTGCCATTTTACTATTTTTTTAGTCGTAAGTCATTTGGTTGGACCGACCAGGAAACCTGTATACATCCAACCCAAACCTTTGTTATATTCGAAGCCGTTCACCGACCTCCTTTTATTATGCGCCTACGTAGTCGTGACGAACAACAAATTTTGTTTTGATAGGCAGCTTCTGTGCAGCCAGCTCAAGTGCTTCCTGAGCAACCTGCATCGGAACGCCCTCCAGTTCAAACATGATCAGCCCTGGTTTCACTACAGCAGCCCAGAACTCCAGGTTACCTTTACCTTTACCCATACGCACTTCAGCAGGCTTGCGGGTAATTGGCTTGTCAGGGAAAATGCGGATCCATACATTACCCTCACGTTTCATGTGACGGGTCATTGCCTGGCGCGCAGCTTCTATCTGGCGGTTAGTGATCCACTTTGGCTCAAGTGCTTTAAGGCCGAATGATCCGAAAGCGATAGTTGCACCACGCTGTGCGTTGCCCCTGATCCTGCCTTTATGCGCTTTACGATGTTTAGTTTTTTTTGGTTGTAACATTGTTACATTTTTTATTAAAGTCTCCTATTAATATGATTACCTGCGACCACCGGCTGCTCCGGCACCACCACGGCGCTCTCCGCCACCGCGACGATCTCCTCCACGGTCACCACCACGACGATCACCACGATCGCCACCGCGACGGTCACCACGCTCTCCGCGACCTTCTGCACCCTGGAAACCAGCCGGACGGTTGCCGCGGTTGTCAGAGTTTGCAGAGAAGTTAGGATTCAGATCACGCTTGCCCAGAACCTCACCCTTACATATCCAGATCTTCAGACCGATCTTACCATATACAGTCATTGCATAGGTAGAAGCGTAGTCGATATCCATACGGTATGTATGAAGTGGCGTACGGCCTTGTTTGAATTCTTCGCTACGGGCGATCTCAGCACCGTTCAGACGGCCACCGGCTTTGATCTTGATACCTTCTGCACCCATGCGCATTGCGGTAGAGATAGCCATTTTGATAGCACGTTTGTAGCTAACACGGCCTTCGATCTGACGGGCGATCGTTTCACCTACGATCATTGAGTCCAGTTCCGGACGGCGGATCTCCATAATGTTGATCTGCACATCGTCCTTCTTGGTAAGCTTCTTCAGCTCCTCTTTGATACGGTCAACCTCAGTACCGCCTTTACCTATGATGATACCAGGCTTTGATGTGTGAATGGTAACGATCAGCTTACCCAGTGTACGCTCAATAACGATGCGGGAAATTCCGCCTTTGTTGATACGTGCGTTGAGGTAGTTGCGGATCTTGTGGTCTTCAACCAGTTTTGCGCCGAAGTCCTTCTTTTCGCCATACCACATTGAGTCCCATCCGCGGATGATGCCCAACCTGTTACCTATAGGATTACATTTTTGACCCATTACGTTGATTATTAAACTTGAATATTTTAGTTACCTGAGTTTTCGTTTTCGTTTACTGCTACCGGGTTGCGGCTGTCAACAATAATAGTGATGTGGTTGCTGCGCTTGCGCACACGGTATGCACGGCCTTGCGGAGCAGGGCGCATACGCTTCAGCATACGGCCACCGTCAACGAAGATCGTCTTAACATACAGATTCGCATCAGCTACGTCAACACCTTCGTTCTTAACCCTCCAGTTAGCGATAGCGCTTACCAGCAGCTTTTCCATCGGGATCGAATTGTGCTTTGCACTGAACTTCAATGTGTTCAGAGCATTTTCAACGTCCATTCCACGAACCAGATCTGCAAGCAGACGCATTTTGCGCGGAGACGTCGGGTAATTTCTTAAACGGGCAACAGCTTCCATTTTTATTGTTTTTTATTGACCAACAAGGGCCAACTAATTTGTTCTAACTTGTTTTTCTTTCCTTTTACTGATCCCTTCCGGGAGCAATCCATTACTTCTGGCCGCTATGACCTTTGAAGTTACGGGTAGGTGAAAATTCACCCAGCTTGTGACCTACCATGTACTCAGTTACATACACAGGTATGAATTTGTTGCCGTTATGTACAGCGAACGTCTGACCCACAAACTCAGGGGTGATCGTGCTGCGGCGACTCCAGGTTTTGATTACACCTTTTTTAGACTTGCCTTCTACCATAGCGTCAACCTTCTTGCTGAGGTTAGCATCTACATAAGGTCCTTTTCTTATTGAACGAGCCATTTTCTTGACTTTTATTTTTTATCAGCCGGTACGGCCGACTATTATTATCGTTAAACTGATTCTACTATGCGAGTTTCTTACCGTTCTTGCGCTGGATGATGAGCTTGTTAGAAGCTTTTGTCCTGCTGCGAGTGATCTCACCTTTAGCGTATTTACCTTTACGGCTACGTGGGTGACCACCTGATGAGCGACCCTCACCACCACCCATCGGGTGATCTACAGGGTTCATCGCAACACCACGGTTACGTGGCTTGATGCCTTTCCAACGGTTGCGACCTGCTTTACCCATTGACTGGAGCGCATGGTCACTGTTTGAAACGATACCTACAGTTGCAACGCAAGTGCTCAGCACTTTACGAAGCTCGCCGCTTGGCATTTTCAGTACGCAGTATTTTTCTTCTTTCGCGTTCAGCTGAGCGTAAGTACCAGCAGAGCGTGCCAGCGCACCACCACGACCAGGCTGCAATTCGATGTTGTGAACAACTGTACCCAGTGGCATGTTCTTCAAAGGAAGAGCGTTACCAACTTCAGGAGCAGCATCAGCACCACTTACTACAACGGTACCTACCTGAAGACCCTGTGGAGCGATAATATAGCGCTTCTCACCATCAGCATATGCAAGCAATGCGATGAATGCAGTGCGGTTCGGATCGTACTCGATAGATTTAACTGTCGCGTTGATACCGTTTTTGTTACGTTTGAAGTCTATGATACGGTACTTGGTTTTGTTTCCACCACCAATGTAGCGCATTGCACGACGGCCCTGAAAGTTACGGCCACCTGTGCCTGACTGTGCCTCCAGAAGGCTCTTCTCAGGTACGTTGGTAGTAACCTCCGCATAAGCGTTACCTATCCTCCAGCGGGTTCCGGCTGTGACCGGTTTGTATTTACGTAATGCCATTTTTATTCTTGATTTACGGCCCGACGAGCAAGCCTTTTAACCATTTAACTAATTTTCTTATCGTTTCTTATGCGGTGAACAGATCGATCGTTTCACCTTCAGCCAGTGTTACCACTGCTTTTTTGTATGATGGCTTGCGGCCTGTGAGCAAACCAGCTTTCGTGAAGCGTGATTTGTTCTTGGCAGGAACCACGATAGTGTTTACGTCTGCAACGCGCACACCATAGAAGCTCTCAACAGCCTTCTTTATTTCCAGTTTGTTGGCACTGTGTCCTACAACGAATGTGTAGCGGCCACTGCGCTCCATCTGGAGATTTACCTTTTCGGTGATCACCGGCCTTACCAACACGTCTGATGCTTTCATCTTGTTTAAACTTTTTATGTTGTTAGTCCTAAGCTCCGGAACGGATTCCGGTAACTTGTCTTTTATACTTTTTGCGCCTCTCGGCAAATCTGCTCAATTATGCTTCAGCAGGCTCTTCGCTGAACATTTTTGCTGCACTTTCAGTGAAGATCAGCACATTCGCATGGGTAATGTCGTATGTGTTGAGGTCGCTGAGGACAACAGTTTTGTTCGAAGAAATGTTGCGACCGCTGAGATATACATTTGTATTGTACTCAGGGAGAACGATCATTGACTTCCTGTTTTCGCCACGCAGTGTATCGAGCATAGATGCGAAATCTTTGGTCTTTGGAGCAGCAATGTCGAGGTCTTCAACCACTACGATCTTGTTCACACGAGCCTTGTATACAAGAGCAGATATCTTAGCGAGATCTTTCACCTTGCGGTTCAGCTTGAAGCTGTAGCCGTGCGGAAGAGGACCATTCACTGTACCACCACCTTTATACAAAGGGTTACGGATGTTACCTTTACGGGAACCACCTGTACCCTTCTGCTTGTGCAGCTTTTTAGAAGAACCATGCACTTCAGCACGTGTCTTGGTTTTGTGGGTACCCTGGCGCTGTGCAGCGAGATATTGTTTTACCGCGAGGTAGATACAATGATCGTTAGGTTCCGCACCGAAAATTTCATCAGGAAGTTCTACTGAACGGCCTGTTTTTACACCTTTGCTATTTAAAACGTCAACTTGCATGACTAAATTAATTCTGAATTAAAACAATAGATCCGTTATGTCCGGGAACCGAACCGCTAATCAAAATGTAGTTTTTATCTGCGAAAACTTTCACAACGCGGAGCGCCTTGATCTTTACGCGGTCGTTGCCCATGCGGCCAGCCATGCGCATTCCTTTGAATACACGGCTTGGGTATGATGAACCACCCACCGAACCTGGTGCGCGCTGACGATCGTGCTGGCCATGGGTTGCTTCACCCACACCGCTAAAACCGTGACGGCGAACAACACCCTGGAAACCTTTACCTTTCGAAGTGCCTATAACACTTACTTTTTCACCTTCGGTAAATATTTCACAGGTGATGCTTTCACCTACATTCTTATCAATGGAACAATTGCGAATTTCCTTTACAACACTCTTGGGAGTAGTGTTAGCCTTGGCGAAGTGATTGAGAAGTGCCGCAGGCGTATTTTTTTCTTTAGCCTCGCCGTATGCTATTTGCAGCGAGTCGTAACCGTCGGTATCCACGGTTTTCTTTTGAGTAACCACACAAGGTCCAGCTTCGATAATGGTGCAGGCAGTCTGCTTTCCATTAGGCTCAAAAATGCTGGTCATACCGATTTTTTTACCAATAATACCTTTCATTATTATTATATTTTAGCTAAGCGCCCGGGTCCGAAATTGTGTGGTCCGGGATTAGCTGTTTTTCAATTTTTTTAAAGAACTGTTCAAAACGTCCGGCGTTACCGCCATTCGTCTTATCAAGCTTTGATTTCTACTTCCACTCCGCTTGGCAGATCGAGCTTTGATAAAGCGTCAACTGTACGTGAAGAAGACGTGTAGATATCCAGGAGACGCTTGTGCGTGCAAAGCTGGAACTGCTCGCGTGCTTTCTTGTTTACGTGCGGTGAACGCAGAACTGTAAAGATCTTCTTCTCTGTGGGCAAAGGAATAGGGCCTGTAACCACTGCTCCTGTATTGCGCACCGTCTTAACGATTTTATCAGCTGATTTATCAACCAGATTGTGGTCGTAAGATTTTAGCTTTATTCTGATACGCTGTGACATACTTATAAATATCTTCTTCCCTTTAAAAATTTGGGACTGCAAAGGTAAGCAACATTTTCAATTACCAAAATATTTTTTCAATTTTTTCCTAAATTGTTACTTGCCAACGCTGGTTAAAAAAGTCGTTTTACCCATCGTTTGTAGCAACGGGGCGGCAAAGGTACGCCATACACGTGTAAAATCACCATTTAAATTATAAAACACGCGAATTTGTTTTCAGCCAAAAACAGCTGCTTAAAACATCAGAACAGGGCAAATGCTATATATTATTCGTTACTTTTACGAAACAAAATCTATCAGAACACCGAAAAATCTACCTGAATTGAAAAAAGCACTACACATTATTGCCGCTACAGCCCTCATTTTCACCGGCACAGCTGCCCACGCTCAGTATATTATGCACGTTGCCGGAGCCAACAAACCGGGACACAGCGGCGATGGCGGTCCGGGACTTCACGCACTGTTGCGCTCCCCTTCCGACATATGTAAAGACAAACAGAAGAACCTCTATATCGCCGATGGCGGACCAATGGGCTACGTTAACGACGCTTGTATTCGCCGCATAGACGCCGTAACAGGCGTCATCACTACTATTGCAGGTGTTATCAATGTACCTGATTCGCCGGGCAATACCGCCGACAACATATCTGCTCTGGCCGCCAAACTGGGTGGCTGTGCCGCTATCTGCTTTGACACGGCTCAGAACCTGCTTATTGCCGATGGGATCGGCAGCATTCGCAAGGTGGATATGAAAACCGGCATCATTACTACCATTGCCGGCGACCGCACCAAAACAGGATATGCTGGCGACAATGGCCCTGCAACAGCTGCACTGCTGAACGGCCCCAGCGACATTGTAACCGATGCGCTGAACAACATCTACATAGCCGACCGCAACAACCATGTCATACGCAAGGTGATAGGCGCTACCGGAAACATCATCACCTTTGCCGGGCGCAATTCCAAGGGCTTCAGCGGTGATGGCGGAGCAGCTATCAATGCGAAATTCAATCACCCCTCAGGCCTGTACCTCGATGGTGGCAACAACCTTTTTGTTGCCGATTATGACAACAACCGCGTGAGGAAAATATCTTCTTCAGGCATCATCAATACTGTGGCAGGCAATGGCGTGCCGGGCTTCAGCGGAGACGGCGGCAAGGCCGATACAGCCCGTCTGGCACAGCCTCTGCGCGTGGCAGTAGACAATGATGGCAACCTGTACATTTCAGACGTTGCCAACCAGCGTATCCGGAAAGTGGCCAGCGGCACAAACATCATTACTACCTATGCCGGCGATGGCAAAAACATCCCTTCTATAGACAGCAAGGGCGATGATGGGGCTGCATTGTCTGCAAGCATACTTCCTTATGGCCTTGAGTTCGACGCCTGTGGCAACCTATACGTAGGAAGCCCGCTGTACAGTGTGCGCGTTATTACACCTGCCAAGCCGGCTTCGGGTGTGTTGTGCGGTGCATTGGTGAACAGCGTGAACGACATCACCAATGGTGAAATGGCCGCTCCGCAGATCTCGCCAAACCCAACAAACGGTACGTTCGATGTAAATCTTACTTCTACAGAAAATGAAGACGTACAGATAACAGTAAGCGACATTACAGGACGCACAGTGTACACCGGCACCGGACGTACCAATCAGGCAACCGAAGTGACACTTCCTGTACCCGCGGGTCTGTACATAGTAACAGTAGCTACGAGCCACGGGCATTCTGCATCAAAACTCATGGTTAACTAAGTCCGATACTATTTTGTTTTGGCGCCCCTGTACCCATCGTGCAGGGGCGTCTTGTTTTTTGCCATACCCACGAACAGGGGAAATATGGGTGATTTTTAGGGGAAATAACGATTATTCGGTGCGATACAGCTATTTTTGCCGCCAAATATCTTATAATTTATGAAGCGAAGCGCTATCAAAAGCCTCTTACTGGGTGTGTCACTTGTGACAGCCGGTATGCAGCAGGCTGCAGCGAAAATCAATTTTACGCAATACACCATGCCAAACGGACTGCATGTGATATTGCACGAAGACCACTCCACTCCTATTGTGGCGGTTTCGGTAATGTATCACGTAGGTTCAAAGAACGAACACCCTGAGCGTACAGGTTTCGCGCACTTCTTCGAGCACCTTTTGTTTGAAGGCAGTGAGAACATTAAGCGTGGCGAGTTCATGAAGCTTGTGCAGTCGGCCGGCGGACAGCTGAACGCCAACACAACGCAGGACCGCACGTTCTACTACGAAGTATTGCCAAGCAACCAGCTGGAACTGGCACTGTGGATGGAATCGGAACGTATGCTGCATGCCAAGATAGACATGACCGGTGTGGAAACACAACGCAGTGTAGTGAAAGAAGAAAAGAAACAACGTTATGACAACACGCCTTATGGCCAGCTCATCAACGTGATCTTTGAAAACGCCTACACAACCTATCCTTACAAGTGGAGTCCTATCGGTAAGGAGCAGTACATTGACAAAGCCACGCTGGACGAGTTCATGTCGTTCTACAAGACGTTCTATGTACCCAACAACGCGGTTCTGGTGATAGCAGGCGACATAGACCAGGCTAAAACAAAAGAACTGATCGCGAAATACTATGGCGAAATACCAAAAGGCAAGGGTGCTATTCCACGCCCTACCGAGGTAGAACCTGTACAGAAAGCAGAGAAGCGTGTGAAGTTTTATGACAACGTGCAGCTGCCGGGCGTTATTCTTGCCTACCACACACCAAAACAAGGCACACACGACTACTACGCTATCCAGATGCTGACAGGCCTTATGTCAAAAGGCAAAAGCTCTCGCTTTGAGAAAGAGATCGTAGACAAGCAGGAAAAAGCACTGCAGGCTGCAGCGTTCGATCTGGGCAACGAAGAGCCGGGACTGGCTATCATGCTGGGTATCGCCAACATGGGCGTAACCGCAGACGCGCTGGAAGCATCTATGCTTGCTGAGATAGAGAAGCTGAAAAAGACCGGAGTAACCGACGAAGAATTCCAGAAGCTGCAGAACCAGGCCGAGAATGACTTCATTGAGCAGAACCAGAAAGTACTGGGCGTTGCTACCAACCTTGCAACATACCACACATTCAATGGCAATGCCGACCTCATCAATACCGAGCTGGACAACTACAAGAAGGTAACAAAAGATGACATCAAGCGTGTAGCCAATAAGTACTTCACTAAAGAGAACAGGCTGGTTGTGCACTATCTGCCAAAATCTGAAGAGAACAAAGCAAAAGAGAGCGCTAACAACCCTAAAAGCAAATAATTCCGCCTCATCGGTTACAAAAAATTATAGCAACTGCTAAAAAGATAATTAATGAAAAAGATAATAGTTTCCATTATAGCACTGGCGGCAACATTGGCTACACAAGCCCAGTCGGTGAACCGCAGTATAAGGCCGCAGCCGGGTCCGGCTCCGGAAATAAGCCTCGGAAAGTCCGAGAGTTTCACGCTTTCAAACGGTATGAAAGTATTTGTGGTAGAGAACCACAAATTGCCCACCATTGAGTGCAGCATTCAGTTCGATATACGCCCTGAACTGGAAGGCGACATGGCCGGCTACCGCGAAATGATGTCGGAATTGCTGATGGCGGGTACCACCACACGCAGCAAGGACCAACTGAACGAAGAGATAGACCGCATGGGTGCGGGTATATCTGTATCAAGCGAAGGCATGAACGCCGGCGGTCTGAAAAAGTATCAGGACAAGATCATGGAACTGATGGCCGATATCGCTATGAATGCTCAGATCACTCAGGACGAACTGGACAAGACCAAGAAAAAAATGCTCTCAAACATCGAGACACAGAAAAACCAACCTGACGCAATGGTGAACAATGTGAGCGCTGTAGTGAACTACGGTGCCAATCACCCATACGGCGAGGTAGCAACCGAAGCAACAGTGAAGAACATCACCCTGAACCGTTGCATCAGCTACTACAGGACCTACTTCCAACCGGGTGTTGCATACATGGCCATCGTTGGCGACGTGACTGCAGCAGAAATGAAGCCATTGGTTGAGAAGTACTTCGGTAAATGGCAGAACGGTACGGTGCCGGTAGCTAACTACCCTACTCCTGCTTCTGTATCCAACAAAACAAAGGTTGCTTTCGCGGCTCGTAATGCAGCCGTTCAGAGTGTTGTTGCTGTTACTTATGCTATTCCTGATCTTAAGCCGGGTGCTGACGACGTTATCAAAGTGAAAGTAGCCAATACCATTCTCGGTGGTGGTTCACAGGGACGTCTCTTCCTTAACATCCGCGAAAAACACGGATGGGGCTATGGTTCTTACTCTTCTATTCAGGAAGACATCATCTGCGGTAATTTCAATGCCTCGCTCAAGTGCAAGAACGTAGTATCTGACAGCGCGCTTGAAGCATTGCTGAACGAGATGCGCATCATTCGCACCGAACCGGTGAGCGACTCAACACTCCGCAACACCATCAGCTATATCTCAGGCAACTTTGCCATTGGTCTTGAAGACCCAAGACGTATCGCTCAGTTCGCTATCAACACTGAACGCTACCACATGCCTAAAGATTACTACCGCAACTACCTGAAGAACCTGGCTGCAGTAACTCCTGCGGACGTTTTGGCTGCTGCACAGAAGTATATCCGCCCCGACAATGCAAACATAGTAGTAGCGGGTAGCAAGGAAGAAGTGGCTAACAAACTGGCTCGCTTCTCTGCCGACAACAAACTCGACTATTATGACTACGCAGGCCGTCCGGTTGCTGCTACAGAAACAAAGGCAGCTCCTCTCGGTCTTTCTGCCGATGATGTGTACAAAAAGTACGTAGCTGCAATAGGTGGCGAGGCTGCTATCAACAAAGTGAAAGATCTGGCGATCGTAAGCAATGCCGAAGTACAGGGCATGCAGCTGACCATCACTGTGAAGAAAAAAGAAGGTTTCAAACTGCGCGAGACTGTTGACGTAGACATGAACGGCAATAAAATGACTGTACAGAAAAAAGTCTTCAACGGTACAAAAGGCTACATGGAGCAACAAGGCCAGAAGAAAGATATGGACGCTGAAGAGATAGCTGAAACGAAAGAAGAAGCTGACATCCAGATCGATCTTCATGGTGCTAACTACGGCATCAAACGCACTCTCAAGGGCATGGAAACTGTGGAAGGAGCAAACGCCTACATCATTGAGGCAGTTGGCGCCGACAACAAAAAGACCATCGAATACTACGATGAGAAAACCGGCTTCAAAGTACGCGAAACACGCACTGCAAAAGACCCTCAGGGCAATGAAGTACCAATGTCAACTGACATGTCTGACTACCGCGAGGTACCGGGCACAGGTGGCTATAAAGTTCCTTACTTCATCAGCATTCCGGGCCCGGGTGGTATGAACCTGAGCATGAAAGTGAAATCTGTAGAGGTGAACAAAGGAATTCCGGAAACAGAATTCAACTAATAGCAAACTACTGCATTAAAAAAGAGCGACTGCCAAAACAGTCGCTCTTTTTTATGCCCATACGTCTCCTGTTCAGTCGCTACGACCGAAAATTGTATCTTCGCGGCCATGAAATTCCTGATCGTAGGCCTCGGAAATATTGGTGCCGAATATGACGCAACCCGCCACAATATTGGCTTTGATGTAGCCGACTCGTTTGTGATAAAGAACGGCGGCACATTTGCGCTGGACAGACACGCGTTTGTATCAGAAGTGAAATGGAAAGGACGCACTTTCGTTGTCATCAAGCCTACCACCTACATGAACCTGAGCGGGAAGGCCGCCAAATACTGGCTGGACAAAGAGAAAATTCAGGTAGAGAACATGCTGGTGATAGTAGACGATCTGGCATTGCCGCTGGGCACCTTGCGCCTGCGGGCATCAGGCAGTGATGCGGGGCATAATGGTCTCAAAAATATCCAGGAGGTGCTCACCCACGATAAATACCCAAGGCTGCGCTTCGGCATCGGAAATGATTACCCCAAGGGCAGGCAGGTTGAATTTGTCTTGGGCAAATGGAAACCATCCGAGATCGATGCGGTAAAGGACGGCATTTTACGATCAGTTGATGTAATTGAGTGCTTCGCCACGCAGGGCCTCAACAAAGCTCAGAATCTCTTCAACAAGTAATTGTCGCTATCAGAAAGGACTCTTGAAATCAGCCAACGTACCGAAGGAAAGGTCACGGGCCGAGAGTATTGGCGATGCTACCTGCCAGTCGAAACCAATGCTATCGTAACGAATGCCGGTATCGTGCGGTCCGTTATACACTGATGATACCAGGTAATAGGTCATCGCGTTATCGGTAAGCGATTTGAAACCGTGCGCAAACCCCTCAGGAATATAGCATGCCTTGTGGTTCATGGCACTCAGCTCTGCAGCGTAGTACTGACCATAAGTAGGCGATTCCTTCCTGAGATCCACTATTACATCGAGAATAGCCCCCTGCGGACAAAAAACCACCTTGCTGTGCTGATGCGGTGGCAACTGAAAGTGCATACCACGGATCACGTCCTTGTTTGAAAAGGAAAAGTAACTTTCCCTGAGGGTAAAATGGATGCCTGCCTGCGCCAGCGAATCCTCATGAAACGCTTTTACAAACGTGCCACGGGCATCAGCCGAAGACGGCATTGTTATAAGACACGCACCACTCAGGGGCAATTGTTCTACTTGCATGCTTTGTTACTTGCTACTGGGTTCACCGGTTAGAAATAAGCCTCTATTTGTTTCATGCACTTTTCGTGCGCTGTATGGTGCTTGTCTGCATACCATTCTGCCGTCCACTGAATGGCTGTGCGTGCATCCAGTTTAGACTCCCAGCCCAACTCTGCTTTTGCCTTCTCACTGTTCAGCAACAGGAGCTTTGCCTCATGCACCGCCTTTGCGTCAGACATATCCTGATAGTCGCCTGCCCCGTAATGCTCTATAAACACCTTCGTAAGGTCTTCAACGGTAAGCATATCATCGGGGTTGGGTCCGAAATTGTACGCAGTGGCATATTTAACGGGATCTTCCGCCATCATCGCACCCAGCATAAGGTAGGCACTCAACGGCTCCAGCACGTGCTGCCATGGCCTCACCGATGCCGGATTTCGCAGACCCACGGTTTCACCGAATGATATGGCGCGCACAATGTCGCATACGATACGGTCATCTGAATAATCTCCCCCTCCTATCACATTACCTGCACGCGCAGCAGCAATAGACTTGCCATGCTCTGCGTATTTTGAAGGATTAAAAAACGAACGCCTGAACGAATCGATCACTATCTCGGCAGAAGCTTTACTCGCTGAGTATGGATCATAACCGCCCAACTTATCGTCCTCAGAGAACGGCAACCCTCGCTCGGGATTGTCATATACTTTATCGGTAGTGATCATCACGCCCACCGTTTTGCCCGGCAATGTGCGCATGGCGTCCAGCATGTGAGCCGTCCCCTGCGCATTTACCATAAACGTATAAGTAGGCATCTCGTATCCACGGCGAACCAGAGGTTGTGCTGCCAGATGGAATACAAAATCCGGCTCAAAGCGACCCAATTCCACTTGCAACTTCTGCTTGTCGCAGATGTCAGCGATAACGGAACTATAACACAGCTTATCACCGTTTATCTGATTGTAAAGGTCTTGTGATTTTTCGGGGGCAAGCGAATAGCCTTTCACATTGGCACCCAGCCAATGCAATATCTGTAGCATCCACGCACCCTTGAAACCGGTATGGCCGGTCAGAAAAACCTTTTTGCCACTATACGCCCGGCGCAGGCGCTCCACCGTTACCACTTTTTCCATGTTGGTTCTGTTTGCCACATCTGTTCCAGCTCTTCCTTATCGCGCAGTGTATCCATACACTTCCAGAATCCATGATGTTTGAATGCCGCGATCTGCTTGTCACGCGCCAGATCGTTCATCGGTTGGCGCTCCCACATAATATCGTCGGCATCATTGTGCAGGTAGTTGGCTATGCCCGGTTCTACTACAAAGAATCCACCGTTGATCCAGGTACCTGAATCTTCGGGCTTTTCTTCAAAGCTTTCAATGGTGCCGTCATCCTCCATTTTCAATACCCCGAAACGGCTGGTTGCCTGTATCGCGGTCATAGTGCATATTTTACCGCTGTTCTTGTGGAACTTAACCACCTCGTCCAGGTTCACATCGCTCACACCATCACCATAGGTCAGCAGAAACGTTTCATTGCCCACATAGGGCAACACGCGCTTCAGCCTACCAGCGGTCATTGTGTCCAAGCCGGTATCAATAAGTGATATTTTGAATGGTTCGGATGAGTTTTTGTGTACCTCCAGCGAATTATTCGACAGATCTACAGTAATATCGGCATTATGCAGGAAGTAATTGGCAAAATACTCCTTGATAATGTGCGCCTTGTATCCCAGACAGATGATGAACTCCGTGTGACCATAGGCCGCATAGATCTTCATGATGTGCCACAAAATAGGACGACCACCGATCTCGATCATTGGCTTCGGCCTCAACGCCGACTCCTCCGATATACGGGTGCCCCTGCCGCCTGCAAATATTACTACTTTCATCTTCTGATATGTTGGATTCATCGCTCCCGTGTTATGTCTTAAGGGGGAGCAACAGGTTTTATGGGAACAAATATAACTGATATTTCCAAAGAAAATTCCTTTGCCAAACTTGCCGCAAACAGGCGGCACGATGTAGGCCCCACTTCCCCCGAAAGTGCCTATTCACTTGTTTTCCACACACTTTCGGAAGATTGAAAATAATTTGGATACTTCATCGGTTTAGTTAAATTTGTGTCCTATTCATCACTTAAAAAAAGAATTGTGTCGTACGAAAACAAAAACTTTGACGAAAGCAGGGGCGAAAGCCGTAATGAAAGTCTGTACAGCAAACGCATAAAAGCAGGCAAGAGGAGGACTTACTTTTTCGATGTGAGGGCTACGCGTGGGAACGACTACTTTATCACTATCACCGAGAGCAAGAAACGTTTTGACGACAATGGTTACGACCGTCACAAGATGTTCCTGTACAAGGAAGATTTTAATAAGTTCCTGGCAGGCCTTACGGACACAATTAATTACGTGAAGACCGACCTGATGCCGAATTTCGATTTCGACGCTTTCAACCACGAGAACGAGAATGAAGAAGGCGGCATGAGCATATCTTCGTCTGTAAGTGATGAAATGCCGGCGATCGCAGCATCTTCAAACGACAATACAAGTGTAGACGAGTGGAAAATGTGATCTGACTCATCTATCATACATAACAAACCTCGCTACTAAGCGAGGTTTTTTTATGTTGCTATATGATCATTTCCTTAGTGAAAGCTTCAGCACACGTGCCAGTGCCATTAATCGCGACCTCATCATCTGCAGGCCTCCCGCCTGCAATGGTGCCGGAGTTATGCCGGAGGCCGTTGCGGTATCAAGCACCCGGTAATAGCGCTCCATACACACCTCTATACTGAATTCGGCTTCAGCCAGTTTCCGTGCGGCCGCGCGCCGCTGCGACACCGGTATGGCCGAGACCTCCCGGATCTCCTTCGCCGCTTCGGTTATATCTCCCACATCAAACGACCTGAAACAGTCTGCGGCGAATGCATGATGTTCGTAGTCCTCTATGCCACTCACCCGGGTGCCTGCAAAGCCACAGCCTGCGGCCAGCGCTTCCATCATCACAAGTGGGGTGCCCTCAAAATTGGAAGTAAGCACCAGCACATCCGCCCTGCTTAGCAAGTCATTCACCTGCCCTGCATTCAGCCATCCGTTAAAGGTCACTTTATCTCCCGCGCCGGCTTCCTGAAAGTAGACACTGTACTCCTGCTTAGATAGTTCGTCATTCCCCGCAATATCCAGGTGGAACGGGAAATGCTGCGCTGCTAAAACACCGGCTATCTTCACAAGATCGCCGGCACGCTTCTGCTCGTCATTAAACCTGCCAATGAACACCAGCCTGGTCGTGTCACCCGCCAGGCTACCTTCCGACCGTACCGGCGGCAGATTGATTCCGCAAGGAATAGCACTCACCTTTGCAACGGGCACATCGGGGCACTGCTGCAAAAACAACCTCTTCACCCTTTCAGACACACATACGCAGGCCGCCATCTGATCTTTATACCTGCGCCCTATCTCGTAATAATAGGGATCATCGCAGTGCAGCACGCCCACCATCGGATTCCTATTGGCCACAGCGGCCGCACCTGCCCAAACCGCCCTGTCATCTGAAATAATAACAGGGACACCCTGCGGCACCCCTTTACCAATAAGCTTTGCATAAATAGCCGCTCTGTACTCCTCCGTTCCAAACTCAAACTCATATCCTGCCTTTTCAGTCACAATGGTCATGACGCCGCTATGTGGCTGCAATAACGACCATATCGACTCCCGCCCTCCGGAATTATGAAATTCAGCCGAAGGCTGCACAGTAACAAACCAAACAGAATGACCCGCCTTTGCCGCATGCGCAGCCGCGTCCACCATCCACCGTGTGACACCACCCCTGTGGTAAGGATGGCACAAAAATGCCAATTGTTTCCTTGCGTTCATCGCGAAAGCCGCTCCGGCGGCAGGTGGGCAAATTAGTGTTTTTCGCCAATTCCCGACGCATATTTAATTCTCTATCCAAACAAGGCGCCATACTGCGTACATTTGCATCCTTATCAGGCAAAAAAATGAGCGAAGAAAAATCACTTAATTTCCTCGAAGAAATAATAGAAAAAGATATTGAGGCCGGCTTGCACGGTGGCCGTGTGCATACACGTTTCCCACCGGAACCCAACGGCTACCTCCACATCGGGCATGCCACCTCTATCTGCCTCAACTTCGGACTGGCGAAAAAATACAACGGCAAGTGCAATCTGCGCTTTGACGATACCAACCCCACAACCGAAGAGACAGAATACGTTGAGAATATCAAGAACGATATCAAATGGCTCGGCTTTACCTGGGACAATGAGTTGTATGCCTCCGACTATTTTGAGACACTGTACAATTTTGCGGTACAGCTCATCGAAAAAGGGCTGGCATATGTTGATGACAGTACTGCCGAAGAAATAGCTGCCCAGAAAGGCTCTACAACTTCACCCGGCACCAATAGTCCTTATCGCGACCGCACTGTTGAAGAGAATCTCCGACTGTTCCGCGAAATGCGCGAGGGCAAGTACAAAGACGGCGAAAAGACACTGCGTGCCAAAATAGATATGGCACACCCCAACCTGTTGCTCCGCGACCCGCTGATGTATCGTATCAAACACGAACACCATCACCGCACAGGCGATAAGTGGTGTATCTATCCTATGTACGACTTCGCCCATGGCCAGTGCGATAGCATCGAAGAGATCACACACTCCATCTGTACGCTGGAGTTCATCCATCACCGTCCGCTTTACAATTGGTTCATAGAGCAACTGGGTATCTTCCCGTCAAAACAATACGAGTTCGCAAGGCGCAACCTCACTTATACAGTAATGAGCAAGCGCAAGCTGCTGCAACTGGTAAATGAGGGCCATGTGGCCGGCTGGGACGATCCGCGTATGCCAACCATCAGCGGCATGCGCCGCAGAGGCTACCCGGCAGAGGCTTTCATACGTTTCTCAGACACAATAGGCATCGCTAAACGAGAGAACATCGTGGACATAGGTCTGCTCGAGTTCTGCGTGCGCGAACACCTGAATAAGACCACCAACAGAGTTATGGCCGTGCTGGACCCTGTGAAGCTTGTGGTGACCAACTATGCCGAAGGAGCAACAGAGTGGTTTACTGCCGAGAATAACCCCGAAGATGAGACCAGCGGAACCCGTCAGATCCCCTTCACCCGCGAATTGTGGATAGAGCGCGAGGACTTTATGGAAGAAGCACCTAAGAAGTTCTTCAGGCTTACCCCCGGCAATATGGTGCGCCTGAAGAGTGCCTATATTGTAAAATGCGACGGATGTGTGAAAGATAGCGACGGCAACATTACCGAAGTTCATTGTACCTATTTGCCGGAAAGCAAAAGCGGTAACGACACCAGCGGCCTGACGGTGAAAGGTACTATTCACTGGGTAAGTGTGCAGCATGCGCGCACTGCAGAGGTACGTCTGTACGACCGACTCTTCAGGGTAGAAGACCCGTCGAACGAAGACGGAGATTTTAAAGACTACATCAACCCCGATTCTATGCAGGTGCTACCTGCGGTTTACATCGAACCTGCACTTGCTGATGCAAAACCAGGCGACAGGATGCAGTTTATGCGCAAGGGCTACTTCTGTGCCGATGTGGACAGCACGCCGGACAAGCTGATCTTTAACCGTACAGTTACCCTCAAAGACGCCTGGGCCAAAGAACAAAAGAAAGGATAAGCGAATTACCATATAAAAATGCGGCATTGACCACCTAAAGGCGTCAATGCCGCATTTTGTTTTTGTAGAATGCCGATCGTTATTTGGCAGCAACCATGCTGATCTCCACCTTCACACCCTTCGGCAGTCCTGCCACCTGAATGGTTTCGCGCGCAGGGGCATCGTCGCCAAAATAGCTTCCATACACCTCATTTACCTGTGCAAACTGTCCCATATCCATCAGGAATATGGACGACTTGAGAACATTTGAGAAATCCATTCCGGCTGCCGAAAGTATGGCCGACAGGTTTTTCATCACCTGACGAGCTTCTGCCTGCACATCTCCCTGAACCAATTCTCCTGTTGCAGGATCCAGGGCTATCTGCCCTGAAATGAACAGCATATTCCCGAATTGTACTGCCTGATTGTATGGTCCTATTGGCGCCGGTGCGCTTGTGGTATTAATGATTTTCTTTTCCATGACCACAAATGTACTGCGCTATGTACATTTGCACACTATTTATGGCATACCTTTTACATATTGATACTTCTACCGATATCGGCTCGGTAGCTATCAGCCACAACGGCAAGCTGATACATTCAATCTCAGGCGTAGCGGCCAGAAACCATGCAGGCACGGTAAATGCCATGATAACTGACTGTCTTGCAACAGCTGATATCACCCTTACCGATATCGCCGCTGTAGTAGTTTGTGCCGGCCCCGGATCTTACACAGGACTGCGTATTGCCATGGCAACCGCAAAAGGAATATGTTATGCGTTAGATAAACCACTCATTCTCAATAACAAACTGACACTATTGGCTTTGAAACAGTGCAATAAAGAGAATGATGATATATCAGATTTTGTGGCAGCAATACTTGTTGCGCGCGAAAAAGAATACTACATGTCCATATACACCGCAAATAAAATATGTGTACAGGAGCCGA
>JAEUVY010000059.1 GCA_016786565.1 Flavipsychrobacter sp.
AGTAGCGCAGGCCGGTAGCGCACCTGGTTTGGGACCAGGGGGTCGCAGGTTCGAATCCTGTCTCCCCGACATTAACTTAAACGGGAATAAACTTGCCAGTAGTTGCTAGTTTATTCCTGTTTTTGCTTGTATCTCCCCAAAGATTCCTGTTTTTCGGTTCGAATCCAGTATAGGAAAATGCCACAGCTTTGTCCTTTCAATTGCTTTATTTGTCGATTCCTAGTTGTTTCCTCATCTCAATGTTCAAATTGTACTGCTCATCAATTGGGACCTCTTTACGGGTGTCTTTATTAATATCTTTCCCTTCTTTGGTCCATAGGAAAGGATAGAAACTGAAGACGTGATTGCCATCTAATTTCGAGACTTCTTTTCTCCAGTCGATCCATCTCTGATTTTTGTAAAACTTGTCTAAGTTGTTGTTGAAACAAAACAGCAAAAATTCAGTATAGGATATATTAAGTGCTTCATATTGTAAGTTGTCTGGTGAAAAATAGTAGACCTTTCCTAAGTCTTTCCCAAGTCCGCCTCCATTTAGGAGGAAAAAACCACCAATTACATCGTCGGCAATGAGCAAAAATGATGGAGCTTCTCCAAACTCATTGAATGACTTGCTTTTGTTCCAGTCTGGAAGTGTCCGGTTGAGTTTGGTATTTCCAGAACCAAGAATCCTAATCCATCCGTCATCAATGAGGAGTCCTCCTGTCATATAAATAATTGCACCCATCGGCGAACGAGTTGTCACTTGTGCTTTATATACTGCGGCTTTAGCTTGAATTGTATCGACCGGCAATACCTCAACTTTATTTTTCGCAGATACGATCCAGCCTTGGACGAGAGGCCATGCGGGATCAATGTCATTAACTAGTTCATCAAATGGACGCATTTTGTTTTGTCCTCGCGCTGTCATAATGCTGAGTGTCAAGAAGATCATAAAAAGGGAATATTTCATAACATAGTGTGACCATATGTAGTGATCGACTTATAAATATACACAAGAATGTCTCGGTTATCGCTACCTAAGCAGTTCGAAAGTTGTCCAGCCAACCACCGGCATGTATTTGCCAGTTATTGCCAGTTGTTGCTCATACTTCCCCAATCATCCCCAAAAGTGCATTCAAAGCAAGCAAATCTTTGATGAATTGGTTCGAAAGTTGTCCAGTCATCCCGACTGAAGAAAGAGAACGGAGTCCAATTGGGCTCCGTTTTTGTTTTTGTCTTAACTGAGATTTTGTCTGAACCTGCCTACGGCAGGCAAGCGAAGATTTATAGGATGTGGGGATGGTAGGATGCTGCTATGTGGGTATGGATTGATGAGCCGCTATTTAAGGGCGTTACAAACTCGAACCAGTGGTGGTGCCAGATATACCGGCAGGCATGCGTCAGAATTACTTAACTTAGTTGACCGATGTCAGACAATTTCAGGGGGTTTCTGGAACAAAAGGCGGGCCTTAGCGAAGAGCAATTCATTGAGGTAACGGCTCATTTGCGTACTGCTACGTTCAAGGCGGGAGAAATGCTGTTGCGGCAGGGAGATGTATGTGATCATACTTTCTTTGTGGAAGAGGGGCTGCTGCGCCTGTACAGCATATCGGACAACGGTAGGGAGCACATACTGCAGTTTGCGCCGGAGAACTGGTTCGTATCGGACAGGAGCAGTGCCTATTTCGGCGAACCATCGGAGTATTTTATCGATGCAATAGAGGACACAACGGCCGTGTTTCTGGATAAGGAATTTCTGCGCAAGGTGTCGGACGCAAGCCCGTTGTTCCGAAGCTCGAACGACTATCTGCTGCATAACCACATCAGATTCCTGTACAAACGGGTGAATATGCTGATATCGGACACGGCGGAACAACGCTACCTGAGCTTTATAGAACTGTACCCTGACCTAACGCTGCGGGTGCCACAGTGGATGATAGCCTCGTACCTGGGCATAACGCCTGAGAGCCTGAGCAGGGTGCGGAAAGAACTGGCGCGGCGGAATTTCAGGAAAGACTGAGTGTTTTTCATTTCTTATCATACATCAATGGACAGGTGTGTGGCCCATTCTACTTTTGTGTTGTCAATCAAATTAATCAATCAATAAAAACAACATCAAAATGGAAAACACAACAAAATGGGTCCTTGACCCCACGCACAGCGAACTGCTCTTCAAAGTAAAACACCTGATGATCTCGAACGTGAAGGGCGAATTCAGGAAATTCTCGGCCGTAATAGACGGAGCCGATTTCACCACCGCACCGGTGAGCGTGACAATTGACGCAGCATCAATATTTACCAACGAAGACAACCGTGACGGCCACCTGCGTTCGGGCGATTTCTTTGATGTAGAGAACCACAAGGAGATCACTTTTGTATCATCTGCATTTACCAAGAACGGCGACGACTACAAACTGACCGGCGCACTGACGATAAAGGGTATCACCAACACTGTGACACTGGATGTGGAGTTTGGCGGAACGAACAAAGACCCATGGGGCAACGAAAAGGCTGCATTTGCAGTGTCGGGCAAGATAAACCGTAAGGACTGGGGACTGAACTGGAACGCGGCGCTGGAAACAGGCGGTGTGCTGGTGAGCGAAGAAGTGCGCATCAATGCTGAAGTGCAGTTTGTAAAGCAGAACGGATAATGATTGACGTTCTGACAGGACGGGAAAAATAAAGAAACTGAAGATGGCAACGAAGCAGATAGAACGCGTGATAGCCCCGGAGTCGAAGCACTTTGTAGGTGACGGATTTCTGGTGTACAATATGATACCGGGCAGCAGCGGACTGACGATGCAGCGCATGAGTCCGTTCATAATGCTGGACTACAATGCCCCCTACTATTTTCCGCCGAGCGATAAACCGAAGGGCGTGGGTGTGCACCCGCACCGTGGTTTTGAGACGGTGACCATTGCCTACAAGGGCAAGGTGGAGCACCACGACAGCAGCGGTGGCGGCGGTGTGATAGAGGAAGGCGATGTGCAATGGATGACAGCGGCATCGGGTGTGCTGCACAAGGAATTTCACGAGAAGGAATGGAGCAAGAAGGGAGGTGAGTTCCAGATGGTGCAACTGTGGGTGAACCTGCCCGCGGCACATAAGATGTCGAAACCGGGCTATCAGGCTATTACAGACGCGCAGATGCAACGCTACAAGATAGATGAGGCAGGAAGTGAGGTGAAGGTGATATCGGGCGAATATATGGGTGTGAAGGGTGCGGCAAAAACGTTCACTCCTGTGCACTTGTATAATGCGACACTGAAAGCGGGTGTGAGTGCTACTTTCGATCTCCCGGCAACGTACAATACTGCTCTGCTTGTAATAGAGGGCGCAGTGACGGTAAACGGCACACACAAGGTGCCTGCCAACAATCTGGGTCTGTTTGCAAATGGCGGTGAAACCTTTACAGTAGAAGCGACAACCGATTCTGTAGTACTGATACTAAGCGGAGAACCGATAAACGAACCAATAGCTGCTCACGGGCCGTTTGTGATGAACACACGCCAAGAGATCATGGAGGCCTTCCATGACTATAACATAGGGAAGTTCGGGTATCTGGAAGACTAATAAAAATCAGTGGAACATAAGAGAGGGAAGGCTATGGCCTTCCCTCTCTTCGTTTTTGAGACATTGTATCATTTTATCGCGTAGCGTACACCAACATAAAACTCCCGGCCACGGGTAGGGCCCCAAACCGAAGAGATGTCAAAGTACTTTCCGAAGGGGTTATCGGCACTGATGATGGGGTTGGGCTGACGGTAGTTGAATACATTTTCGCAACCAGCGTACACATCGAGCGCCTTCCAGCGGAAGGTTAGCTGCATGTTGAGCGTGTAATAGGGCACCGAATACAAGCCGCGGGCATAGGGCGCAGGATTGCTGCGCGTGTCGGGCAGTTTCATCCTGTCGAACCAATGCACATTCATATCGGCCTGCCATTTGCTGCTCTCGGTGCGATAGGATAATGCACCCATGGCACGGTTGCGCGGGTTGAACGGCAATGACTGCCTGACATCACCCACTACCCTATACACATCGAGATAGTTGTACGCGGCACGTACATCCAGCTTTCTGAAAAAAGTGAGTGCGCCATCAATCTGCACACCGAGGGATCGGGAAGTGCCTGTGAAATTGCGGATGTATGCCTTGGTAGGGTCGGCGTCGTAGTCGGGGAAGAACTGATTGCTGAACTGCGTGCCGTAAACATCGGCACTGATGGTACCGGATGTGGCGGGCAACACAAACCGATAGGTATGGCTGGCGCCAAAGTTCCACGCGGCTTCCGGCTTCAGCGGCTCAACGAAAACAATATCCCTTGAGCTCACCAACAGATTGACCTGTTCGCTGAAGAGATTGACCTGCCGCCAACCACGCCCAGCCGATGCCCGTAAGGTATGCTGCGGATGGAGGATATACTTGAGCATGGCACGCGGGGTGATGTAAGTGCCCCATACCTGATGATGATCGGCACGGGCACCTGTGAGCAATGTTAGCTTATCATTCAGCCAACGGAAGGCATTCTCGGCAAAGACACCAGGCACCTGCAGGGGTGTGCTGTAGCTACCCGCATAGGTGCGCCCGAGGGTGGTATCGGAAAAGGAGATCTGTTCCTTCAGATCCTGATGCCTGTAACTGATGCCGTACTTGAGCTGATGTGCTTTCTTCCAGGTCCATTCGTGCTGCAGGTTGGCATAGACCGACTGCTGGGTAGCGATGTAGCGTGTTGTACCGAAGAACGATTGCTGGTCGTGAAAGAGGCCCGACGTGGAGAACGCAAGGACGTGCCCATCGTTGAAACGGTAGGCGGCCTTTGCAAAGGCTTCGCCCTGCTTATAGTCTACTACCTGTCCATAGACGGTAGCACTTCCTTCGTCGGCAGTGCGATAGAAATTGTTTTGTCCGCCTACGCGGGTCTCCTTGACGGCCCGCACACCTGCCTGCAACGAAAAGCCCTTCTTGCCAGCATCGCCATACTTCCATTTGTTGGAGACCATGTAGCGGGTGAGCAAAGGCAGGTCGAGAAAGCCATCATGATTGCCATCTATGCGGCCTGAAGGCTGCACAGAATGAAGTGCGAGCAGAGTGGTCCACTTGCCGCCCTTACCTACTTTGGCGGAAAAATTGGCATTGCCATGCTTCTCACCAAAGCTATTCATGTAGGCATTCAGGTACAGTTTATCGGTGTGGTCGGGCTGCTTGCTGTCGAGATTTATCTGACCACTGATGGCCTCGTATCCCTGCAAAACAGAAGTAGTGCCCTTGGACACGTAGATGTTGTTGACGATGCTGCCCGGATAGGTGCTGATGCCATAGGTATAGCTGAGACCCGTGATGAGGGGTAGCCCATCGACAAGCACTTGATTGTACACACCTGAAAGACCGAGTATACGCAGCTCCTGAGCATTGGTGATGACATTAGTGGTCTGCGGCTGCACCGAAGCCTGTGTACCGAAGCAGCCGGCAAGGTCGCAACATGCGGCCTTGCTGAGCTCGTGTTTGCTGATGACCTCGGTCTTGGCAACATCGAGAGACAGGATGGTGGCATTACCGCGATCGGTGATGGTAACGGAAGACAACTGTTTGGCATCGCGCCTTAGTGTGATGCTGATATAGGTGCGATCTCCTACATTGATGGTATCACCGACATAACCGTTCATGGACGCGACCAACCTACGGTCGGGTGTGGGGCAGGCCTCCAGGTCAAAAACACCGTTCTCGTTGGCCACTGCACCTACAGACGTGCCTAACCAATGCACCACAGCGCCGGGCAGTATCTCCCTACCCTCACCCGCTTCGCCAAAAACCTTGCCCCTGAGCGGCTGAGCGCCTGCACTTGTGACGCCGGCCACAAGTGCAAGCAGCAAAAATATGCGCGTCATTGGGCTGACTTTTTGCGGGAACGTTTTACCCGGTAGGGCGTTTCATCCTGCGCATCGCAACCGGGAGTGGTCTCGATGTATTTTTCAATACGGTCCTGATCGGTCACGGAACTGTGGTACACGATAGTGAAGACCGAAGTCTCTCCGGCTATATCTGTGAACTCCACTTTGTCAATGCCCTCCTGATTCAACAAGCGCTTTTTGATAGTGGGCATATCATTGTTGCAATGGAGGTTGGTGACCTTAACTGAAATTTTCTTTACTGTATCGGTAGTGGCTTGCGCCCTGGTATCTATGCTGAAAATAGTTGCGGCGCAAAAAAGCGCGGCAGCCACAATGTATCTGTTCATTGAAAATGAATTTTGAAAATGATGTAAATAAAACGCAACACCTGAGTATGGTGACATACAGGTGTAACTATTCCGGAAAGGAAAATTGTGGAAAAAGATCAGATCCGGGGAGGCTTCAGAAACCCGCGAGGATAGGACTGCGGCAGCGACTCCACCGGTGAGCTATAGACCTGAGTGGAGATGGCGCTGACAGCCCGGGAAAAAAACGCGACAGGCGCAGGTATAACCACACAAAAAGCGCAACAGCCGCAAACCTGAAAAGGATTGCAACCATACTTGCAGGCGTCATCGTGATCGCCTTCGCAACCACCAACATCTGTACATTCATTTGCACAGCAATCGACGGTCTCGGAGACCACAGACGCACATGCGGGCTGCACACTAAGTGTGAGCACAAGGAGCGCCAGAATGGTACAAAGGAGTTTCACAAGGCAAATATAGGCATTGTCGATAATATACCAGAACACAGTTTAGTTTTTCAATTCATTTTGTTATTTTCACATACTCACAAGAAGCGCGGAAAGTGAACTGATGAACTAAACCATACCTCTATGCTCACTGCAGTACACCCCAAACTGCCCATGCGTAGTAAAACTGTCAGCCGACAGTTTTATGTAAACGCCCTTGGGTTCACCGAACTTGGCGATCCTGATTTTCAGCCCTACCTGATGGTGCGGCGCGATCTGATAGAGCTACATTTCTTTGAATTTAAAGATCTGAACCCACAAGAAAACTACGGTCAGATATATGTGCGAACAGACGATGTGGATCAACTCTATAATAAAATGATAGCAGTGGGGATTCCGATACACCCCAATGGTCAGTTGGAAACAAAGCCGTGGGGACAGCGCGAGTTCTCGTTGCTGGACCCGGACAATAACCTGATCACGTTCGGGCAGGCTGTATAGGCCGTGAAGCTGTATCTTTATAAAAACGAACCTCTATGGCCAAAGAACCCACTATAGCCGCGGATGTGCTTGCCTACAACGCTGCACAGCTACCCGCTGACCGCGAAATATGCGACCTGCTGTGTACTGAGATATCTCGTAACCTGCCAACGGCTGAACATAAGATATGGCACAGGCACCCGGTGTGGTTTATAGACGGAAATCCTGTGGCCGGATACAGCAAACTAAAAGATAGCGTGCGACTGCTTTTCTGGAGCGGTCAGTCGTTTGAAGAGGAAGACTTAGTGCCCGAAGGAAGTTTCAAGGCGGCAGAAGCGCGCTACACGTCTGTAAAAGAAGTAAATAAAAAAGACCTGAAGCGATGGCTACAAAAAGCACAGGACATTCAATGGGATTACAAGAATCTGGTGAAACGCAAGGGTGTGCTGGAACGGCTGAAATAATTAAACCTACCCAATAAAAGAGGATCATTTATACTGCTCGAACCAGTCGAATTTTGACCTGATAATGTTGTCTTTCTCTTCCTTAACAAAGTTGAGGTATGCAGCTGCAGCAGACGAGAACCGCTTGTTCTTGTTCCAGATAAGATGCCAGTAGGTTTTGATGGGGAACCTGCGAACGGGCACTATCTGCAGTTCATGATTCACCAGCTCGTTCTTGATGCCGATGAGCGGCATGACCGAACAGCCGAGTCCCGCGATAACAGCCTGTTTAACGGCCTCATTGGAGGTGAGTTCCATCTTCTTCCTTGTAGCTATTTTATTTTCGTTGAGAAACCGTTCCATGGCCAGCCTTGTACCCGACCCGGGCTCGCGGTAAATAAGCGGTAGTTGTTCGAAAAGCGAATTGTCGTAGGCACTCTTTTTCAGTTGCATATCCATGTTGGCCACAACATAGAGCTTATTCTGCATCAGCCTCACGTTTTCCAACGCCATACCCTCGGGCAAAATAGAAACGAGTGAAAAATCGACCTCGTTCTTTTCCAGGCTCTCCACTACTTTAGCCTTGTTGGTCACGTCCATTTGCAACTCCACAGCCGGATGCAGGCGTAGAAAATCAGTAAGAAAATAGGGCATAACGTACTTACCGGTTGATACTATAGAAATCCTTAAACGCCCTGTAATCTGTCCCTCGTGCGCATGTGTTTTGAAATCGAGGGCGCTGACCCCTTCTAATATCTGTTCAGAAGCTTCTGCCACCTCGCGGCCAAAATCTGTGATGTACAACTTACGCCCCACCACTTCTGTAAGCGGAAGGGCAAACTGCTGCTGAAAATTCCTGAGCTGTATGGACACGGCGGGCTGAGTGAGATGCAGCTCTTCAGCGGCCTTGGTGATGCTTTCGGTCTGCGTCACCTTGAGAAATACCCTAAGCTGATTCAACGTGTAATTCATAAATAGTTTTTATGATTCAGATATTAAAGTTAAATAAAATTAAATGAAAAAGGCACTACAATTTTGCGGCACGATTTAACCGAAACACTATAGAACATGTTTGAAGAGAAGCGAGTAGGAATAGTGGCCCCAACAGGCATAGCTGCAAAACTGAATGACGCAGTGGGAATAGCGGGCATGCCAATAATTGTACTGCCTACAGGCAACGGAAGCAACACCAACGACCAGATGAACATCATAAGACTGGGACAGGAATGTGACAGTGTGCTAATTATGGACGAACAGACCGACACAGACGTGCTGAGAACCCTACAAATGTCAGGAATGAAGGTCTATCCGCACCCTGATGTGATAGACATCATTCGTGATAAAGAACACCAACTGAGCCTGCTGGAAGAAAACGGAATCCCTGCTGTGACTGGTTGGGAGGTTGTAGCAAACGCAGAAGAGACCGACCACCAACGGCACGGGGCACAAAGCTACCTGAGGGATACGCTGGATCCCAAACCGACACTTGCCTTCAGAGCAAAAGCACGCACGGAACGGCAAACCAGTATGGGTAGTGACATGTCGCCTGCATTTGCGGCCGACAAGATAGTTTCGGTGCCGGTAACAAGAACGTCAGACAACACTATAACCTGTCATGCACCTGTGTTGATGATAAGTACCGACAACCACATATACGCAGACCACAGGATGTGCAAGGATGAGGGGGAACGTGAATCTTCCCTGGCCTGTTGCCGATTGGCAGCAAGCGTTGCCACAGCCATCGGGCTGACAGGAACGATAAATGTGGAGATAGTACGCGACGAGCGAGGAAATACATACGTAAATGATATGAGCCTTTTGCCAAATACAAATTTCACCAGATCTGATCTGAAAGCACACCCACTGACGAGGGAACTGGGTGAGATCCTTGACCTGCTGCCGGACACGAACAAGCCCCGACACCATACAGGAATCTTTGAACCAGCCGCATTCAAAAAGAACGCTGTAAGAGGCGCGCTACGCAGCATAACCTGCCCGGATGTAATGCGGCTACAAAGAACAGGCAGATTGCCCGATGAAATGGAAATGAACGAGCTGACAGCCCGATCGATGATGGTGCAATACCTACTGCAGCAATAACAGACACAACAACAATAACCAAACAAATAAAACAAGAATTATGACAAACACAGCAGAACAAACCACGACAATGCATGCGCCGGTAACGGGCAAAAAAACAGCCGTAACTGTTGCCTATGGCGACGGAATAGGCCCGGAAATAATGACTGCCACCATGAAGGTGCTTAAAGCGGCCGGAGCGCGCATAGACTTTGAAGAGATAGAGATAGGCGAGAAAGTGTACCTGAGCGGCAATACATCGGGTATAGGTCAGGATGCGTGGGACTCTCTGAGAAAAACACGCGTATTCCTGAAGGCACCGATCACTACACCACAGGGAGGTGGCTACAAAAGTCTGAACGTAACCACCCGTAAGGTACTGGGACTGTATGCTAATGTGCGTCCCTGTGTGTCTTACCACCCTTACATACAGACCAAACACCCGATAATGGATGTGGTGATCGTTCGTGAGAATGAGGAAGACCTGTATGCGGGCATCGAGCACCAGCAAACAGATGAGGTGGTACAATGTCTGAAGCTGATATCAAGGCCGGGCACCGAGAAGATAATCAGGTATGCGTTTGAGTATGCAAGGGCATATGGCAGAAAGAAAGTAACCTGCTTTACCAAGGACAACATCATGAAGATGACCGACGGCCTCTTCCACAAGACGTTTGACACCATAGGACAGGAATATCCTGAAATAGTGAAAGAGCACTACATAGTGGATATAGGAGCGGCACGACTTGCAGAAACACCGGAGATCTTTGATGTGATAGTGATGCCGAACCTCTATGGTGACATACTGAGCGATGTGGCAGCACAGATAACAGGATCGGTGGGACTGGCCGGCAGTGCCAATATAGGCGAGGGATTCGCGATGTTTGAAGCGATACATGGATCGGCACCTGACCTGGCAGGCAAGAACAAAGCAAACCCATCGGGGTTGCTGCTGGCAGCGGTGCAGATGCTGGTACATATTAGTCAGGCTGACGTGGCAGAGCGTATACACAACGCATGGCTTCGCACCATTGAAGAAGGTGTACACACGGGCGACATCTACGACGAATCGGTATCGGCAAAACTGGTGGGCACGCAGGAATTCGCCGACGCAGTGATAGAGCGCCTGGACACTGCACCGCAGAAATTTCAGGCAGTTGACTACTCGAACGGCACAGCCACATTCAACATCAAGGTGACGCCAACAGTGCCGGCCGTGAAGGAACTGATAGGTGTAGACGTGTTCCTGCACCATAACGACCGCGACCCGAATGCACTTGCGGCATTGATGACGGACCTTAACGAATCGGGATTGAAGCTGAGTATGATCACCAACAGGGGAACAAAGGTTTGGCCCGACGGCTTCCCTGAGACGTTCTGCACCGACCACTGGCGCTGCAGATTTACCAACGCATCTAAGCAAGGTGTCAGCTATCAGGCGGTTGTGGATCTGCTGCAGAAGATACACCTGAGAAAACTGGACATTATCAAGACCGAAAATCTGTGTCTGTTTGATGGTAAGCCAGGCTACACGGCAGCACAAGGACAGTAAGAAACTAACCAAAATAAACCATGGCTATCAGGCGGAGCGATAATGCTCCGCCTGTTGCTGATTGAAGCGTGACAACAAACAATGAAAAATGTATTTGCCGGCAGGAAGCTGACCATAGCTACCATGCACGGAAAAGAACAAGTAATCGGTCCGATACTGAGTGAGGCAACAGGCGTTGTGATAGATGTTGCAGCGGGATTCAACACGGATATGTTCGGCACGTTTACAGGTGAAATAGAAAGAGAAGCAGACGCGCTGACCGTGGCCCGCAGGAAATGCCTGGCGGCTGCGGCTATGACTGAAACAACACTGGTACTCGCCAGTGAAGGCTCCTTCGGACCACACCCTACCATACCGTTTGCAACAGGCGACGATGAGATACTTGTGTTACTCGACCTTTCCCTGGGGCTTGAGATCAAGGTAAGGGAAATCTCGACCAAAACTAACTTCAGTGGCAAAACAGTGCGGTCTATAGACGAAGCCCGAGCATTTGCTGCAAATGCACTATTTCCGTCTCACGGGCTGATAGTAGGGCGCAGCAGGGGCGAAATACAAGGGTTGAAAAAAGGCATCAGAAACACCGGTGAATTTGAACGGCTGGTGAAAGAAAATCTGGACGCATTCGGGGAATGCTATATAGAAACAGATATGCGCGCCATGCACAACCCTACACGGATGGATGTGATCGCTGCGGGAACCCGAAAACTGGCCCAATCAATGCTGAAGACATGCCCGGTGTGCAACACGCCGGGCTTTGACGTGGAGGACGTACTATCGGGACTGCCGTGCGAACAGTGCGCCACACCCACGGCAGGCACCCTCTCGTTTGTGTATGGGTGTCAGCGGTGCGGGCATAGAGAAGAAAGTAAGTTTCCGCATGGACGAAAAACAGAATCGGCGATGTATTGTGACTGGTGCAACCCCTAAAAGACAGGAAGTAAGAAAATGAAAGGAACAGATATACAATTGGCCGCGGAACACCTGTTGCGTGGCGAACTGGTGGCAATACCAACAGAGACAGTTTACGGACTGGCAGCCAACGCACTTGACGAGCAGGCAGTGGCACGGATATATGAAGTGAAACAACGTCCGCGGCACAACCCACTCATCATTCATTTGGCCGATGTGGAACAAATTGCCAGATACACAACTGAACTACCTTCTATTGCCCGAAAACTAATACACCACTTTGCGCCCGGACCGCTAACGCTACTACTACCCCGCAACTCCTCTATACCGGACATTGTGACTGCAGGTAGCCCCCTTGTGGCGGTGAGGATACCTGCCCACCCCATGACACTGGAATTGCTGCGCCGAACGGACATTCCGCTGGCGGCACCGAGTGCTAATCCGTTCGGCTACATCAGCCCAACTACTGCAGGGCATGTAGATAAAATGCTGGGAGATAAAATAGCATACATACTGGATGGCGGACCATGTGATGCGGGTATAGAATCTACAATTATCGGATTTCCTGATTGTGTACCGACCATCTACAGAGAGGGAGCAATTCCTAAGGATCATATAGAAGCGCTAATAGGGCCGGTTGCGGTGTTTGAGGGCAAAAAGATACATGCGCCGGGCATGTCAGCTGTACATTACAGTCCGAACACACCACTATTGCTTTGTGACGATGTGGACCAGGCCATACGGGACCATGATCATTTCAGAATTGGTGTTATTACCTATTGCAACTATGCTACCGGAGTAACCGCCGACAATCAGTGGATATTGTGTAAAGACAACGACTGGGAAGCAGCGGCCCACAATCTGTACGCTGCACTGCACGAAATGGACGAACGCAACTATGAGCTCATTATTGCAAAGACTTTTCCGGAAAATGGGCTGGGCCGTGCACTGAACGACCGACTGAGACGGGCTGCCATGAAGGGAATCAGGAATGACCCAGCTACGAACTAAAAAACGTGAGTTTTCGTTACAGTCTCACAAGCGTTCGGGCCTGTGTGATCAGTTGGGTGTACTGATCGTCCCCTGATGAAAAGAGGTCGGGATGGAATAATTCGCGGGGCAGGATGAACCACGTTGGCAGCCCTTTGCGTGCCGGGGAGCCATGACAGATGACCCCGCCGCACAACTTGTCACTTTCAGCGCGCTCTGCGAAAGCAACATTCCACCTGATGGCAAGGTGAGGCAATCCATCCCAATGAACAACTGCAAGCGATGCGCCATCTGATCCACCATCATGTAAGACCTGCAAGGACGAAATGTGTTTTGCCGGCCGCAGAACAGTAGCCGGGTCGTGGTATCGGAAAGACATTATCGGGTACTTTTGTTAAAGCTAATAAAAAACATAGAAAACCGACAAGGCATTGCAACCCTTTTGTGTTACCATGCATTTATATTGATACAGTAGCAACAGGGAACGATATAAATGGTAACTATGCTATAAACAACTGCTGCAAAAACCCACCATTTGAACAGCGAACAGATCCATATCGCCGACGAAGCAACTCTTGTGCACCTTTGCACCAAGAACAACGCGGGTGCTCAAAAGGAGCTATTCACCCGGCATGCCGGTGCTATGATGCTGATCTGCCTGCGTTACCTGTCGAGAACGACAGACGCACAGGAAGCAATGATGGACGGCTTTCTGAACGCCTTCAGGGGAGTATCCGGATTTGTATGGAATGGGGACGGGAGCTTTGTGGCATGGTTGCGTGCCATAATGGTGAATCAATGCCTGATGCACCTGCGAAAAAGACGGATAGATTTCCTTAACCATTCAAGCCATCATGAAGAATTTGCAGGAAACTATGAGGACGCGCAAGAAGCGCTGAACATGAAAGACCTTCTGAAGATGATACATGCGCTGCCCGACGGATGCAGAACAGTGTTCAACCTCTATGTGTTCGAGAATATGACCCATAAAGAGATAGGCGAAGCGCTGAACATTTCTGAAAGCACCTCAAAGACGCAGCTGCACCGGGCGAGAGCACTGCTGAAAGAGAAAATAATGCAAACAACATAAATGCAGGGATATGAAAAGTGACACGGAAAACAGGATGAAGGATGTTGCAGAAAATGCCACAATACAGGACGTATTGCCGGACTTTGATGCAGAAAAACAATGGAATACACTACATGGCAAAATGAGCCCGATCCGCAGGCTATCAGCCACGAGGGCTTATGCCGCGGGTATTGCCGTTATCGCCTGCGTAGCAACGGTTCTATGGCTGCAAACAAAACAGGAAACAGAACCGCAACTCACTTCGAAAGTACAACAGCCAAGTATGCCTGATACCATTCAAGAACCTTCAGCGGCACAAAGTGTAACGACCATCTCGGCAGGACCGGAAGAACCCGAGATCAAGACCAGCAGGCACCTGATGGCCATGGGAAAGGTGCGCAATAGCACGCCCTGCCCCATAGTACTGTGTGTGAGCCAAACGATAAAATGCCCGAACAAAGTGCACAAAGACCTGTCGGCCAGCAGCACACTGGAACCTGACCAGACAGCAGAGCTGAAATTCAACGAGAACCAACCAATTGCCGCAAACTGCTCGCTGAGCGTGAAGGAAATAGAGATCAGGAGTCTGGCGACCGGCGAAGTGATATTGCTGACTTCGGCATCAAACCCGTCCACGGTAGAAGAAGTGTACAGCTTTCTGACCGGAGAGAAGAAAGGTGCTGTTCTGGCAGGCGCATTCGACCATGACTGCAACAAACGCAAAAACAGGCAGGACCTACGACTAAGCAATACCGACGGACATCTTGTAATAGAATAACAATACTCAGGTAAGCTACTTCACTATTCATCATCCACGATGGCGTGTACCCGCAATGCCATCACTAAAACGAACAAACAATGAAAAAGATGCTTATTGCAGCAGCAATGCTGCTATGCTACAGCTATGCCGTCTATGCACGTAACGGCTACCACATTTCCCTGAAGATGCCGGGTGTCACAGATTCAGTGGTGTACCTTGCTCACTACTACGGTAAAGGGCGGCCTACAATTTTCAAGGCAGATTCGGCTCGCATAGACAAACATGGAAACGCGGAACTACGCAGTTCTTCGGCGGACTTTACAGGCGGGATCTATATTCTGTATCTATCGGACATGCAAACGAACTTTGAAGTATTGCTGAACAAAGGAGACGATATTGCAATCGTTGCTCCGAAGAACGCGATACCGAACAATATTGAGTTCAAGGGATCTCCAGAGAACACCCGCTTTGCGGCTTACGTCCGCTATCTGAGTACCTACAGCGCGGGAGAGGAGGTGATCAGAAAAGAATTTGAAATGGCAAAAACCGCAGGCGACACAGCGGAAGTGCGGAGAAAAGCGAGAGCCGCTGCAGAAAAGCTGAAACGATACAGGGAAGACTATGCATCACAGTATCCGGGCACACTGCTTGCCAAGATATTCAAGGCCATGGAGTTACCCGAAATTCCAGAAGGAGACCACTACCTATCTGATGGGAAAACAAAGGACTCTACTTTTGCGTACCGCCATTACAAAGCACACTACTGGGATGGTTTCGACCTGGGAGACGACAGGCTTATATACACACCCCTCTACGACACCCGCCTCGAAGAGTACTTCAATAAACTGGTGGCACCCTTTCCTGATAGCCTGAAACATGAGGCTGACGTGCTGCTGGCGCGCACCAAGGGAACAAAGGACATGTTCCATTACACGCTGTGGTGGCTGACCCGATATGCTGAGAACAGCAAAGTGATGGGACTGGATGAAGTGTTTGTGCATCTTGTTGAGAATTACTACATGAAGGGAGATGCCTTCTGGCTGAAACCTGATGAACTGAAAAGATATACTGACCGGGCAAGCCACATTGCCCCGAACGTGCTGGGCAACAAGGCTCCTCCCATATCTCTCCCGGATACCCGTACAGGTAAGAAACAGAACCTCTACGACATAAAAGCAAAATACACCATGGTCGTATTCTACTCACCTACATGCGGGCACTGCAGACATGAGGTACCCCAACTGGATTCGGTATATGAAGCGGTTCTGAAAAAAAAGGGTGTACAAGTATACAGTGTGGCCACTGAAGACGACGATACAACCATCAACAAATTTCTGAAGGAGCAAGGCATCGATAAGAAATGGATAAGCACATGGGACCCTAACAGAATAGGCGACTGGCACGACAAATATGATGTGTATGTTACTCCGACAATCTACCTCCTGGATGAGAAAAAGATCATCAGAGGTAAACGTCTTGACCACAGCAATGTGGCCGGATTGGTAGAAATGCTGGAGAAAAAGCGGCATTCGGGCACAAATTAGCTACTTTCCTACTGTGCCGGTGAACTGAGAAGTATCGTCTTTAGACCATTTTGAACGGCGGCCGTCAAATATTTCTAAAAATATTTGATGGCCGCAGTTTTTGTTGTCTGTCTGCACCGAAAATGCGTTCCAATGCGCGTTTCGAGGTTTGTTTGCAGGTAAAGCAAGCGTATATTTTTATACAGTTTGTTTGTACAAAAGTAAAGTTTACTTGTATTTTTGTAAACCATGCTTTACTTTTGTGTTGTCAATGAAATAGTAGTCAAAAAACCACAATCATGACCAGTACATTCAAACTTGCCGATCACAAATACAAGAAAGCATCCATCATTATTGCGGGGACGGGCTTTTTGCTGGCGATAGCCGAACTGCTTACCGAGGCTATTATCTTCCCTGCCTTGTCCTTCGGATTCCATCTCCAGATCTGTCTGTTCATCGGCATCATGGGGCTCATAAAACTGGCGATGTGTAAAGAGAAAGAAGAAGATGAACGAGTAAAAGCCATCAGATCGAAAGCAATGATGCAAGGCTTCATCTTTACCTGCATAATGGTGCTATCATTCTCAATAAATGTGTCTTTGTTTCCATTCATTGCTCCGGACGCATTTATAGGGATAACTTCCAGTAAAGAAGATTATCCGTACATAGGAATGCTGCTGATGGCTTTCCCTGCTACTTCGGTCATTTCCTATCTGGTACTGTTTAACTACGGACTGCGCAATGATGAGAACTGGGACTATAACGACACCATGACCCCTAAAGAGAACATCATCAGGAACAAAAAGTATTTGCTTATCCGCACCCTGATCTCGCTGGCTATTCTGGCGGCACTCATAGTTTGGGGAAGAATGTCAAAATGATCTTCTATTTGATCACAGCAAAAAAACACGATCATGAAAGGAATGAAAGTAATGTATGACTACAACGGCAAGATCAAGGGTATCATTATATCGGCCATTGGTCTGGTGCTTACCATCTCAGAGAAAATCCACCCCTGGGCGGTTGTATCTCGCTTCACGGCGGATGAACAACTGGCTTTTTTCAAGTGGGTGGCATTGCTGGGTCTTGTAACCATAGCCTACAGCAAAGAAAAACTGGAGGACGACCGTTCGACGGCCATACGACTGAGATCACTGCAAATAGCCTATATGCTGCAGACCGCTGTGATACTGGGCATGGCCCTAACGCTGAGCCATTCTACTGAGCCGATAGACGCCTCGATACTATTTATGATGGCCGCAATAGGAGTTGTGATGCATCTGCTCCTGTTCCACATAGGTCTATACTTCGATGATCTTTGGGAATACAATGACACAACCACCCTGGGCGAACGACTCAAGAACATAGGGCGCAACAAATGGAGCCTGCTGGTGTATCTGGCGATCTCCGGCGCAATGCTATTATCTTTAACCATCTTTGCGTAGACATGAAGAATACCATAAAAGTGGAACGGGCCAAAATGAACATCACCCAGTCTGAACTGGCTGAGGCGGTGAAGGTTTCGAAGCAGACGATACATTCAATAGAGTCGGCCCGCTTTGTACCATCAACGGTACTCTCACTAAAGATTGCCCGGTTCTTCAACACAACAGTTGAGGCCATTTTTGAACTGGAGGAAACAGACTAAAACTGATCAATAATATCTTTTAAACCAAAAACCAGAAATTTTATGAAATCACAGATCTACCTGGCAACAGCTATGCTACTGCTATGCTTTTCAATGAACAAAACAGCCAATGCCCAAACAACAGGCAGCTATGACACCACCATAAGCTTTATGAGCGGAACGAGGGCGATGTCCGTATACGTACCCACTACCTACAGCGCCGGCACACCGCACAAACTGATGGTGTGCCTGCACGGACTAGGCGACACCTGCACCAACTACCGCAATGCACTTATAGGCACGCTGGCATGGAATACCAACATGCCAAATACCATCTACATATGCCCGGAAGCATCATCTCGCAATGCGGACTATTACTACCCCACCGGCGCTGAGGCGATAGTGCAGGCGAGTATAGACTATGCGCGGTCGCTCTACAACATAGACACCAACGAGATCGTCCTGCAAGGGTTTTCATTGGGCGGCAGGGCGGCGCTGCGTTATGGCCTGGACAACTACAGCAAATTCAAGGCCCTACTGCTGAACACGCCTGCCATACAGGGCGTGAAACAGGCACTCGGCGGCACGGCCTATCCGTTCAACTACGCAAATGCAAAGAACATTCCGGTTTATATAACCCATGGAGGAACCGACCAACTGTACACCGGCCCGATAGACACCGCCTATATGAATCTGATGCTGAATGACTGCCCCGCCATACTGCATCGCTACCCCACCATGGCCCACACCATACCCGCATTCAGCAACATGAACGACTTCCCTGCGTATGCGACTGACCCTCGTGCGGCAGGTGCCGACCTTCATGTGGTGACACCTGTAGTTGCTGCGAGAGTATGCTCAACAACGGTGCCTGCACAATGTCTGGTCCGTAATACAGGCACCGACACCATACACACCATCACCCTGAACTACTCTACCGGCAGCGGAAGTATGAGCCACACATGGACAGGCAGTATGCCGTCATACGGACATGCGTTCATCACATTGCCCACGCTTAGTCTTGCTGCGGGAACATCAACACTCTCGGTATCGGCAGCCACAGTAAACGGTGCTGCAGACACAATAACCGGAAATAACAGTGCCACTGCAAGCATACAGGTTCAGACTGCAGGCGCATCACTGCCGTACACCGAAGGATTTGAGGGTGCATTTCCACCGGCGAACTGGACACATGTGAAACAGGGTGACGCGTACGCTCAGTTTGACCTGGACGATGTGGTAAAGAAAACCGGCAACGCATCTATGTTCGCATTCAACACTATCCTTCTGTTTGACAATGTGGAACGTAAGGACGAAATGCTGCTGCCTGTACTCAATCTTACAACCGGAACCGACCCGTACATGTCTTTTGATGTAGCCTATAACTATCACCGATACACACCACCCTACCTTACAGTGGACACTTCATTCGCGGATACCCTGTCTGTAATGGTATCGACAGACTGTGGCGCCACCTACACAACCGTATACAAAAAAGGAGGCGCGCAACTTGCCACCTACTCCGCCCCTATCATGAACCCTACGTCAGTAGCGGCAACATACGGCACACCTGCAAGCAGCAACTGGCGCACCGAAAACATAGACCTGAACGCCTATGCCGGATCGGCCAATGTAATGCTGAAGATAGAATACAGGTCGGCACTTGGCGGCTGGCTAAACATGGACAACGTGCGTGTGGGCAGCGGACCTGTATCGGTACAGGACATCGCTAAAAGTAAAGCTTTGATCTTTCCCAATCCGGCATCAGACCTGCTGAACATCAGCACCGGCGAAGCCATAGCCAACATTACGATCACTGACATGACCGGAAGGGCAGTACTGAGCCTTGGCGACGTGAAGTCATCACAGATCACGATACCAACTACGGATCTGGTTGACGGCATGTATGTGGTGCGTGTAGCCACCACCAGCAACGTGGAAACTGCGAATGTAATTATTAACCATAAATAAATAATTGAACTACTTTTATGTGGCCGTTGCTATAAACGCAACGGCCACACTTGTTTTGCAGTGTTCAGTCCGATAGATTTAGCCAATGTTGTAATAGTACATGGTGATAGCTTTTAACACTTTCATAATAGCTTTACTATCATTTTGAATAGTTTATTTTATATTTTTGCATTGCAATAAGGAGATACATGTCAGACAATAAATTGACCATATTCAGAAAATTGTTCGCGATACTTCAGTTTCAGAAGAAAGAGATATCGTCGATCTATTTTTACGCGGTCTTTGCGGGCCTGGTGCAGCTGGCGGTTCCTGTCGGTATTCAAAGCATTATCAGTTTTGTATTGGGCGGATCTATTTCAACATCGCTGGTGCTACTTATCATCTTCGTGATCATGAGTGTGTTTTTTGCGGGATTCATTCAGACCAACCAGATGAAAATAACCGAACGGGTGCAACAGCAACTTTTTGCCCGGTACTCGTTTAAATACGCGCAGACACTGCCCAACCTGAACATGCAGGCATTGAACAAATACTACCTGCCCGAACTGACCAACCGCTTCTTTGACACTGTTGCATTGCAGAAAAGTATCTCAAAGCTGCTCATAGACATTCCGGGTGCCACTATTCAGATCCTATTCGGTCTTGTGTTGTTGTCATTCTACCATCCGGTGTTTATCATGTTCGGCATATTACTGCTGACAGTATTGTTTATCATCTTGTGGTACACAGGCAACAGGGGTATGCAGACAAGCCTGCAGGAAAGCGACCACAAATACAAGGTGGCAGGCTATCTTCAGGAGATAGCAAGAACAGCTTATAGCTATAAATTCGGAAGGAACAGCACCGCGCATATTGAAACAACAGACGAGCATGTAACAAAATACCTCAAGGCACGCACCTCCCACTTCAAAGTGTTGTTGTTTCAGTACTGGACCCTTATTTCATTTAAGGTGATCATAATAGCCGCTATGCTGATAGTGGGATCTATATTGCTTGTTGGTCAGGAGCTGAACATAGGCCAGTTTATAGCAGCGGAGATGGTTGTGATGCTTGTGATAGACTCTGTAGAGAAACTGATACTGAACCTTGACAAGGTATATGATGTGCTTACATCGGTAGAGAAGATCAACAAGCTGCTGGAAAAGCCAACTGAAAAAACGGGAAGTGCCCTTCTTGACGAAAACAAAAAAGGAATATCAGTATCTATCCGCGAGTTGGATTTCGGTTTCGAAAAAGATCAAAGAGTTCTCAGCGATATCTACCTGCAAATAAATGCCGGGGAGAAGGTCTGCATCAACGGCATCAACGGTAGTGGCAAATCCACGCTTCTGAAGGTAATTGCAGGCGTATATCCTGACTTCTCAGGAATTGTACTGGTAAATGACATTTCCCTATCGAGTTATGACCTTAGGAAACTCAGGTCACACATCGGGATGTTGTTCCATAGTCAGGACATAATAGAAGCAACGATAAAAGGGAACATATGCCTGGGGGATTCAAATATTACCTACCAGCAGTTGAATGAATTAGCAGAGGTTGTGGGCCTGAAGGAATTCATACAGTCCGATCAGGCAGGCTATGACCGCCAGCTACACCCATCGGGACAGCACCTGCCGGCACGCACTGTGAAGAAGATCCTTCTGATGCGTGCACTGATACACCAGCCAAAAATGCTGCTATTGGAAGAACCATGGCTGGGACTGGAAGAAGTGCATGCTGCACGTATAAAAGACTACTTGCTGAAAAGTTTACCTGATACCACGGTTATCACTGTGACCAATGACGCATCATTTGCGGAACAATGTGATAAGGCATTTACGATGACCAAGGGTACCATTTCTCAAACAAAGACCAACAAGGCATGAAAGAGATATACAGGCAATTAGGGAAAGAGGGCATGCCGGAGCATCTCAATGCCACCAGTGCGATATATCTGGAGGGTAAAAAAAGCCGGGTGCGGTATTGGCTACTTGGCACCACTATACTGGCAGCAATCATTCTTTTCCTGCCATGGACGCAGAACATAAGGACACGTGGCAAAGTAACAACACTGCGCCAGGAGCACAGGCCACAACAATTGAACTCCATCATAGCAGGCCGCATCGTAAAATGGTATGTGAAGGAAGGTGACTTTGTACGGGCCGGCGACACTGTAGCGCAACTTGCCGAGGTGAAAGACAGCTACCTTGACCCCAAACTATTGGAAAGAACGCGCGATCAGGTAAAAGCAAAACAATCGGGAGTAGCGTACTACAGCACCAAAATTGCAGCAATAGACGCACAGATAGCAGCGATGGAACAAACGCTGACCCTGAAAACAAGACAGTTGAAACTGAAAGTAGTTGCAGATAGTATGGAAGCTGCAGCCGCGGCCAACGACCACAGGATCGCTGAAGAGCAACTTCGCAGGCAGCGCATCATGAAAGACAGCGGACTTGCATCTACCCTGCAGTTGGAACAACGTATACAGGCGGTTCAGAACACACTTGCGAAGAAGATAAGTACCGAGACAAAATTCCTGAACACAAGAACAGAGCTGATGCAGGTGCAGCAGGAGTTCTTTGAGAAATTGGCCAAAGCACGCGGAGAAAAGGCAAGTGCCGGTAGCGATATCGCGAGCACACAGGCCGAGATAGCAAAGCTGGACAACCAATATGCCAACTATGCCATAAGGAACGGAATGTACTATCTGCTTGCGCCACAGGACGGACAGATAACTCAGGCAGCCAAATCGGGTATAAACGAAATAGTGAAAGAAGGCGACAAGATAGCAGAGATCATTCCAACTCAGGTAGAACATGCGGTGGAACTGTTCGTGCGCCCCGTGGATCTTCCGCTGCTATCGACCGGACAAACCGTGCGCTTCCTCTTCGATGGGTATCCGGCAATAGTATTCAGTGGCTGGCCTAAAGCGTCATATGGTACCTTTAGTGGCAAAATTGTGGCTATAGAGAATTCTACCAACGACAATGGTATGTTCAGGATACTTGTCGCTCCTGATAATAAAGTGAAGCCTTGGCCATATACCCTGAGGATGGGTGCCGGTGCCTATGGAATAGCGCTACTGAACACCGTACCGGTTTGGTATGAGCTGTGGCGTAATGTGAATGGATTCCCGCCCGACTTTTATGTGGGCAAAAAGGAAAAAGATGAAGGTAAAAAAGCTAAATAGTATCATTACGGTTTGGTTGCTGCTGTGGAGCTTCGCTGCATTTGCCGATACAACCCGGTATTTGTCGAAAGACGAATTCATAAGCGTTGTACGCGCTTACCACCCTGTAGTGAAACAGGCAGATATACAGGTAGCAAAGGCATCAGCTGACATTCAGCGTAGCAGGGGTGCCTTCGATCCCAGACTGGCTGCGGGCGCAGGTCAGAAAACATTTGGCGACAAAGTTTACTACAACTACCTGAGTCCTGAGCTTACCATCCCTACGTGGTATGGCGTAGAGTTCAAGGCCGGCTTAGACAACTTTCAGGGCGACAGACTAAATCAGGACGTCACTGTGGGTAAGGTGACCTATGCAGGCATGAAAGTACCTGTGAACGGGCTTTTGTATGACAAAAGGAGAGCGGCGTTGCAACAGGCCAAAATCTTCAAGGAAATGAGTGAGGCTGACCGTAAGCTCGCGGTTAACGAACTGCTGTTTGATGCTATTGCCGCTTACTGGAACTGGGTGAAAGAATACCAGATCTACCAGGCAGTGTCATCGCTGGTGGAGGCCAACGAAGAAAGGATGAAATTCCTGCGGGTTGAAGTGGAACAAGGCTCGCGCCCGGCTATTGATACTGTGGAGGGAGATGCCCAGTATCAGGTGATACTGCAACAGCAGAATAATGCACTGATCAACTACAGGAACGCAGGTCTTGACCTGTCGAACTACATGTGGATGGAGAACGGAGAACCACTGAACTGGACCTCAGGAATTGCACCCGAGCGCCTATCGGCAGATATGCTGCCAACCGCGGCTGAAGTTCCGGAACTGAGCGGACTACTCAGCGCCCTGGACCAACACCCCAAACTACAGACACTGGACAGAAAGATAAGCGCGCTGGAAATAGACCAGAAAGTGAAAACGCAGGACCTGTTGCCCAAATTGTCGCTGAGCGCCAACATGCTTTCAAAAGGATACGGACTACCGGGCGATGTGAGCAGCAACTACCTATCGGGCAATCACAAAGTGAGTCTCGACTTCGGGGTGCCACTGTTTCAGCGCGAAGCACGCGGGGGATTGCAGGCTGCAAAGCTGAAAATAGAGGAAACCGGGTATGAAAAAGACAGGATAGCACTGCAAATAGAGAATAAGATAAAAAGCTATCACAACGAGTACACAAATCTGCAGTTGCAGCTAAAAAACTATGAGCGCGCGCTGAGTGCCTACCAGCAACTATACCGTGGTGAAGACCTTCGGTTCAAGATAGGAGAGAGCACTATGTTTTTGCTGAACAGCCGGGAAATAAAGGTGCTGGAAGCAATGCAAAAACTGATAGAACTGAAGGCAAAATGCCGGAAGGCGCACGCGGGTATCTTCTACGCTGCGGGTATGCTTAACTGATCCGGGCAAATCTTATTTTTTCTTAGCGGCATCCAATGCACTGTACACTACGTGCGCCAGATACCTTGCCAGTTGCGTAGTGTCCTTTCCTCCACCAAAGTCGGTGAGCCGGGGCAGATGATCTCTGAAATAGAGCTGATGATGCGCAGTTTCTATCATGGTACTTGCCAAAGAGTGCGGATACTGATAGCCGGGTTTATACTCAAGGAATATCTCGGCGATGCGATGGCATAGGTCTTTGTACGGTTTAAACAACATGGCTTTATTGTCGGCAGCCACGTGCTTTGTAAGGTATGACTTATTACCCTCGGCCACAACAATGTTGTGAAGCGCCACCCTGTTGATATGTTCCAGCGCAATGGGATCCTTCTCTTGCAGGATCAACAAATTGATCACTGTGTCGATCTTGGTCTTGGGGTCCTTTACATTGTTGGTATGAAAGATCAACTGGTATTCGATCCAGGTCCAGAACCAGGTAGTAATATATGTGAGTAACCGATGCTTATTCTCGAAATAGCGGTAGATGCTGGCCTCGGTGGTGCCAATACGCTGCGACAGCTTTTTGAATGTAAACTCCTCAAAACCAATCTCATCAATGAGTTCTATACCATGGCTAATGATATTCCGGCCCAATTCAGACGCTTCAGGATCCCTGACATAAAGGGCACTGTTCATTTCGATCTGTAAGTGAAGTTTCATATTATATTCTGGCTTTGCAAAATTAGCACTTATCATGTCATTTATATCATAAACACAAACAATGCTGTCATAGACAATAGTTTTACTATTATTTCAAATAGCTTTTATACTTTTGCATTATCAAACGGTAAAATGCTGGGCTCAAAGAAAATAGGAATACTGGGTGGTGGTCAACTGGGATCAATGCTGATCCGTTCGGCCATAGACTTTGGTACAGATATAGCGGTGATGGATAAAGACCCTCATTCGCCTGCCGCAAGATATACGAGAGAATTTGTGTGCGGAGACCCCAAAAATCATGATGATGTTGTGCGTTTTGGAAGGGGACTGGATATTCTTACTGTAGAAAAAGAAGACGTGAATGTGGAGGCCCTGAAAGAACTGAGAATAATGGGAGTAGAGGTATTTCCTTCGCCTGAACTGATAGAGCTGATACAGGATAAATTCACACAAAAGCAATTCCTGCAAAACAATGGCATTCCTGTAGTGCCCGGAACAGCGGTAAATGGAAAAAATGACCTGAAAAATCTGTCGCACAAACTACCCGGCTGTTTGAAAAAACGCAGGGGAGGATATGACGGAGCAGGAATAATGATAGTAAGAACAGAAAAAGATATTGAAAGAGCTTTCGATGGACCATGTGTATTGGAAGAGCTGGTAAGCATCAAGTACGAATTGTCAGTGATAGTAAGCAGAAATGTGTCGGGAAACATAGCCTGCTACGACCCGGTTATGATGGTGTTTGATAATGAACGATTCGTACTTGACTACCAGTTGTGCCCGGCTAATATAGGCGCAGATATGGCTGCGAAAGCCCAGAACATTGCAAGGCAGGTTGCAGAGAAACTTGAATTGGTAGGCATTCTGGCGGTGGAAATGTTTTTGACAACAGAAGGAGACATCTTAGTAAATGAACTAGCTCCACGCCCGCACAATAGTGGCCACCATACTATAGAAGCATGCGTTACTTCGCAATACGAGCAGCACTTGCGTGCCATTCTTGATCTTCCCCCCGGCGACACAACAACAAAGGCTCCATCGGTAATGATCAATATACTTGAGAATACCTCGTTGAACGCTGAAGAAGTAGACATGCAGATGCGTGCTTTACTGGCGTCATCCAATACCCACGTACACTGGTACGGAAAAAAGGAAAGACGCGAAGGCAGGAAATCAGGTCACATCACAGTAACGGCACCCGCCATCGATCAGGCAATAAAAAAGGCAGAAATTATACGCAGCATTTTAAAATAGGCGAATGAACAGCAGCACACAAGTAGGCATCATCATGGGCAGCAGCTCAGATCTCGACATTATGAACAAGGCAGCTGATGTGTTATCGGCAATGGGCATAGGCTACGAGATCAAAGTAGTATCTGCCCATCGTACTCCCGAAGCTATGTTTGAATATGCATCAACAGCCGAGGAGCGTGGTCTGAAAGTGATCATAGCCGGTGCAGGTGGCGCAGCACATTTGCCGGGCATGGTAGCAGCCCTCACCACGATACCTGTTATAGGCGTGCCTGTTAAATCGTCCAACTCTCTGGATGGATGGGATTCTCTCCTTTCTATCGTACAGATGCCTAATGATATACCCGTGGCCACTGTAGCAGTAAATGGTGCACACAATGCCGGGTTGCTTGCCGCGCAGATACTCTCGATCACCGATGCGGACATCCGCAAAAAACTACACGAGCGAAAGAGAGCCAATAAAGAGAAAGTGGCCGCCCAGAATGAGGCACTTCTGAAAAAATAAAACACTGAATGAATACCGACATCATACTGAGCAATCTTTCGAATCCAACACTTCTCTTCTTTGTTCTCGGAATATTTGCAACAGTAGTAAAAAGTGACCTCGAGATACCCGCATCTACCTCGAAGTTTATCTCTCTGTACCTTCTGTTCTCCATCGGCTTTAAAGGCGGCCAGGAACTTGCCCATAGCGGGCTGAACAAAGAAATACTTCTTACCCTTCTGGTGTGTATTGGGCTGGCGGCGCTTGTGCCGCTTTACACTTTCTTCATCCTTAAACGGAAACTGAGCGTAGAAAACGCAGGTGCTATTGCCGCAACCTATGGATCGGTGAGCGCGGTAACTTTTGTAACAGCTACTTTATTTCTGGATACTGTAAAGGTGACATTCGGCGGGCACATGGTTGCGGCTATGGCACTTATGGAAGCTCCGGCGATAGTGATAGGCGTGTTGCTGATGCGCAGGTACAGCACCGAGAAACATGAGTCGGGTCTGGGGCATCTTATCAAAGAATCTCTCACCAACGGATCGGTACTGATGATATGTGGCAGCCTGCTCATCGGCATCATTTCGGATGCCAAGGGAGCTGAAGGCATTAAACCGTTCACTACCGACATTTTTAAGGGGTTTCTGGCCATCTTCCTGCTGGAGATGGGCATGGTTGCCGCCAGAAGGTTTGGCGCGTTCAGAAACTATGGCCTGTTTGTGAGCCTGTTTGCATTGTTCGTACCCGTTATCAACGGAACGATCGCTGTGTTTCTCACAGGATTCCTGCCAATAGAACCGGGTAACAGGCTGCTGGTAGCTACATTGGCATCCAGCGCGTCGTATATAGCAGTGCCGGCAGCCATGAGACAGATAGCCCCCAAGGCCGATCCGGGTCTGTATATACCCATGGCGCTCGGTATTACTTTCCCGTTCAACATATCGTTGGGCCTACCCCTGTACTGGATGCTCATAGAAATGTTGCCTCATGCCTGAGGGAATATCAGCTAAATTGATGTGGCGATAAATGCCACAATGGATGTAGATACATTTAATCTCCTAAATTTGTCTTGTAATCAATCCGGAGTTCTATGGAACGTAAAGAATTTCTGAAGAGAGGAGTACTGGCCAGTGCGCTGGCCTACCTGAATGCGGCATTCTCGGCACCGGCACGTGCTGCCGCCAAATTATCAGCATCAAGGTATCGTGGAGTAGAAGGAGTTCTCTCCCCTACTAACACACACATGGTGGGCAATGGATTCAAAGTGATGAACTTCTTTCCCGGCGGAAAGGGTTTTGAGGAGCGTATGAGTCCGTTCTTCCTGCTCGACTTTAATGCGGAGGTCAGCTATCCTCCGTCAGAGATCTCACGTGGTGTAGGTGTGCATCCGCACAGGGGCATTGAGACAATTACGTTCGCTTACAAAGGATCAGTGGAACACCACGACAGCAAAGGAAATCATGGTATCATTAACCCCGGCGACATACAGTGGATGACTGCCGGTGGCGGTGTGTTGCACAAAGAGTATCACGAACAGACCTACCTGAAAAAGGGTGGCGCGTTCGAAATGCTTCAGTTGTGGATCAACCTGCCGAAGAAACACAAGATGACACCTGCAAAGTACCAGAGCATTGTTCACACACAAAAGCCAAAAGTCTCCCTGCCAAACAACATGGGCAGTATCTATGTGGTTGCCGGCGAATACAATGGCACCAAGGGTGTGGCAAGTACGTTCTCTCCGGTGCATATGTACGACATACACCTGAACGCGGGTGCCGATTTCAGCTTTACCCTTCCGGCTAATTTCAATACCGGAATATTATTGGTAGATGGCGAGATCAATGTAAATGAGCACGATGTAAAAGAAAACCACTACGTTCAGTTGAAGAACGAAGCAGGCGACATTCACATTAGGGCGAAAAAGAAATCATTGCTGCTGGTACTGAGCGGTGAACCACTCAATGAACCATATGTTAGCTACGGACCGTTTGTAATGAACACGGAAGCGGAGATTCATCAGGCGATCGCCGACTATAATGCAGGAAAATTCGGATTTCTGAAGGACTAAAAACGGTGCCTCTACTTGCCGTTGATGATGTCAGCCATTTTGTTGCGTGTTGCGGGACTCCTCAGTATCGCGAGGTGAAACTCATTGGCCGCGGCCTGCAATAATAGGGATTCCCACATGCTGAGGTCATTAAAAAAGTAGGCCAGTTCGGTTTGTGTTCCCTTCTTTGAGGTTGCGTACATAGCCATGGTAAACACAAATGCTGTGGAACCACCTTTAAAGCCCGCATGCGCCAGCCATTCGCGATTTTTAGGGTTATCAAGAATTCCCTCCATCAGTTCATCCATCACTTTCTGCTCGCCAGCCGAAAAGAAATCACGCCGGTTTATCTTCTTCAGTATCTCTATATATTCCCTGGTGGTGCCGCCGGGCAGTCTGTCGCTCCATACACGCTGCATATCCAGTGTCACCGGTTTAAAGCTGCGCTTGAACCCTGTATCAGTCTTGAGCTTGTCGTGAATAGCCACTGACGCTGCAATATATTTTTCGTCAGACATGGCCTTTATCTGATCAATGCTCAGCCCCTGACTGATAAAAAGAGAAGCTACAAACGGATATAGGGGCTCCTGCCTACTGAGGCCCAACCGCTTAATACCTGCATTCACACTATCGACGTGCAGCCTGTCCAGCAAGTACTCGGTATTGGCATTGGAACTGTATCGTATCATTCCTTTGGCCACCTCGTTCAGAGGCACCTTGCTCCCAAACAACAAACCTTTTTTGCGTACTTCAGCCATCCACGACGGATGCGCATCGCCGTCGGTGTTTGGTATGTAAAACCTGTCAAGCGAGGCGGTGTCTATCATTTCAGCGGGATCGATGGTACCAGCGGCCACCTGACGGGCATACTCCACGGCCACAATTATCTTCACCGTACTGGCAAGCGGCATTACACTGTCTATATTCTGTGCGGCAAAAACAGTATCATTCTGTACCATACACACCGAAGCGCGGTGAGGATTCTCTTTTATGAACCGGGCCATCGCCTCGGGCTGTGTCTTCTTATATAGGTAGAATAAGAATACTCCGAGTACCAACAGAAGTGAACCAAGGACAATACCGATGATCTTGAGGGCTTTTCGCATGCGGCAAATTACATCATTATACGATATCTCGCCATCGGCAACTTTTGTTGCACAGCCTGCTTGTTGTACATTGCACTGTGTATTTATGCTGAAAACCAGTTTCACTTCAGGTGTCATAGAAGCAGGCTGCGACGAAGCAGGCAGGGGATGCCTTGCAGGGCCGGTTTTTGCCGCGGCGGTAATATTGCCGGCAGACTTTCACCATCCGCTGCTGAACGACAGCAAACAAGTGAAGGAAAAAGACAGGGAACTATTACGCCCAATAATTGAAAAGGAAGCGGTGGCATGGTCAGTGGCGTTCAGCACACCGGACCAGATAGACACCATGAACATTCTGAAAGCGTCTTTCAGGGCGATGCATCAGGCAATAGACGAGCTAAAGACAAGGCCGGAACTACTGCTGATAGACGGGCATATATTTCCACCCTACTTTGGCATCAGCCATCAGTGCATTGTGAAAGGTGATGCTAAATTCACTTCCATAGCAGCCGCCAGTATACTTGCAAAGACCCACCGTGATGAATATATGGACCGGTTGCACGAAGAGTTTCCGGTATATGGCTGGAATAAGAATAAAGGATACGGCACCGCAGCTCACCTGAAAGGAATAGCTGAAAATGGCATCACAATTCACCACAGGCGCAGCTTTGCGCCCTGCGCTAATGTTAACTAAAGATTGCCGGAATATTAACTTAACTCAAGGGTAAACTTGCCATAACAATAACATAACACCAGAATCGGACTTTTGCATAAAATTAATTTTCAATGCGAAGTTTAGTTCTTCTGGTAGTATTTATGTCCTCTGTGGTAACGGCGATCGCCGGTGGAAAGATCAAGGGGAAAGTGTCTGACTCTAAGAATAATGAGTCGGTGATCGGTGCAGTTGTGGTTGTAAAAGGATCCTCTGAAGGAACCACAACAGACATTGATGGAAATTTTGAACTCTCAGTTAATCCGGGCATCTACACGGTAGAGGTTAAGTATGTGGGATACCAGACAAAAGAGGTAGCTGATATAAAAGTAGAGGAAGGTAAAGAAGCCAATGTAAACATTGCCCTCAGTCAGGCCGCATCGACCCAACTGGCAGAAGTGACAGTACAATCGTCGCTGAAAAAAGAGAACATCAGCGCAATGATCATATACCAGAAAAACACCAATACCGTAGCACAGGTCGTTTCCGCGGAAGCCATCAGAAAGTCTCCGGACAGGAACACGGGTGAGGTGCTGAAACGCGTGTCCTCGGCCTCTATTCAAGAGGGGAAATACCTGGTGGTACGTGGTCTGGCGGACCGCTACAATCAGGCAACCCTGAACGGCTCTCTGCTATCGAGCACAGAACCTGACCGTAAGTCCTTCTCATTCGACCTTTTTCCTGCCGGAATGATCGATAACATTGTTGTGAACAAGGCAGCAACACCCGATCTCCCGGGAGAATTCGCAGGCGGTCTGATACAGGTGAACACTAAGGATATTCCATCAAAAAAATTCTTCACTGTTCAGGTTGGTACAGGTGCCAACTTGCAGACATTCGGAAAGGACTTTGCATACTACCAGGGAGGAAAGCTGGACTGGCTGGGTATAGACGACGGAACCCGCGCACTGCCGTCATCAATTCCCGACAAAGACGGCTTCAGAAAACTTACCACCACACAACGTGCCGAACTCTCGAAAGATCTGAAAAACAACTGGGGCTACTCTACCCGCACAGGCTCGCCGAATGCCAACCTTCAGGCATCTGCGGGGTTAAATAAGAAGATCCTGGGCGATAAGACCCTTGGTGCAGTTGTTGCAGTTAACTACAATAAACAGAACAAAAGGACCGAATTAACCCGATCATTCTATAACGCGGCATCAGCCGGAATTATAGAAAAGTCGCTGAACTATGCAGAACAACAATACAACGAAGAAGTACTTTGGGGCGGACTTGCAAACGTGACCCTCGAGATGAACAAGAACAACCGCATTTCTCTGAAAGGACTGTATAACGTGAACGGACAAGAAAACACACTTGTGCGTACAGGGCGCAACAACGACTATGGTGGCGACGTGAGCGCTTATCAGCTTGCATTCAAATCTACCGCATTCGCAAATACACAGCTATCAGGAAACCACTATCTCGAGAAGGCCCTTACCA
>JAEUVY010000021.1 GCA_016786565.1 Flavipsychrobacter sp.
TACGGTTTGCAGTATTTCCATTCCTATACTCCAAACCCAACAGAACACGGTCAACATACAATTGGGCACTGCTGATCGCTTGCTTGATGCGTGAAGTTTTCATGCAAGATTCCATTTCCACGTCTATGAGCAGAAATGCATACAGGTCGTTTTCGTTGCGCCATTTTTGCACGTTCAGCAAATTTGCAGGGTCGGGTCTTGCTACGACAAAACCGACCAGCGCATCACGTTGTTGTTTTCTAAGTGTGTCTCTGAGCGGCTTGGCTATAGCTGCCCATTCTTCCTCCGTTTGTTTGCCTTTAGCAGCTAAAATAACCTGATGAGAATCTGCCATAATCAGCCCTTGCATCAAGGTGGCCTGTAACGTTACAGGTTTTAAGCCGGTACGCAGACAGCCTGCCATAAGGGCGATCATACCCCATAATTTACTGATGCTGGCAGGTGTTGACGGAACAAAATCCTCCGGGAAACGTGCGTTCAGAAGTCCTGCTGGCGTTGATGCGACAATAAGTGTTGGGTCACCGATCAGGTCAATAAGCATATTACCCCACTGATCCCTATTGATTATTCTCTGCCATGCTGCCATACTTACATTCACATCCCCGGCTTCATTAATGGCAGCTTTCAGTAATTGTACTAACTGATCCTCAATCAACGATAACCTGTCACGTACATTGATCCAGCGTGACAGCTGCAACAAGCCACGGAAAAGACTACCTACTGTAGGTTGAGGCTCCAAACCCGCTACAGGCAAATTAGCGAAATTGAAGCCAACTGTTGTCGGTTGTGTGTATAGATACTGGAATTCAGGTGTATTGAGCCTGAATTTTGCAGTAATAAATGCCATTTTATAGGCCAATTTATACATCGGGTATACGTATATTGAGACCGTCGGCTCTTGAGGTGTCAATGGGACAGTCGACGTAACAAAAAGGGAACTGATCAGGTAAGAGATGTCAGAAAGTTGCATTGAAGTGGCTACCCATTCAGACGGTACATTAAACTCTTTACTGAAACTCTGGTAGATAATATTCACCAGCTTATTATAGGCCGTAGTTTCTTCAGCTCCTACCGGGGGAATGGTTCCAGTGTAAACGGGGAACTTCTGCAATTCATTACGGAGTTTCTCAAAAAATGCCTGAATATTTAGTGGCGCAGGTGCTGAAGGTCCCTGTTCATCAAAGTTTTCAACGAGATAATCAATTTCCGCAAGTGTCAGGCTAGAGCTGTTTATTGCATCTATTGCTGTTAAAATGCTGCCTAGGTTATCGAGCCTTGCGGGTATGTCGGTCTGGCTTGATACAGGAAGCTCAATATCAATATCCAACAGATACAACACTTTCAGCATATCGCTTACCTGATAGCCTGTTTTACGGCATAAGGTAGAAAAACTATAGATCGCACTCAGTTCATCCAGCGTTACCGCATGGGTAAACATATCCGTGATGCCCATGTAAGTAAGGATCAGCAGCAGGTCGGTTTCCCTGATATTATTAGCAGCAGCTATTGCAGCGGTGAATCCATTATAATACGGCGGTAAATTACCCAGAGGGATACTTGCTGGGTCTAAGCCCCCTAGATCGTGAAATTCAGGTAGCGGCAAGTTAAGGACAGCTCGGTTCCTGTACAACATATCGTATACTGACGGCTGCTTGCTTTGTAACTCACTGGCATAATCTACATACTGATGAATATCCATGTAGTACCACCACCCTGCAAGCTCAGTAGGGCGCATCCGTAATTTTTCAGCAAATTGAAGTACACGTCCGATAAGATTGAATTCGGTGATGTTCAGACTGGTAATCATTAACGAAGTAAATATCTTATCCCAATCAGCTACCGACATTTTACCTGTGCGCCACAGGCGAATAAAACGGTGCAGTTTATTAAAAAATACTGCTGGCGTTGCTGGTGGCGCAAACACAAGTTTCAGCTTACTCAGATCGCAGGTGTCAGGTCTTGCAGGGTCTGTAGAGGTAACAGTAATCAGTCTCGTTCCACTAACCCGCTTATTAAGGAAGTCGGAAGTTAAGAATTGAAGGAATTCTTTATAGGTTACTTGCAGCTGCTGGATAAGTATATCCATCCTGCCACCAAGAAGGTCACTCCACAGTCCACTGATCAATGGAGCGGACATATCCGCCGGATCGATAAAATTGGTAACCGCTGACGAGGTAAAGCCATAAAACAACCATGTGTTCGCACTCAAGGAATGAGTGTCAGAGACAATCTTTGATTCCTCAGCTGTTAAGCCAAGCAGCTCGCTATATATGTCAAAATCTGAGATGGCGGTCGGTAGGTAGTAAGGTTGGAATAGCCGCATCATTTCATATCTTGTGTATCCTAGATAACCAAGGAAAGTACGTGTCTCAGCGGCAGGCAGGCTGAAAGGGAGGTTGAAAGGATAAACAACATTCGATAGATTTTTATTATTGGAACCATAGCTAAGCGGATCATAGGCTTTGACATAGTCCGGAAAATCAAGGTATTGCCATGTATACACGCCACCAACCGTTGACGCTTGCTTATAAACGTGTTCTGGATGGGCAGCTAGTTCCAAGGCTGTACCGCTCGTTTGATAGGATGGAGGAACAGCGACGGACGGTTGTGAGAAACGTTTCAGTATGATACCTTCCAATAGCTCGATCACCAGATCAATGTAGGGCATTAGCGTGTTGGTATTTTTACAGGTCATGTCTATGTGCTCCAGGTCTGGACGACGGCGAATAAGTTCGCTGTAGACATTGGGTGTCACTCCCGGAAGTCCTGCCTTCAGAAAGTTCATAATATCCGTGAAGTAAGCAGCCGGACTGTATACAGATAGACATTGCTCACATGCGCAATAACTTGTGCTGCCAAATAGATTCTTTATGTTTGGGTCCACATGCACTACCGGAGGGTTTGAGTTATGCGGCCAGGCAAATACGCCGATCTGCTGCTGCGCCGATGACTGATACATGCCTGTAAACGTTCCCATCGCAGTTGCAGCAAGCATAGTACCTTTAGCATGAGCAGCGTATGCAGCATCCCTACTACCCAGCAGTGAGGCATAAGATGTAGCAAAATCATCGGAGGGAACTGCACTTATAGCAGCATAAGTATGCAGGCTATCGATGATAAGCTTTGCGGATGCATCAGGATTACCCCCAATCAAACGGAACATACGTTGTATTGGTGCCATAGCCTGCTGAACATCTTCCACATCCTGAATGCCTGTCATGTTCACATTCGGATTGTCGGTGTTTATATCATATACATTATTTACCCTGAGATCGAACGAAGGGTTATTTGTAATGAAAGTTACCGCTTGCTGACGGATGCCGGCATCAGGTATCAGCTGTGAGCCCGACTGCTGATCCTGCAACAGAACTTTAAACCCTGTTAGTGGGAATTTATCCTGTGCTAGAGAACGAAGCTTTTTCGCATACAGCGTTTTAATTTCTGTTTCGTCTGTCAGATCACCGATGATTGCCTGAGGCACACACAGTTTCTGCGCCTGTGTACTTACATCGGAAATATAACCAAACCAATCAGTTTGGCTCCATTCGGAGATCGTGTACATCCCCTGTGCAGTATCTGTCATCAGGCTAGCGATCATTTCCGGCTGAAAGCCAGTAAGCGTTGCCAGTTGTAGTCCCCGGTTTGCCAATTCTGCTTTTGTTGGCGCAATGGTAAAATACTCATCCCAGAAAATATCGATGTCATTTTGTTTTACCCCATACAACTGAAGAAATTGCGTTGTGTCAGCTTCCGGGTTCTGTCCGCCGAAAATGCTGTTTAGTACAGTCCCTATCGTGTATTGTTCCTCAGTGATGAGTATATTCTTAGTTGCAGTGATTTGAAAATCAACAACTCCCGTAACAAAGTCATCAATTTCCTGTGACGTTTTATCTGATATCGTATTATTTTCAATCGCCTGAGCGATGGTAGTCCGCATTTCGTCTTCCAGCATTACGGTAGCAGGGTTGGCACTTACTTCCCTTGTGGTTGTCAAAGCATACATCATATCATGCGCCACATCGCACATTTGAGCAAACTGAAGAGAACGAGTGATTTGCTGCACATCCAACAAGGAACAACCAGCTGCCCTTGCTACATAATCTAACTCACCGTTGCCATTTCCGTATCCCTTTGATAAATATTCTTTGTCCAATGGCAAACCAACTGTATCATCTGGAGCTACGGGAGTATTGTCAAAGTCAACATTTTCGGCAAAATCGCTGAAAGTCGTGCCATTGATGACGTAGGTAATTTTATTGATTAAAGTATCAAAGACCGGAGCTGGCGTGTAGTTTTGGGTGTCCAACGTAAGGTTGACCTGGAGTTGATCTGTTCCGTCGAGGTAAACCACTTCAGAACTTCCTAATTTGTTATTCTGGTTCGTTACATTTATGATAATACCCCGGCTATCCAACACTGCCGCATGGCCTATATTACGCATGTTTACTTTAACTGAGTACTCACCGTTGAGATCAGTAACTGCTTGCGCCAAAAGGGTCTCGGAACGAAACTCCTGTTCATAAACATCAACCGTCAAAAACGTCGCTGCAACGCCACTTTCTGCTGTTATTTTTCCCCAAACTGTGAGGTAAGTGGCAATTTCTTGCGTGTCAAAATCCTGTACTGCAGTATCAAATGCAGCCTCTGATATGGTGAGCACAGTGATGTTTTGTTGAATAGCCGGACTGTTTGCTACTTCTTTATTATTGTAAAAGGTTTTATATTGCGGGACAATCGTAGCATTGTTAATCAGGTCTGAGATCGGGCTATTGAAATAGGCCCTAAACGCACCAGCTTTATCAGTATAAGCGGTACCTATCAACCCATATGTGCCCGCATTATCCCAAATCTCGACACGAGTTTGTTCGAGGGTCAGGGTGTTAGGGCTGAATTGTACTTTTCCGTTAATGATGAGTTGGGTGTTTGGCATAGCAATAAATTTTAAGGCTAAGTTACTTGGTCCCTTAGAAATAAAATACCGTATTTTCCCCGTTTTTTTATTCAAATTTACTTCTTATATCGGCATTTATGGTCGTGTTCGACAAGAACCATCAATTAGCCAGTTATGAACCATTAATAATCATTAGGAATGGTTAATACCCCATCAAATCGCCAGCAGTTCCCCGGTAGCCTGCCAACAAAAGCCCAGCAGATTACCTTGTATAGCCCACATGCCATTTTCGCCTCATTCTTGCGTATTTTTGGACAAAACGAGCCTAGGTATGTACGATACTTTTACCGATCAATATGATAAATTACTATCCAGATACATCGCTCAAATCGAACGTACCATCAAGGAACGTTTGACAGATGCGAGGGATAAAGAAGCAATATTCGAGGAAATTGGTAGTGAGCTAGCAAATGTCAACAGGCTAATGTCGGCTACACCTAAAGCAGCAGAACTGCTCGGTGATTTTATTCAACAATATAAAAGTGGCGTAACAATCGATGAGATATTAGAAGATCTTAAACGTCGCTACGGCTATGATGACGAGGCCTTTGCAGGGCATATAAATAAGCAAAAGAACTTGACAATATATTACGCAAATGATGAAGATAGGCGTTTTTCCCTCCTAGCTTCCGACAAAGGCAAACTATTAAAGTTTATTGTTCAGTATATGGCTATACTACAAATCAAAGAAAGGTTGTCATCGCTGTCAATAAGGGGCGATAAAACCTCACACGCAGAAAATATCACATTATATCCAGTGATCTGGACAGGTAGCCGAAATAATAACAACGAGTTTGTTCAGCTGATATATGGGTTGCACCAGGCAGGTTATCTCAATGAGGGTAATGGTGAGATCACGAAAATCGTAGAAAGCCTTGCCTCCATCCTGAAAATTTCTCTTGGCAAAGGCTGGCAAAGCAATTTGTCTTCTAGTATACACAAATCGAAAAAGGATTACGAACCTCCTGTTTTCGAGAAAATAAAGCAGGCTTATTTGCGCTACGCTGACGATCTGATCATGGCAAAGAAGACAAACAAATGAGTTAAAAGTAATTAATACTAACAAAAGGCAGTCTAATCGGCTGCCTTTTGTCGTTTTTGAAAATGCAGCACCGGTGGGCATTTCACATTTTTCTGCCCCAACCTCAACTCCAAGTTGGAGGATTACTCCGTTTTGCCATGCTAATTTTATTCGACAAAACGGTGGGATCTATGCAAGAACAATGGCGCAAAGTGGCGGACAAATTGGATAATATTGAAAGGCTGTTACTGCAAATAGTCAGGCAAGGAGCTGAAAAAGATGTTGGCGATGGTGACACTGCTCTGTTAACACTGAAACAGGCAGCGGAATTTCTGCATTTGTCAACATCGAGCATTTATAAGTTAATATACAAGAAAAACATCACGCCGGTTCAGCGGACAGCGAAGAGCAGAATCTTGTTTACGAAAGAACACTTGATCAATTATCTGAAACAAAAAACAGCAACTAAAAATCGAACTATATGGCGTTTATCAAAGAACCCTATTCGGAAAGCCGGGTAGAGATGATTTCTGAATTTTTAAAGAAGGAGGCATCAATTGGCAACTCTAAAGACTATGAAATTAAGATTGACGAATTGAAGGTGGTCAGCCGGAACAATAATCCCGACAGGTTTTACGAGTATGAGGAATTTGTTATGCCTGAGAGCCGGAACATTACAATCATCATTCATGACAAGTCGCATACCAATACAAAGTATATCCTGTTACTGCAACAAGAAGTTCCCAATAGTGAGGAGCTATCTGGCATAGAAAAGAACCTGCATATAAAGATGCAGCATGAAAAGTCTAAATGGGCGTATAATCAGCTCCAACGGGATTGCACGAACTTGAAGCAGCAGCTAAAGGAGTGTGAGGATTATTGCAATCAGCTAAAGGACAAGAATCATGAACTGGAGGTAGAAAAAAGTAAATCGTCGGGCAAGCTCACGGAAACCGTTCTTGGTTTAGCCGGAACTTATTTTGCGAATAACCCAGATGCTCTTGGGCGTATTCCCATTATCGGCAATATTTTGGGAGGCGGAATGCACAAAGCGTTATCAGGAACCGATCGGGTGAACTGCTCTTGTTCCGAAGCGCCAAAAGAGTTTACCGGAAAGGTTTACGAACAGGATGCTGTACGGTTGAAAAAGGCGTTCATTCCTTTCTTTCCACCAGAATACATAGAAAAAGCAATGGAAGTAGTAGTGCTATTTTTCAATGACAATCGTTTTATTGACCAAACAAAAGCAGGAGTTGAAAAGCTTATTGCCGAAAACAGGAAAAAGCAGAAGACTGTGGCGTAAGAACCCTATGTCAGAAACACAAGAACAATAACATAAAACTAATAAAACAAAAGAGTTATGGCTTTTATGAAGGAGATGTATTCGGTCAGCGGAATAAATAGAATTTATCAGCTACTGAAGAATGAGGCAGCAAGTGGCTGTCCTAAAGATTATGATATAAAAGTGGATGCTATGAAGGTGGTTGGCAGAAACAATGACCCGGAGCGTTTTTTTGAACATGAACAGTTCTTAGTAGCCAGCAGTAAGAGTATTGTCGTCAATATTTATGACGGAGCATCGCCACGCTGCATGAAATACACCTTATTGCTCGAACCCGAGCGATCGACTGAGATCGAATTGTCCGGTATTGAAAAGTCGTTTAACACAAGGATGCAACAGGAAAAGAAAAGCTGGGAGTACGACAGGCTAAAATCAGAGAACAATGAATTAAGGCAAGAGCTTGATGAAAAGGCTAAGTATGTGTCGCAATTGGAAGCACTTATTAATACGATGAGGGCTGAAAAAGAACAGATGCCCGGTAAGGTAACCAATGCGCTGATTTCTCTTGCAGGGCTATTTCTATCAAATAAAAACGGTCAGGAAGATACATCCATGCTTGCTGGTTTGTTAAGCCCTTCAGCAACAGAAGACGATGGTACAGAAAATATGGTAGCTACTTTTCGACGCTCAGACAATGTAGAAACGACATCCGAAGAAAAGGAGTCTCCGGATTTTTGTAACGAAGACCTGCAATATACCGGCACTGCTACAGAAGAAGATTTTACCAGATTGGAAAGATCACTTATTCCATTATTTGCTCAGGAGCACAGGGAAACGGTATCAACTGTTGTGAGTGTCATGTACCACAATAACAACCTGATACCTGAAATAGCAGAGTTGTTGGAGAATGAAGATCCAGAACAACAGCAGGCAGCGTAAACCGAATTTTTCATCAATAAACAAGAACGAAAATGAACAAAATTTACGATGTAACAGTAGGAATTGAAGCAGAAAGCAGGAAGGAAGCAGAGCAAAAATTGCTACAAATACAGCAGTTAGCAGTTGACCATAGTAAAGGGAGCGACGTCAAGCAACAAATAACTAGCTACGATGCTGAATTATCCCCGGTTAGTGCGGCAATGGGTATTTTGGCAATTATCGGTTTACGTTGGGTAAGCGACAAACTGAAACCAAACAAAAGACCAGGTCAAAGTATCGCCCCTGAATTCGATATGAAAATGCTCAAAAATAAATGGCAAAGGGAGCGGCGAAAACGAAAACAGGAGGAAGATAGAGCGAACGTTTTTGCATTTTTGGATAACACAACACATTCTTGATGTGATAAAATTGTTCGTTTGGGGAAAAGTACTACGTAGGAACAAACGTTCTGCCTCTATTTTATAAATTGGGTTAAAATCGTGCCTGAAACTTGGCATGATAATTGATAATCAATATATTATGAGCAATGAAAAATAGATATAAAAAGAATAAACTATCTTTGTATGAAAACAAGGTAACAACAGAAGTCGTGATAGAGAACAAAGTATCAATAGCTGTTTGCCGGAAAATTTTGAAAGAAAAAGCAAAAAGTTATACCGACGATCAAATAGAACAAATAAGAGATTTTTTTTACAAGCTGGCTGCAATTACCTACGAGGAATACGAACAACGAAAAGCAACCATTATTATACCATTGACACAAAACAAAACCGACAATGAAGAAAGCCATTATTTACGTGCGAGTTAGTACAGACGAGCAAAGCGAAAAAGGATATAGCCTTGCCCATCAGGAAGAAAGGCTAAGGAACTATTGCAAATTACAAAATATCGAGGTAGTTGGCTTTTATAAAGAAGATCATTCAGCCAAGACCTTTGACCGTCCTGCATTCACCCAACTGTTGAGTTTTCTTAAGAAAAACAAGCAAGCGGTTGACCTGCTATTATTCTTAAAGTGGGACAGGTTTAGTCGAAATGCAGGAGATGCTTACGGAATGATCAACCAGCTCAATAGGCTAGGAGTAGAGCCACAGGCTATGGAACAGCCGCTTGACCTGAATGTTCCCGAAAACAAGATCATGTTGGCTTTCTATCTTGCCGCACCTGAAGTGGAGAACGACAGGCGTTCACTGAACGTTATTGCAGGAACACGCCGGGCGATGAAAGAAGGTAGGCATTGTACTTGGGCACCAATAGGGTATAAGAATATCAGGACAGAAGATAACCGGCCCATTATTGTACCCGGCAATGAAGCACTATTGGTGCGCTGGCTATTCGAAGAAGTAGCCAAGCAGGAGAATAACGTGATGGATATATGGCGTGAAGCATCGAAAAAGGGACTAAGGGTTAGTAAAAGTAATGTCTTTCTTATGTTGCGTAATCCCATTTACATGGGAAAGATCAAGATAGGCGCATATAAGGACGAACCTGCAACCATAGTAAAAGGTATTCACGAGCCAATCATATCAGAAGGATTGTTCTACATTGTTCAGGAAATACTCGATGGCAGAAGGCCTAGTCACCCTACGGTTCATGCTGGTAAAGATGAGTTACCCTTAAGGGGCTTTTTAAAGTGTCCTAAATGTGGCACCAAACTAACAGGTAGTGCATCAAAAGGAAGGAGCAGCAGGTATTTTTATTACCACTGTACCAGCAAATGCGGGGTACGTCACAAAGCAGAGGTGCTTAATAAGGAGTTTTTGAAGGAACTAAAGAAGATCACGCCGGATGAACAGGATATATTGTTATTTGAAACAATAGCTACGGATTACTATAAAAAAGCAGGTAGTGCCAAGTCCGTTAACGTTAAGGAGATTGATGATGCAATAGAAAAGCATCGGGTTAGGATACAGAATGCCCTGCGTCGTATGTCTGACGAAGAAATAAGTCCGGCGGAATACAGGGACATTAAGTACATGTATGAACCTGAAATAGAGAAGCTGCTTCGAAAAAAACAGGATGTAAGCAAGGTAGACGACAATCTGATGAAATACATTACTACGGTTACTCAAGGACTAAGAAACCTGCCAAAGTATTACCAGACGGCTACTTTAGCCACCAAACAGCGCATAATCGGTTCGATGTATCCCGAAATGCTGATTTTTGAAAATAATACATATCGAACCGGCAGAATTAATGAAGCAGTCAGGCTGATATGCAAGCCAGAAAAGGTTTTTAAGGAATATAAAAAAGGAATGGCTCTCAAAAATGAGAGCCATTCCAACTGCGTAGCTTCGTCAGGAATCGAACCTGAATCTGGAGCTTCGGAAACTCTTATACTATCCATTGTACTACGAAGCCAAAACCTGAAAAACACCGCTGGAAGACGCGTTTGCAGGACCGCAAAAGTAACGTAATAAAGCCGATTTGAAAAACGCCCTACTGATAGTCTTCTATAACAAGTTGTTCACGGCAGAAAAAGTACTCACGAGGATCGTTGGATGCCACAAATACCATGCGGCCGGTGGCATAACGTTCCATCCATTCGCGATATTGATTCACACCATTTTCGTCAAGATTGCTGCAAGGTTCGTCCAGCATCAGTACAGGGGTGTCGGCAAATATTGCCTGGATCAGCTTTACCCGCTGCTTCATACCGGAAGAATAGTCATATATCGGTTTGTCCGCCGCCTTACCCAACCCCGACTGAGCGATCATCGATTCAGTATCCAGACCGGGAAGCGGCGTCTTGAACGAAAAGTGAAAATCAAGGAACTCCCGAAGCGTGAATTCTTCCACCAGCTCCTGGCCGGGAGCGCAGAACGCGATCTTTTGAAATACCTCAGACGGCTTCAATTCCGATCCGTTTGCACCCTCAAAAAGCACTTTACCTGCCGATGGGGCCTGCATGCCGGCTACTATACGCAGTAGTGTCGATTTCCCACTACCGTTAGGTCCCAACAGGGCATAACTACCCGGCGCCTCAAAAGTCCTGGTAACGCCCTTAAAGACCCAATGGCGCTGAAATCGTTTACTTACCTCGGTCAGAGTGATCTTCATGCGGTCCAAAAGTAAATTGAAATTGTGTAGTTTGTTTTAAAATAGCTATTTTTCCGAAGGCTACTCATGAAAAAAATTATAGACTCGTTTACTTCTTTCACCCGTCCCGAGCGCGCCGGCTTGGTTATTTTGTCTGCTATCCTACTTGTATTGGTAGCTATTCGGACTACTATGAGCCTGTGGGTACGCCCGGTCACCGACAAAGAAAAAGAAGCGGCACTCGTCAAGGCATGGTCAGATTATAAAATAGCACACGAACCGAGTAAGGTTAGAATTAATCTCTATACCGCCGATTCCATGCAGCTGATTTCTATAAAAGGTATAAGCGATCGCCTTGCACACGATATACTCGAATGCAGACGCCAGCAGAAACTCTTCTCAATGAATAGTCTGTTCACGATCGTTCCTGACCAAAAATGGGTAAACGAGCTTTCTAAATATGCCTATGTAGACACAAACGAAAAAAGCGACTAGCCTTCCGCCAGCAACCTGATCGCATCAGCAACCGCCATTCGTTTCTGCTCTCCGGTTACGAAGTTTTTGACGCTCACCTCGCCAGCCGCACGCTCTTCATCACCCGGCAGAAGCACAAACGCAAAACCACGTTTGTTAGCATATTTCATTTGTTTATCAAACTTTGCCGCATCCGGGTAGACCTCTGTAGCAACACCTGCCGCACGTAGTTGCGCCAATAACGTCAACGCGAATTGCTCATTTTCACCGCCAAAATTCACCAGCATCACGTTTGCGCCCTGTACCAGTTGCTGCGGAAACAGACCCAACTCATCCAAAACATCATAAATACGATCTATGCCAAAAGACACACCAACACCCGACAGCCCTTTTAAACCGAACAAACCGGTAAGGTCATCATACCGGCCGCCGCCACCTATTGAACCCATTTTCACATCGGGGTGACTGCACACCACTTCTACAATAACGCCTGTATAGTAGTTAAGCCCGCGAGCCAGAGAGATGTCAACTGCAACTTCCGCACCCTTGCCCGGATTGAGCGTTTCGTAATAGTTCAGTGCTTTACGTATCTCAGCTACACCGGCCATTCCCACTTCCGATGATGCCATAACCCGTTCAAATGATTCCAGCTTCTCCGCATTAGAGCCCGTTATCATTATCGCATTTTCAAGGGTGGTGATGCCTTCGTCAGATATACCCCTTGCCTGCAATTCTGCCGTTACACCGGTCCAGCCTATCTTGTCCAGCTTGTCCATTGCAATAGTGATGTCCATCATTTTCTCGGGATAACCACATATCACAGACAGACCTTGCAGCAGTTTGCGACTGTTCACTTTTATCACTACAGGCAGTCCCAATTGCTGGAAGGCCCGACTGTAAATGCTCAGTAACTCCGCCTCATTGATCAGCGATGTGCTGCCTACCACATCCGCATCACATTGCCAGAATTCACGGTAGCGCCCTTTTTGTGGTCGGTCGGCGCGCCACACAGGCTGCATCTGGTATCTGCGGAATGGAAGTGCCAGATCATTCTGGTGCATCACTACATACCTGGCAAAAGGGATAGTCAGGTCGTACCGCAGTGCGCGCTCGGTTACTACAGGTGAGGTGTATGGCTTTGTGAGCATGTTTGCCCACTCGGCATTCAATTTTGCTTTGTCGTTCTCGTTCTTTTCGTGCAGACCGTTATTAAGTATCTTAAATATAAGCCGGTCGCCTTCCTCGCCATATTTACCTGTAAGCGTCACGAGGTTCTCCATAGCAGGAGTCTCCAATGGCTGAAAGCCGTACAGCTCAAATATGTTGCGTAGCGTATCGAATATATATTGGCGTTTGCGTACCACTTCAGGTGAAAAATCGCGAGTGCCTTGAGGTATTGATGGTTTCATTTGTTCTTTGAATTACGATTGCTAAATGTTACTTGCCGATCTGGTGTCCATAACGGTAGATGATCGCATCACAGGTTCTGTTCACAAGATCAAACACATGATGATATCCGTCTTCTCCACCGTAGTATGGGTCGGGTACAGACTCCTTCATTCCCGGGTTCAGTTCCTCAAGGAATAGTCTGATGTGCCCACCAGAACCATTCGGCGCCGTGGTGCGATGTATCTCATGAAGCACATCGTCGGCCATGGCGTAGATCAGATCGTAGTGGCCTGCATCTGCTTTTGTGAATTTCCTTGCCCTTTGATGAGAGATATCGATTCCGTTTTCCAGGCAGATCTTCTGTGACAATTTATGAGGAGGCTCTCCAACGTGGTACGACTCCGTACCTGCAGATTCAACGACCCAGCCCAACCCTTTCAGGTCGGACTTGTGCTGAAGTACCCCTTCGGCTATCGGCGACCTGCAAATATTGCCCAAACAGACCATTAGAATGCGCATGGCGCAAAACTACATTCTTTGGGTCACTTATCTACCCATCATTAAGCTAAAGCCATTTCTCATACAGAAATCGGGTCACTTTATACCCTTCAGACTCGAGAAAGTGCTGCATGGCAACGTTTGCCGCCAAGGTGAATCGGGTGATACGTCTGACCCCGTCGGCGGTAAAGTGCTGTTCCAGCGCATCGTTGAGCTTGCGATAGATACCCAACCTCCTGTATGTATGATAAACATAACCGTCAGACACATATAAGATATCACCGGTATCAACTTCTATTCTGCTGTCGTCTTGTTCCTCCAAGTAACCGAAGATAAATCCGGCGGGATATTCATCAACAAACGCCACCAGACACACACCAGCACATTCGTTCTGCATTTCTATTACGTGCCGCATATATGCAGATTCAATCTCGGACCACGGGGCGGTGTTCGGATTCAGCAGTTGCTCGTTTGCATGCAAGCCTGCCATCATATTCGAAATAAGCCCGTACTCTTCTTCAATGAGTACGGGCTTTATAACCATTTCTGCCATTATGCGAATTTCGGCATATTTGGCGGGAACTGCAGACTAATTCTGTGTCGTCTTGCTATGTTTGAAAGGATTGCTGAAAAGAAGGTATTCTCCGCGTACCAACAGACCATTGGGTGCCGTACGGTACATATCGCTGAAAAGCTCCTGCCGGTATCCGATATCCAAACGGGCCTGACTATTAATGATGAACTGAATAGACGGCGCAATGTCTACAGAATGATGTCCGTTCTCAGGAAGAAACTGTCCGATAACCTCCAGCATCACGTTGAGGTTTGTCTGCTTGTAACTGGTGTACTTTCTCGGTAATATTAACCTCCCTGCCGAGAGGATGTAGTTTGCAGCCTGCGATGGCTGAGCCACCGGAAACTCGTTTCCTCCGAAATTATTCTCAGCCTTTTCGTAGTATCCTGTCGCAGACAGTGCCAGCTTGTGCATGAGCTGAGTAGCAACAAAACCCGCTTGATAGCCAGTATTGTGCCCATTGGTCTGAATAGTCTCCTGATGAATGTCTCCGTTATTAGAGGACACACGCCCGAAAGCAGCCATTCTGAAATGGTGATACAGATTATCTCTGCTGAAAAACCTGTATTTGGCATACAATCCCATACCTTCCGCGGTCAGGGAGCCTTCCCTGTTACTGATGAATCCCTCGGCATGTATCATCAGGTTTTTATTAACGCCCCACATCAATTCGGGTATCAGGTGATAGTTAATGCGTCCGGCGGCTGACTCATCCATTATCCAGTTGGTGAGTCTGAGACCGGTGGACTTTGCGGGCATGTTGCTTGCAGGTTCGGAATAGACGAACAATTCCTGACCAGAAGCTATATGCGACAAGAAAGATACCATCGCTACAAATAAGAGTCTTCTAGATCGTAACATGGTAAATTCGGTTTGATTTAGAATCACTCTTCGGACAACATTCCCCTACTACACCCGTTTCGAAGCACTTCATCTTTGTAGCTTTTGCATATTTTTTGCGGTCCTTTGCCGGAATGAAGTTCTTGTCTACAATCGTTATTTCCTTGTCTCCTGTCAGCACCTGTTTGGGCACGTTTACAAAATGGAACGGAATACCGCTCACAGAAACGTGTGCATCGTTGTATACCTCAGCATTGTTAAACGCAGCTTTCAATTTCAGGGACGCCACAAAAAAGCCGGCGTCTTCTACAGCTTTTTTAAGATCATCGGGCACAACTTCATGACCCTTCCTGAATGAAATACTATAGCTGGATTTTTCGATATCCACATCTACTTTTTCCACGAAGGACACTTTCTCCAATGCCTTAAAAATGGACTTGCTGCACATACTGCATGTAAGGCCACTTGCAACAAGCGTGGCCGACGTGACCTGCGCCCGTATTTGCATTGATACCAATGCAAGGATCATTATTAATATTGACTTTTTCATCTTTCTGATTTTTAATAGGTTATTTGTTTTCCGTAGCAGGTTTGCGTTTGTTGTCATATTTGCAGCACTCGTGCAGGTTGTCATAGGCCTCCATGGTAGCCGTTACATTTTCTGTATCGTAACCAACAGATGCGATCTTTCTTTGAATCGCGTCATTACTGGTCTTTCCGGGGTCGTAGGTCACTACCAAAACCTTGGTCTTTTTATCCCAATCGGCCTTCTTCGCTCCTGCGTCTTTTGCGGCTGTCTCGATTTTCTTTTCACACATGCCGCAATTGCCTGACACCATTATTTTTTCTGTACGCTGGGCAAGGGCAATTGTCGCCGGAAATATTGCCAAAGCCATCATTGCAACACTCTTTAGTTTCTGATTCATTTGTTTTGATTTTTCTGAAAATTTTCTGCCGTCAACATCGTTCAACGATCGGTTTGATCGTTTCGCACGAACCGGCATTTGTATTTATTGCACAAAATTAGAACACGCCTCACTCAGGCATGTTATACAATTGTGTCAACGATTTGCATAATTCCTACCGGGGCTTATACCTCGTCGAGGGGCCTGCGATTCTTATTTCGCAGTGTCTTAAAGTAACTCGGTGTCATGCCGGTCACTTTCTTGAACTGGTTGGAAAGATGCGCTACGCTGCTATATCCCATTCGGTATGATATTTCATTCAGGGTGAGTTCATCATACACTATATATTCTTTGATCCTCTCTATCTTCTGGTGAATGATATAATGTTCGATGGTCACACCCTCGACCTCCGAAAAGAGCTTGCTGAGGTACGAATAGTCATAATGCAACTGAGCAGCGATCAATTCGCTGTATTTTTCTCTCGGCTGGTCGTCGCTGTGGTGCACAATATTCACCACTACGTTCTTGATCTTCTCTATGATCCTTCCCTTTCTGTCGTCAATCATTTCAAAACCAAGGTCTCTCAAACCGTCGGACAGACGAGAAAGGGATTGTGGAGGCAGGTCATCTCCTACCTCCACTTCTCCCAGTTCAATTCGCGTGACAGGCAAGCCCAACCTTTCAAAGAGGCTTCTTACAGCTTCTTTGCATCGGTTGCACACCATGTTTTTGATGTATAAAGTCATAACTCAGCTATTCAGATCAGTTAGGATCGCTAAATGCAGTATTTGTCAAAAAGTCCTTGTCAGTCAACGATCTCAGGAATGCAACAAGATCTGCCTGTTCGCTTGCAGTCAGGTTAAGCCCTGATCCGAAATCAGGCATGTGTTCGTCCAGGTTCGGACTACCCTGTTTCACACCACTGCTGTAAAAGTTAACCACTTCTTCGAGCGTTGCAAACCTGCTGTCGTGCATGTACGGTGCTGTCTGGACAATATTCCTCAGAGTAGGCACTTTGAATTTGCCCCTATCCGAAGACAGACCGGTAAAACTCATCAAACCAGCATCTGCGGGATCATTGTCGAGTCCATTATTGCGCATAGCATGATCTGTGAACAACGTATTCATTATGTGGCAGGTATTGCAGAGCGCTTTGCCTGTAAACAGTGCCAACCCGCGTATTTCCTGAGAATTCAGCGCAGATCTGTCGCCTTGATAGTAATACTTATCGAACGGAGAATTAAATGAGATCAATGACCGCTCAAACTGAGCAATGGCCCTGGTCACAAGATTACTATCGATGGTGCGCGTTCCGAATGCTTTGTAAAACAGATCGGGGTAAGTACTGCTGTTTTGTAACTTCGACACAACATCAGTCCATTTGGCTGCCATTTCAATGGGATTGGTAACAGGGTCATGTGCCTGTCCCTCAAGCGTGGATCGGCGACCATCCCAGAAAAAATGCTGACTCCAAGCAAGGTTTGTTACAGTCATGGCATTTCGGGTGCCAAATGCGCCGTTGGTTCCTTTACTGAATGGTCTCGGATCATCGAACGCGTTTTCTTGTTTGTGGCAGGTAGCGCAACTCATAGAATTGTCGTTACTCAGCATTTTCTCGTAAAACAATTTCCGCCCCAGAGCAACACCTTCAACAGTGGCAATGTTATCAGCGGGCTGCTTGATATCACCAACATACTTCTTGGCATAGTCGGGAACAGAAAAACTATAGTTGACCGGACTATAAACTACTTCGTCTTTTTTTGGCTTACACGCATGCATAACAATTATGCCCGCTGTTATGCAGGAAAGCAACAGTACCTTTTTCATACTTTATTGCTTTACGATTTTCTGTATAGACGTTTTCCCGTTAAGGTCCGTAGCTTTTACCAGGTATATACCTGCTGCAAGACCTGATAATGAAACTTGAACAGTAGTTTTTCCGGCCCCAATTTTCTCGCTACGAACAGCTTGCCCCGATACTGATACAACCTCGATCCTGCTTATGTTTTTCATCCCATCGATAGTAACAACATCTGTTGCTGGATTTGGCAGGACGGTAAAATCGGCAGATCCGGTCACCTCAGGTACACCAACTGTAGCTAAAGCAGAATTTATGGCTGCTGTTATACCCGGCTGATCATTAGTGGCACTATTCTTTTTGTTGTAGTAGATCTTATGGTCGGTACCACTCATTACAATCGTGTGCGGCATACCGGTACCGCCAAAGTCGTTTTCGTCTATTACATTGCCGGCATTACTGAAGATAGTCATGTTAGATAATGACCCGATCGAATTTGAGGTCACCCAACTTTGAAGGTAAGAGCAAGTAGCATCTCCAAGATCGTCAGCCATATACATACGCACCTTTCCCGGGTGGCTGGTTGCAAAACTCTGCACAGCATTGTACGCTGCTTTTGCCCCGTTCACACAAGACCCGCACGGCATTACCCAAATAAACACAATGATCTTGCCGCTGTCCAGGGTATTAAATAGTGTATGACTTACGGAGTTACAATCGGTAGCAGTCCAGTTTGTAGCGTATGTCTGAGCATTTGCTGACGAAAATGCAGCAAGAAGAGATAAAGAAAGAATGAGCTTTTTCATTTTTAAAATTCAGTTTAGATTTGATTGTTTTGATTTTTGAAATTAATTCGTCACTTAGGTTACAACACCTAAAAAAACAATCACTCTAAATCCTGAATACGTTGAAAAGCAAAAACAATTTATTGCCGACTAATTTTGGAGGACTAGGCCCTTTATTCAGGACCGTTTGACCAGACCCAGCCAGATACACTACTGAGGTTACATATGGTAACGCATAAGTCAGTGTTGCCTCCGATAAGATTTTGACCGGCGTAAAGGCAAATGCTGAAGGCGTATGATCGTCTTTGTATTTGGCGGATACTATTTTGTCTTCACAACATCCGCGGCTTTCCTCACCTGATCCACAGCACCCTTCTTCGGTATCGGCGGTAAAACAAATATCTTCTAACTCTCCACCACAATAATGAAACGAAAACGAGAAGCTTGTGGCTGCCGCCACATATGCGATCATTACTATTGATGCAATTATCCGTTTCATTAAAATCAAAGATATGGGTTCTTTTCAAATCCGGCACACTCATCACATTGTTAAAATCTCGTTACAAATTTTGTTTATGAGCATATAACTGCTTCGACATTAGCGATCCGGAACGATTTTTGACCTTGTTCCCCTATATTTACAGCAAAAATCAACTACTCTAAAAATGAAAAAACTTATAACAACGCTTGTTCTTGCAGCAAGCGTAGTGTTTACGGCAAATGCTCAATATGAGAATACCACGATCAAGGTAGGTATGAAGGCGCCGGAATTGGCATTCCCTAACCCGGAAGGAAAAACCCTTAAGTTGTCCGAGATCAATAAAGGACGCTTCGTGCTGATAGACTTCTGGGCGTCATGGTGTGGTCCTTGCCGCATGTCCAATCCGGGGCTGGTACAGATGTATAAGGAGTTCTCCGGCAAGAAGTTCAAAAACGCCAAAAACGGTTTCACCGTACTAAATGTATCGCTTGACAAGGACAAAAACGCATGGGTGGATGCCATTAAGAAAGATGGCCTGGTGTGGCCATACCACATGAGCGACCTTGGCTTCTGGAATTCGAAAGCTGCAGAGCTATATGGTATCCAGTATGTCCCTCAGGCAATTTTGGTTGGCCCAGACGGTAAAGTAATAGGTATGTACAGTCGCTCAGAACAGGCTAAAGGCGACCTCGAAAAATTTGTATTATAGAAAAATTGTTGCAAATGGTGATTTTGTAATAAAAACACTTACCTTTGCAGCCTTATTTACCGCATGGCAAAATCCATGCACAAAACACAACAACAAAATGAAAAAAGGAATTCATCCTGAAGCTTACCGCCTCGTAGTGTTCAAAGACACATCAAACGAGACTACTTTCCTCACCCGTTCAGCAGCTCCTTCAAAAGAGACTATTGTTTGGGAAGATGGCAACGAGTATCCAGTTGTTAAGGTCGAGATATCAAACACTTCTCACCCTTTCTACACTGGTAAATCAATGTTCGTGGATACAGCAGGTCGTATCGAAAAATTCAAAAAGCGTTACGAGAAGAAAGCTTAATTGCACTTCAGTCTATCGACAACAATATACAGAGGACCGCAAATGCGGTCCTCTCTTTTTTGCGAATATTTCGCTCCAATACTTCGGGAATCAATACCATAATCTTTAATTTCGTGACATGAACTTCGTCCTATTTGACAGCCAAAGCCGAAACAACTTATTGCCTTTCACGCACACACGCCCTGTGGCCGATATCCGTTGCGGGATACTGACAATGCGTGAACGGTGGGAGAAATTGCTACGGGCAAATACCTGGACATTGACACAACCCTACCTTCAGCCCGCGTTTCCTAATATAGATACTGCAGAAAAGACATACATAAACGCAGCCGTTTTTGCCACACAGGACATGGTGAATGCAATCATAGACCTGAAGCCTGGTGAGACATTGTATGCCGATAATATTCTCATAGCCTGGCAACCAAATGAAAAAGTAAACGAACACGCGCTGCAATCAGAGGCGGAGAATTGCACTGCGAAAGTGGAATACACCGCACCTGTGATTATACTGAATAATAATTGGGACATCTTTTCGCTGAACGACCGTGCTATCAAAGCTGACTTTGAATTACTGACGAACGGCAGAAAAAGTGCGCCGATCCCGGAGGGAGTAACTGTTGCCGGCAGCGAGCATCTGTTTATTGAAGAAGGAGCTAACATATACCCGGGCTGTATCATTAATGCAGCAATCGGACCGGTTTATATAGGTGCAGGAGCGGAAGTACTGGAGGGTACTATTATGCGAGGCCCCATTGCGCTGTGTGAACACAGCGTGGTGAAGATGGGTGCTAAAATATACGGTGCTACCACCATTGGCCCCGGCTGCAAGGTGGGTGGAGAGATAAATAATGTGGTATTTATTGCCAACAGCAACAAGGCTCACGACGGCTATCTGGGTAATGCTGTGATAGGCGAATGGTGCAATCTGGGTGCGGACACCAACTGCTCTAATCTGAAGAATGACTACGGCACTGTAAAAGTATGGCACGAAGCAACGGGCAAGGAGATCAATTCAGGGCTCACTTTCTGTGGACTTATGATGGGCGATCACTCCAAGTGCGGCATCAATACCATGTTCAATACCGGTACTGTTGTAGGGGTATCCTGCAACATTTTTGGCAGTGGATTCCCCAAAAAGTTCATCCCATCTTTCTCATGGGGAGGGGCTGAAGGGTTCACAGAATATCGGTTCGACAAAGCCCTGGAAGCAGCAAACAGAATGATGGGCAGACGAAGCAAGACCCTATCAACAGCTGAAACGGACGCACTTTTTTTTATCTATCAGAATTATAGATAGACAATACAATCAATTAATTTTCAAATAATTGAAGCTTGTTCAGGTTTCGATAAAGTCCGTCTTCATTCGCCATCAGGTCCTGGTGCGTACCGGCCTCTTTAATGCGACCGTCTTCCAGCACGAGTATCTGGTCGGCACTTCGGATCGTCGACAACCTGTGCGCGATGACGAACGATGTTCTGTTCTTCATGAGGTTTGTCAGTGCTTCCTGAACCAACGATTCTGATTCAGAATCGAGAGAGCTGGTAGCTTCATCCAACAACAGAATTACAGGGTTCTTCAAAATGGCACGCGCGATAGCAATACGCTGGCGCTGACCACCTGAGAGTTTTACGCCACGCTCACCCACCATTGTTTTATACCCCTCCGGAAACCCGCTGATAAAATCATGGGCATTTGCCTGGCGCGCAGCATTCATAACCTCTTCTTCGGTTGCGTCGGGTTTGCCATAAGCTATGTTCTCAAAAATGCTGCCGCCAAAAAGAAGGATATCCTGTGGCACCAATGCTATCTGTTTCCTTAACTGCGATAATGGTATAGTAGACGCAGGACGGCCATCGAACAAAATGAGACCCTTATCCGGTTCATAAAACCTGAGTAACAGCGAAACAATAGTGCTTTTACCGGCACCGCTTGGGCCCACTACTGCTATTTGTTGTCCGCTTTTTGCCTCGAGCGTCAGGTCCTTGATCACGTTAACCTCTTTCCTGGATGGGTAGCTGAATGCGACATGTCTCATAGACACATTCCCTTCAAGTCGATACTCATTTTCAAGCTTCACATCTTCAACAGCAACATCTTCTGTATCCTCTCTCAGCAACTCCCTAACCCGCTGGGTAGCGCCAACTGTCTTCTGTAACTGACTAAATATCTCGGCAAAACCAGCCATAGTAACACCAACAAAAGATGTGTATAATACAAATGCTGTAAGGTCGCCGAAAGACAGGTTACCAGCTTGCATTAGACCAACTCCGTACCACACGACCAGAACTATGGCACCAAACACGCTAAAAAGCATAAAGGATACGAAAAGACCACGGTAACGGCCGTTACTTATAGCGGTGTTCACTACTGCTGAAATATTGTTATGGTATCTACCCAACTCATACCACTCATTAGAAAAAGCCTTTACGTTGCTAATACCCTGCAACGTTTCCTGAACAACAGTGTTTGATTCAGCAAGTTGGTCTTGTACTTTCTTGGATATCTTCCTGATGAAACGACCAAAAACAAGAGCAATGACAATGACTAACGGGACAACCGATAACATTACAGCTGTCATACGCGGACTAATCCATAAGATAGCCACAATCCCTATAACAAGCGTAAAAACGCCTCTGAGAAACTCAGCTAATAGACCCGTTATAGCATCCTGTATCTGGCCCACGTCGGCCGTGATGCGACTTGACAATTCGCCCACCCTTCTTTGTGCAAAGAACGACATAGGCATCATTATCAGCTTCTTATAGATATCCTCACGCATATCGGCAACTGCATGCTCGCCAACAAAGGTGAACAGATATATACGCATGAATGAAAAAACCATCTGAACAGCCAGAACGCCAATCAACATCAATGCGATCGCGCCCGGAGTGTATGCCAAAGGTCCAGTTGCAGTTCCGTGGGCACTATCAATCAATGCCTTCAGTAAATATGGGAAAGTCATTGTAGACCCCGCCGACAGCGCTATGAAAACGAGACCACCGATAAAGGTCTTTTTATATGGCCCAAGGTATTTGAAAATTACGAGTGCCTCTTTCAAAGACTCCTTGGAGATCTTAGCCTTAGGAATGTCTTCGCCTTCTATGTCTCTACGTCTTGCCATTATAAATTAAAGTGCTGCAAAGGTACATCCCTATCGAGCTGTTATTGACGGTTTTCGGTAAACGATTGTCTTTTCTCGGTAAAAAGCAGACTATATTCCTCCGACATTTCAGGTGTTATCTGATAGTATGTAAGACCTTCTTTGTGAAACAACAAGAGGTTGGGCGGCTATAATAATAATAGGCCATACTGTCTGCGGCGTAATAATAGGTTAAAGCAGTAGTATCAGGGAAAACTCCCTGACTGAAAAAGATGTATTTGTCTGTTGCCGACCAGATCGCAAAATTTAGGGTATCGCTTGCAATGGCTATTGTGGAGTCGTTCAACACATTAATACTGTAGGATTGTGTATCATTTTTACCCATTATAGGGAAGAAACCTGTAGTATCGGTACCGACAAATACCCTCGTTCCTTTCATTTTGTTGGCATAGTCTTTGGGTCCGGGTGAAGACACAATAGTTGTCGTTGGTGGAGGTGGTGGCGGATTAAATGGCGGATGCTTTTCTTTTTTGCAGCCGGATGCAACAATGATTGCGACAGTCACCGAAAAGGTCGCAATAAAGAAACGGGCACTATTATTCATCATATTAAGATTAAACATTGCAAAGGTACGCTTGGTCTTTTATCAACTACTGACGACGGACAGGGATTTTAAACATGTTCTATACCCATTAGCCAAAATTGTGCCACTTTTGCGCTATGGATACTACTTCGATACAGGACAATGCACTTGCCCTTTACCAGGGTTTACTTCAGCAATGGAATAAAAGACATGCATCGGGCATGGCAGGCCTGTTTGCCTCTAACGGCATACTTATTGGTTTTGACGGAAGTCAATTGAACGGTCAAAAAGAGATATACACCGTGCTGCACGAAATTTTCAGCAATTTTCCCACGGCAGCTTATATTTCTATTGTGAAGGAGATCCGAGTCCTTTCCGAATCTTCCGTGATACTAACGTCAGTTGTTGGAATGGTTGCCGAGGGGCACTCGGACATCAGCCCTGAGGTAAATGCAGTTCAGACCATGGTGGGTATGCTGGAGGACAATAAGTGGAGGGTAGCTCTGCTTCAAAGTACCCCTGCAGCATTTCACGGTCGCCCTGAAATGGCTGAACAGCTTTCTGCCGACCTGCGCCATGTGTTGCATAGCTCAGCAAGTCAGAATTAATAAGCCATCGGGAATAAAAGATACAATTTCAACCATATAATAACAACAGGCGACCAGTTGGTCGCCTGTTCTGTATAATGTCAATCATTAAAACTACTCTTCATCTTCGCCGCCACCCTGAGCCTGACGACCAGCCGCTTTCAGCAATTCGAGGATCTTAGGATCCTTCTGCATACCTTCCAAACGACCAAACAATGATTTGGCATAAACGCTATCACCCTCTTGCATTGCTGCCTGAGCGATACCACCCAATATCTGATATTGTTGTGTTACAACATCAGCAACCGAATATCTTCCTTCGTCATCGAGGCTCGATATCCAGGACATTGTTTTAGCCGAACTGTTCTTGATCTTCTCAGCAATTTCCATTGCCTTCTTCTTTTCACCAGCGCGGTAATAAGCGGTAGCCATGAAGTAACCGGAGTACTCGTAACTGTATGGGTATGAACGATCGCTGATACCATTATAAACCTTATCGAGGACCTGTACAGCTTTTTCACGCTGACCGTCAGCGACCAACTGGTTTGCCAGAGATGCCGCGTTCATACGATAAGTGATCAACACATGGCGGTTAGGCTCATCAAAGTAAACATCATTACGTTCAGCACCTCCGAATGTGAAGGTCTTCATGAACAGATCGTAGCTCTTCTTGGTATCCAGCGAGCCTGTGATACTGTAGTTCACTTTCACCGAGTCCATTACTTTGAACGGCAAAAGACGATTTACCATACCTTCCAGCCTCATGTACTCACCGGTTCCGGCATAGTCGCCCTGACGCAGTCCCGCATCAAAATACAAAGGACGTTTCCAGCCATCGCGCGCTATTGCAGCTATGATGTTCATAACCGCAACATCGCTCTTTGTAGCACCGTTTTTCGGGAATGTGAACTTCATTTCAGTTGACAAACGAGCCGTATCTTCGGCCGACATCCAACCGCGTTGCACTATTTCTTCTTTACTCAAAGTTGGCACAAAGAAATTCTTAACCGGCATATAGTTTACGGCTTCAGGACCACGTTGCGCCTTTTTGGCCGGGTCGTCGCTGTTCATGAAGTTACATATGTCTATCAGGTTGAAGTACTGATCCTTTGGAATTTTCAGATTAGGGTTATCCAGGTATTGAACATAGTTGTGATTATCACCCAGGTAGTCCTTTTTAGTCCAGATCATCGGAACCGCCGGTGCGTCATTAACCCTGTAATTCAGCTGATCAATATACCAGTCAATTCCCAACAGACTTGTGTTGATGATCCTAACGTCCCTACGGAACCCTTCTACCTCCTGTATATACCACAATGGGTAGGTCTGGTTATCCCCATAAGTAAACAGAACCGCATTTGGTGCACAGCATGAAAGTGTGTTACGTGCTTCAGCATGCGCCAGCGTTTTACGGCTACGGTCGTGGTCATCCCACTCTTCCTTTGCCATAAGAACAGGTGCCGCAAGCATACTGACAACCACTGCGCCATAGGCTGCTGCTGCGCCCTTGCCCATCGACTTGATGAACCATTGGTACAGCATCAATACACCTAATCCGATCCAAATAGTGTACGTGTAGGTACATCCCGCGAATGCGTAGTCGCGCTCACGAGGTTGAACCGGCGTCATGTTAAGGAATATACCAATTGCAGCTCCTGTGAAGAAAAACAGGGTCAATACAATAATTCCATCCTTTTTCTTGCGATTGAACTGGTAGGCCAGTCCCATGATACCCAACGCAAATGGCAAAAGGTATAACTTGTTGTGAGCCGGGCTGTTGCTCAGATCGCCCATAGCGTCGGTATCACCAAGTCCGCGCATCTTGTCCAGGAATGTGATGCCGGATATCCAGTTGCCCCTCATAGGGTCGCCTTGTCCTTCTACATCATTCTCGCGACCGGCAAAGTTCCACATAAAGTAGCGCCACCACATCCAGTTCATCTGATACTGGAAGAAGAAACGGAAGTTATCTGCTGAACTCGGATCTTCGTTTTCGTCAAGATTCAAATAACTGCGATAAAAGCTGATGTGACTCGGATTGTTGTAATCCCAGATACGCGGGAAGAAGTGACTTTGACTTTTTCCGGTCATCGGATGTACTCCAAATATCGGTTCGCTCTTGCTGCCAACTTCCACATAACGATCCTTACCATCTACTTTTGATGGTGCCCACATAGGCTTAGAATTGTCAACATCTGTATACACACTATTGAAGTATGGCCCCGTAAAGAGAGGTTGCTGTCCGAATTGCTCGCGGTTAACGTAGTCAAGGAAGCTCATGGGGTTATCGGGATTCGTCATGTCAATCGGCACATCAGCACGAGAGCGGATGATGGCGGTGAAATAACATGAATAACCAATGATAATGAACATGACACACAATACACCAGTATGAACCAGGTACCAACCTTTTTTCTTTGCGAAGAGCAGGAAGAACACAAGAGTTGCACACATCAACAGCAGGAATATAATGGCGCCGGTATCGAAAGGCATTCCCATACTGTTAGTGAAGAACATATCGAAACTTGATGCGAATCGTGGGATATACTGAATGACACCAAACTGAACGAATGCAAGAACGATACAGCCGATCAGGAATGCGATCACAGTGCCTTTTGGTGTTGCCTCATACCTGCGGAAGTAATAAATCATAGCCAGGGCCGGTATAGTAAGGAGGTTCAACAAGTGCACACACACCGAAAGACCGATAAGGAAAGAGATCAGAACGATCCAGCGATCGGCATGCTTGTTATCTGCGATATGCTCCCATTTGAGCATAGCCCAGAACGTAAATGCAGTGAACAAGGATGAGGTAGCGTACACCTCGGCTTCCACCGCCGAGAACCAGAACGTATCCGAGAAGGTACAAGCCAGTGCACCTACCACGCCGGCACCCATTATGGCTACCGTCTGAGACATGTCGGGTTCGCCCTCGTTAATAAGGAGACGCTTAGCAAAGTGGGTAATAGTCCAGAACAGGAACAGTATACTGAACGCACTCGCAATTGCTGAAAGCGAGTTGATCATGAATGATGCATTTGGTGCCGGACCACCTGTGAGTGCCTCACCACCGGCAAACAGCGCAAATATGCGCTGCAGCAGCATAAAAAATGGCGCCCCCGGCGAGTGACCTACTTCCAGTTTGTATGCGCACGACAAAAATTCTCCGCAATCCCAGAAACTGGTTGTTGGTTCCATCGTTTTCAAGTACACGATCGCAGCGATAGCTCCTATGATCCAGCCGGTAAGATTGTTGACTTTACGGTAATTCATGATACATTATTGGTAAGGCGACAAAAATAACAAAAGTTGCCAGTTATCAACACTTTAGTTGTTGAATAAAGGTTAATAACTGTAAAGGGTTTCTGAATGCGCTGAATTCATTTTACAGAGCACCTGAAAATACCACCAAAAGCTAGATCAGAAGATTGACAAGGCTCTTTTTCACAAGATCTGAATCAATAGCTTGCACCAACTGCAACGAGGGAATAGACCTTAGTTGCTCCATTATAACATGTGCATCATGTTCCGGTTCGGCGGTTTGGACGAGCCAAAGGTAATCGAGATGCTTCGCCTCCGGCAGCAAAGTCTTTTTCCCGCTTTTCAGCTGGTACAACAAATGGCTGTGACTGCTATTGGGTACTTTATGCAAAAAGGTTGAGAAAAAATATTTATCCGTTTTATAACTTTCCGGTTCTGCCGCAACATCAAACATCGAGACTTGCAACTGCCTGCCGCCCTGCTTCAATGTTTCCTTGCCCGAGCGTGTCTCATTCATCTCAATGATGTTTTCAGGTACATTCTCAAAACACATATCAAGAATTTTGTTTACCAACCAACAAAACCGGTATGCGGGTACTGCGGCCGACACACCGATGAGGGCAGTATCTGCAAAGAAACTATCGCGCATTTCGCCCACATCCAGCACATTACTTGCCATAGCAACAAACGGTAGATAAAACTATGTTTGCTCAAAGGTACAAGTAAAATATTGTCTTAACTTCGCCATCCATTTTAGAACCAGCTAACTAGATGAAAGACTTCTCTTACGTAACAGGTCCTACCCCAGCCTACATAGAATCATTATACCAGGAATTCGCTAACGACTCAACCACGGTAGATCCTGAGTGGAAAAAATTCTTCGAGGGATTTGATTTTGCAGTCAACAATGGCTTGGCTACTTCCGACAATGGTAAAGCACCAGTATCAGCCGGCCAGGCAGAAAAGGAGATCGGTGTGTTCGAGTTGATCCGCGCATATCGCAAACGGGGCCACCTTGTTGCAACTACCAATCCGATACGTGCCCGTAAAGACCGCAAGGCGCACCTGGAGATCGAGAGATTCAATCTGTCTCAGGCAGATATGGAGTCTTCCTTCTTTGCAGGAAAGTTTATCGGGCTGCCCAATGGCAAATTGAAGGATATTGTAGCTAAACTGAAGAAACTCTATGCCGGCAATGTTGGCGTTGAGTACCGATATATCAACGATAACGAAAAGTGCCAGTGGATACAGGAGAAATATGAGGAGCTCATGTCTACTCCCCTCTCCGTAGACCAGAGAAGGCGTATCCTTGAGAAACTAAATGAAGGAGTGATCTTCGAAAAGTTCCTCAACACCAAATTTATTGGTCAGAAACGATTTGGTCTGGAAGGCGGCGAATCTACGATCGCAGCACTTGATACAATTATCAATGATGCAGCTGACGCCGGCGTACAGGAAGTAGTGATCGGTATGGCACACCGTGGCAGGCTGAATATACTTGCCAACACACTGAAGAAGACCTACCAGCAGATATTCTCTGAGTTTGAGGGCAATATGCCTGAAGACATGACCATGGGAAGTGGCGACGTTAAATATCACCTTGGGTTCCAGAGTGATATTGTTACCCCGAATGGCAAAGCCATCAACGTTCAGTTGGCACCGAACCCATCGCACCTCGAGGCGGTGAACCCGGTAGTTTCAGGTTTTGCAAGAGCAAAAGCAGATACGCTGTACAATAAAGAATACGATAAAGTACTTCCGATACTTATTCACGGCGATGCGGCAGTAGCAGGACAGGGCATAATTTACGAACTCCTGCAAATGTCAAAACTTGCAGGATATTATACAGGCGGCACCATCCATTACGTGATCAACAACCAGATCGGTTTCACTACCGACTTCGATGATGCACGTTCTGCCGACTATTGCACCAGCATTGCGTCTATGGTTCAGTGCCCGGTTCTACACGTAAACGGCGACGATGCCGAAGCCGTAGTAAAGTGCAGCATGCTGGCAACAGCATATCGCCAGAAGTACAATGAGGACATCTTCATTGATATGGTTTGCTACAGAAAGCATGGTCATAATGAAGGTGATGAACCCAAATTCACACAGCCTCAGTTGTATGCGCTGATCGAGAAACACCTCAATCCTCGAGAGATTTACGCACAGTACCTGAAGGAGCATATAGATGCCGACGTACAGGCTATGGCAAAAGAAATGGAGACCCGTTTCTGGAACGACCTGCAGCAGCGTCTGGACGAAGTGAAACAAAAGCCGCTTCCATACAAATACCAGAAACCAGAGATGTGGTGGAAGGAATTGCGTAAGGCAACTATTGCTGATTTCGGAAATTCACCTGCAACCGCCATCACAGAAGCTCAGTTCAGGCAGTACTTTAATGCACTAATGAAATGGCCTGAAGGATTCAGCCCTTTGCGGAAAGTAGAGAAACTCCTGCAAGACAAAATAAAATTATTTGAGAGCGAAGGGAAAGTTGACTGGGCTACCGGTGAGCTCCTTGCCTACTCGAGCCTGTTGGCTGAGGGGCACGATGTGCGCCTGAGTGGTGAAGACGTAAAACGCGGCACCTTCTCCCACCGTCATGCAGTGATATACGACCAGAACACCAACATCCCATACAACCGTCTGGACAATGTTAACGACAAACAAGGAGTACCATATATATACAACTCGCTTTTGAGTGAATATGCTGTTCTCGGATTTGAGTATGGCTACGCGATGGCCAATCCGCACAACCTGGTGATATGGGAAGCACAGTACGGAGATTTCGTAAATGGTGCTCAGATCATTATTGACCAATACATAGCAAGTGCCGAACAAAAATGGAGCAACATGAATGGCCTGGTGATGTTGTTGCCGCACGGCTATGAAGGCGGCGGTCCCGAGCACTCAAGCGCGCGTCTAGAACGTTTCCTCCAGAATTGCGCAGAGTACAACATGGTAATCACCAACATTACTACTGCAGCCAACTTCTTCCATGCGCTCCGCAGGCAAATGAAGTGGGAGTTCCGTAAGCCAATGGTAAACTTCTCTCCGAAAGCTAATCTGCGTCACGTTCGTTCTTATTCTGCACTTTCCGAATTCACACAAGGCTCTTTCTCCGAAGTATTGGACGATCCGAACATCAAGACGGCTTCGAAAGTGAAGCGTGTACTTTTGTGTTCAGGAAAAATGTACTTCGATCTCAGCGAAAAGCAACTGGCAGAAAACAGGCAAGATGTAGCTATAGTGCGTCTTGAGCAGTTATACCCACTGCCTGTTGATCAACTGAATGCACTACGCGAAAAATATAAAAAGGCTGAGTGGATATGGGTACAGGAAGAACCACAGAACATGGGTGCTTGTTGGTTCCTGCAGATCAGCCTCGGCGAGTCGTTCAACATGAAATACATTTGCAGAAATGCAAGTGCATCTACTGCAACAGGCTTTGCCAAGAAACACGTAATTGAGCAATCATCACTCGTAGAGCAGGCGTTTTCGTAAATCCGGAAATTTCAATTTCAATAAATATTTAGAGCGGAACTACATAGTTCCGCTCTATTTTTTTTGGGAGTTTGCTGAAGATAATTTACGCTAATTCTTTATCCAGGCAATGAGATCCGTCATCACCTCTTTGCTGATAGTATGGTCCATACCCTGATAGGTATGCATCTCCGGAATAACGCCAATCCCCACTAGACGGTCATAGGCCGCTTTTCCATCGGAATAAGGCAACCGGGAGTCTGCGGTGCCGTGAGCGATGAATACCCTGAGTGACTTCAACTTTTTGTCAGCATGGATCGACGATAACAGACCTGCTGACATTTTACCACTCAAAACGCCTATTCCTTTGATCTTGTCCGGGGCCGATGTTCCTGCTTCGTAGCTCATCATTGCTCCCTGACTGAACCCGACCAGATATACCCGACCAGGATCACCGTGATATTTGTTTACAGCCTCATCTACAAACTTCAGGATCAGTTCTTTGCTGCGTGCAATATGCTCCGGCTTACCATTATATTTTCCGTTCACCATCTCCCTTTCAAACCATTGATAACCACCCACATCGGCCTTATAAGGCGCTCTGACGGAAAGGATAAGATAATCGGACGGAAAGAGTTGACTCAGCCCTAACAGGTCTTCTTCATTGCTACCGTAGCCATGCAACAGAATGACCACCGGCCGCTTACTGTCTTTTGAAACGGTTGGATACGAACGGTATTTGAGAGAAAGTCCGGACTCAAGGCCCGGGGTATTTTGCGCATAAGATGCTGTACCTGCAATTGACAGAAGTACACAAAAAAATATAGCTACACTTTTCATAAAGTCAAATGTAGCTATAATTCAAACTCGCCCGCAAACCGGATGCGGTATAGTGTATCTGCTAATAGACAGTACCCTTGATGCGCAGATGTGACAACATAGTGCTGCCCATCAGAGAATCGACTGTTTTATTGGTAATGGTGATCTTGCCGCTGCGCATTGCTCGCCCTGTAAACAGACCTAAAACGTTTTCGCCTTTGATGTTGGTGTAAATCGGTGCTATTTCGCTTCCTGTCAGACCTGTTCCCGCAGATTGGGTAGCGATCCTGTAATTGTTATAGTGAGAGGTACTCAGGTACATCGACATATCACAACGATCGAGCAAGCGGATGACGTTCTCAGGCGCAGGTCCCATTCCGGAATTGATGGCATTGAACAAAGTCTTATTCTCAATTCTGTATTGCACGTTTGCGTTAGATATACCTAAATATCCGGCATCCATATCGAAATAGCGTGCCGTTTTTGTTTTAGCAACGATGTCGGAGTCAACCCAGTTAAAGCGAATCACCGCCTGAGCAATAGTAGCAGGGGTAGTTTCTTTTACATTAGGACTGCTGTAAAACACGTAATTCGCTGGTGGTACATAACTTGCATCGAACGTATAATAGCGGAAAGGCAACGAAGAGAAGAAGCTCATACCTGCCGTGTTTATGTCATCGTTATCAACCGGATAGAAAGTAAATCCGGGACCTGTTGATGACAACGGCACCCTATTGTCTATTACCGGTGCATCTGCCGAATCTGTAACACCCGTAGCGATGTTGGTGATCTTTAACCGATATATATAGGACGGGTTCAAAGCGCCTTTGAACTTATAAGCGTAGTTGGGTGATGTAAAGAACAGACCAGGCTGTTTGGTATAACCTTCCTGCACCAGATCCACCCTATCAAGATGAATGGAATCAATGTAAAAGTACTTTTCAGAGGCACTATACCTTTCTATCCGCACATTAAGATTGGCGTAAAAGTTTGAATCAACGTCCTTTGCCATGTTCACAGCACTCTTGTTCTCATCAATAAAGGCCTTCTGTATACGAATATAATGAGCAGTATCAGCCATATCAAGAAAACCATATACAACTGTAATATCCTTGTAGGGTGCTGCAACGTCAAATTTTTCAGAGCAAGACGTCCCCAATAATGTACTTGCCGCGATCAGGGAAAGGAGAGATTTCTTCATTTTACTTTAATGCTAAAAACTAAAAGCGAACAAAGATAACCGAATCCATGACAATTGAACACCACGGATGCCGCCGGCAATGCAAATATTCGTTAAAACGATCTTTGGAAATAGATACAAAAACACAATTATCTAAACTAATGCCCCATAATTGCCAACGATGCATCAGCTTGGGCGGTCTTTCAAAGTATCCTTTGTAACTGGTTGTAACATTTGGCGAAATTAAATTACATTTGTAAATATTGATAAACACCTCTATATGAAATATATCGTTACCCTGTTAGTTGCCCTATCACTCACTTCCTATGGTTACTCCCAATCTGCCATCTGGGCAAATAAGATGGGTAGCACCTCCAACGATGAGGGCCGCACCATAAAAGTGGCACCCAACGGAAACGTCTATGTTGCGGGAAAATTTCAGGGAACAATGGACCTGGATCCAGGTCCGGGAACGTTCAATGTGACCAGCGCGGGAGTTGACGACATCTACCTTGCCTGCTATAACTCGTCAGGTAGTTTTATATGGGGATTCAGTACCGGAGGAGCTTTGTATGACGCAGTATGGTATCTGACAACGGATGCAAGCAGTAACGTCATTATCTGCGGTTACTACCAATCTGCAGGCATAGATTTTGACCCGGGAGCCGGCTCTACAACACTTCCGTTTGCCGGCGGCACCAGCCTAACGATGTACGGTGATGGATTTGTTGCCAAGTACTCGTCTACCGGCACATTTCAGTGGGCGAAACAGCTGGGAGGCCCAACTGTATATGACGTCACCCTTTCTCTCGACACTGACCCTGCCGGAAACGTTTATGTAGGTGGTGTGTTCAATACAACAATGGTAGTTTCTCCAACCATCACCTTTAGCAGCGCCACTGACGGAACCGCTTACCTCATCAAATATGACCCTACCGGAAATGTCATTTGGGGACACAATTACGGTTTGCCGGGCGTCTCCTCTGTAGATTGTTTTCCCCGTTCGCTGAAGGTGAGTGGAGGATATATTTATGTTGCCGGTTTCTTTCAGGGTGTTTCTAACTTCAGCCCATGGACCGCGTCCACAACGCTTACTTCTTCAGGCCTTTACGACTTTTACATAGCAAAGTATGACGTAGATGCGAACCCCATATTTGCCAAAAAAGTTAGTGGTACCGGAGGCACAGACTTCGATGAATTTCTAAGCCTTGCACTTGACGCGTCGGACAACATATACGTATCAGGATACACTACAAGTGCAACAATTGTTTTCGACCCTGCAGCACCACTTACCACAACTGTTTCAACACCGGGTGGTGGTACTAACCGCGATATCATAATGGCAAAATTTGACAATGCAGGAAATTATGTCTGGGGTAAATTGATGGGTAGCAGTGGCAACGATATGGGATGGGGAATAGACGTAGCAGGTAGCTATGTGAACCTTACCGGTGATTTTTCCGGCACGGTCGACTTCGCGCCGGCGGCAACCGGCGGAGTACTCATCAGCTCAGGCTCTACTGACATAGTAGTAGCTAAGTACGACCTGTTCGGCAATCATCAATGTAGTTTCAAAGTTGGTCAGACGGCTGTTGACGCTGGATTCGGGCTATCCCATGATCCGTCGGGTTATGTTTACGTAACCGGACAATTTTCCGGAGCGGCTGTAGACTTCGACCCTGCGGCAACTACCATGTCACTTAGCTCAACTGGTGGCACCGATGGTTTCTTTGCAAAATATGACCCACTTTGTCTGGACATGATCTGCAATACCCTGACTTTGCCTGATACGATTACAGTGTGCATTGGTGACACAATGACCATTCCGGCAACAATGGGCGGCACAGACTCAGTGTTGAGTTACGCATGGTCTCCCGCTTCGGGCTTGTCGTCAACAACTATTCTCAATCCGGTTGTGACGGGTATATCATCGAACTATTACTACCTCACACTACGTTCGCTCAATGAAAACAACCTTGTAGTAAACGGTGACTTCTCGGCAGGGAACACCGGGTTTTCAAGTTCCTATACCTATTCCCCACCACCAA
>JAEUVY010000050.1 GCA_016786565.1 Flavipsychrobacter sp.
TTTCCCATTATATTTTAAACAAAAACTTTCAAAATAACCGGTGACCTCTTTCCCTAAAGCATTCGGTAAAGCAAGCTCGGAACTATTGAGCTAATTCCCCATTTATTTTAAAGAACAACTTTCAAAAGAACCGGTGACCTCTTTCCCGAAAGCATTCGGGACTGCAAGCACGGAACTAATGAGCTAATTCCCCCATTTATTTTAAAGAACAACATTCAAAAGAACCAGTGACCTCTTTCCCGAAAGCCTTCGGGACAGCAAGCACGGAACTATTGAGCTAATTCCCCATTTATTTTAAAGAACAACATTCAAAAGAACCGGTGACCTCTTTCCCGAAAGCCTTCGGGACTGCAAGCGCTCTAGCCAGCTGAGCTAATTCCCCTGACTTGAGGGTGCAAATATAATGGGTTTGGCCAATTATTCACAGGTGGCTACATAAAATGCTAAATATCCGTTGGCAGGCAATAATACGCAGGCAATGCTGTTATTATTAGTTTGTAAATTTGAATATATCTCCGCTTATGAAGCTACCTTCCTTTTCCTATCTGGCCGGCATGGCCAAAATTTCATTCGGCAGGTTCTATGCCACGCTTCTGTTCGCCATTTGCGGCAGCTACCTGGCCATGCTGATGATAAACGACAATGCCGGAACCAATATCGGGGCAGTACTGTCCTGCTCGCTGGGGTTGTCGCTATCGCTGGCCGGTAGTCTCTTTGCCGAACGACGGGGCAATAAGAATCTGAAACATATTCTTTCGGTTGTCACCGTAGGCATAGTGTGGGCCTACTGGTTCTGGCTGGCACCATCCAACGAGTTTGAAGACATCAATCGCACCATCACCTATTTTGTACTCGTTATTGTGGCGCATCTCATGGTGGCTGTTGCGCCCTATGTGGGTCATAACGACCGCAAAGGCTTCTGGAGGTATAACCAGTTGCTATTTTCTCGGTTCATTCTTTCGGGCATATTTTCTGCCGCGCTTTTCGGTGGTCTTGCTCTGGCCATTGGCGCCTCCGATCAACTTTTCGAGCTGGACCTCAACAGAGATATATTCCTCTACCTGTGGATAGCAGTTGCGGGCGTCTTCAGTACCTGGTTTTTTGTAGCAGGCATCCCGCAAGATTTTGAGTCGCTGAATGAAGAACGGGTTTTCCCGGTGATGCTGAAAATATTTGTCCAGTACATACTCATTCCGTTGGTCTTCATTTACATGATCATCCTCTACGCGTATGGGCTGAAGATCTTATTCACGTGGCAATTGCCGCGTGGCATGGTCAGCATGCTCATCATGTCCTACTCGGTAGTGGGCATACTGGCAGTGCTACTGTCAGAGCCGCTGCGCACCGATGCTTCCGCGTCGTGGGTGCGTTTGTTCTCGCGCATATTTTTCAGGGCCACGCTGCCGCTCATAGTGCTGCTATATGCAGCCACGTGGGCTCGTGTGGGGAAATACGGCATCACCGAGAGTCGCTATTTCCTTAGTCTGCTGGGGTTGTGGCTGGGCATCATCAGTCTATACTTCGTTTTTTCAAAAGAGCAGAACATACGCATTATCCCGCGCTCGCTTATTGTCATCGGGCTACTGTCTGTTCTGGGTCCATGGAGCGCGTTCTCTGTTTCAGAATATAGCCAGCGTTTGCGGCTTGCGCACATCATGAAGAAGTACAACCTGCCCGTTGGCGGCACCAACAAGGGAGTGGCCATGTCGGTCGATGACGCTAAGGAAGTACACGCTATCGTTGCCTATTTTGTAGAGAAAGGATCGATTGAAAAATTACAGCCACTCTATTCGGTGTCACTATCAGGCGTAGTAAAAGAAATAGCACCGGTTGAAAATGAACCCGGGCGGTACTCGTGGGACCAACGCCGCAAACTTGAAAAAGAACTGGCCACAATGATCTGTACCACCAAGCCGCAAACAGATGTTGCAGAAGACATGATCCAAACATTTGGCTGCAATGGCACAACAGAGGGTTTCAACATATCGGGCTATAGTCGTGCGCACGAGCTGCACCTTTATGGCAATAGCGATATTACCGAACTGTCTGATAGTATATCGGTTCAGATGAAACAGAGCAGCGAACAAGTTATGTTGGGTATAAAAAAAGGTGATCTTCAAACCGGTCAGGTAGACCTGAAGCCGCTACTGCAAAGACTCAGCAAGGCAAAAAACAGCGACCAGCCTGCCGACTCATTAACGATCTTCAGTGCCGGTGCCACGGAGGCAAAGGTTATTATAAGATCAATTTCTTTGTCTGATAGCAAGAAGACACCCATCAACAGTCTGGATGCGCTGATACTATTCAAGTAAAAAAATAAGGTCGGACCATGTTATCGGTCCGACCTTATTCAATGCTGTGTCTATGAAGATCACGCACCTTGTTTCCTTACGTACTTGGTAAGTATCACAATCGTCTGACCCTCTATCTTTCCTTCTATCTGTTCTGTATTGTCTTCCACAAGGCGGATGTTCTTCACCACCGTGCCCATCTTTGCATTCAGCTGTGTGCCCTTTACATCCAGTGATCGTGTCAGTACAATAGTGTCGCCGGTATGTAGTACTGCGCCATTACAGTCTTTATGCAGATCCACCGATCCGTCGCTCTCATGATCTCCGGTTGCCTTTGCCCACTCCAGCCTGTCGTCATCCATGTACATCATGTCCAGGCTTTCCTGCGCCCAGCTTTCGTTGCGCAAACGGTTCAGCATACGCCACGTTACAACCTGCACACCCGGCACCTCGCTCCACATAGACGTGGTGAGGCAGTTCCAACGGCCGCTTTCCAGCTCTTCTTTCTTATCAACCTGGGCTGTACACTTGCCGCAGAGCAGAATGCAGTTATCGGCCGTATTGCTGTCCTGAGGCTGCACCTCATACATCTTCAGGTTATCTGCCGACTGGCATAATTCGCAGGTGTTTCCGCTTCTCTGTTGCAGTTGTTCTTCCAGTTTCATTAGAATTGTTTTAGGGGCGCAAAGGTAACATTTCTTTGGAAACCCGCTACTGACGCAGATTATGGACGTTGTTCGGAAATTTTACTATGCCTGTGCGCCTTCCCTTCGGTATTTGTTTCTGTACTCAATAGGTGTTAGCCCGGTGATCTTGCGGAAGATGGTGCGGAATGCCTTCGTGTCCGTATAGCCCACATCATACATCACTTCGCTTATGTTCTTCCTGCTCTTCTCAAAGCTGCGTTTGGCTGCTTCTATCTTCACTCGTTGTATATAGGTGACCACCGTATTTCCGGTAGCTTTCAGGAACCTGCGCTCAAAACTCCGTCGGCCTATGGTGCACAATGCCGCCAATTCATCTACGGTCATTTTTTCGGTGTAGTTGTTCTCTATGTATTCCTGCGCCTTCCTTATGGCCTCATCGTTGTGTTCCTTCTGCCCCTGAAACATCATGAACGAAGCCTGGCTATCGCGGTCTATGTCTATCGCAAAATACTTGGAGGCAAGTATGGCCGTATCGCGGTCGGTATATTTCTCTACCAGATACAGCAACAGGTTCCAGTAAGAGTTGGCGCCACCGCTTGAGTATAGCCCCTGCTCTTCAGTGATGATGCTGCCATCCACCAGCTCCACATCCGGAAACATGTTTCTGAATTCGTTGGCAGCATTCCAATGGGTACTGCACTTTTTGCCGTTCAGCAAGCCAGTGGCCGCCAGCAGGAATGCACCTATACATAGCGAAGCCACCTCGGCGCCTTCTTTGTAGCGGTCCACTATCCACGGCAGCAAACTCCGGTTAAGGTCTATAGCCCGCTGCACGGGCCCGCTTATGGCAGGCACAAATATCATGTCGGCGCTTTTTGCTTCCTCCAGCAAAAGATCGGTGTGTACCGTGAAGAGACTATTGTCCAGTTTCACTTCCCGGGTAGCGCCCACCAGTTTCACGTCAAACAGTGGCGCACGGCCCGATGCCTGCAAAAACTGATTGACCGCGCGAAACATATAGTTGGGGTCGGCAATTGCTTCAATAACTGCGGTTTCGGGAACAAGTATCGCAATGGTCTTCATGATATGTATTTTCCTGTCAAAGGTAGAAAGGTTGCCTGTCGCAATCAACCCGTTATTGCGTCGCTTTCACACACGGCTGCTGTGCGCAGGGTGCCACAACTTTGCACACAATTGTAACCTCATTCATTACCAAACTGTTATGGCGCATATCATCACCTATCTCACGTTTGCGGGCAATTGCCGCGAGGCTATGGAATTCTATCGTTCGTGCCTGGGTGGTACTCTTGAATTCCAGACCATTGGCGAGTCGCCGCTGGCCGGAAGTATGCCGCAGGAAATGCGCGACTGTATCCTGCACAGCACACTTACATGCGGCCCGCTTGTGATAATGGCTTCAGACATGGTGGGCGAACGCGGCCTCATTCGCGGCAACGCGGTTTCGCTGATGCTGGACTGTACCGGCGAGGCCGAACTACGCGATTGTTTCGCACGACTGGCCGATGGCGGCACAGTGACACATGAATTGGAAGTAACGTTCTGGGGCGCACTTTTCGGCGACCTCACAGACCGTTACGGCAACCAATGGCTGCTCCACTTCGACAAAGCAAAAAACGAACCTGTCAGTTAGCGTGCTGCTTCCAGTTCGCTCAGCGAAAATTCAACATCGGTAGGTGCTTCAAATGCAGGCTTCCCCTTCAGGAAAACCCTTGCACCCGCCTTGCGTCCTATGAACATTTTTCCGGTAGACGCACAATCGGGGCTGATGAGAATATACGACCCTTCGCGCAGACCAAAAACCGGCGTATCATTTTCCTGATGAAACTCTGATATGCGTTGCGCCCTCGTCTCGCCCATGTGGCTGCTGGTAGGGTCGGCATCCAGATAGTGCGGATTGATCTGATAAGGGAAAAGGTTGAGCGCATCAAATCCACCCGCCGGATAGATGATGGGCATATCGTTGGTGGTCTTAATAGACAATGTTGCCATGTTGGTGCCGGCGCTGGAACCCATGTAGGCCATTTTCCCGCTCATCACCGCCTCGCGGATGCGCGGTAGCAACCCGCGCTGCTGCAATTCGTTCAGCAATCGGAAGGTATTTCCGCCACCTATGAAGATCACCTCATGATCGGTGAACATCTTTTCCTCGCTTACCGTATGTATGCCCTTCACTTTCATACCAATGGTGGTAAAAAAGGCTCGCACCTTAGACGTGTATCCGTCCCACTCGTCCTTGCCCGCAGCAAACGGCACAAAAAGTATAGGGGTGGTCACGCCCTTGAGAAACTTTTCAATATCGGGCTTGTTGTACTCCAGAAAGCCGTGTCCGTGAACCGACGAACTGGAAAGCAGGAAAATGGACTTTTTCATGCCGCAAAGTTGCCGAAAATTATCAGTTATCGGAAACCCGGGTTCAGTACATCACGTGGATTGATTTTCCGGAATTTGGAACAAAAATGAAATAATGAAACTTGTAAAACATTGTTTTTCAATAAAAATAAAAAATGGCACATCAATTGAAATAGACATCGCACACGCAAACCGAAAAATCTATAAATATGCATTTTACAGCTACACGCCTCGGAGGAAGGAATATAGAAATAACTAATGAACACAAAGAGCCGATAGGCTGCGTCAGCTATGCCGCCCGGCTCAACGAACGGTCGAAGATCAGTGTCCGCGATGCGGATGGTTTTACCATTGTTCCGCGCGGCAAGGATGCGGGCATTATGCGAAATGGCAGCACTTACGCCATTCTGAGGCTGGGAAATGGTCAGAAACTGGAAATGATACTGGAAAACGGCAAACGTTTGCTGGTGACTAAGAACAAAAGCTTCGAACCCACCTATACGATAGTAGACGAATTCGAAAACGAAGTTGCCTCCATCAAAAGCAAATATGACTGGAAAGCACTATGTTATCATTACGACATAGATGTGCGCCGCAAAGCGGTGGATAAAGACACCCGCGCCACATTGCCCTTCCTTCTTGTTTATTGTACACAACACGCACGCATAGCCCAGGCGCCACCTGCACTGGGAAAAATAGCTGCAAGTTTCCTTTAATATTCACAACTACTCATCCACGCAATGCCGGGGCCCGCAAGCTCCGGCATTGCCTTTTGTAGTGCCCTTCACGGCATCAGCCAATCTTTTACCCCCCTATTTGTGCATTCCTCTTACCTTTGCGCAAATTTTCAAAAAAGTAAGATGGCATTACAGGCAGGTATCGTTGGTTTGCCCAACGTAGGAAAATCAACTCTATTCAATGCGGTGAGCAACAGCGCGAAGGCGCAGGCATCCAACTACAGGTTCTGTACCATAGAACCAAACGTAGGTCAGGTGGATGTGCCGGACGACCGTCTGACAAAGCTGGCCGAGTTGGTGCAGCCTCAGCGCATACTGCCCACTACTTTCGAGTTTGTGGATATTGCCGGTCTGGTAAAAGGTGCCAGCAAGGGCGAAGGTCTGGGAAACAAGTTCCTGGCCAACATCCGCGAGGTTGATGCCATTGTACACGTTATCCGCTGTTTTGAAGACGACAACATCCTGCGCGAAGAGGGCGACATCAACCCTATAGGCGACAAGGAGATAATAGATACCGAACTCCAGTTCAAGGACCTGGAGAGCGTGGAAAAGAAGATCCAGCGCGTAGAGAAGATGGCCAAAACCGGCGATCCGAAGATGAAACGCCAGCTGGAAGTACTGCAGCAGTGCCAGCAACACCTGGGCGAGGGCAAAAACGTTCGCGGCCTGGGCCTGGAAGGCGAAGACCGCGAGGCTATTGCCGACCTGTTCCTCCTTACCGAGAAACCCGTTCTGTATGTTGCCAACGTAGACGAGGCCGCACTGCTTACCGGCAATAAATACTCTGACGCGCTTGTAAAAGCTGCTACAGAAGAAGGGGCGCAGGTGATAGTGATGAACAACTCTATCGAAGCGCAGATATCAGAAATGGAAAGCGTTGAAGATAAAGAACTGTTCTTGTCTGAATACGGACTCACCGAACCGGGCCTGAACCGTCTCATCCGCTCTACCTACACACTCCTCAACCTCATTACTTATTTCACTGCAGGGGTGCAGGAAGTGCGCGCATGGACCATTCACCGTGGCTGGAAAGCGCCACAGGCGGCCAGCGTCATCCACACCGACTTTGAAAAAGGCTTTATTAAGGCCGAAGTGATCGCTTATAACGACTATGTACAGTACAAGACTGAAGCTGCATGCCGCGAAAACGGAAAACTGCGCATAGAAGGAAAGGAATATGTGGTGCAGGACGGCGATGTGATGCACTTCCGTTTCAACGTATAATTCAATTTTCCCGGTCATGATGCGTATCTGGGTGGTTATAGCGGCGGCGATCGTTTCAGGAGGGCTGTTGTTATCGGCCACCGGTAGCGAACCTGTACCCGCTGCTGAAACGCACACCCCAATTGACACCAGGGCAACCATGCTTTGGAACCGGCACATGGCAGATTCCGCCATCTCCATACTGCGTAGCGGCGATGTATTGCTGCGTATGGGCATGGGCGCGCAAAGCCAGATGCTGGCACGTATGAACCGCGGCAACAAAGACTTTTCTCATTGCGGCATTGTAGTAGTGGAGGGCGGATACCCGTTCGTATATCATTGCATTGGCGGCGAGGACAACCCCGACGCACGCATGCGCCGCGACTCGGCATCGGTTTTTCTTGCTCCGCAACGTCAGTTGGCCTTTGGTGTGGTGCGCTATCCGCTCGACTCTGCCGCAATAAAGCAGCAGGTGCTCAGTTGGTTTCATAAGCGCCCCCGCTTCGATATGCAGTTCGACCTGGCCACAAATGACAAGCTATACTGCACCGAACTGGTCTATAAAGTACTGACCGGGGTAGCCGGCAACCGGGAATGCATACCCACCGACACCGTAATGGGGCACCGTTTTGTGGGCACCGCCAATCTGTGTGCCAACCCGATGGCTCAGCTCGTTTGGCAGGTGAAATATAAGTGATACCTTTGTTATACTAAAAAGAAGTACATACATGAAGATGATGATGCGCCGTTTGGTGCTGCTGGCTGTTGCCTCTGTAATGTTCATCAGCTGCGGCCGGAACACCCCGAAAGAAGTTGCGAAAACCTGGCTGACGGGATTCAACCACATGGACTTTGAACAATCCATCAAACTTTCAACCGACGACACAAAAAATCTGCTCAGTTCTCTGGATGAACTCACCAAGGGTGTTAACGACTCGGGCAAAGCCGAACTGAAGAAGATCAAGATCAATATCAAGGACGTAAAAGAAGAAGGCGACAAGGCTGTTGTCACTTACTCGTCTTCAGACAATCCTACAGAACAGAAGCTGAACCTGGTGAAAGTGAATGATAAATGGTTGGTACAGTTCACCAAGAGCGATCTGGTGGGTGTGATGCCAAAAGACGACGAAGCTGCCATGGAAGAACCTGCCCCTGCAACAGACAGTGCCGCAGTGGCAACAGACTCTGTGAAGAAGTAATACAAACTACCCCTCCCTGCACCAGCCATATACTCCGGGATACCCGGCTTAGGACCTTACCTATGAACAGAAACGGACTCCTCATACTGGCTCTGGTGTTTTTCATTTCCTGCGGAGACGGGGCACAAAAGCGTACCCGTTTCTTTCCGGTGAAACAGAACGGATATTACGGCTACATAGACCGCGAAGGGCATACAGAGATCCCGTTCCGCTACCGTCGCGCGGGCTGCTTTGAAGGCGGAGTTGCGCTGGTAGCCAACCTCGACAAAGAGACCGGCTGGGGCTATATAGATCAGTCCGGACAGTATGTCATACGACCCGTATATACTGCCGCCACCGCGTTTAGCGAGGGACTCGCATTTGTAGTGCCCCGCGGCAGCGCGCCCCGTGCCATTGACAAGAACGGCATCACAAAATTTACACTTGAACAAGCCGTGTCTGCCGAGAACTTCAGAGAGGGCCTGGCTGCATATAGTGTTCTTGGGCCACAGGGCGAAAGCTGGGGGTTTGTGAATAAGAACGGCGAAATGGTAATTAAACCGGCCTATCAGGCTGTTGGGTATTTCTCATCTGGCCTTTGTTGTGTCATGAACCGCAACGGAGAATGGGGCTATATCAACAAAAAGGGCGAGTTGGTGATCGCTACCGTTTACAAGAATGCACATCCGTTCACCGGGGACATGGCCAAAGTGAATGTGGCCGGAAAGTGGGGTGTGCTGCACACATCGGGCAAGTTCATTCTGGAACCCCGCTACGAAGATGTGGATGTGGATGGAAAGATCTTTCTGGTAAAACACGACAATAAATGGGGATGGATAGCCCGTGGCGGTGGCGTGGTGATACCACTACTCTTCAACGATGCCTACCCGTTCAACGGAAACAAGTTTGCACCCGTGAAGAGCGGCGACAAATGGGGCTATATCAACGATAAAGGAAAGTTCATGATCGCTCCTCAATATGATTTCGCTTTCGGCTTCGATGGCGGCCTCGCAGTAGTGGAGAATAAAGGCAAGTATGGCTTTATTGATGAAGAAGGAAAATTTGTCATTGAGCCTACCTACGATCACCTGCCTGTCGATTATTACATCCGCTACTTCGCGCCCACATCTGCCTTCTACTCTGTAAAGAGCGACCTGAACGACCCGCGAACAGTAGCCTACAATTGGCTTACCGCCTTCTACAAGATGGACTATGCCGAGGCCGGCCGCAACGCCACCGAAGACACAAAGGCATTGCTGGAAAAATTTTCGGGCATTAGCGAAATGATATCAGATTCTACCCGCAAACACATGGCCGCCGTAATGGTGGGCGTGAGGGGATATCAGCAAAGCGGCGACCGCGCCATTGTTACCTATACCCTGTCCGACAATAAAGGGAAGGAACAACTACTGTTCCTCGTGAAGATGAACAACCGCTGGCTGGTGCAGTTCTCCAAGAACGAAGAAGAACTGATAGAAGACCAACCCATCGAGGGCTGACATCTTCCCGCACTTACTATTATTACTCATTATTCATACTTTTGACCGTATATGGTCCTCAGCAGGTTCTGGCTTATTATTATCATAGTGTCTGTTGTCTATGTACTGGGTACACTGGCTACCGGCAATGCATACTCCATAGATCACATTGTGAATGGCAAACGCGATGACGCCATTCTGGTAAAAGAGCTATACCTCAAAGATGTGGCTTCTCCCCTGCGCGACAGCATAACAGCCGCTGCCGATGGAAAGTATGTGGTGCACGGTGCTACCGCCAAACAAGACGAGATCTACACCCTCGACAAGGGCCTCGTAAAAGTGACCCGTGGCAAGGTAGCTACCGATGGCATACTGCCCACCTGCAAGAGTGCCATTTTCGACCTCATACTGCCGCTCATTGCCTATCTCTCGTTCTTCTGCGGCATCCTGCAACTGCTCATCGATTCGGGAGCATCAGAGAAGCTGGCCAAGCTGCTCAGTCCGGTTTTTGTAAAGGTCTTTCCCGAGGTGCCGGCAAAACACCCGGCCATATCTTACATGACCCTCAACTTCGCTGCCAACTTCCTGGGTCTTGACTCTGCTGCTACACCCTTCGGCCTCAAAGCCATGGAAAGTCTACAGGAGCTGAACCCCGATAAAGAGCGAGCCAGCAACGCGCAGATCATGTTCCTGTGCCTGCATGCTGCCGGTCTTACGCTCATACCTACATCTATCATAGGTTACCGCGCTGCACAGAATGCCCAGAACCCTGCCGACGTAATGCTGCCGTGCATCATCACATCCTTCATAGGCACTCTTGCCGCACTAATACTGGTAGGCGTGCGCCAGCGCATCAACTTCAAAAGCGGTGTGCTGATAGGCGCACTGGGAGGTGTGGCCGGTGTGCTCACGGGGCTTATGTTCTACATTACCCGCCTGGGCATTGCCGAGAAGAATCACTTCACCGCCAATATTTCCAACATCATTCTGCTTTCCATCATCCTCTTTATTCTCGTTTACGCCTTCGTTCACGAGAAAAAATTCACCGCCGATGGCAAGAATGTGTTCTCATCATTTGTAGATGGTGTTTCATCAGGGCTTAATACAGGCATCACTATCTTCCCGTACATTCTGGGTATGCTGGTGGCCATTTCAGTGTTCCGCAACAGCGGTGTCTTCGAAATGGTTTCCGGTGCGCTGTCAAAATTCTTCCTGATGCTGCATGTAGACAAGGGCGTTGTGGATGCGCTGCCTGTGGCAATACTCAGGCCGTTCAGTTCCAGCGGATCGCGCGGCTTCATGATAGATGCCATGCAGACATTTGGAGTGGACTCTATGGCCGGTCGTTTGTCCAGTGTGTTCCAGTGCAGTGCAGAGACCACGTTCTATGTAATAGCCGTTTATTTCGGCAGCGTGAAGGTGAAGAACACGCGCTACACACTTTCTACCATGTTGCTTGTGGACCTTATTTGTGTGATCGCGGCAATATTTGTTTGCACACTTTTTTTCTAGATCAGCCGTTAATTGTAGACAACCCCGCTAAACGCTTATGCGTGTCATTGGCTATCTCTTTATCGTATCGCTGTTTGTTTTCGGTTGCCACCGGCATACCTGCCACCCCTTGCCCGAGGAAGGAAAACATGCGCATGGCTCGCCCGCATACACGGCAGCGGTGGCCCGGCATCTGGCCGCAACCGACCAGTCAACGCTGGACTGTTACATAGCTGATTACGAGGAGGATAGCACCCGGCAATACCTATGGGTGAACTTCCACAGCGATACCTGGTGCGCCACAGCCAAAGTGGACATCACCAACGCCGATAAACTGGCCCACGTGAAGGAGCTGGGCGGGATGTCTTACATAGGCGCCGGTCTGGACGGATTACAGGTCACCATCGACAGTGCTGACGGTTCCTTCCGTTTCCGGTATTTGGCGCTCGACCATATTGTAGATTGATCGGCTATCCTCCCATTTGACCACAATCATTGTTCAATTCAAAATACTCCGTTTCTTTGTAGTAAAGCAAAGAAGCCATGCCATACATATTGCCCGTAAAGGGCGTAATGCCCGAGATACCTGAATCTTGTTTTGTTGCACCCAATGCCACCATTGTAGGCGATGTGATAATGGGTGAAGACTGCAGCAT
>JAEUVY010000112.1 GCA_016786565.1 Flavipsychrobacter sp.
GTGACTTTGTGATCTGCCCGGTGATGTTTCCCTTTAGGTCGGCCACGTTTATATCATAACCCTCATAAATATGCCATACATATTTTTTTACCTTGCTCCTGTGAGGCACGGGTGGGCAGGTTGTAGAAGCTTCATGTGTAGAAGCGTAGAGGATATGTTTCATATCCGGCAAAAGGTAGGCACACGTGGTTCTACCCTTTCCGGTACTAACGAGATCATACTTAAACTCCTTCTTCTTTTTACCGGGAATAGTCCCATAAAATATCTGATCACATTCCACCCCATCAGGAGCGCTGGTGCGCTGAAACGTGACATGTCTGTTATCAAAACCGAAATAAGCTTCTGCGTTGTCCCCCCCGAAAGTCAGCTGACGCATATTCTTAAAATGCCGCTCATCGGCATATTCCAACTTACCGTCTGTTGTCCCCTTGCTTCCACTTGCCTGTGAATGTTGTGCAAAGGAAATTGAAGAGTTTAGTGAATACAGAGAAACTATAAGCAGAAGATATTTTGATTTCATGGGCGCAAATCTACTCTTTACCACGTTTCACGGGCATTGACAGCAATCCGTTTATTGTCAGGCGATTGTAAAATGGCCCTGAAAAACCCACGCATTTCGGGATTTGGCTACTGCAACCGCAAGCGAACTGAATGCAAGGGAGCAGTAAAACGGCAATACCATTGATTATATATATCTTTACAGACCAACAAAATTCCAAACATGAAGAAACCAATCGTTGCCTTTGCAGTGCTTTTCTGTTCAGTTTTTCACTCATTTGCGCAATCGGCCGAGGATGTAATCACTAAACATATCACCGCTATGGGCGGCAAGGAAGCCCTTAGCAAAATAAAAACGCTGAAAATGTCGGGCAGCATCAACGCTCAAGGCATGGAATTTCCCACCTCACAGACCATGGTCAACAATCAAGGCATGAGGATGGATTTCTCGGTAATGGGCATGGACTGTTATGTGATTGTGACCCAAAAAGAAGGTTGGATGTACATACCTGTTCAACCCGGAATGGATAAGGTTACCGCAATGCCTGAAGAGCAGTTAAAGCAGGCACAGTCGAAACTAAATATCCAGAATATGTGGTTGACCGATCGATCGGCTATCGCAAAAGCGGAACTGGACGGAAAAGACACTATCAATTCAATTGCCTGCGTTAGGCTAAAGGTAACAGACAAAGATGGGTTTGAACAAATTGCATATTTTGATGAATCAACATATTATCTTATTCGGACAGAAATGAACGTCAAGGCAGGCGAAGAGGCGCGAGACATTTCTGTTACGTTCAGCAATTTTGAAAAACAGCCGGATGGAATTGTAATTCCAATGAAAAGATCCGACCCGATGATGGGTGGTGAAGTCGTTTATAAGACGGTTGAAATAAATAAGCCGGTTCCTGAGACCATCTTTAAGCCTGAGGGTCCTTCGAAAGGAAATGAGGGTTCGGGAAAAACAAAACGATAACCGAAATTTCACCACAATACATCAGGCCACTTTAACATTAATAATTCCCTACGATATTCTATATTCGCAATCTAATCTACTATATATCAATGTTACAGACAGACTACATCCACGTGCCATATGGCAGAACAGTTCATGGAGAAGAAGAAATTGAAGCAGTAGTAAACGTATTACGTACCAGTACCCAAATGGGCAAAAATGTACGTGAAATGGAAAGCCGCGTTGCCGATCTTTACAGCAAAAAGTATGGTATAATGGTCAACAGCGGCTCGTCTGCCCTGTACCTGGCCGCTGATCTTATGAATTACGAGCCCGGAAGTGAGATCATCACTCCTGCCCTTACTTTCAGCACAACCGTTGCCCCGCTGGTAAAAAAAGGCTGGGTACCTGCGTTTGTTGACGTTGAAGAAGGCACCTACAACATTGATGCCGCTAAAGTAGAGGAGATGATCACGCCGAAAACCAAGGCGATGGTTATACCAAACCTGATGGGAAATCTTCCTGATTGGAAGCGTCTACGTGAGATCGCTGACAAACACAATCTCTTTGTACTGGAAGATTCTGCCGATACACTTGGCGCTGAGATCGGAGGAGCTTCTTCTGGACGCTTCACTGACATGAGCACAACAAGCTTCTATGGCTCGCACATCATCAATTGCGCAGGTAATGGTGGTATGTTGTGTGTCAATACAGAAGCGTTCTATGACCGTGGCCGCCTTTTACGTAGCTGGGGTCGCAGTTCGTCACTCTTCGTTGAGTCTGAGAAAATAGAAAACCGCTTCAACGTTGAAGTAGACGGAATACCATACGATGCGAAATTCGTTTTTGAGGAGCCCGGATACAACATCGAGCCATCAGAAATGGGTGCTGCTTTCGGTATTGTTCAGCTGAACAAGCTGGCTCAGAATATCGATACACGTACTGCAAACTATGTTCGCATGAGAGAGTTCTTCAGCCAGTATGAAGAGTTCTTTATCCTGCCTAAACAACTGCCTGATTCACGCACCGGTTGGTTGGCATATGCATCAACTATCCGCGAGTCAGCTCCGTTCATACGTCGCGATCTGCAGATCTTCCTCGAAAAAAGGAATATCCAGACCCGTACTGTGTTCACAGGTAACATTCTTCGTCAGCCTGGCTTCAAAAACGTGGCACACAAGGCGTCGAAAGATGGATACCTGCAGTCCGATCGCGTGATGCGCGGCGGTATGTTGCTTGCATGCCATCATGGCCTTACAGAACCTCAGATCGCTCATGTTATGGAAAGCGTTACTGAGTTCATGAAAAACATTTAATCTGATGTTTGAAATTATATTATTGACATACCTTTCTTTCAGAAACAGCGTTAGGGCCCGTATCAAGGGCCTTAACGCCTGGTTCTGGGGAGGAGTCACCGCGGTGACGTTCATTTCCGCTTTATGTGTAGGCTGTATGGTGGTTGTTTTCAACTTCCTTGCCGACACCGTCAATATCAACGACCTGTCGTCTACCGATCTTGAAGTAAGGTCAAGAGTAACGAAACAACTGGTTGAGGCACTTAACTCCAATCCCCTTCATGTGCTCACCATCGAACTCTTTGGAGTAGGCGGATACTTGCTGATAAGATACGTTCTGGAGAAAAAGCCCAATAAGAAAGAGACTGAGATCCATTGGATGGATCGCCTTGGTGAGAACAGATAGTTGATGCTTGAACTACCACCCGAGCAGCCCTTTCAATTTTGCCATTCCGGTCTTACTAACCGTAACTTTTGCACCACACTGCAACAATGCAATGTGGCTTTCCTTTTCATACGGTTCTATCCGTAACAGTTGCGATACCGGGATAAGGTAGGAACGATGCACGCGCACAAATTGTTGCGGATCCAGTGTCTGTTCAAGATGCGCCAAAGTACTCTTCTTCAGGTAAGTCCCGCCCTTAGTAACAATGCGTACATAGTCGTCGTCCGCTTCAAGATAGTGGATCTCGTTTGCCGGAATGATGCGTATCAGACCATTGTCTTTTACCACAATGCGATGCTGATAACCCTCATACACGTTGTTCTCAAGTATAGGAGAAAGATCAGGAGCGGCTTTAAAGGGAACACTGCTTTTCCATTTTTCAATTGCCTTGGCAAACCTGTCTTTCACCACCGGCTTCAACAAATAGTCTATAGCATGTGCCTCAAACGCTTTCACTGCATACTCATCAAATGCGGTTGTAAAGATCACCGACGGGCGATTGTCGATCAACTCAAGCATTTCAAAACCGTTCAACCTCGGCATCTGAATATCCAGAAATACAAGATCAGGCTTATGCTCCTGAATAGCCTTGAATCCCTCAAAACCATCGCCACATTCAGCCTCTACACTCATATCCGGATATGCGGTCAGGTAAGAGCGTATCAATTGACGTGCCAACGGTTCATCATCGATCAGTATTACTTTGTACATGTTGTTGCGGTATTTTCAGTGTGGTAGTAAATGTAGTATTGTCTTTTTGGGTATCCAACAGGTCGGTGCGCCCATATACAAGATACAACCTCCGTCTGATGCCGGAAAGCCCGAAACCGGTTCCTCTCGGAGGTTGCATATCCGGATCATACGGATTCACAATGGTCAGGGTCAGCATCCCGGCAGCCACAGCCATGCGGATGTCTATCTGAACTTTTCCTGTCTTACCATAAAGCCCGAATTTAATAGCATTCTCCAGTATGGGCTGCAGGAGAAATGGAGGTATCGTTGCATGCTCAGTGCTTTCGTGCGTAAAACTGACCACCAGTCTATCGCCGAACCGAACGGATTCGATATCAAGATATGACTGGATATAAACCAACTCTTCGGAGATTGGTATTGTGTCGTCCGACTCTCTTTTCACAGAACTACGTAAGAATTCAGACAGTTTTCCCACCATATTCTGAGCCCGTTCCGGAGAAATGAGGATCAGCGCATTTATCGAATTAAGACTATTGTACAGGAAGTGAGGTTGCAACTGCTGCCTTAGCTTAAACAACTCAGCCTCACGCAATAAAGCAGCAGCGTCGGTCTGTTGTTGAAAACGCACATCAAGTGCTGCCATATTCTTTCGAAACGCGCTGATGGTTGCCGCCCATGTGGAGAATATCCATATCACCAGAAACCTTACAGGCAATGTTTGTAGCAGCCAATCGGTGTAATATTTTGTTGCCGGAGTGCTCACCCACCACTTTATGGCTTCATACTCGGCGGCAACTGTTGCCGCACTCATAAACAGACCTATAAAAAGCGCATAGAGTGTCACAGCCGCGGTTGTAGGATAGGCCCGTATCAGCATCACGATTCCCCAGATAGAAATGGAGATCACAACAGTACTGATGATGCCATCTGCCAGAACCAACTCCCAACTAAACCCAAAGACATTGTGCAGAATAAACAAATGCGCCGCCAACACAATCAGCATCAATCCGATTATGACCCAGTGAATATTTTTCCTAAGCGTTCGCACAATTATCAAATGTAGCCGAAATCAGGAAAACGCAAACACAAATGATAGGCCTCAGACGATATTTTACTTGTCTCAACAATTCCACTTTCAACACAACCTTTTCCTCAATTCCGGCATTTACAACAGTGAACTCTTGGAAATAATGAACACCAAAGGGCAATAAAAATCATCGGATACACCCTCCAAAGACCGGATCTGACATTAAGAACGAAATTGACAACCGAAAAAATGCCGATCCCAACAAAATATTATCTATTATTGTAAACAGAATAATAAGAAACAAGATGAAAAAAATAATGCTCAGCCTGTTGTGCATCACAGTTTGGACAGCAGCGGTTCACGCGCAAGACAAATCAAAACCGACACCTCCTCCCCCACCGCCACCTCCTGCTCAGGCAAGTGTGGATCCTGACGCGGGAAAATTCAAGTTCAAAGAAGAGACCCACGATTACGGCGATGTCCCTGAAGGTCCAAAGGCAGAATGTGACTTCGAATTCAAGAATGTAGGCAAAAAGCCTATCGTGATAAGTGAAGCACATGGCTCATGCGGCTGTACGGTACCTGAATGGCCCAAAGAACCAATTTTGCCCGGCAAAAAAGGAAAGATCCATGTCATCTATAATACAGAACACCGTCCCGGACCAATATCAAAAGATGTGACCATTAATTCAAATGCCCAGCAGTCGCCAATGGTATTGCATATCAAAGGAAATGTAAAACCAAAACCTGCTGAAACAACACCTGCAGCGCACTAAATCTCAATAAAAGAAAATGGCCTCCTGCTCACGCGGGAGGCCATTTTCTTTTATCCATTGATTCAATTGTATTCTAACAGTAATTTGGTTTACAAAGTCTTGACTAATGCCGCAACGATCGCTGCCATCTTTGGCGCCGCGGCATTTGCGGCTTCCAATACCTCTTCGTGGGTAATGGTAACAGGAACATCGCTAATACCAATGTCTGTGATGACACTCATTGCAAATACACGCATACCTCCATGGCGCGCCACTATCACCTCGGGCACAGTACTCATACCCACCGCGTCCCCGCCTATAACGCGCAACCAACGGTACTCTGCGGGTGTTTCAAATGTTGGCCCCTGCAACCCTACATAAACTCCTGTTTTTACGTTCACACCCAGTTGATCGGCAATGCCTTTCGCCCTTTCGATCAATGACAGGTCATAAGGTTGACTCATATCCGGAAACCTCGTTCCGAGGCGCTCGTCATTGGCACCACGCAGCGGATGTTCAGGAAACAGATTTATGTGGTCATTTATTATCATCAGATCACCGATCCCAAAATCCTTGTTCATACCACCGGCAGCATTGGAAACCACCAGTGTATCTACACCAATCGCTTTCATGACGCGGATTGGAAATGTCACCATTTCCATGCTGTATCCCTCGTAATAATGAAACCGGCCAGACATCAGTACAACGTCAGTTGTACCTATTTTGCCAAAAACCAACTCACCGCCATGCCCCTTAACCGTTGACACCGGAAAATTCGGAATATCTGAATATGGTATCACTGTTGCGCCTTCTAAGATGTCGGTGAGTCCACCGAGGCCACTGCCCAATACTATACCGGCTACCGGTTTGCCCGCTATCCGCGAGTTGATGAACGCTGCCGTTTCTTCGATCTTTTCAAAAAGACTCTTCATTATTTTCTGTTGTTCGCGCAAATGTAGGAAATCACTTTTAGACACGGTTTTATCTTTTCTTGCTGTCAATTACCGCAGTTCTATGTACCCTTCCGGTGCAGCATATTCGCTCATCGCCTGTATCTCACTCCTGATCCGGTTGCGCCATTGTGCGTTTACTTCAAGGATCGACTGATTCTTCCCTGTCAACTTCATTGTCTGCCGGTCGAATTCCACCTGCAGATCATTCAGTTGCTGATAGTATTGCTCGAATCCGGGTGAAATCTGGTTAGTCAGGTCGCCACCTGCATCATCAATAAAATTGCTTTTCAACATCTCCGCAAAAAGCTTTCTCATCTTGCGGGCATACAATTCGAAAATATCAAAATGGATCTGCTCATGAGCCAATATATCGTGTGAACGCACCAACATCCACGACTCGCTCTTACTAAACAAGGCCGAAATATTGTAGTACCATGTATTTTCGTTCACCTGATAGATCACAGGCTGTATGTTCACTACTGATGCAGCCGGAGAGTCGATCGCAATGGAAAAAGCGAATCCCGAATCAAAGATCGCTTCCGGAGCATCTGCCAATTGCCCCCCCTCCCCTGAAAGGTATTGCTCCACACTACTATACCATGACGTATCGTCCACATCGGTCATTCCTGAAGTTCTTTCAGAAAGCATTCTGTAGAACATCCGGTAATCAGGGTAAACGGCCTTTGGATCAACAGAGTCTTTTGCGGAAAAGAACTTATTCACAATTCCTTTGTTGTACCTGAAGTCATCGTAATCGAGCCGTTGCCCTTCGCTCCACACGGTATAAAATGTCTGGTCCAATTCCCGGCGGGTCTCCGATGGAATGAAAACCTTTATTTGCAACTGGACATTTTCCGGTTTTCTTTCGGGCTTGGCAGGCAGTACTATGGGTTTTCTGTGCACCGCCTTGGGTTGCAGCCCCCTCATGCGGCCGATGCGTACCTGTGCTGACGAGCTATGCCAGACAAGACAACACAATATACTCATAAGTATTCTGAGCGAAGTCACTCCCATACCGGATCTACGCACATCATTTGTGCATTACAGAATAAAGGTACAGGATACACATTTAGATAAGTGTGACAAAATGCAGATTTACCTGCGTTTATCCATGAATTTAATACTGCCCTGTGGTTTATCCCACCGTTGCAACGTATCCATTTGTTTTTTCAGATTGCGTTCCCACATCAGCTGCATATTGGGTAGTTTTCCTCCATGTGTTTCTTTATCGTACAACACATGATATTTGGCGTGGTCGTAATAAAGTTCATTCAGCTTTATCTTAACCATATTATAACTTTCGTTATCCAACTTAGTCACGTGCAACCATCGGCGCATCCGGCGAGCATAAATCTCACCAATATCAAAATGAAGACGTTCATGCCCCAGGCGGGTTGAATCGTATATCCAGGACAGATAGCGAAAGAACACCGCATTGATATCAAAATTGAATGCGGTATCTCCCTTCCTGAATTCGGGAACGTTCATCTTGATGTCCAGTAATGAACTTGCCTTGTTGATATAATCGCCTTTGAATTGGGCAGAATCAATGGGATGCTTAAAGTCTTTTAACGTCAACGGGCTGAGAAGAGACCACACTTTTACACTATCGGTCTTAGGCTGCGCAGATGATGAAAAAGAAGAAAACAGAAAAAACGCATAAACTAAGGGTAGTCGGAATAACCGAAAAAAAGAAGGGATAAAGTCCATTTCGTGCTTGATGATTGGGGCAAAACTAATTATTATTAACTAATTCAGTAATTTAAATCACGAAATATATTCGCAGTTAAAATCGAGTTAAACTGTATTTATATATTTTGATACGAGTACCAGTGCCCTATTTTTGTACCTTTGCACACTTTTCGCAATCAACATTAATGAGCATTCCCGAATCAATTGATCGCAGCAGGTTGCCGCAGCATATCGCCATCATCATGGATGGGAACGGGCGCTGGGCGAAGGAACGCGGCGAGGACAGAGTATATGGCCATTATGAAGGTGTTGTAAGTGTGCGTACCATTGTTGACGCATGTGGTGAGCTGGGAATAGGATACCTGACACTCTACGCTTTTTCAGCAGAAAACTGGAACAGACCCAAAGCCGAAGTAGACGCCCTGATGGAAT
>JAEUVY010000004.1 GCA_016786565.1 Flavipsychrobacter sp.
CTGAGAAAATTGTCGCAAGCTGATTTTAGTATTAACAATATTCGAAATGCAGGTGTAAAAACTATAAAAGAACTGGAAACACTATTTGCAGGCATTGCTGCTATTATTGAACAGATTTCGACTAATAATGGTGTTCAGGAAGTAAAATTTGATAATGTTTTTGAAGAATTAGCATCTTTCGTAGGAGTCATGCCATTAGAATTAAATGAATTTTTAAAGGAACAGCTTCTCAAACAATCAAATCATCAATTTCCAGTTCTTAAATTTTTCCAGTTACTTATTCAGAATACAGATATGCTAGACAGCAGGGATAAGTTTCTGTTGATAAAAAAATACGGGATTTTTATTTCAGAAAAGACTCTTTCCTCTGACGAAATAGCTACCGCATTAGATATTTCTAAAGAAAGAGTTCGACAAATCCTGGCAGCGGACGCACTATTGGAGAAAATTGAACAATCTTTCCGAGCGATATCAATGATTCTGGCCAGGTACGGAATTAATCACAAAACTAAGTGGTTTAACGAAACAGATTTGGTCGTGCTCGATGAATCTAATATAAACGGAATAGAAAGAACAGAATTCTCATTGAGTTTTTTATACATTTTTGCTTCAGTACTCAACCCAGAATATGTAACTCTTGAAATTCCCGATAGTGAATGCGAAAGAATCTTAGTAAAGAAGGAAATCATAAGTGTTGTTGACCTTCGCGAAATAACTGAAGTGATTCAAAAAGTGATATCAACAAAAATTGATGAATCATTTGAGATAAATTTACAGGGATTTATTTCAAATTATCGCAAAACACCAGATATTGAAGAAGCCCTTTTTCAACGAATTGTCTTTGCCACGGAAGAAATTCTAGTTAAAGCATTTTCGATTATTTCAGACACTAATGGAAACATACTCATAAATAGGAATACAAAAAAGAAGGTATGGGAGAGCATATTTGAAGTACTACAAAGTAGTGGCAACCCGATGCATGTTTCGGAAATAGCGTTCGAGTTACAGAGAATTGGCATAAAAGCAGATATTAACTCAGTAAAGAGCAATATGCTTAGGTTAGACAACATATTTGTTTTGGCTGGACCAAGTACATATGGGTTGAAAAAATGGGTTGACGAGGGACGTATTATCGGGGGGACAATTAAGAACATCGTAGAGGAATATATAAGAGACAAGGGAGAACCTTGTCACATTCGTGAATTAACGAACTTCGTCAATAGGTACCGAGAAACGAGTTATAACAGTATATTTACTAATATTCAAAATGATCCTGCCGGAAAATTCAAATACTATGGACAAGGCTATTATGGATTGTCAAAAGTAAACTATCCACAGGAAAAAACGCAATACAACCAAGTACACAAACAGTGGTTTAGACGAGTGAAGCTTGAAATTGAAAAACAAAAAAATTATAAACTAGGAGATTTAATTAGGTTTGTATCAGAGGAATTTGATATTGAGTCAATTCAAGCAGAGCACCTAATCTACCAACGAATTGAGGCTGGTGAACTTACGTTAAAGAAAGAAAACATTGAACTTTCCAAATGAGCATTATATCATACATTAAAGAAGAAATAAAAGATCAGTATCAAATCGACAATATTCCATGGATAATAGGATACAGCGGTGGTAAAGATTCGTCAGCATTGCTTCAAATGGTGTGGTATGCGATGAGGGAGCTACCTAAAGAAAAATGGACGAAGGAAATACATGTTGTTTGTAATGACACATTGGTTGAAAACCCACGAGTTGTGCAATGGATAGACAAGAATTTAGAACGAATTCAAACCGCTGCAAAGAAAGAAGGGTTGCCAATAATTGTTGCGAAAACCACGCCAGAGCTTGAAGACAGCTTCTGGGTGAATATGATAGGGAAAGGTTACCCAGCGCCAAATAGCTCTTTTCGATGGTGCACCGATCGACTTAAAATAAATCCGACGACAAAATACATAAAGGCTCAGGTAGCAAAAAAGGGAGAAGTAATTATTTTACTTGGTACAAGAGAGGACGAAAGCAGTACGAGGAAGAAATCAATGCAAAAATTTCAGATATCGAATAATCGTCTACGAAGGCATGTTGAGTTAAATTTAGCATACATCTATTCACCGTTGAAGAACCTATCAAATAACGAACTTTGGCAATATTTACTTCAAGCACCTTCACCATGGAATGGAACTAACAGAGAGTTGATTACTCTATATCGAAATGGAACCGGTGATGACTGCCCTTTAGTCATAGATACGTCGACACCATCGTGCGGACAAAGTAGATTCGGGTGTTGGGTTTGTACTGTCGTTAAGAAAGATAAATCAATGGAGGCTTTGATCGAAAATGGAGAAGAAAGGTTCGAACCTCTTTTGAATTTAAGAGATTGGTTATCTGAAAATAGAGACAAGCCAGAATTTAGACAACTGAAACTTAGAAGTGGTGCAGACGGGAAAGGTCCATACAACATTGAAACCAGGGCATATATCCTCAAAAAGCTCTTAGAAGCACAAAAGGTCGTTGGTGAAAAAATGTTATCAACCCAAGAATTGAAGGCAATTCAAGTTTTGTGGCAACTCGATGGATTTGCGACCAATGCTTATGAAATCTATTACCAAGTTTACGAAAATAAAAACGAATACAACATGAACAAGAAAGATCTGTTGAAGCAAAGCCAATTGAGCCAGCTATCAGAAATATGTCATGCCCATGGTATTAATGCTGAAAAAATGCTCAATCTCGTAAAAAATGAAAAAGATAAGCGCTTAATGAGGAAGCGAGGTAACATGCAGAAGCTAATTGATAACATAATAACTGAAGAAATTAAAAAACCATGAAAATAGCCAAGGTAACGTTCAATAATTTCAGACCGTATTATAAAGATGTGAGTGTAGATTTAAATGTTTCTGGAGAGCAGAATATTGTGCTAATTGGCGGTCGAAACGGGCAAGGTAAAACAAGCTTTTTGTTGGGGCTCGTTTGGTGCTTGTATGGTCAAAATATCGACAAAGTTGATGACGTTTTTAAAAACGAAGTCAAAGGGAATTACCCAAGGTTCCTTAATAAGTCCCTAAACTGGGAGTCGGTCGCAGAAGAAAACTATGAATTTTCCGTTAGTGTATTATTTACAAATGTAGAGTTATCAGAAGGAATCAAAAAAGATCAGCTGCTTGCCAATGTAGAAGTTATTAGGAGTTACAATACAAATGATTCGGCGGCAGGAGAGAAATTTGAAATCCTGATTGATGGTGAAAAAGCAGGTTTAATAGCTGACGATATTGAAAAAGCAAATTTTGTAAATGACTATCTTATTCCAATTGACTTAGCAAAGTTCGTCTTTTTTGACGCTGAGAAAATAGCAGAGATTGCCGCCTTAGGAGCAAAAGATCAAGCGTCAATAATGGATAGAGCCTTTGGACAAGTGTTGGGTCTCAACAATTATGAGAATTTAATCGATGATTTAAAGGAATATGAACGAACGATTCATAAAAACTCGGCATCCGCAGATCTTGTTATACAGATAAATAGTTTTGAAACAGCAAAAAAGAATAACGAAGCGAAACGAATTCAAATTAACGATAGAATTTCTTCGATAGAAGAGGACCTTGCACAGAGTCGATCAAGCTTAAACGATACGACTGAACAACTTATAAAACGCGGAGATTTTTCTGTAAAGTTAGATGTTGATGATCTGCGCAAACAACGCGAGATTTTGCTGGGGCGCCTTGGGGAAGTAAAGGCGAAATTTAATGAAGTTGTTGACTATATACCCTTTGCAATTCTTGCCCCGAAACTACAGGAAGTTGTCGTTCATTTATCAAAGGAGGAACAGCAATCCAAAAATTTGCAACAGGTAGAAGTACTTCAAGAAAAGACGAAAGAGTTAGCAGATAAATTGTTTAATCGAAGTCCTTTACCAGAGACGGATATGGATTTCGAAACCAAAACGTTTTACTACAATAAAGCAAAGTCAATAATATCTGAGTTATATTCGGATGATTTGGAAAATGACGAATCACTAGATTTTACCCATGAATTTGATCGGTCAGAAATACTTCATGTAAATGCTGTATTTGAATTGACGGCACAATATTCAAAAGACGCGTTTGAAAGTGTTTTTAATGAGTATATTAGACTCAACAACGACTTTTTAGAAATTGACAAAGAACTTAGAAAAACGGAAGGTCTATCTCAAGACGAGTTTATTGCGGACTTGCAAGCAAGAAAAGCGGAGTTAGAAAAGAAAATACAGTCGTTAGAAAGAGAATGCGGGGCAAAAGAAGAAGAGTTAATAAAAATAGATTCGGATAATAAGCAGTCCCAAATGAAAATAGATAATTTACTTGAAAAAGCTAAAGTATCTAAGCAGAATGAAAAACAACTGAAGATCGTACAAAAATATATTAAGGCAATTGCTGAATTTATAGTTAGACAAAAGGCGGAAAAGAAAGCTGTTCTGGAGTCTACTCTTTTGACTGAGTTGAATAGGTTGCTAGACAAGCGTGACCTTGTTAATAAAGTGGATATCACTATTCTTGACAACAATTTGGGTATGGATATAAAATTGTTTGACAGTACAGGGCGGGAAACAAACCCCAACTCTGATATGTCGAAAGGTGAACAACAATTGTATATCTCTGCACTATTGAAGGCAATTCTGAGTGAGTCAATCTATGACCTCCCCGTATTTATCGACACACCTCTTGGAAGACTGGATCAAGAACATAGAAATAATATTCTTGAACATTACTACCCAGAGCTTTCGGAGCAGGTAATTATTCTTTCCACTAATTCGGAAATTAGGTCTGCAGATTTGGGTAAGCTTGAAAAGTACATTTCTAAGAAGTACCTTATTGAAAATAAGAACAAACAATCTCGAATTAAACTCGGCTACTTTGAAAAATGAAAAAGATAAAGACTTCAGAGGTAAATAGGAATACCGTTCTCAATTTCACAAAAAAATTTGACTTCCGAGATGATAGAACCGTTGGTCAAATTGCAATAGCGTATAGCATCCAGCTAAACACGCACTTTGATGTCGATAACGATAAACCGTGCGATAATAACGGGAAAGAATATCCCGAGAGTTTCCTAGGCGAAATTAATCGGTACAGTAACGATGTGGTATATCATGCCATTCTAAATCAACACTATAATCGAAAATTAACGGAAGAGCAGATTCAAAAATTATTAAAGCTCCATTTGGACCACGGTCTTGAAACGCTACAAAGAACAGTGCTTCAAACAAATAAAGGCAAGAATGCGCATATTGATTTCCTGTTAAATGTAATGGAACGGGGTTTAGTATTATTGGATTTTCCTAAAACAAAAATTAGGACGAATGGGCCGTTAAAAAATGCAAACTCATTCGAAGGCCGGTTGAAAGTAGAATTGGGTAAGGATGCTAAAACAGGGGAAAAAGTAGTCTTAGATATCAATGATGAAAATCAATTTGATTCCCAACATTTTGCAGTTGCCGGAATGAATGGGTCTGGTAAAACGGAACTCGTAAAGGATATTTTGTTTCAGCTTAGGCAGCAATCTCAAGAAAAGCTCAATTTCATTTTCTTTGATTACAAAGGCGAGGGGAAATCATCCAAACTCAAAAAGTTTTTAGAAGCGACAAATTCAGAATTTGTAGACATTCGGGAAAGACCTTTTCTTTTTAATCCTTTAAGGAATATAAATATTTCAAATGACAGAGATCGCACATTTGGGATAAAGGCATTCAAGGATACGGTAGCCTCAATTGACAGTAGAATCGGTGTGAAGCAGCAAAATTGTCTTGAAAATGTTATGCGAAAGTGTTTTGAAAAGACTGCCAAAACTGGAGACTACCCGTCTTTGCGCGATGTCAGCGAGGCTTTATCAGAGTACTATGATGAAAGCAAAATGAAACCAGACACTTTATCAAGCATCATGAGCGAATTGGGAGGTGAGATATTTGCTACTGATTTTGATCCAAATTATAAATTGCAAGAAAAGAGTTTGTACATAAATCTTCCCACATCGTTAGGGGACACAGTTCGCCAAGCCGCAGTATTTCTAATGCTAAATTACTTGCTAAATGAATTCACGTCTTACAACGATGTTGTGACTACAAAGGAACGGCTAAAGCCGATCAGGTATGTTATAGTTATTGATGAAGCGCACGCTTACCTCAGTAACAAAAACATGAGTAAAGTATTGGAGAATCTTTTGAGGATGGTAAGAAGTAAAGGCGTGATTATTATGATGTTGACTCAGGGAATAGAGGAGTATAAGAGGAAAGAATTTGATTTCACATCACAGATCAAAATACCAATATTATTAAACGTCCAAAACAAAGATGTTAAAGTTGCTCGGTCTTTGTTAGGGACACCCAAAAACGAAGCCGTTTTAAAGTCCGCCTTGACATTTTTAGGTAAAAATGATGACGACAAGAAATTTGGGGTTATTAACGTGAATGATCCGACCCCAATTGAAATTAATCAATTTTGGAAACGTACAATTTAGTTTGATTGGGTTGCATTTCGATCAAACTGTTGTCTTCATGCGTAGCAGGAATATCAATTAAGAACGAATTACAACTTGGTCAAAAACTACTCCCTACTCAATATGCACACTATCGTTCTTGTAATAGAAATCGGTGGAGACTAATCTCTCTCCTGAAGAGGCAGACAGCACCCAGGGAAGGATACCCGTGCGGTTGCCGACGCCGAAAGATTGTTTGAAATAGCTCTTGCCTCCGGCTTTACATTCGAGCCAGCGTTTGAGGTATTGGCCGGCAACAAGAAAACTGTCGATAGCAGCTATGGAAACCACCGCACCGCCGCTATAACCGGTGGTGTCACCCGGTTTAAGACTGTAGTCTACCAGAATGGTTTCGTTGGGGTAAGTAACATTCATTGTCTGCACCCACGTATAGACCCGTTGGGTGGCGGGGTCATCGCGCAGGTAGATGAAGCCGGTATCGGTGTGTGGCCACCACTTGCCGGAATAGAGGGTGCTGAATTTGTACACCTGATAGTTGCGCGATTGGTGCAACGTGGTTTCAGTGGTTGATACAATGGTGGTGGTTTTGTAGTAGGCGGAATCGTACACGTACCAACCGAGAGTGTCGTAGTAGGAGATGCCACGCATCTTAACGACCCACCGGGCATTGGTGGCCGGTATGAATCTAAAATCTTTCAGCGAGCTATCGGGTGGCACCGCGACCACTGTATCTATGGGAGGCAAAACCTCTGCGACAGGTTTGCGCCGGCATGAGGAAGATGCTAAAACGACAAGAAGGAAAAAGACAAACAGGGCGGATCTTTTCATAAGAGTTGAAAGTTACGAAACAATTGGCAATCAATCTTTATGTGTTTGGGTTTGTTTTACTACAATAAACACTATCTTTCTGCCATTAATACCATTTTCATGAAACACCTTCTGACGATAAAAACAGGTTTGGCGGCATTGGTTCTGGCAGCCTGTTGCTGCACAACCGAAGCGATGGCCCAGTCGCGCAGGGATAATGGTGAACGAGCGGACATATCATCGCGCGAGAACAATATAGTGAAGCGGGTGACCGATCTGCCGGAGGTACAAGCCAAGATGCAGGAAGTGAACGCACGCACCCGCGGCAAACAGAAGATGCGTTTTGAGCTACACCGCAAACCCGATGAGTCGATACCGTATTATTGGGTGAAGGTGCATGAGCCTGTTGGCGGCGAGTATACCGAGCTGTACAACTTCTTCCTGAAGCAGACTTCGTATGAAATAATGTACTACGATGTGGTGAAGGATAGCCTGATGGACCTGACCGCATGGCGCGCACAGCGTAAGTAGACCCAGGGGTTCTTCACATAAATTTAATGCCGGGTGGCCGTTAGTAGGTGCATCTTGGCATAATTGAAGTACCTTTGCGTGCTTTTTTGCAGGAGCGCGCATACCTGAAAATGCGGCTTCGGGGTCTAAATCTAAAACACATGAGCGGCAATGCTGGCAGAGGAACTGAGGGAGAATATTCTGGAGGGCGACCTTACCGAGTTGCTGCGCCACAGCGGAGATGAAGATTTTCCGGCTGAGGTAGCCCGTTTATTGCAATCGTTCACCAACGAGGAGGCTATCAATGTGTTTGTAGCCCTGCCCGATGATCTCAAAGTAAAGACGTTTTCCTTTTTTGACCACGTGATACAACTGGGTATCATGGAGGAATTGCCGGGTCCGCAGCGGTCGAACATCCTGAACAATCTGGAATCGAATGATCGGGTGTCCTTCTTCGACTCGCTGGACGGGGTGGAGGTGACCGAATATCTGGCCCTGCTGAGCGATAAGAACCGCCTGGCTACCTATGACCTGCTTGGGTATCCGGAGCAGAGTGTGGCCCGACTGATCAATACCCGCTTTACGACGGTGCGCAAAGAATGGACGCTGGGTCAGGCAGTGGAACACATCCGCAGGTTTTACTCGGACACGCCGGACGCCAACGTGATATTTGTGGTGGACAACAACGGGAAACTGGTGGACGATCTGCCGATACGCAGGCTGGTGCTGAACGACCAGAACAAGAAGATTGAAGACATAATGGACGGTTTCTATGTGAAACTGGAAATACAGGATTCGATAGACGACGCCATTCAGAAATTTAAAGAATATGACCGTGTGGCCATACCTGTTACCAACAGCAACAATGTGGTGATGGGGGTAGTGACCATTGACGACGTGATAGATGAGGCGGAAGAGAAAGACACCAAGGACATGCAACAGTTTGGTGGTGTGGAATCGCTGGACCTTCCGTATGTGAAGACGGGTTTCTTTACCATGATACAGAAACGTGCCGGCTGGCTGATCGTACTGTTCATTGGCGAGCTGTTCACCGCTACGGCCATGGCGTTCTTTGAAATGGAGTTATCTAAGGCGATAGTGCTGCAACTGTTCATACCACTGATCATATCCAGCGGGGGCAACTCGGGTTCGCAGGCGGCAACGCTTATCATCCGCGCTATGGCCCTGAAAGAACTTTCGTACCGCGACTGGTGGTATGTGATGCGCCGCGAGGTACTATCTGGCCTGACGCTGGGCGCCATTCTGGGCATCATAGGTTTTATAAGGATAGCTATATGGCAATATCTGGGATGGTATAACTATGGCACCCACTTCAACTGGGTGATGGTGGGTACCACGGTATCGCTGTCGGTAATAGGTATAGTGTTATGGGGAACCTTGACGGGATCTATGATACCGATGATACTGAAGCGTTTCCGCCTGGACCCTGCCACGTCATCGGCTCCGTTTGTGGCCACACTGGTGGATGTTACCGGTCTGGTCATTTATTTCACCATTGCCGCTATCATGCTCGGCATCTGATAAGTACGCTGCATGACCGATTTTACCACCGAGATCATATACCGCACCGCACGCAGCGGCGGCAAGGGCGGCCAGAACGTGAACAAGGTAGAGACCCTTGTGGAGGCACTGTGGCATGTGGCGACATCGGCCCTGTTTACCGAAGCGCAGAAAGAACGTATAGCGCTGAAGCTGGCGCACCGCATGAACAAAGACGGCTTTTTGCATGTGCGCAGCAGCGAGACCCGATCGCAACTGGAGAACAAGGAAATAGCTACGACCAATATGCTGCATCTGGTGGACCGTGCACTGGTGATACCCAAGGTGCGCAAGGCCACAAAACCCAACCGCGCAGCCAGAGAAGCGCGCCTGGAAAGCAAAAGGCGCGACGCAGCCAAGAAACAATGGCGCCGCAGGCCACCTGCCGAATAAAAACTTCTACTTTCTTATTCCGAATTTCTTTTTCAGTATCGGGGCAATGGTGTGAGCATTGTCAAGTGTCTGAAGAATGGTGTTCAATTCGTTTTCGGTGATCGTGGCATAATAACCGTATCTCTTATTGTCGCTGTTCAGGCACCTGAGAACATCTGATACTGCACGCTCTTCGATGTGAGAACAGTCAATAAATGAATCATATCTCAGGAAGGGATATTCTGCAGCGCTAATGGGAATGTGGTAGCCCCGCAATTGCGGCGTATTGAAAATATTCGGGTTGATCTCGCTATTGATGTAAACAGTTCCCAAGGCCACTTCATTTTCAGAAATTCCTACCACGATATAGTATTTGTTCTTGGGAGGTATGGTGGAGGTAACAAACTCGAACAGGACCGAACCTACAACAAGGCGGTCATCTATCGCAATGAGAAAGAATTTTGGTTTTCCATATTGCTCTGGATGTAACTGAGCATGCCAATATTGGCACCGGCAGCACTTGCAATATCCAACACATTCATTTCGCTATTAGTGTCCGACTTCATCCAGGCGTCATCGTGCGACAATTCGGTAAGCTCGTCAAAATTCAGTGCAGCACAGGTTTCAATAGACTCTTCCAGACATTCAATGGAAGATGCTGCCAGGTAGTCGGTGTTGGCAGCCCTGTTGGCCCCTATGTAGATGCCGTTCACTATCTGGAAATCGTTGGCAATGTCTTTCCCGATATTGAAATACGCCTTGTCACCTCTTACGAATTTGACAAGATCATACACAAATGAAGGAACCGGCCCGTTTTTCATGGCCACAAAATAGTCGCCTGTTATGGGCCGTCCGTATTTTGCCAGATGAGCCTTTTCGGCAAAGTATAGAATCTTAAACAGTTTATGGATATCGCATGAAGGCACCCTGTTCAGCACATAAACAGAGGCTTCGATAGCGGCATCTATATTTACTTTAAAATTCATGCTACAAAGGTAGACATAAGCAATCAAACACCAATACGAACATAAAAAATGTGGATAGGTGCAACCTACATGAAAAAAGTAAAATAGACGTACACCACCGGTATGGCGATGAGCAGGGAGTCGAACCGGTCGAGCGCGCCACCGTGCCCGGGCATGATGGCACCTGAGTCTTTTACATCGGCCAGCCGTTTCAGTTTGGATTCCAGCAGATCGCCCAGTGTGCCGGCCACGGCCACGCACAAGGCAATGGCCATCCAATCGGTGAGGGTGCTGTTATGAATAGTATAGAGCACGGGCAGATAGCCGTAGATGCCGGCCGCGATGATGGTGAGCAACGCACCGCCGCCGGTTCCCTCCCATGTCTTTTTGGGTGAAATGGGCGAAAACGGAGTTTTGCCGATGAAAGACCCTACGATATAGGCCATGGTATCGTTGATCCAGATGAGGGCGATGATGGCCATGGGCAACAACACATCGAACTGGCGCATTTTGGCCAGCAGTATGAGCGGCAGGGTAATGTAGAACAGGGCACCGGTAGCCTTTAATACCTGGGGCAATACATTTTTTACGGGCAGGGTGGCCGCCATAAGCAGCAGGGGCGCCACAAGGGGCAGCAGCGCGAACACGAGATTGGTGGGTTGCTGCAGCGGATTGACCCCTGACGGCAGCGACAGTGCTACCAACAAGAACAGGCTGAGGATTTGCATGGAGGCGTGCAGCCATACCGGCCATGGCTCGTCGCCGGCCATTTTTTCCAGCAGGGCGAAAAACTCCTTGATACACAGCACGTTAATGATGCAGATAAGGCCCAGGAACGGCCATGGGCTATCCCACAGCAGACCTGTAAGCATCACTGCGGCAAACACGATGGCGCTGCCGGTGCGCTTGTAAAAAGTGGGCATGTTCAGTGCCATACGTACGTATAAAGAGGAAATATCAGAATTTGTTCTTCCACATCATGCTTTCCACGGGCTTGTCGGTGCGGCCTGTGTACTTGGCATTGTCCTTGCTGTTGTAAGCGTTCAGCACCTCGCCCTCCACAGGGAAGTAGATGAGCTGACCGATGGGCATACCGGCATAAACACGCACCGGCTGCACGCACGAAATCTCCAGCGTCCAGGCATTGCAGAAGCCCACATCGCCTTTGCCGGCGGTGGCGTGTATGTCTATACCCAGGCGGCCGGTAGATGACTTACCTTCCAGGAAGGGTACATGCGCGTGCGTCTCAGTATATTCGAGCGTGACACCCAGGTACAGCATGTGCGGTTGCAGCACATAACCTTCTTCGGGAATCTCGAAATGGGTGATCTTGTTGTGTTTTTTGGCGTCGAGGGTGGTGTCGTTATACACAGCCAGGTATTTGCCCAGGTGCACATCATAAGAATTGGAGCCGAGGTTTTTGCGGTCGAACGGTTCAATAACGATGGTGCCTTTTTCTATTTCTTCCAGTATCCGGGAATCTGACAGTATCATAGGGCAAATATATAATTTTCCCTTGCCACGGGCGGCATACTTGCAAGTTTTTTGATGAAAGTGGGGCGATTCTGCATAAAAATGATATTTTTGTCGCCCTTTCAAAACATATTATGCAATATAGAGAAATAGTAGCGGTAACAGGTCTCAGCGGATTATTCCAGTTATTGAGCACAAAAAGTGATGGCGCTATTGTGCGCAGTGTTTCAGACAAAACAACGAAATTCATTTCGGCGCGTCAGCACAATGTGACCCCGCTGGAAAGTATAGAAGTATATACAACCGGCGACAACGTGCGCCTTCAGGTAGTGTTTCAGAAAATGAAAGACAATGCCGGTACGCACGCGCCATCTGCGGTAAACAGCAGCGACGCGAAAGCGATCAAGGCATATTTCAAGAACATCTTCCCCGAATTTGACGAAGAGCGCGTGTACGTAAGCGACATGAAAAAGATGCTCAAGTGGTTCGAGATACTGAACGGTAACGACCTGCTGAATTTTGAGGAGGAAGTAGCTGAAGAAGTTGCGGCTGAGGAAGCACCAGCTACAGAAGAGCCAGCAGCGGAAGAAAAGCCAAAGAAAGCGGCAGCGAAGAAGAAGAAAGCTGAAGTAGCGGAAGAAGGCACTGAAGCGGCAGCAGAAGAAAAACCTGCGAAAAAGACTGCCCGCAAAAAGAAAACTGAAGAATAAGCGCCTGCAGTATGGCCGACGCATTGCTGTGACGGTCATAGGGCTTTTATTTTAAAGAAATACTTTTATATCTTTAGTGCTCTTAGGAAACGAAACGCTGATGAAAAGAAAATTATTCCTCCTGTTCGCATTTTTGGGCATCATACTGTTGACCGAAACAGGATGCCGTATGCGATATGCCAAGGCACCGTCTTACAAGAAGATGGGAACACCTGTAAGGAACAACAGGAGCTATGGTGCAAAAAGGAGTATCTGGCAGCGCAAGGCGTTGTGGGGTAAGAAGCGTTTCGGGCCAAGGCCACACAGCAATCGTGGCTGGCACCGTCAGTAAGCACAAAAACAGATCATATTTTCAGCAGCCGGCAACCGCCGGCTGTTTTGTTGTTACATGGGGTCTACATCAAAGACCACCTGTACACTTGTATTGCCCTTGAGGCTGACGATGTGCTGGCGCTGCGCCCTGAGGAACTGCTTCACCGACTCGATGAGGCGCTGGTCGCGGGGGCATTTGATCCATATCTCGCGGATGTACTGATTGCGCACGCGCGGTACTATGGCGGGGCCGGGGCCCTGCACTGATATGTTGGCAACGGTGGACAGCGCATCGGCCATGAGCTGCGAGGCGGCTATGGTCTTGTCTTCGTCGGCATGGCGGAAGATGATCTTGATGATGCGGCTGAAGGGCGGGTAGAAAAAGTGTTCGCGGTAGGCGATCTCGTGGCGGTAGAAAGCCTGCACATCGTGCTGCTTCACCCATTGCAGCACGGGGTGCTGTATGTTGAACGCCTGAATGAGCACATGGCCCACCCCATCGGCACGGCCGGCGCGACCGCTCACCTGCTCCATCAACTGGAAGGCGCGTTCGTTGACGCGGAAGTCGGGGAAGGTGAGCAGGCTATCGGCACTGATGATGCCCACCAGCGCCACGGCCTCCAGGTCCAGCCCCTTCACCACCATCTGTGTACCGGTGAGGATATCCACCTTTCGTTTCTCGAGTTTGGTCAGCAGTTCTGATATGCTGTTGCGTCCCTTCATGCTGTCCACATCCATGCGGGCCACCCGCGCGTCGGGGTATAGTTGCTGCACCTCTTCTTCTATGCGCTCGGTACCAAAACTTTTGCTGGTGACACTCTGGCTGCCGCATTGCGGGCAGGCGCTCATCACGGGTGCCTTGTAGCCGCAGTAGTGGCAGTGCAGCTTGTCGGTGCTTTTGTGGTAGGTGAGCGACACATCGCAGTTCTTGCAGCGGGGCGACCAGCCACAGGTGGTGCACAGCTGGAACGGCGAATAACCGCGCCGGTTCTGGAAGAGTATGGCCTGTTTCTTTTCGGCAAGCGCCTCGGTGATGGCCTGCTGCAGTTCGGGTGTGAGCATCTGCTGCGCGCCCTTGCCGGCAGCGTTCAGCGAGCGGGCATCAATGATCCTTATCTCGGGCAGCTTCACACCCTGGTACCTGTCTTTGAGCGCGGCATAGGCATACTTGCCCTGCTGCACATTGTAGAGTGTTTCTAGGGCCGGTGTTGCCGAGCCCAGTATCACCCCGGCATCGTGCAGGCGTGCCATGTATATGGCCGCGTCGCGCGCATGGAAGCGGGGTGCGGGGTCTTTCTGTTTGTAGGAAGAGTCGTGTTCCTCATCGGCTATGATGAGGCCTATGTCGTTGTAGGGCAGCCACAGTGCAGAGCGCGGACCGGCCACTACCTTGTAGGTGCCCTTGCGCACTTTCTCCCATATCTCTACCCGCTCGTTGTTGCTGAAGTGGGAGTGATACACCCCCAGCTCGGCACCGAAGTAGGCATTGAGGCGGCTCACCAGTTGGGTGGTGAGGCCTATCTCGGGCAGCAGCAGAATGGCCTGCCGGCCCTGCGCCAGGCACTCTCGTATCTTTTGTATGTATAGCAGTGTTTTGCCGCTGCCGGTAACGCCGTGCAGCAGTGCCACTTTCTTTTCGGCAAGGCCTTTGTTCAGTTCGTCGAAGGCGGTTTGCTGCGCGGGGGTGAAGCGGATGTCGCGCACATCTTCCGACCCGGTATAGGGCAGGCGGTCTACCTGCTGCTCGGATATGACGAAGACACCCTTGTCTACCAGCGAGCTCACTTGCGAAGCAGTGGCCTGCGCGCGTTCCAGCAGATCGGTCTGGCGCACAATGCCGTTCTTCATCTTTAGCTCGGTATAGGCCATAACCACTTGCAACTGGCGGGGCGCACGGCCCAACTGATCGAACAGGGCTATGAGTTCCTTTTCTTCTTTGTAGCGGGCGGCCAGTGTCACCACCTTTTCGCGGCGTGGGCGGTAGGCGGTTTCCAGTGTTTCGTTGATGATGACGGCTTCCTTTTCCAGCAGCTCGTTCAGTACGGCGGCAAAATGTTCGGCACCGGTGAGGGCGCGCAGCTCGCTTATGGTTATCTCTTTGCGCAGTTGCAGAGCATCGGCGGCGTGCCAGGCGGCATCGGTCCAGTCATACACCACACTTTCGTCGCCGGCCCATTCAAGGCGGGTCTCGCCCATCAGTTTCAGGTGGGCGGGCAGTGCGGCCTGCATCACCTCGCCGGGCGATGCCATGTAGTAGCCGGCCACCCAGCGCCAGAACTGCAGTTGCTTCTCGCTCACCACCGGTTCTTCGTCTATGATGTTGCGTACGGGTTTTACCTGATAGCTATCGGGTTTGTGGTTGTGCAGGCGCTCCACTATGCCGGCATACTGTTTGTTCTTGCCGAGTGCCACCTCTACCCTCATGCCCGGCCGCAGGCGGTCCTGCATTTCCAGGGGCACACCATAGGTGAGTACCTGGGGCAGATTGAGCGGGAGGATGATGTCGGCGAACATGCGGCTGAATATGCTGCAAAGTAACGGCATTCTGCCGCATGCGCAACTAATGCGACTGACGGGCATTACCCTTTTTGTGCTGGTAACTTTCTACCTTTGACGCATGATACTGTCTCTCATAGTTGCAGCCGACGAAAACAATGCCATAGGCGTGAACAATACCTTGCCGTGGCACCTGCCCGAAGACCTTAAATTCTTCAAGCGCACCACGCTGGGCAAGCCGGTGATCATGGGGCGCAAGACGTATGAGTCGCTGGGCAAGCCGTTGCCGGGCCGCACCAACATAGTGCTGTCGCGTGGCAATATGGAGCTGCCCGAGGGTGTGGTGCTGTGCCGCACGCTGGAGACGGCCATAGCGCATGCCGAAGCACTGAATGCCGAAGAGGCCATGGTGCTGGGCGGTGGCGAGATATTCCGACAGGCGGCGTCGCTGGTAGACAGGATGTACATCACCCGGGTGCATACCCGCATAGAAGGTGCCGACACTTTCTTCCCTGCCGTGGACCATACGCACTGGACACTGAAGTTTCAGGAAGAAAACAAGGCCGACGAAAAGAACAAATACGATTATACATTTGAGACCTACGAACGCGTAGAAATGTAATTGCCGCCACATGACACTACACGCCATAGCTGCCTGGATAGCCTACCGATGGAAGGCCCGGGGAAGGCATGGTACCCACTCGCCGTTTGTGTATGAGCTGGTGGAAGATGTGATAGAGGGCCGCGCTACCTATGCGCCCGCCGCAATAGATCCGTTGCCGGGTACACGCTATGCACACCTGCTGCAGCGTATAGCGGCATGGCGGCACTATAACTCGGTATTGCAGGTAGAGGCGCAGACACCGTTTGAAGGAACGTTTGATGTGCTGGTGCTGCCCGACGCCAAAGACTGCAGCACCCAACTGCTGCAAGATGCGCTGCACGCGCTGAGCGATGGCGGCATGATAGTGATACCACATGTGCACAGCAAGGCGGCAAGCACTGCCATGTGGCGCGCCATCTGCGCACTGCCACAGGTGTATATGAGCATAGACCTTTACGGCATAGGCCTTATCTTCAATAGTCCCGCCTTCAGAGAGAAACAACATTTTGTATTGAGGCGGAAGTGAGGGGGTGGTTAATTCTTCCTGTTCATGATGGACCTGAAAGGCTTGCCAAGGAACCATGCGCTTGTAACAGAGAAGAACAAACCGACAACAACCCAATTTCTGAGAAGATCAGAATTTAAGGGCATTTTTCTGATACCAATATCAACTATAGCTGAAATTGCCGAAAAGGAA
>JAEUVY010000048.1 GCA_016786565.1 Flavipsychrobacter sp.
CGCGCAACTGGAAAGGACGATTGCCAAGATCGGGATCTCGACAGTAGCAGACACACAACTTACAGCAACCGGCGAGGTACTTCGTTTTGACGGATTCCTTAAAGTATATAGCGAGGGAAAAGACGAAGAGGATGGCGAAGAAAACAATGAAGGAATGCTCCCACCGTTGGTGCCAGGTCAGCAACCAGACCTACAGCGAATGGTGGCTACTGAAAGATACACAAGGCCATTACCACGATATACAGAGGCTTCCCTGGTAAAGAAACTGGAAGAACTGGGCATTGGTCGTCCATCAACCTATGCACCAACTATCAGCACTATACAGGCGAGAGGGTATGTAGAGAAAAAGGATAAAGACGGTACAAAACGCGCCTACACAGTGCTGATCTTAAAGAGCGATAGCGTAACAAGATTATCTGAAAGTGAAAATGTTGGTGCTGAGAAGAGCAAGCTCTTCCCTACCGACCTTGGCATGGTCGTGACGGATTTCCTTCGGGAGCATTTCAAAACGGTAATGGACTATGACTTTACCGCCAGTATAGAAGCTAAATTTGACCACATTGCGGAAGGCAAGCAGCAGTGGAATAAGATGCTGGACGAATTCTATCATCCGTTCCATGAAAGTGTGGAACACACCATGGAAAACGCGAGCCGTGCAAAGGGCGAACGTGAACTAGGTGTAGATCCGGAAAGCGGCAAACCTGTGGTAGCCCGTTTAGGCAGATTTGGCCCAATGGTACAGATAGGTGTTGCAGAAAGCGAAGAAAAACCCCGTTTCGCAAAATTGCGGACCAACCAAAGTATTGAGACCATTTCACTTGAAGAGGCGCTTGAACTGTTCAGGCTACCAAGAAACCTGGGAATGTTTGAGGAAGGTGATGTTGTAGTGAATATTGGCCGCTTCGGGCCCTACGCACAGCATGCCGGTCAGTTCTATTCTTTGAAAAAAGAAATGGATCCATATACCGTAGGGCTTGATGAGATTGCACCACTTATTGAGGAGAAGCGCAAAGCAAAAGCCGAGAGTGAGATCAAAGTTTTTGAGAAAGAGAAGATAAGGATCTTGCGCGGACCATATGGTCCTTACATCAAACAAGGACTAAGGAACTACAAGATACCGAAGGAAAAAACGGAAAAACCGGAGGACCTGACACTGGAAGATGTGAAGGCGATAATCGAAGACGTAAAGGCGAATCCGCCAAAGAAAGTGGCAAGAAAGAAAAAATAATATAGTTGATACTGTGTGAATAATAAGCCGGTCAGATCAGGAGATCTGACCGGCTTATTGTTTTGAGGCGTAATTTCGACCAAGACGAATAAAGACCATGTTAGCAGACAGAGAAATAGAAGCCTTGTTGGTACTTGCAGATGACCCTGATGATGATGTATTCAATACGGTAGCTGACCGGTTGATCAACTACGGGCGTGAGATCATACCCAATCTGGAACACGTATGGGAGAGTACCGCAGACACGCTGCTGCAAGAGCGAATGGAACTGCTGATACACAGGGTGTATTTCAACGACCTGCAGGCGGAACTGAAAATATGGTCGGAAGCTAAAAGACCGGACATCCTTACCGGCGCGATCCTTGTTGCCAAATATCACTACCCTGACCTGAATGTACCCGCGGTTTTACACCAATTTGACCAGATACGGAGGAATGTGTGGCTGGAACTGAATAACTACCTAACACCGCTGGAACAGGTAAATGTCATTAACAGTATCATTTACAACTACTGTAAAATGGAGGGACATGAGCTTACAGAAAGGAATGCTCAGTATTTCTTCATTAATAACGTTCTTGAAAGCAAAAAGGGGAACCCCTTTTCATTGGGTGTCCTTTATCTCGCACTATGCGATGTACTGGATGTACCTGTTTTCGCTGTTGACATACCGCGGCAATTCATACTTGCTTACTTCGATACCCTGCACAGCTTTTTCAGCAGTGACCCCTTGGGGATAGAACAAATACAGTTTTATGTAGACCCATTGGGTGGCATGGCCTACACCCAGTCGGATATTGATATGTACTTGAGGAAGATCAATGCGACTGATACCAACAAGTACTTTGTTCGTCTATCGAACAAAGTGGTGATACAAAAGATGCTGGAGGAACTGCGTCAATGCTACCGTTATCAGCACCAGGATAGCAAAGCAGAAGAAATTAGTCAGCTATTGGCAATATTGGCAGACAAGAACGTCTGATAGTACAGACTGCAAATCATAATGTCTACCGGACAGAAAAAGGTCCCTTGAATCATTACTTCAAGGGACCTTTTTATTATAACATACAATTCTATCGTTCGAGTACCAAACGGGAAGTCTGTTGTGATCCATCGTTTGCCCTGAAAGAACACATGTATATGCCGGAAGCCAGATTTGGATCTACAATGAATGTATTTACACCGGACTGCATAAACTGGTTCGCTACGACTTTACCATCCAAACTCATAAGATAGAAAATACCGGAAACCGAAGTATTGACATTCAGCAATTCGTTAGCCGGATTAGGATAAACATTGAATACAAGATCAGTAGGCAGTTCATCAACAGTACCTGGCCTAGGGGCTGTTACAGACATTTCTAAAGTAGTGTAGCAACCAGTAGACGGCACCCGATAAGTAATTGTTGCGGAACCTGAGTTAACGCCGGAAACAATACCCGTTGATGACCCCACAGTAGCAACGGAAGAAGCACTGCTGGACCACGTGCCTGTTGGAGACGTACTTGAAAGGGTGACTGAGGAACCAACCGCGACAGTAGCAGGACCGCTGATAGCTGCCGGTGTAGCTTTAACAGTCAGAGAGGTTGTCTTGTAGCAACCTGACCCCAACGAGTATGTTATTGAAGCCACACCTGCACTTACGCCGGTTGCAACCCCGGTGGAACCATCAATGGTAGCCTTACTGGTTGTTCCGGATATCCACGTACCACCAGACGTTGTATTGTACAGAGTAACCGTTTGCCCCATACAAACACTCATGGTACCTGTGATGGTGGCGACAGCCGCGTTAACTGTAACCCTCGACACTGCGAAGCAGCCGCCACCTTTACTGTAGGTAATATTGGTAGTTCCCGCTGCAACTCCATTTACAACACCGGTACTGATACCCACTGTTGCCTTCGTTGCCGCGCTACTTGTCCAGGTGCCGCCGGATACTGAATTTGTCATTGAGATAGACTGTCCGACACATACAATACTGTCTCCTGTATTAGCCGGCAGTGCAGCATTGATTGTCACAACAGTTGTTCGGAAACAACCCGCACCATTTGTGTAACTGATGACTGCAGTCCCTGTGGAAACAGGTGTCACTAATGCCGCAGTTGAAGACGTAGATCCTACTGTAGCTACTGACGTATTCGAACTACTCCAGGTTTGCCCGGCGGTAGTTGACGAGAGCGAAATATTAGAACCGAAACATGTTACAAAAGTTCCGGCAATTGGTGCGGGAAGAGCATTAACCGTAATAGCAAACGTCCTGCGGCAACCCGTAGACAGAGTATAACTGATATTAGCGATACCTGCATTCACCCCGGACGCATATCCGGTGGCGGAGCCAATTGCTGCAACAGATGGCGCACTGCTGGACCATGTACCGCCAGAAACATCATTAGTAAGTGTATCCGGCGCGCCCACACATATTGAGGACAGACCGGAAATCACAGATGGCAGTGCATTTACTGTGACCTCGCGTGTGTTGTAGCAACCGGATGAAGACAGCCTGTATGTTATAACTGCTGTACCACCACTAACACCAGAAACAACTCCCGACGATGTACCAACAGTAGCAACAAATGTATTGCTGCTGGACCAGGTACCACCACCAAGTGTATTAGTCAGTGTAGTTGCAGAAGACTGACAGAACACGGTACTACCACCGATAGCTGGCGGAAGACCATAAACTGTGACGGTTGCGGTTTTGTAACAACCCGAACTAATGACATAAGTAACTATCGCAGAACCTGGCGCTACACCGGTCACAACACCTGTACTGCCATCAATTGACGCAACAGCGGTATTACTACTGCTCCAGCTACCGCCCGCAACCGGATGACTGAGTGTTGTTGTGAACCCGATACACACCCCTAACGATCCGCTAATTGCAGCAGGGGTACTGTTTACCGTTACATTGTAAGTGCTAAAGCAAGTAGGACTTGTACGATAAGTAATAACCGCGTTGCCGGCAGTGCCTCCGGTAACAATACCAGTTGCGCTTCCGATGTAGGCAATGGCAGGAGAACCGCTGGACCACGTGCCGCCACCGGCAGAAACACTAAGCGTATTACTGCTGCCGATACAAAGCGCTGAACTACCACTGATCGCTCCGGGACCTGAATTAACTGTAACTGTCGCTACCTGCGTACAACCGGTAACAGTATAACTGATATCAGTCGTACCAGACGTTAATCCGTTGACTATTGTACTATTTGAAACAGAAGAACCCGTGGTTGCCACAGAAGTAGCAGCACTACTCCATGTACCACCTGCTGTTACCGAGCTAAGAGTTGTGGAATTGCCCTCACACACTGTAAGTGTACCGGAAATAGCTGATGGCATAGTACCTACTGTCACTACAGCCAAACTACGGCACCCAGTTCCAAGAACGTATGAAATTGTTGTCGTACCCGCACTTACACCGGTTACAACACCGCTGAATGTATCAACAGTTGCCCGAGCAGCATTTCCTGACAGCCAGCTACCGCCCATGGTCGCGTTTGTAAGGCTTACGGTACTACCTACACAAACGGCAGCACTACCTGAAATAGCAGATGGCAACGGATTAACAGTTACTTCGGCGGTCCGGTAACAACCGTTAGTCGTCGTGTACGTAATTGTTGCGTTACCGATCGATACTCCGTAGGCACTACCGCTGATCGAGTTAATTAATGAAACACTATCGTATTGACTGTCCCACACCCCACCTGCGGGGCTACTGCTAAACGTAGTGCTCGAGCCCTGACATATTGAAAGTGAACCACTGATAGCCGAAGGAAGCGCCTTCACCGTGAATGAGGTGGTTTTAAAACACGTTGCCGACACATTATAAGTGATGACTGCTATACCTGAAGCAATACCGGTAACAACACCTGTAGATCCATCTATTGCAGCAATAGCAGTGTTGCTACTTACCCATGTACCACCTGAAGACGGGTGGCTCAATGAGGATGTAGTGCCGACACAGGTATTAGTGGTACCGGATATAGCTGCGGGTGCTGCATTTACAGTTACTTCGGTAACGCTGAAACAACCGGGACCTGCCACTCGGTAAGTAATGTTAACTGTTCCGGCTCCGATACCACTTACCAAACCTGTTGCGCTTCCAACTGTAGCTACAGACGAACTACTGCTACTCCACGTACCTCCTGATGAGGCATTAGACAATACAGATGAGCCACCTACGCACAATTCGAAAATGCCGGAACTGGCCGACGGTGCCGCATTGACAGTAATGACTGCAGTTCTCTTGCACCCAGATGCAAGCGTATATGTAATAACCGACGTGCCGGGCGCAATTGCCGTGACAACGCCTGACGAACCAATGGTGGCTACAGACGTAGTGCCACTACTCCACGTACCACCTGAAGTAGTTGAAGCAACAGTTGCAACTCCTCCGGGACAAAGACTAACAACGCCGGTTATTGGTGCAGGCAATTGACCGGCTGTAATAGTTACCCCCCGTCCGCAACCTGTAGGCAACGTGTAGCTGATGGTGCTTGTGCCACCGGCTACGCCGGAGAGCAACCCGCTGGATGAACCGATTGTAGCAACCCCTGAATTTGATGATGACCACGCACCACCCGATGGCGAACTGGAAAAAGTTGCTGTATCTCCGGCGCATATAAAAGTAGAACCTGTAGGAACTGATGGCGAAGCATGAACTGTGTGGGTGCGTGTAGTGAAACAACCGGAATACGCCGTATAGGTAATGGTAGTTGTTCCAACCGAATTACCCGACACAACACCTGACCCTGTACCAATAGTGGCTACAGATGTGTTGCTGCTGCTCCATGTACCGGAGCCGGCACTCGTATTAGTGAGGCCGGAGGTAAACCCTTCACATGTATACGCCAGACCTGTGATCGGCAATGGTAACGGGTATACAAAAGCGATCTTGGTCTGAGTATAACCACCACCAAGATTATAGGTAATGATACACGTGCCGGGAGATACACCTGTTACTAAACCGGTTGCAGAACCGATAGATGCTGTTGCCGGATTGCTACTACTCCAGGTTCCGCCGGAAATAGGATGAGTTAACGCGATCGGAGCATCACCGATACAGAATGAAGGATTACCGGTAATGGGGCCCATAGTGGAGTTAACTGCAATAACAGACGACGCTGTGTCAGTGCAGCCGTTTGTATCAACGACAGTGAGAATTGCCGTATATGTGCCGGCCGCTGCATACGAACGAGAGGACGAAGACAAAGTAGAAGTACCTCCATCGCCAAATGCCCAGCTATATCCGGATACACCTGTCGAACTACTGCTATAGTTAACGGGCAAACCTACCAAAGTCGGATTGGGTGAAAGTGCCATTACAGCTACCGGACTATTATTAACAATCACACTCGTTGTATTCGCACCGGTAAATGAACAACCATTCGCATCCGTCGGCGTCATAGTGTATACGCCCGCAGAAGATGCTGTTACCGAAGAGATGGAAGGGTTCTGCAAAGTGGATGTATAAGAAGAAGGACCTGACCATGAAAAAACATAAGGTGCAGTACCCCCGGAAACAGTTGAACTTAATGACAAAGTGGTGCCGGTACAAACAGGACCACTATTGCTGATTGACGACAGTGTCAATTGTGATGGCGCAGTGATAGTGATCACCTTGTTCAGGTTACAACTACTTGCATCAGAAACAGTACATGTATATGTGCCTGCAGACAATCCTGTTGCAGATGCAAGTGAACCACCTGATGGTGTCCACGAATAACTCAGGGCACCTGTACCTCCCGATGCTGAAACAGAGGCTGTTCCATTTGTAAGCCCGAAACAAGTAATATTAGTTCCCGTAATTGTTGCTGAGATTCCTGTGGGTTGGGTTACAGTAGCCGTCACCGTCCCGGTACAAGAAGCCGCATCAGTCACTATACACGAATAAGAACCCGCTGAAAGGCCTGTGCGATCTTGTGTGGTGATGCCACTGCCCCAATTGTAGGTATAGCCCGGAGTTCCGCCTGACGGGGTAAGATCAATAGCGCCATTACTGCCACCGGCACAGCTGACATTGGTAACCGTTGCAGTACCACCAACAGCTGCAGAAGGCTGCGTAACCGTTGCGCTGACAGTAGCAGTACAACTATTAGCGTCCGTCACAACACATGAATATGACCCGGCAACAAGACCTGTTCTGTCCTGAGTAGTTATGCCGCTGCCCCAATTGTAGGTATATCCTGGAGTTCCGCCTGATGGAGTGAGATCAATAGCACCGGTACTGCCGGAGAAACAACTTACATTGGTCACAGAAGTTGACCCGCCAAGCGCGGTCGGCTGTGTGACTGTAGCTGACACCGTTGCAGTACATCCGTTGTTGTCGGTTACGACACAGGAATAGGACCCTGCTGCAAGTCCGGTGCGGTCTTCAGTAACAATGCCTCCACCCCAATTAAATGTATATGGAGACGTACCACCCGACGGCGTCAGATTAATTGCCCCGTTTGTTCCCGCATTACAGGCTACATTCGCCACTGTTGTGCTTCCACCAACGGCAGAAGACGGTTGTGTTACCGTGGCCGAAACTGTAGCTGTACATCCATTATCATCAGTTACGACGCATGAGTATGAACCTGCAACAAGCCCCGTCCTGTCTTCGGTGGTAACGCCACCTCCCCATGCAAAAGTATAAGGTGCGACACCACCGGATGGCGTAAGATTTATCGCCCCGTTACTTCCGCTGCTGCAGCTCACATTGGTAACAACCGTGCTTCCGCCAACCGGCGCTGAGGGCTGAGTAATAGAAACAGTCTTGGTAAGCACACTGCTAAGCGCGTCGGTAATGGTACAGGTATAGGTACCGGCCGACAGGCCAGTAGCAGAAGCTGCAGAACCACCCGACGGACTCCAGGAATATGAGTAGGGCGATTGACCGCCCGAAACCGACACGGTTGCGGTTCCATTTGCCCCACCATTGCAGCTCACGTTTGTTTGCAATGTAGTAGCGGAAAGTGCTGCGGTAGCAACCTCAACAGAAAATGCCACCGGTGTACCTGTGCAGCTGGCATTAGACGGAGTCAAGGTTGCCGAATAAACAGCAACAGGAGCCCCGGCCGGAACTGTAACGGTTATGGGAGATGCCGGCAGCGTAGCGCCGGACACATTTGAAAATCCGGCAGTTATTGCTGCGCCACTGAAAGTGATGCTGTATTGGGTTGGACTACCTGTAGTGGCGGTAAATGGTAACGAAGCACTTGTTGTACCCGACGAAACTGTCGGGCTTGTACCGAGTGAAATCGTAACAACAGCTGGTTGAGTGATAGTAACTGACTGAGTCTTGGTACAGGAATTAGCATCCGTTACAGTACAGGTATATACACCGGCTGATCTGCCGGAAATAGAAGCGGCAGTACCACCCGAAGGGGCCCAGGAATAAGAATAACCAGAAGCACCGCCCGAGGCAGAAATAGTAGCCGCTCCATTTGTACCACCATTGCAGGTTACGTTCGTCACAGACGACACTGAAGTAGTAATCGCAGTAGGCTGGGTGATGGTAACTACCTGTGTCTTGGTACAACCATTTGCATCTGTGACTGTACACGTATAGCTACCCGCTGAGCGCCCGGATACAGATGCCGCGGAGCCCCCGGAAGGAGCCCATGAATAAGTGAAAGAACCTGCACCACCACCGGAAGATATTGTAGCAGCTCCGGTAGAACCACCATTACATGCCACATTCGTCTGAGAAGATATACTGGTAGATATGGCAGCAGGCTGGGTGATAGTGACTACCTGTGTCTTAGTGCAACCATTCGCGTCTGTAACGGTACACGTATAGCTACCTGCTGAAAGACCAGATGCAGATGCCGCAGAGCCGCCGGAAGGAGCCCACGCGTAAGAAAGACTTCCCGTACCACCGCTCGCAGAAATTGTAGCGGCACCTGTAGTACCACCATTACAAGCGACATTTGTCTGTGAAGAGACACTTGTAGAGATTGCAGCAGGTTGGGTGATAGTGACTACCTGTGTCTTAGTGCAACCGTTCGCGTCTGTAACGGTACACGTATAGCTACCCGCTGTAAGCCCGGACGCAGTTGCTGCGGAGCCACCTGAAGGAGCCCACGAATAGGTGAAACCACCTGTACCACCACTTGCAGATATTGTGGCAGCGCCTGTGGAACCACCATTACATGCCACATTTGTCTGAGAAGAGACGCTGGTAGCTATAGCAGCAGGCTGGGTGATGGTAACCACCTGTGTTTTGGTGCAGCTGTTCGCGTCGGTGACGGTACAGGTATAGCTACCTGCTGAACGTCCGGATATAGATGCTGCCGTACCACCCGAAGGGGCCCATGAATAAGTGAAAGAACCTGCACCGCCACTGGCAGATATTGTTGCAGCGCCGTTGGAGCCACCATTACATGCCACATTCGTCACAGAAGAAGTTCCTGTGGAAATTGCAGATGGTTGTGTTATAGTAACAGAAACAGTTGCAGTGCCCGAAGCCGCGTCAGTAACCGTGCACGTGTATGTACCCGCTGAAAGGCCCGAAGCGACAGCTGCAGAACCTCCTGAAGGCGCCCAAGAGTAAGTATAGGGTGTGGTTCCTCCTGTGGCAGTAACCGTAGCCGAACCGGTAGCACCACCAAAACAAGCAATATTCGTTTGACCGGTCAATGATAATGAAGGAGCAGTAGCAATAGTAAAATTGCCGGCAGAACCGGTAACCACCATTGGACTTGACGACGGAGACGAAGTAGTGGACCAATTTGCGGTATTAAGAATAGCAGCCTGCATTGCGGCAACAGATGAGAATGTACGGCTACCTGAATAAACCCCTCCGTTTTTACCGGCAAAAAACAAATTATAAGACGCAAGATCTCCTGGCAAGTAACTCATATTATTGGTCGGCGAACCGGAAGAAAGCCAGTTAGTGTATCCGCTCGTCAGCCCCTGAAAGCCAATCATGAATATGGGTGACCCGTTGAACGTAGCAGGACTTGTACCGGACGAGAAATTCGTCGATGTACTTTCAGTTGAAGACGATGCTGAATAGATCAACATCTTGCTGCCGGATGTATTATTGTTGTAGCCACCATTGTTGAAAGGTCCGCATCCGCACGTGGTAGTCAGATTTGTAGCTGCACCTACATCGCACGATACTGAGATAGATGGCGTAAATGTAAAAGTGATAACGGTACCTATAGGTAGTGTTGAGCCTGTAGTATTTTCCCACTTTGTGATACCGGTCGAAACAATGAACGCATTGCTCGCAGAATTTGCATTTGCACTGCTGTAAAAAGAGGTGTTCGACATCTTAAAGAAAGTACCCGGTGCAGCTGCCTTCGCCAATACGAACTGGTAGTACTTAACAGTACCAGTCGTTACCGAATTATAACCTGTACAAAGAACGTCGCCATAAGTGAGTGTAGTTTGAGCGTGCGCGGTAACTACCGAAAAAAGCACTAAAAAATGTGCCATAAGGGGCATTATGCCTAAGCGAAATTTTGAAACCATGATCATTTATATTTTCGTTTTCAATTTTTATTCTTCAATCACCCCCGGAAAGAGTGACTATAAATGCTACAACCGGCATAAAAACCATCTTTATTCCGGGACATAATTTGTAACAGCAACATTATTTCAAAGGCCGAACTTAAAACCAGGTAAAAACACCTGTTTTTAAAAACAGGTGTTTTTACCTGAATTGAAAACCTTTTTGAGAAATAAGTTTGTACGAACAAATTTTCTCACCATCAAATACATCAAACAATGGAGGTATTCTTAGGATCAATTCTACCAATGGCTTTTCCGTTTGCCCCACGCGGATGGGCATCATGTGAGGGGCAACTCATGTCGATAGCGCAGAATACTGCACTTTTCTCCTTATTGGGAACAAGATATGGAGGTAATGGCCAAAGCACATTTGGCTTACCAGACCTGCGAGGTCGCATGATCATCGGTCAAGGCCAAGGCCCGGGACTTCCCGCTTATCAGGTTGGGCAATCTGGCGGCGCGACTCAGACAACGCTCAACATTCTTCAGCTCCCCGCACACACTCATCCTGTTGTTGCGAAAGCCAACTCATTCAGCGCATCTACAGGCGACCCGGCAAACGCATTCTTCGGAGGAGGCTCACTACCGATCTACGATACGGCGTGGGACAACTCCAGTACAATGAACCCGGCCTGTATGACAGCATCACCGACCGGTGGCAGTCAGCCTTTTTCAATTCAAAACCCTTACGTGGCTATGTACTATAACATTGCCACTCAGGGAATATTTCCTTCACGAAACTAAAAAAATCAGAAACTCATGGAAGCATATGTAGGAGTAATAATGCCGGTAGCATTCTCATTCGCACCTCGCGGATGGATGTCCTGTCAGGGTCAATTGCTACAAATAAATCAAAATCAGGCGCTTTTTTCACTGATCGGAACAATATATGGTGGCGATGGCATACAAACATTCGCCCTACCCGACCTGCGCGGAAGAGTAATAGTAGGCCAGGGACACTCTTCAACAGGAGACAACTATACTACCGGCCAGAAAGGGGGGCAGCCGCAGACAACCTTACAGACAACTCAGATACCATCACACTCACATGCGATCTCTGTGCGTTGTAATGCGATGGCAGCTTCGACCGGCGACCCCAACAACACCTACTTTGGAGGAGGTGGAACCGCAATCTATGACGCTGCGCAGGATAATACAACTATGAATCCTGGCACTATTGTGGTTGGCCCTACCGGGGCCGGTACTCCGGTTAATTTAACCAACCCTATCTTACCGATGTACTACTGTATAAACACAGTCGGAGTATTCCCGTCAAGAAACTGATATCATAACCATCAAAAAAAATAATACATGGAAGCATATATAGGATCAATAATACCCATGGCAATCAACTACGCGCCATTGGGATGGATGTCATGTGAGGGACAGCTACTTTCAATTGCAACTTACTCGGCACTATTTGCACTGATCGGTACAGATTACGGAGGAGATGGCACCAATACCTTCGCACTGCCTGATCTGCGCGGACGAGCCATTATCGGTCAGGGACAAGGTCCCGGCCAACCGTTCTTCCCTGTCGGTGCGGCGCAGGGAAACATATCCACAACACTTACGGCAGCTAACTTGCCGCCACATACGCACCAGATCAATGTTCATACAAACTCATTTGCCTCTTCAACAAACAATCCGGCAGGCGCATTTTTTGGAGGAGGCAGTAATGCGATCTACGATACTACAACGGACGGCACCACCATGAATATGCAAAGCATAACTGCTGCTCCGACAGGAAGCAATCAGCCGGTCAATATTCAGAATCCATATCTCGCTATGTACTACAACATCTGTGTAGAAGGGATATTTCCGGCCAGAAACTGATCATGAAAACAAATAAAAAGGAGCTGTCCCTACAATAAGGGACGGCTCCTTTTTTAAGAATCACATTCAACCAAAAACAAAATGAGACAGATCGGCATACTACTTCCAAGATCAGGAGTATACCCCACAATGACGTTTGACATAGTAGATGGATTCAAAGGCGCGTTGAATACATGGGGTGCGGAGAACTATGAACTTAAAACTGCAGGGATAGCGCACGGGGGAAACAACAAAGAAATTTACACGGCATGTGAACAGTTGATTCTGAACGGGGCGTCCATCATTGTTGGATACATCAATCCATCAACGGTAGCAGCATTAGAACCTTTGATGAAAGCATCAAATACCCTGATGATATCTCTGGACGCCGGATACCACCTTCAATCGCCCACCCATCAACCACAAAACACTTTTACGGTCTCTCTTCAAGGTACACTGGCTGCACGTATCACTCCATATATTGCAGCAAAACACGGAGTAGGAAAGTTTGCATTTACTTGTTCTTTTTACGATGCCGGCTATCGGATACCATTCGGACTGTTTAACGGATCAACCGACAACAACTGCGAGATCGTTTTCAACCATACAACAAAGCTCAAAAAAAACGAATTCACCATAGAGCCTCTCACCACATACATCGCACACAATAAAGACACTGCCATCTTCTCAGCCACGTGCGGTGACATGACTAAAGAACTGTTTGAAGCAGCAGCCAACAGTACAGCATTCAATGACGTACCATGGTTTGCAAGCTCATTCACGGCCGAGGAATCCTGGCTGTCACAAATGCCTTTCCCTAACACCAACATATCTGTAATTGTCCCCTGGGGCCGCAACCTTGACAACCCTGAGAACGAGGTATTCTCATCCAAAATGAAGGAAAAGAACCGGGCACCAAACGTATTCTCCCTGTTGGGCTGGGAAGCGGGGCAAATAATTGCAGAAGCCCTGAAACACACCGAACTATCCGCACAGATCGCCGCCCTAAAAGAGAGTACATTCTCCACGCCCAGAGGGTCACTTCGCTTTCATCCAGACACGTTGGAAGCAATAATGCCGATGTATGAAGGAACAATTGTACGAAACGAGAACAGCGGAACCTGCCGCCTGGCTTTATCCGATGCAATTCCTGACGATATAGTAAGAATGAACTATGAAAAATTGAGAACCGAGTCGGCACTGCTCGAAGATGGCAACACTTCATGGTTCAACTCTTATGGATGCCTTGACTAAACTCCACTGAACAAACACAAACTGAGAAGAAAATGAGGATAGGCATACTTTGCAGCAACCACATCGCAGTCCCAACCGTGCAACTACTTATGAAACACCATGAAATAGTGGGCATAGGTATTCCGGAGGACGGAAGAGAAATGCGACACATAGTTGAAAGGGTAACCTTTGGTAGCGACATCAAAGTCACAACCATGTCTCGACGAGCCATCAAGAATCAAATGACTGAATGGATCGAGACCACGCAACCGGACATTGTGTTAGTGGCCACCTTTCCCTTCAAGATCCCTGCAGATCTCTTGTCAATACCCGCATACGGATTCCTGAATCTGCACTTTGGACTATTGCCGGAAATGCGTGGTCCGGACCCTGTATTTGAAAGCATCAGACAACAAAAGAGCAAAGCCGGAGCAACCATTCATGTTATAGACAGTTCGTTTGATACCGGGCCGATTGTGAAAAGAGAAGAATTTCCATTACCGGCTCACTTCACCTACGGGATGCTTTCAGCAAAGCTGGCCCATACCGGAGCGGAAATGGCGCTAACAACTCTGAATGATATACAAGACCAGAAGACAGTTCCGTCAGCCGCACAAAACGAGACAAATAGTTGCTATTACCCAGCATTAACGGCACAACAACTTGCTATCAGTTGGCCCGGGATGAGTTCTCGCGACATCATTGCTTTGATCAATTCCATGAATCCGGTGAGTAGATCGGGAACGCCAACCTCAGTGAACGGATGGAACATAGGAATATGCTACGCTACACTAGTAAACCTCTCCGGCGACACCACCGGATACACACCGGGAAGGATCTTAACAGTTGATCCTCAAAACGGACTCTTGATCTTCGCTAAAGATAATATTGCAATAAAAGCAGAAATAATCTATACCGAAGAAGGTTACTTCCCTGGTTACATCTTGGCAGCTTTCGGTATACAACCCGGCATGACATTCGGAACCTAAAAGCTCCGTCAACCCAATGCAGTAAGCGCCAACAACCGATCTTTTATTATGGATAGTGGGGATGCAATGGCATTAACGTATTGAAAATTCCCCTCCCTGTCATTTTTAATAGAAAGTTGAATCCCACTTGCTTCGCTTTGGATGGCATTAGCCACATACCTACCTTTTGCACTATCGTAGAAGAAATAAGGCGAGCCTGACGAACCAAAACGGAAGTACCCCTTTATAAGATACCTATACCCTTCAAAGCGATAATTACCACCTATATCATCGGGGAATATCCCGAAATGATCGAGCATGCCTTCAATCTTGGCAGTATTTAACAAACGACCTGCAGGACCACTAGGAGAACTCTGCAAGCAGAAAAGCGGCTTCTCATCATCTTCAATGAAATCAAAGTTCAGATCGGCCACCGGTATCCTATCTATTACCTCTGCGGGAGCACCAACAATGCGGTACAATGCAATGTCCTCCTGATAAAATGCCTCAACAAGCTCTACCGGCACAAGAAAGGTGTGTTTGCCTGCGTCATTATCGAACAAGCGCATGGATGGATCAAACAATTGACTCAGATCACTGTCGCCATAAAAATCCTGTCCGCGAAACTGAAAAATGAGATGTGGAGTGCATATCTTCTTTTCCGAGAGCGTGACCCAACGAGTGTCAAATCGTTTTTGCTTCAGAATTGTGGCTATGTTCTGCAATGCAGCAGGATCTGTTGTGGCCAGGTACTTCTTCTGTGTGTACTCATCTGTCTGATAATGCTGTTCCATGAAACGGTTCTGTGCCCCGTCGAGGATAGACAATATCTCCTGCCTATAGCGTGCAACATCTATAGACCTGAAGTACCCTTGCTGTATCCTCAGGTTATGGGCAACACTCAAAAAGTAACCCTTACCAATATGAAACGCGGAGATGTTGTTCTCAAATATCCTTCTGTTGGGCTCATCAGCATTATAGACCCACATAATACGATGCAATGGGGACGTTAGTTCATCTATTAATTGCCTTTTATCCGCTTTCACAGGTTCAGCATTATTGGTATCGAAGTGCAGGAACATCAGAAAAGAGTTGTTTGGTTTATACTTACTCGTAAATATACCAATAAATAGCCGGTACCGGCATAAATGGCCATGGTATGTTATTCCTTTCCACAGCGTACATTTGTCATAAATACTAAAATTCTTCGTGGGTCGAATAATTGCGCTGGATATTGGAAAAAAACGAACCGGGATAGCCGTTACCGACCCCTTGCAGATAATTGCGACTGCACATGCCACGGTAGAGACCGGAGAACTGATCGGCTACCTGAAAAAGTACATTCAAAACGAGCCCGTTGACAAGGTGGTTGTTGGATACCCGCTAAACTTTGACGACTCACCTACCGATGCGACACCCATTGTAGAGAAGTTCATCATAAAATTCGGGAATGTGTTTCCAAACATGCCGGTGATCAAAACAGATGAAAGAATGACATCTAAAATGGCGTCGGCAGAGATATCAGGCATGGGATTGAAGAAGAAAGACCGAGAAAAGAAAGAACTAATAGATGCTGTTGCTGCCGTGATAATGTTGCAAGAGTATCTGGAACATTCGAACTGAACCCTATGCGCAGACTTCATTACTTTGTAAATAAATAACCTGCCAGACATTGTTACTCTACAACTTCTTCCTGCTTCTTTACCGATCAGCTATCGGGCTTTCTGCCACCTACAACGAAAAAGCGCGCTTATGGATCGAGGGTAGAAAGAACTGGCAGTCGCACTATCGCGAGCAGATACCGCAGGGCAAAAAGCGTATCTGGATCCACTGCGCATCGCTTGGAGAGTTTGAACAAGGCCGACCGCTGATAGAGTTAATGAGAAAGAAATGGCCTGACCACCGTATCCTGCTTACCTTCTTTTCACCCTCCGGCTTTGAAACATGTAAGAACTTCACGGGGGCTGACGAGATCGTTTACTTGCCGCTGGACGGCAGCGCCAACGCTGCTGCGTTTTTAGATATCGCTACCCCCTCGCTGGCCATCTTTATAAAGTATGAATTCTGGCATTATTTCCTACATGAACTAAAAAGCAGAAATATCCCTACCCTACTTACGTCAGCCACATTCAGGAAAGAGCAGATCTTCTTCAGCTGGTATGGCGGGTTCTTCAGAAAAATGCTGAACTGCTTTACTCAGGTACATGTGCAGGACAAAGCATCAGTCGAGCTACTCGAGTCAATTGGCATAACTGACAACGTTCATATTACCGGAGACACAAGATATGACCGTGTAACGGCTATATCGGCGGGATTGCGTCCTATTGCACAAGCTGAGAAATTCAAAGGAAACCATCGCGTATTAGTCTGTGGCAGTACATGGCCTTCAGATGAGGTGATAATAAGTAAAAGCTTAAGTGCCCTTCCTCAGGAATGGAAGATCATCATTGCCCCACATGAGATAGACGAGAAACACATTCTTCAGATCGAATCGGTCTTTAGTGGTATCACCGCCAGGTTCTCTAAGCTGGAAGCAGACATCAGCAACTATCAAAAACGCATCCTTATCATTGACAACATTGGTATGCTGTCGAGTCTGTATGCCTATGGGGATATTGCGTTTGTTGGCGGCGGATTCCAAAAGGGGGGCATTCATAATACGCTTGAGCCAGCAATATTCGGAATACCAGTTATCATCGGGCCGGTCTACAGAAAATTTGTAGAAGCAGTGGAACTGGTGAACAGAAAAGCTGCGTTCGTGGCGAATGACGAAGTTGACCTCAAAAATCTGCTGTCAGCTTTAGCCACCAATGATGACCAACGAGAAACGGTGAAGCGCGACCTCACACAGTTCATGGCAGAAAAGACCGGTGCGGCCGACCGCATTATAGCCCAAATAGAAGCGAGCAAGTTATTGTAAACCCGGGATCAGATTGGGGAATCTGAAACAAACACCAAACACCAAATTCCAAATACCAAATTCCAAATTCCAAATCATTACTGTCCGGGGAAAAAAGTACATAAGAGAAAAAAGGAGGACAAAGTCCCCCTTCATTGACTAAGTTTAGAGTTACCACACAAAAAACTCGTCAATGAACAAAAGTACCTTTTTTACCGGACAGCCGATTTTTAG
>JAEUVY010000071.1 GCA_016786565.1 Flavipsychrobacter sp.
ACCCGGGTGATGATAGTATGTATCACCGGCCAAGATTCGCCTATCGGTTAAACCAGGATAGGTACTTCCGTTCAATCTCCATATAGTGTCGCCTGAATATTCTGCCCTGCGCCAACTTATTGCGACACTGCTACGATTTTCGATATAAATCACGTCGTGACTACCATCAGGACAATTTTTACTATTGGGTCTGCAACCGGAAACGTTGATCATAAGCAGAACCAAAATGGATATTGTAAGAAACGTGCTCCATATTGTGAGATATCTCATTTTTACCACAGTGTTTTTTTTATTAATAATTGCAGTGTGTGTAGCCTTTAAATATTGATAGAATATAAAATTATTGTCTTCGGGTACCTTCTTTTTGTGGTGCTAAATCAGGACACACACAACGACAAGCGGGAAAACATCCTACCGATCAATTACGGATAGGAAATTTCTCCACCTGCATCATTTTGCAGATCGTTTACAGATATTTTCTTATAAGTAATAAAATTCTTTGTCATCCTGATCTTGTCATAACCGTAGGTATTATAAGTATCCACGTCAATTGCAAATAAAAGCAGCGTGTCTGAGGGGAGACTTTCTATCTTATCTCTCCATTTCACCTTAGACGAAATATCTATAGATTTTTTGGGTCCTAGCACGCACAAATGACTATCCTCCTGCGGAAGGGTAAGATCCGGATATTCATATCCTAAAACGAACACCGTTGTATCGGGAGAGTTATTCGTTAGCAGCAACATGTAATTCTTGTGTAGAAATGGAGATTTTTCGCACGACGAAAAAAAGAACGAAAAAACAATCAACCTGAGAAATATTTTCATGTTTCGATATTTATCGTAGCCGCCGAGATGCACAACCAATTAAGGGTGACAATGCAGCATACATTTGAGTTAAAGCAAATTGACAGAGCCGATATCAACGAGAAAAGTCTCAGAAATACAGGTTAACCTTTCCTACTACACCCAGCGACATTTGGTAATGAAGAACCAGAAATATTATCCGAGCTTCTTCTGCATGTCCTTGACATAGAAGACAAGAAAGGCGATAAAATTCAGAATGCCGGCGATCAATGTGGGTTGAGCATTCCCGACGTGCTCCAGTTTCATGAGGGAACCCATAAATATGAGAATGGACGAACCGATAAGAAAACGATACTTGTATTTTGACATGGCAGAGGTTATTATGGTTAAAGGAAAGTATTCATAAAAATACGTAATTACCTACAAATACACACAAATGAACTGCATAAAATATTTAGTTACCACCCGTTTCAGGCGCAACATCCCATGACCACTTCAATGTTATTCTACAAGGTGAAAAACGAAACTACTACAGCAATTCATCATCGAAATTTCACAATTGCATTAAACAAGGTTGTTGCAACTTCAGCCTGTACCATGTACCTTTATTGAGTAGGAAATATGTAGCCCGACGATTGAAATTCACCGGATAATCAATAACCTAAACTCCTGCTCTGAACCGAATTTTCGCACTCAAAGTCCGACCAACTGAACTGAAAGAAACACAACCACATGAAAAGCAAACAAGAGATAGTAACCAACTGGCTGCCACGGTATACAGGCAAAACACCTGAAGAATTCGGCAAGTATATATTGCTGTGCAACTTCAGTAAGTATGTGAACATGTTTGCCGAGATGCATGGCGTAACGGTAAGTGGCCTGGACAAACCAATGCAATGCGCCACTGCCGGTGACATAACTATACTGAACTTTGGTATGGGTAGCCCGGGTGCCGCCACGGTGATGGACCTGCTTTCAGCTATATCGCCCAAGGCGGTGTTATTTCTGGGTAAGTGCGGCGGGCTGAAAAAGAACAATAATGTCGGTGACCTTATTCTACCTATTGCAGCCATAAGAGGTGATGGTACCAGCAACGACTATTTTCCGCCTGAGGTGCCGGCACTGCCGTCGTTTGCGCTGCAAAAGGCGATCTCTACTACCATACGCGACTATTCGCTTGACTACTGGACGGGAACGGTGTATACCACCAACCGAAGGGTGTGGGAGCATGACGAGGAATTCAAGGAGTACCTTGTGAAAGTGCGTGCCATGGCTATTGATATGGAAACCGCCACCATCTTTACCACCGGCTTCTTCAACAAAATACCGACGGGCGCGCTACTACTGGTATCGGACCAACCGATGACGCCGGAAGGTGTGAAGACAGCCGAGAGCGACCTGCTGGTGACAAAAGACTATGTGACCACACACCTCAAAATAGGCATAGACTCGCTGAAACAACTGATCAATAACGGACAAACGGTACGCCACCTAAGGTTCTGATATCATCAAAAAGAAAGACCCGCGATAAGGCGGGTCTTTCTTTCATATCTGTTACACATTCTTACCTCACAACAACAAGGCGCGCCTGCAGCTTCTTACCATCTTTGCCGGCAAACAGCACAGTGTACACACCTGCAGAAAGATCGGATGTAGAGATCTCTATATGCGAATCGTTACAAGCAGTGGTGCGTACTACCCTCCCCATAATATCGATGATATTCACGGTACCTGATACCTGACGCATGCCTGCAAACTCTACGTTCACAAGGTTGGTGGCGGGGTTAGGGAAAACGTCCATGGAAACCTGCATATCCTCAAGCTCTGTAACAGCAGTTACCGTGGGGATACCTGTGTAGAAATACTGAGTGAAGCCGCAACCGAAGTCGTGGCCGTATGTGCCGGACGTAGTGTAGCCGTTCATAGGCAGATTACTATTATTGTCGAGTTTTTTTACAAGGCAGTATCCTGATTTGACACCTGCCCACCAGTTGAGACCGTCGCAACCAAGGTCATTGATCTCGAAGCGGTAACAGCCCGGAGCAAGTGTAACGGTGTCGAGATAAAGCGTGTTACCGGCAAGGTTGGTACGCTGCTTTACTACTGTATTGCTTGAGTTGTATATTTTCCAGCTTGATTCGCTGAAACCAGCATAGGTAGCTGTATTGGTCTTGAACTGAATGCGAAAAACGCTGTCCCACTTTGGTGACGGACGGAAGCGAGACCTCATGTAGTTGTTGCTGCTGTCGGCATCTTCGGCACCATTTACGGTTTTGATACGAACGATGAATGAACGGGCAGCGGTATCGCCGGCAAGGGTGTGCAGCTCGGCCATATCAGGCAGCACCACATCGGTCATATCAAGCGGGCGCAGCAGACCAGACCATGTGTGTGTCTGCATAGTGCCACCTTCTACACCGTACTCAAACGTAAGCAAGTTCACGACACTACCACCACGATTTTTCACAGTGATGGTGGGTGTGCTACAGATAGGATTTGCACGGAAATGGTTTTCATCCAAAGTAGGGGCGATGATGTCTTCAACAGATGCGTCGCGTAATTTATTGAACGGGCCGTGGTAGATAACATGGGCTTCTGTAGAGTAGCTACCCAAGCCGCCGCCATGACTAATAAAGGAATCGAACACAACACGAACGTTGAAAGGACTGCCTGCAGAAACACCAGGCAGGTTGTGGTAAATAGGATCTACTTTGGCACCCGGACACCAGTTAGCACGGTCGTAGACCCATGTACCCGACTGCGGATACAGGTCATTGACACCACAATTGTCGCGCCATATAGCCTTTGTGGCGATGGGATTGTTGTTAAGCGCAACGGTATAATTCTTTGAGTAGAACTCGCAGCAACCGCTATCGTCGCTACCATGACCGGTTATGTTGAACTTCAGCTCAGCAGACTCGGTACCAGCGGGTGCGGTGAGGTTAACCACCGGGAATTTGGTGTTGATGCTGGTAGCCCCACCATAACCATAGCTGCCACGGTATATGCGATTGATACCGGTAACCGCCCTGTCGGGCATACCCTCTACGAAGGCAAAGCGGATATCGCCGGTGAAACCACCTGAATAACCGGAATAATTGATACGTATTGTGGCAGGCCCCTGCAACTTAGAGGCGTAATCTGTAACGTCATATACATAACGCTGCTTCCAAGCCCAGGGCGTTCTTGGCGCTCCGGCATTTGCATAGGGTGTGATGAGCCTGCTCAATTCAAGAGAATCGCCGCCGGGAGTCATCAAAAAGTTTGTTACTGTATAGTCCCAATCTCCGCAATAAGTCGGACTACCGGGGCATACATACTTGCCCAATGTGAAGATCATGTACACATTGCGGTAGGAGCCTCCTGTGGGGAACGTAACGGTCTTGTCGTAGTTGCCGTACCAGGAAAGGGTGTCCATGTTGGCCTGCACCCAGGTGGTGTCACCGGCGGCGGCGTTGGCTCCATATCCGGCAAAAAGAAAACAGATCAGGTAAAGATACTTTTTCATTTATTGAAAATTAACAATGAACAACAAAGATAACCATTGACACATCACATTCACTTTTCGGGGCACTTATTACAATCAATTTACAGTCGTAACTCACAACACAATTCATCGTCAACTATATATATTACCCTATAAGTTGTTAAATCGGGCTTTTAGAACGTATTTACAAGTACCTTTGCACACTCAAAATAGAAATTTATATTATGCCTGGGTTTACGGTAGCAATTGTGGGACGACCGAATGTTGGAAAATCAACACTCTTTAATCGTTTGTTGGAACAACGCAAAGCAATTGTGGATGACCAGAGCGGAGTGACCCGCGACCGCCAGTATGGCATTGCCGACTGGAACGGGAAAGTATTTAACGTAATTGATACGGGCGGGTTCGTTTCGCGCTCTGAAGACGTTTTTGAGCGTGAGATACGCAAGCAGGTGCATATAGCAGTTGACGAGGCGGATCTTATCTTATTTGTGTGTGATGCGGTAACAGGCATTACTACCCAGGACGAAGACATGGCCGATGTGCTGCGCCGCTCGACAAAGCCGGTGCTGCTGGTGGTGAATAAGGTGGACAATGGAGAGCGACTGCTTCAGGCATCTGAATTCTACTCGCTTGGATTCGAGAAAACATTCTTCCTTTCTTCTATATCAGGAAGCGGATCGGGAGAGGTGCTGGACGAGGTAGCGACCTGTATACCGGAAGACTCTGACCCGATAGCGACAGATAAAGAAGGAAATCCGCTGCCGAAGTTTGCTATTATAGGCCAACCAAATGCAGGAAAGTCAACCCTGTTGAATGCGCTGGTTAACCAGGAAAGGACAATTGTGTCGGATATTGCGGGTACAACTCGCGACACAATACACACCCATTATAAACTGTTTGGCAAAGAATTTATACTGATAGACACAGCAGGTATACGCAAGAAAAAGAACGTTCATGAAGATCTGGAGTTCTATTCGGTGATCCGTGCAATAAAGGCAATGGACGAATCGGACGTATGTATGCTGCTGATAGACGCCAAGAACGGTCTGACAGCTCAGGATGTAAGCATTTTCAGTCTGGCTACCCGCAAGGGCAAGGGCGTGGTACTGCTGGTGAACAAATGGGATCTGATAGAGAAGGAGACCAACACCGCGCGTGACTTTGAAAAAGAGATCAAGAAGAAACTGGAACCATTCACAGATATTCCGGTGATCTTCATATCGGCATCAGAGAAGACCCGTATTTTCCAGGGAATGGAGAAAGCACTTGAAGTATATGAGAACCGCTCTAAGCGCGTGCCTACGTCGGAGCTGAACGATGTTATGCTGAAAGAGATAGAACGTTTCCCGCCACCAATGGCGCGCGGCTATGCTGTGAAGATCAAGTTTGTGCAGCAGGTTCCTACGGCGGTGCCATCGTTCGCGTTCTACTCCAATCACCCCGACGCAGTAAAAGAATCTTACCGCAACTTCCTGGAGAACAAGCTGCGCAGTCACTTCAATTTCAGTGGTGTGCCCGTGCGTATATTTATCAGGAAAAAGTAATAATCAATACATTCAATTAGTAATTCTGAATGAAGACAAGAACACTCAAGGCCGACAAGGTCAATATCATAACACTGGGCTGCTCTAAAAACATGGTGGACAGCGAGGCACTTGGCGGGCAGTTGCTGGCCAATGGTATTGACGTGACGCATGAAAACCGCAAACCAGACCACAATATTGTGGTTGTGAACACTTGTGGATTCATAGACAAGGCGAAGGAAGAGAGTGTAAATACCATTCTGCAACAGGTGGAACTGAAACGCCGCGGCAAGCTGGACAAAGTATTTGTGACAGGATGCCTGAGCGAACGTTATCGCGAGAACCTGCTGGATGAGATACCGGAAGTGGATGCGTGGTTTGGCACTATGGAACTGCCGCTGATACTGAAACAATTTAATGCCGATTATAAAGCAGAATTGGTTGGTGAGCGCCTTTTGGCCACTCCCAAGCACTATGCGTACCTGAAGATATCTGAAGGGTGTAACAGGACCTGTTCGTTCTGCGCTATACCGCTGATGCGTGGCGGCCATGTGTCGAAAACAATTGAAGAGGTAGTAGCCGAAGCGAAACGCCTGGTGAGCATGGGCGTGAAGGAGATCATGCTGATAGCGCAGGAACTGACCTACTATGGCCTGGACATATACAAAAAGCGTGCCCTGCCCGACCTGCTGAAATACCTTTCGGACATTGAAGGACTACACTGGATCAGATTGCATTATGCCTATCCGTCCAAGTTCCCGATGGAGATACTGGATGTGATGCGTGAGCGCGACAACATCTGCAATTATCTGGACATGCCACTGCAGCACATCTCTGATAATATGCTGAAGGCGATGAAACGCCAGATAACCCGTGCTGAGATAACTGATCTTGTTGCAGGTATACGCGACAGGGTGCCTGGTATCTGTATCCGCACCACACTTATTGCAGGCTTCCCAGGTGAAACACGCGATGATGTAGAAGACCTGAAGCAGTTCCTTGTGGACACCCGCCTGGACCGAGTTGGTATCTTCACCTATTCTCATGAAGAGAATACCAGTGCCTTTGAGCTTGCCGATACATTGTCGAGCGAGGAAAAAGAAGCAAGGGCTCAAGAGATAATGGAGGTGCAGCAAGAGATCTCGTATGAGATCAATCAGGAGAAAGTTGGAAAGACCTTTAAAGTGATCGTAGATAAGAAAGAGGCCGGCCGCTATCTGGCACGTACTGAGTTTGATAGTGTGGAGGTTGATAACGAAGTGGTGATCACCAGCAAGAAGGCTTTACCGATAGGTGACTTTGTGAATGTGAAGATCACTAAGGCGTTCGACTACGATCTGGAAGGAGAAGTGATAGCCTGATAATTTGCGGAACCAATACGGGATCATATAAGGGGGACAAGTTGCTGCCAGGTAGTGACATGGGTGTCTTTACCCAATAGTCTTGCCAGCTCCTGCCATACGTCTGCAGCAGTCCATCCCTGCGCGCGCATATATTGAATAGAAGTAGCCCCTGCCGACTTGGACATCTTACCTCCTACCCCATCTTCGATGAGCTGATGGTGATGGAATGTTGCTTCCGCGAAGGAATGATACCCGGCTACCTGCGCCAGAAAAACCTGTGCCAGTGTTGAGTGCCAGAGATCGGCACCACGAACCACCATATCTACCCCAAAATGTACATCATCGCCGACGGAGGTGAGCTGGTATGCGGGCATGCCATCCCGTTTCCGCACTATGAAATCCTTCATATCTCCGGGCAAAGTGGCTGTGACAACACCATCGGTAAGGGTGTTGACAGACAGCAGACGATCATCGGTCCGCAACCGCCATGTAACCTCGGGGGCATCGAGCGGAATGTTCCGGTGCCTGCAGGTGCCGGGATAGATACCATCGGGGCTTTGGCGCCAGACATCGGCGCGTGAGCAAGTGCAGCCAAATACAAGTCCGTCCTGGCTCAGTTTATCGAGCACAGCAGTGTAGACGGGCATTCTGTGTACCTGAGACCATTCAGCCTCATATTCCGCAATATCGCGGGGGCCTACCTGCCACGGCAGATTGAGAAAATTGAGTGTGTCAAAAATATCCTGAACGTAACGGAGTTCCATTCTTTCCCGGTCGCGGTCATCTATACGAAGCAGGACTTTCGCGTTGTATCTGTCGGCTAAATTAGCCGTGATGGCGAATGACAATATGTTGCCGATGTGGAGAAATCCACTGGGCGTTGGCGCGAACCGGGTTAGCGAGAATGAACGGTTGTTGGGCAGTGACAGCATAAAGGAAGTCTAACCGTTAGTATGGTTATTCGATCTCGCGCTTTCCTGACAACAGGTAGATGACGGCCATGCGCACAGCGACGCCATTTTCAACCTGATCGAGAATGATGGACTGCTTAGAGTCGGCGACATCAGAATTCAGCTCCACGCCCCTATTGATGGGACCGGGATGCATGATGACGATGTCCTTCTGCAAGCTGTCGAGCATGGAGCGATTGACCCCGTAGTAGAGAGCGTATTCGCGCAATGTAGAGAACAAAGGCTTGTGCTGCCTTTCGAGCTGAATGCGCAAAACATTAGCCACATCGCACCACTCAAGTGCCTTTTTTAGGTTATGTTCTACCCGCACACCGAGGTCGGTAATGTGCTTTGGTATGAGTGTGGGCGGACCAGCCACCATGACCTTTGCCCCCAACTTATTGAGGCAATAGATGTTACTCAATGCAACACGCGAGTGCATGATGTCGCCAATGATTGTGATGTGTTTGCCCTTGAGGTCGCCGACACGTTCTTTCATAGAGTATGCGTCCAGCAAGGCCTGCGTGGGATGCTCGTTGATGCCGTCGCCGGCGTTCACGATACTTGCATTAATGTGGTTGGCAAGGAACCAGGGGGCACCGCTGGCTGAGTGTCGCATGACCACCATATCGACCTTCATAGCCAGAATGTTCTTAACGGTATCGATAAGTGTTTCGCCCTTTGATACGGATGAGCCTGAAGCCGAGAAATTCACCACATCGGCACCGAGGCGTTTTTCAGCCAACTCGAATGAGAGACGGGTGCGGGTGGAGTTTTCGAAGAAAATATTGGCAACAGTAGTATCACGGAGGGATGGCACCTTTTTTATGGGGCGCTGTAATACCTGTTTGAAGTTATCGGCTGTCTTTAAAATGAGCCTGATATCTTCAGCGTTCAGTTCTTTGATCCCTAAAAGGTGTTTTACCGATAGCATGTTTATTTTCCTGTATTAATGATTCAACTCAAAATTTCAATGTCACTATGGCTTGGTAAGCAACACGACTTCATCTTTTCCGTCCTGTTCTTTCCAATTCACTTTCACTTTCTGCGTCAATATTGTATCCACTGTGTAGCCTGTGTAGTCGGGATGTATGGGCAACTCTCTGCTAAACCTCCGGTCCACCAATACCAATAGTTCCACGCGTTCGGGTCTGCCAAAGTCGATCAGCGCATCCATAGCCGACCGGATAGTGCGACCTGTATAGAGTACGTCGTCAACAAGTATAACATTCTTCTTTTCAACACTGAAAGGAATGTCTGTTACCGAGGGAATCTGAATATCTGAAGAAGTGTGCACATCATCCCGGTAAAAGGTGATGTCCAACTTTCCGTAGGCGATCTCTTTTTTCTTTGTAATCTCCTTCACCAGTTTGACAATGCGATCGGAGAGAAAAACACCGCGAGGCTGGATACCTATAATCACGGTATTCTGAAAATCGATATGGTTTTCGACCAGCTGATGCGCAAGCCGCTGCAAAGTGAGATCAAGTTGTGCGTTATTTAGCAGGGTCTTCAACGGCAAGTTATTTAGCCCCAAAAATAGTCAACCGCATTCTATTTTCGTAACAATGGGATATAAAAACTATGCAGGCGGGTTTGCGTGTGTGGTATAAACGGGGAAACTGAAATTATTAAGGGAAAAATATCTCGGGATAAAAACTTGTGCGTAGCTAATTCGGTAATTTTGCGAACAACTTCATACCGGCACCACCAACAGAGCCTACCAATGCAAAAGCTGAACGATTTTTTTGAGAATTACGCATCCGCGCTGGAAAGATATGACACTAAGAGCCTAGCCTATATGTATAACATACCCTGCACAATGTTATCGGACGAGGCGACGACAGTTTTCAACGATGCCGGCAAACTGGAGGGATTCTTCAACCAGGGGGCGAGTTTTTACCGCCAATTCGGGATCGCCCATGTGCGCCAGGAAATTTGGATGAAGCGGCATCTGTCTGACAGGATCGCTACTGTGAAGGTGAACTGGCAGTTTTTTGATGCATTGAATGCCCCGATCTATGACTGCGACTATCAGTACACAATGAAACTCGATAAGAACAACCAATGGCGCATCATACTTTCGGTATCGATAAACGAAAAAAAGAATATGGAAGAGTGGCAGACCCGGATGAAAAATGAACTGGTGAACCGGTTCGGGTAAACCGGGGACATGTTGATTTTACCACCTCGGGCCAGCAAAACGGAATTTCCGGCACGTATAGGGAGCAAAACGCCCGATTTTTCTTTTGATTTTGCCTTTTTTGATCGAAAGTGAAGTTTCCTTTTTTGGCTATTATGATTACATTTGCAGTCCATATAAAACTAAATTCTTCATGGCTACTACAGCAGACATGCGCAACGGGTTGATCATTAAACTCGACGGAAACCTTTACTCAGTTGTTGAATTCGGACAGAACAAGACTGCACGTGCTGCAGCGAAAGTGTGGGCGAAACTGAAAGGTGTGGACAATAACAGGTCTATTGAACATACGTGGAACTCAGGTGACAACATCTTCCCAGTGCGTGTAGAAAAGCGCAACTACCAATTCCTTTACAAAGACGATTCAGGCTTCAACCTGATGGATAACAATACATTTGAGCAGATAGCACTCGGTGAGAACATGATCGACCGTCCTGAACTGTACAAAGACGGACAGGAGTGTTTTGTGATCTTCAATACCGAGACTGAAACACCTATGAGTGTTGAATTGCCACCAAGTGTAAACTTGCGTGTAACCTACTCTGAACCAGGCGTAAAAGGCGACACAGCAACCCGCGCTATGAAGGCAGCAACGCTGGAAACAGGCGCCACTGTGATGGTTCCGCTGTTTGTGGAAACCGATGAGTTGATCAAGATCGATACTCGTACAGGTAACTATGTTGAGCGTGTGAAGTAGGCTCAGGCAACTACATTGGATAACAATATTTCATTACATCTATTATAAAAATATTATACATGGAGTATAAGCAGATTCAAGAGCTGATCAAAACAATAAACAAGTCAAACATCAGCGAACTGAGCATTGAAGAAGGTGATTTCAAGATCACTATCAAGCAGGACTTTTCCGGCCAGCCTCAATATATGATGGCTCCGGCACCCATGCCAATGCCAATTCAGGTGGCTGCAACTGCACCTCAGGCAGCTGTTGCCGCACCGGCACCTGCTGCTGCTCCGGCCGCGAAACCTGCTGCTGACGCTTCAACCGGTAACCAGATAACTATCAAGTCACCGATGATCGGCACGTTCTATCGCAGCCCATCGCCTGACAAACCAGTGTTTGTAAATGTAGGTGATGAAGTGAAAAAGGGTCAGGTACTTTGTATCATTGAGGCTATGAAGCTCTTCAATGAGATAGAGTGCGAAATGAACTGCAGGATCGTTAAGGTGCTTGCAGATGATTCGAGCCCTGTAGAATATGACCAACCATTATTCCTAGTAGAGCCAATTTAATATTACTCTTCGGAGTGATCCGAAGATCAACATTAGAAATGGCCTTTTATGAGGCCATTTTTAGTACAAAAAAATATTAATTTATTTAATTAAATCACAAGAAAGTGTTTAAAAAAATATTAATAGCTAACCGTGGAGAAATCGCCTTGCGCATCATCAGGACGTGCAGGGAAATGGGCATCCGTACTGTTGCGGTATATTCTACTGCCGACAAAGAGAGTCTGCACGTTCGTTTTGCAGACGAAGCGGTTTGCATCGGTAAGCCTCAGAGTTCTGAATCGTACCTGAACATTCAGCACATAATGGCTGCAGCTGAAATCACCAATGCTGACGCTATTCATCCGGGTTATGGCTTCCTTGCAGAGAATGCGGCATTTGCTGAGATCTGTGCACAATACAAGATCAAATTCATAGGCCCTACCCCGGCGATGATCAATGCAATGGGTGATAAGATCACAGCGAAAGAAACGATGATCAAAGCCGGAGTACCGGTAATTCCGGGTTCTGAAGGCTTGATAGAGAGCGTTGAAGTAGCGAAAAAATGGGCTAAGAAGATCGGTTACCCTGTTATCATTAAAGCAACTGCAGGTGGCGGCGGTAAGGGTATGCGTGTGATTTGGGAGGAAAGCGAAATGGAGACCGCCTTCAACAATGCTAAAATGGAGGCTAAAGCATCGTTCAAAAACGATGGCATATACATGGAGAAATTCGTTGAGGAGCCTCGTCACATCGAGATACAGGTAGCGGGCGACCAGTTCGGTACAGTGTGTCACCTGAGCGAGCGTGATTGCTCTATCCAGCGTCGCCACCAGAAACTGGTTGAAGAATCTCCGTCGCCATTTATGACTGATGAGCTTCGCCAGCGCATGGGTGAAGCAGCGATCAAGGCTGCATCTGCGATCAACTATGAAAGCGTTGGTACGATCGAATTCCTGGTAGATAAACACAGGAACTTCTACTTCATGGAAATGAACACCCGTATCCAGGTGGAGCACGGTGTGACCGAGGAAGTTATCAGCTATGACCTCATCAAAGAGCAGATAAAGATCGCGGCGGGTGTTGCGATAAGCGGAAAGAACTACGAGCCGAAAATACACGCGATAGAATGCCGCATCAACGCGGAAGATCCTTACAATGACTTCCGCCCATGTCCGGGCAGGATCACTACCCTGCATACGCCGGGTGGCCATGGTGTTCGCGTGGATTCGCACATCTATGCAGGCTACACTATTCCGCCATACTACGATTCAATGATCGCAAAAGTGATAGCAGTGGCGCAAACACGTGAAGAAGCCATCAACACAATGGAGCGCGCGCTGAGTGAATATGTGATCGAAGGCGTGAAAACAACTATTCCATTCCATTTACAGCTGATGCGTAATGAGGATTTCAGGAAGGGTAATTTCACTACTAAATTCATCGAATCGTTCAAACTTGTATAAGAATTAAAGACAGTCGAAGCGTTTCGCCCGTCTGGAACAATTAAAGAATATCAAATTTTTCACTTTCGCAGCATGAAAAAAACATTGTTGATTACAGGTGGTGCAGGGTTCATCGGATCGCATGTAGTGCGGTTATTTGTAACCAAGTACCCGGATTATAAGATCGTTAATCTTGACGCATTGACCTATGCAGGTAATCTGGAAAACCTGAAGGACATACAAGATGCACCCAACTACATATTTGAGAAGGCTGACATTACAGACGAGGCAACTATAAATAGCATTTTTGCCAAGTATAATTTCGACGGGGTGATACACCTGGCTGCCGAAAGTCATGTTGACCGTTCGATCATAGATCCGAATGCATTCATCCGCACAAATGTGATGGGCACTGCAAATCTCCTGAATGCAGCACGCACCATCTGGAAAGACAACATGGAGGGCAAACGCTTTTATCACGTGTCTACAGACGAAGTGTATGGTTCACTGGGTGAGGAAGGATTCTTCCTTGAGACGACTCCTTACGATCCGCAATCGCCTTATTCTGCATCAAAAGCGGCATCAGACCACTTTGTGCGCGCCTATGGGAATACCTACCATATGCCATTCGTGATCACGAACTGCTCTAACAACTATGGTCCGAACCACTTTCCTGAGAAGCTGATCCCCTTGTTCATCAACAACATCCGTAACAACAAGCCACTGCCTGTATACGGTGACGGAAAATATACCCGTGACTGGTTGTATGTTGTGGACCATGCCCGTGCAATAGACATGGTATTCCATGGCGGCAGGAACGGCGAGACTTACAACATCGGAGGATTCAATGAGTGGCAAAATATTGAGCTAGTTAAACTGATGTGCCGTGAGATGGACAAACGCCTTGGTCGCCAGGAAGGTGAGTCTGAAAAGCTGATCAGCTACATCAAAGACCGTCCGGGTCATGACCGTCGCTATGCGATAGACGCTACGAAAATCAATAAAGAGCTTGGCTGGTATCCATCAGTTACTTTTGAAGAGGGATTGAGGATAACAATTGACTGGTACATGGCCAACGAAGAGTGGCTGAACCATGTTACATCGGGCGACTACAAAAAGTATTACGAAAACCAATACACACACAGATAATGAAAGGGATCATTCTTGCAGGTGGATCGGGCACCAGGTTATACCCGCTGACCATTGCCGTAAGCAAGCAGCTCATGCCTGTTTACGACAAACCAATGATCTATTACCCTTTGTCAACGCTGTTGCTGGCAGGGATCAATGAGATCCTGATCATTACTACTCCTGAAGACCAACCGGCATTTAAGAGGCTGTTGGGCGATGGTAGTCAGATCGGGTGCCGGTTTGAATATGTGGTGCAGCCAAAACCGGAAGGTCTGGCGCAGGCATTCATACTGGGTGCCGATTTTATAGGTAAGGATCCTGCCGCGTTGGTACTTGGTGACAATATCTTCTATGGATCGGGCATGGGTACATTGCTGCGCAAAAAAGCTACGCCTGATGGTGCGGTTGTATTTGCGTATCAGGTACACGACCCTGAAAGGTACGGTGTAGTTGAATTCGATAAGGACTTTAAAGCACTGAGCATAGAAGAAAAACCAGCCAATCCAAAATCTAATTACGCGGTACCGGGCCTTTACTTCTACGACAACGATGTTGTCGCTATTGCTAAGTCTATAAAACCATCGCACAGAGGCGAACTGGAAATCACCGATGTAAACAAGGTATACCTGGAAAAGGGTAAACTTGAGGTGGGTGTTCTGGACCGTGGTACTGCATGGTTGGACACGGGTACGTTTGATTCGCTGATAGAAGCCGGTGAGTTCATTGAAGTGATAGAAAAACGTCAGGGACTGAAAATAGGTTGTATTGAAGAGATCGCCTACCGAAATGGCTGGATCAATGACGAACAAATGGAGAAACTATCTGCTGTGTACATGAAGAGCGGATATGGTCTTTATCTGAAGAAACTGATAGGACATCGATAAGAAATATCACAGCATAAAAAAGGTGGTTGCTTCTGAAATGAATCAACCACCTTTTTGTTTATGTCTATGTCAGAACCGGAATGCCCTGTTATTACTAGAACTTTGAGAGACTCTTTGCAATTATCCCCACGCACTCGTCGATCTGATCGCGGGTTATAAGTAGCGGCGGCGCGAAACGAATGCGGTCGCCATGGGTAGGTTTCGCCAACAATCCGTTTTCTTTCATTTCCATACACATTTCCCAGGCCGCTTCTTTATTGGTATGGTCAACAACAATTGCATTGAAGAGTCCCTTACCCCTCACTATTGAGATAGCAGGATGATTCAATGCAACAAGTTGTTCGCGGAAATACGCACCTTGTATCGCTGAATTTTCGCTCATTTTTTCGTCAACGAGTACCTGCAACGATGTCATCGCTACTGAACATGCTAACGGATTACCTCCATAGGTTGAACCGTGATCGCCCGGCTTTATAGTAAGCATGATCTCATCATCTGCGAGTACTGCAGAAACCGGCATAGTTCCGCCGGAAAGTGCCTTGCCCAACATCAAAATGTCCGGACGAACATTCTCGTGATCGCAAGCAAGCATTTTACCGGTGCGTGAAAGGCCGGTCTGTATCTCATCGGCCATCAACAACACGTTGGCTTCGCGACACATCGCAGCAGCTGTAGCGAGATATCCGTCGTTTGGTACAACCACACCAGCTTCACCCTGGATGGGTTCTACCAGAAAAGCAACAACATTCGGATCGGCCAATGCAGCCTGCAATGAGGGGATATCGTTGTATGGAATAACCTCGTAACCCGGATTGAACGGTCCAAAGTCGCGGCGGGAATCGCTGTCGGTACTAAAAGAGATCACATTGATGGTGCGACCGTGAAAGTTATTGTTACATACTATGATCTTCGCTTTGTCTGCAGGAACTCCCTTTACCTGATATCCCCATCGTCTGGCGAGTTTCAGACCGGTCTCAACTGCCTCTACACCTGTGTTCATTGGCAACACCTTATCGTACCCGAAGAACTTAGTAATAAACTCAGCAAATTCGCCAAGCTTGTTGTTGTGGAATGCACGCGAAGTAAGTGTAAGGTCCTGTGCCTGCCGCAAAAACGCTTCCATAATACGAGGGTGGCAATGTCCCTGATTGATGGCGGAATAGCCCGACAGGAAATCGTAGTAACGGCGGTCATCAACATCCCACACGAACACACCCCTACCCTTTTTCAAAACAACGGGTAACGGATGATAGTTGTGTGCACCATATTTATCCTCCAATTCGAGGTAATGGCGTGTATTTCCGGACAATGAACTAACTGCATGCATACTGCAAAATTAGGGTATTTCGTCAGATATAGTCAGGCGGCATCGAACTTACTGATAGGCACATGTGCAAATCGTTTGGTAAGGCGTTCTTTCGTTTGAATTTTGTACTAATTTGCCATCAAAACCATACTATGAAAAAGATAGGGATACTGGGTTCAGGAATTGTGGCACGCACACTGGGAAACGGCTTTTTGAAATATGGTCATGAGGTGATGCTGGGGACGCGTGAAGAGGGCAAACTGAACGAATGGAAACAAAACGGAGGAAGCAAAGCCCATATAGGAACGTTTGAAAACGCTGCAAAGTTCGGAGACATAATTGTTCTGGCAGTGAAGGGAGATGCTGCCGCTGATGCGATAGACCTGGCAGGCCCGCAGAACCTGCATTGGAAAACGGTAATTGACACAACGAATCCTATTGCCAACTCGGCACCGGAAAACGGTGTACTGAAGTTCTTCACGGATTTTGAAGAATCGCTGATGGAGTCATTGCAGGAACGATTTCCGGAGGTGCATTTTGTAAAAGCGTTCAGCTGCGTTGGCAATGCTTATATGGTGGATCCGAAACTTGAAGAAAAGCCAACCATGTTCATTTGTGGTAATAACGCTCACTCTAAAGAGGACGTGAAGGAGATATTGACACAATTTGGCTGGGACATTGAAGACCTGGGAAAAGACACTGCCGCGCGTGCCATTGAACCGCTTTGTATGCTATGGTGTATACCGGGATTCGTGGGCGGGAAGTGGAATCATGCATTCCGCCTGATACGTGGATGATATCACCTGGGGCCCAGTTCGATCACCTCACAGTCCCTCACATTATTACCATCGACGACAAAACGGATCAATGTGCGCACCTTGTGCCAACCATGTTTGCCGGCAGCACCGGGATTCATGTGGAGGCACTTTATCTTATCGTCGTAAATAACCTTTAGTATGTGAGAATGGCCGCTGATAAACAGCTGTGACGGTTCTGTTTTCAGCTCGGCTTTTGCAAGATCCGTATAACGACCAGGATATCCACCAATGTGGATCATCAGGACATTTACCCCTTCGCAGTTAAACCTCAATTTCTCAGGGAATTCGCTGCGGATATCATATCCGTCAATGTTCCCATATACACCCCTTAGTGGTTTAAAGGCTTGTAACTTCTGTGCAACACCGGGCCCGAAGTCACCTGCATGCCATATCTGGTCGCACTTATCGAAGTGTTTAAAAACGGCATCATCCAGGAAACCATGTGTGTCAGAGATCAGGCCGATGCGGGTCATAAAATGGATGTGGTTGGCGTTTTAAAACGAACCTGATAAAAGATGCTAAAGATAGTGGTTCTCACCTATTACTAAAGGATGAAAAACGCCTGATCATCAGTGACGGTTCATGAAATAATATCAATATTTCGGCTGCAACTTGATTGCTTTCTTCGTTCAAATCTATATTTTTATAAAAACAGCATCAATTGAAAATACCCACGGCAATAATAATAAGCGTAATTACGTTCTCGAGCGCCATAGCCCAGAAACAACCAAAGGTATATTTCGGTGCCTTCGGACAAGTAAATGGTGCCGGAGCCCCCAAAGCATTCACATCGACCCAAGCGGCACTTCTGGAGAATACCCGTTTGAAATATAGCGAAGGATGCTCGCTCATGGGTTACACTGTGTCTGTATTGCCAAAGGGAGGTGGTTTAAAGGGACCGATGGCGGCATGCACGCCGTCTTTTCCGGAACGAGTGAAGAGCAGGATCGTGGAACTGGGAACGGACGCAATAGTTTACGTAGAGAATCTCAGGTTATTGTGCAATGACATGCCCGTGGAAGTACCTCCATTTACAATAAAGTACGAACAATAAAAGTGAGATAACCAAGTGGGTCTATGCTGGTTCCATTTCGCCGGCATATCGTTGTTCGATTTCGATAAGGATGTTCCTGATCTCGTCTATGCTGTCAGTAGACACCAGTCGGTTGCGGTATTCCTTCACATGTGAGAGGCCTTTGAGATAACTGGCATAGTGACGCCTCATCTCAAGAATGCCTGCTTTGGGCCCTTTCCAGCTTACTGAGCCATCCAGATGTTTGCGGCAGGCATCCAGACGTTCAGTGACTGTTGGTGGCGGAAGTATCTCGCCTGTTTTCATGTAGTGTTTGATCTCTCTGAAGATCCAAGGATATCCGATAGCCGCACGACCGATCATAATACCGTCTACACCGTACCTGTTCTTATATTCAAGGGCCTTTTCAGGAGAATCAATATCACCATTACCAAATATGGGAATATGGATACGTGGATTATTCTTGATCTTACCGATCAATGTCCAATCCGCATCGCCCTTGTACAACTGCATGCGCGTGCGGCCGTGAATAGAAATAGCCTGCACACCGATATCCTGCATTCGCTCTACAACCTCTTCTATGTTCTTAGTATCGTTGTCCCATCCGAGGCGTGTTTTTATAGTAACCGGCAACTTAGTCTGACGGATACAAGCACTTGTAAGGCGTACCATCAGATCGATATCTTTAAGCACAGCGGCACCGGCCCCCTTGCAAACCACCTTTTTTACGGGACATCCGAAATTGATATCGAGCAGATCCGGGTTAGTAGCATCGACGATCTTGGCTGACATAGCCATTGCTTCTTCATCTCCGCCGAAGATCTGAATACCGATAGGCTTTTCGTAGTCGAAAATATCGAGTTTTTGCCTGCTCTTTATTGCGTCTCTTATGAGCCCTTCGGATGAAATGAACTCTGTGTACATAAGATCGGCTCCATGTTCCTTACATACCGCACGAAAAGGCGGATCACTCACGTCCTCCATAGGAGCAAGCAACAAAGGAAATTCCCCCAACTCAATATTCGCGATCTTTACCATATAGCGGGCGCAAAGTTACGGGAAAAGGGCTATTTGAATAAAAAAGGTCAAACTACCCTCGCTGAAAAGGTAGTTTGACAAAATAACATTGGTGACCTGCATATGCTATGCCGCCCAGATAGGCGCCGGAACGGGCTGCACCTCGCGTACCATGGAAAAGAGCAGTCCACCGTTAACGAGCTCTACAGGCTGAAGGTCTTTAACGGCGAGCATGCGCCAATAAATGGTGCGACCGTGCCTATCGATAAAAGTCGCTTCTTCACCCAGGCCGGAGTTGCGGGCTTCGATAACCGCCTGTTCTTCGTTTTCGGCGAATACAAGCCTCCATTGTTCTTCGTATTGGTCGGTATGTTGGCCGTCGCATTCTATACGGTAAACGATCTGTGCTGTGAAAGACTTCATAGAATTGTGTGTTGTTTTTAAAGTTTGGTGATAGTAATTAGTATGATTTTATCTCGATGCTACCGAAGTTGCAGGTACCCTGCAATATCAGCTTCTTTTTAATGTCGCTGGTTTGCCCGGTGTATATCATTCGTTCATCTTCAACACTGCCCATTGAAGGAACAATGTTATTCTGGATCTCCCAATGAGCAGGCACAATGAGCTCAACGCCTCCAAATGTCACACGACAATCGAGAACAATTTGTTCGTCAGTGAAGTCGGCTTGCGTTAAGTTGATCTCGCTACCTCCGAATGTGACAGACACAATGCCTCCTTTAAAATCCTTTGTGGTGACGATTTCTTTGCGTCCGCCAAATACGATGTCGACCATCAATTTATTGTCATTAGTGATCTGAGAATTGATGACCGATTGAGGGTAACATTTGCTTTTTCTTTTTGGCCGAAAGGCGATCATCAAGCCCATGATGACCAACATGAGCGGCCATACCAGGTGTTTGGAAGACCGCCCCATGATCTCGAACTGGGGGATAGCATTTGCCAGACCGATAGCCATGAGGATCCACCAACTGTTATTGCGGAAGTTATTTTTTATGCCGATCATCAAACCGATGATGATAAGGATGACCGGAAAAGAAAAATGCACAAATGATGGCAAAATGCCAAGTGCCTTTAGTAACAGACCCAAACCTATCAGGGATAGAGCAACTCCAAAAAAGACCCGATTTGCGGGATTACTATTTCCACCGCCGTAATTTCCTTGACCATTGTTATATCGCTTCATGTTCCTTTCTCAATTTTCAGGAACAAATGTAGCTACATAGATACCCGTAGAAAATCTGAATTAGGTAAGGAATTGATGAATGGCGGTAAAAGTGGCGAAATGGTCGGTGAATGATCTACAATTCAGGCAACTTAGTGATGGTTGCCCAATTTCGTGTGGTGGCAGTAACTCCCAGTTTCCGTTCAATGAAATTATTTGAGAAACAAGTCATTCCGTAGTTAGGGCTGTAGACATATACTTCCTTGTTTACGACGCGAGCATATTCGGCATCGTTTGAATAAACGCCCAATGCCCCGCGCAAAGCAGGAGCCGGAGCATTGGACAGAAACGTTACATATAGGTTTTGTTTTTCTGAATTGGACAGATTATCGAAAGGGTTGTTTTTGATCACCTTTTTCACGTCATGTATCATGCGAATGAGTACGTTGACACGATACCCCAAATTAGAATATATAAAATCTTCTATATTAGACTGAATCAGGGATTCATTTGTCTCGTCTGAGTCAAATAGAATAATGCCGGTCTGGATAAAGGCTCTGATGTTGGTAAATCCTGCCAGTTCAAAATATTTATTCAGTTCGTCTACAGAGACGGGGCGCTGACCGATAAGATTGATACCGTGGAGAAGAGCTACATAACTGATCATAATCGGGGGGCTATGGTTCTATTGCGCTAATATTCAGGCGAATATTGCTTAACAAAAATAGCACTTTTAAACAAAAAGTGTTACTTCCTTGTGCCTGTGAACTTCTCCATTGTTGCAGAAGTCGCGGAGTTGATACCCTCTGACCGAATCACATTTTTAACGGTAAGAAGCAAGATACGGAGGTCGAGGATAAAACTGATATTACTTACATACCACAGATCATATTCGAATTTCTGTTCCCAGCCGATGGCATTTCTGCCGTTGACCTGGGCCCACCCTGTAATACCCGGTTTCACATCGTGCCTGTGTTTTTGCTGGTCGTTGTAGAGGGGCAGATATTCAACCAGGAGCGGCCTTGGCCCCACAATACTCATATCGCCTTTAATAACGTTAAGAAGCTGCGGGATCTCATCAAGCGACGTCTTACGGACAAATTTCCCGATCGGAGTAAGGCGTTTGTCGTCGGGCAGGAGGTCTCCGTTGGCATCCTTTCGGTCGTTCATGGTTTTGAACTTTATGACTCTGAATATCCTCTCATTTTTACCCGGACGCAACTGAAAGAAAAACGGTTTACCAGAATTTGCGATGGCGAGAAGGGCAACCACTGCGAGAAAAACCGGCAGCAATACAATAAATGCTACCGATGCAACTAAAACATCGAGGAATGGCTTAATGAAATTGACGTAGAGACTATTGCGCATCTGCAGAATGTTGGGCGAAGGTAATAAATAGGGATAAATGGAAAGATAGCAGAAAAGAACTATCAAATCGCAATAAAAAAATTTGGTGAGTTTATGAAAATCACTACATTTGCATTCCTAAAAAGCAAAAGGGGATATAAAAATATGCTTATTATCGACTCAAAAGATTGCGAAAACATCGACAAAGCGCTGAAAAAGTACAAGAAGAAGTACGAAAAATCACGCATCCTTAACCAGCTTCGTGACCGTCAGTCATTCACAAAGCCTTCGATCAGGCGTCGTACTCAGGTATTGAAAGCGGTTTACCGTCTTCAGATGGAAACAGGAGCACTGGATGCATAATTCAGGTTCTGACGAGTTTTCCTCGTAACAGAGTTCTAAAAATAAATTTGCACCCGCAATTGTAAATTCGTAAATTTACAATTGCGGGTTTATTATGTTTGAAGAACGAGTAAGTGACTTTTTACATCATCTGCGGTTTGAGAAGAGATATTCGCCTCATACCCTACTCTCCTACGAAAACGACCTAAGGTCTTTCAGGGATTATCTAGCTATTACATACGGGATCGAAACAACATCTGCCATCTCTCATTTTCATGTAAGGGGGTGGCTGGCATCGTTGAAGGATGAAAAAATGGCGGTGACCACCATTAACCGAAAAATGTCGACGATAAGTGCATTTTTCAAACATCTGATGCGTAATGGTGTAGCTGACAATAATCCGGTAAGAAAGCTCCACAGCCAGAAATTACCTGAGCGATTACCCGTGGCACTTAAAGAGTCTGAGTCTTCTTACTTACTGGAAGAAGTGCAGTTCTCTGAGGGATTTGAAGGCAACACAGAGCGCTTGATCTGTGAATTGCTGTACGCTACCGGTATGCGTAGAAACGAACTGCAACAACTGAAAGAAAGTGACATTGAATGGGGGCTGCGACAAGTGAGGATATTAGGAAAGGGCAATAAAGAGCGGTTGGTTCCGGTGAGTGAAACTCTACTGGATCTGCTGAGAGATTACATTAAAGAAAAGAGGACTCAAGAAAACGTTAATACTGAGTATTTACTGCAACTCGTCAGTGGAAAACCGCTGTACCCTAACTATATTTACAGAACAGTGAAGCGGTATATGGCTATGAGCACTACGATGAAAAAGAAGAGCCCGCACGTGTTAAGACACTCTTTTGCCACTCATCTTTTGAATAACGGCGCGAACATACAAGCCATAAAGGACCTTTTGGGCCACAGCAGTCTGGCCGCGACACAAATATACACTAACACAAATATTGAAAAACTAAAAGAGATCCATAGACAAAATCACCCGAGAGGGTGATGATTTTTAACCAATTAAATTTCAGATCATGAATGTACAGATCCAGACAGTGCATTTTAATGCCGACAGCAAGTTGCTGGAACACGTGAATGCCAAAATTGAGAAACTGAAAACTTTCCACGACAAGATAATCGGGGCTGAGGTGTACCTGAGATTAGATAATATGTCTCATCAGGTCCGCGACAAAGTTGCTGAAATAAAGGTGTATGTTCCCAAGCACTCTTATTTTGTAAAACATCAAAGCAAGACTTTTGAGCAGTCTTTCGATCTGGCATTCGATTCTTTGGTAAATCAAGTGAAACGCAAGAAAGAAAAGCAAATGTCACAACATTAACTTTTAGTTTAATGTTGATATAAAAAGGCAATAGCGGACCGCTATTGCCTTTTTATATTTTTGAAATGAATGTTGATAGAAATTACAATACAAGTCTAACACCACTATGGAAATCTACGCCACTATACACAGTGTCATTTTTCTAAACCCATGACAATGAATAGAATTCGGGAACAAAGTGTTTAAATTTCGGCTGAATATTTTTTCTAATTTTTCGTGGATTCCGTGAACATATTCAAGCGTAAAATAGGTATATTTGTAGGTTTAGATAGCATAATTTAATTTATTTGTAAATATATATCATTGTGAAGAAGTACATTCTGGTAGTATTACTATGTATTTGGTCGGCAGTATCTGTTTTTTCGCAAACAACAGTTTCATTTGCGACCGGTGGCACACCGGTGTACACCACACCATGGGTGGGTGCCGGTAGTACATCAATTGTTGGTACGCATGTTCAGTTGACGCCACCTTCCGGAAGTCAAAACGGGCGTATCTATACAAGCACACCCATCACGTTAACAGGATGTGGTTCATTTACAGCTGAGTTTGAGTTCCAGGTGATCCCGAGCTCATCAGCATGGGCGATTGCAGATGGAATAGCGTTCTGGATACTTAGCCCGCTTACAGGGTTTATAGGAGGAGGCGGAATAGGTCTTCCGGCAAACCCAAATGGTCTTGTCCTTGTACTGGACAACTATGATAACGATGGTGTACCTAATGATCCACTCATTTCACTGTACGGATACCCAACGGGATTCACAGGTACATATGTTGAAGGAACAACAACGAATCGTATAGGAGCACTTAATAATCAGGTATTTGTAACAGACGGAGGCTGGCACCATGTAAAGCTGACCTACGCTGGTGGTCAGGTAAAAGTGTACTTCAACCATAGCGCCATTCCATCAATTTCAGGCACGTACTCTATCACATCACCGTCATTGTACTTTGGATTCTGTGCTTCCACAGGTGGTGCCTGGAGTACACAGAGTGTAAGGAATTGTGTTATCACCTTTGACAACATCAGCCCGATAAATGGTCCGAATGTCGTTTGTTTGTCAACAACTCCTACATACACTGACTCGACTGCCGGAGGCACTTGGAGCAGCTCAACACCTGCTGTTGGTACAATTGCAAGCACGGGCGTTTTTACACCGATAAGCGCAGGTACCACAACCCTCTCTTACACTTATGCAAGCGGAGCATGTGTAGCGACAAAAGTAGTTACAGTTGACGCTACTACCCTACCCGCAATTTCAGGACCGACACCTTTGTGTTCGAGTAGTACAGGCACTTATACAAACGCAATAACGGGAGGCACGTGGAGTTCGAGTAGTTCGATAGTTGCGACCATCGGATCCTCAAGCGGTGTATTGACACCGGTAAAATCAGGAAATGTAACGATCACCTATACCGGTCCGTCAGGGTGCTACATCACAAAGGCGGTAACAATCAACACAGCACCGCCTCCTTTATCAATTTCACCTGCACCGGCACAGGTCTGCGACAATGGATCGCTTACATTAACGGCATCAGGATCAACGGCATATAACCTCTTTCCACCTCAGAGTTGGGAAAACGGAGTACCAACAACACCGGGTGTATCGGTTGACGGATGGTCCTATATAGGCACCCCTCCATCGACATGGTATCGTGAACTTGGAGCGACTGCAGCAAATCCTGCCATAGGGAGCGCAATGTCGGGAAGTTATGTCGCCAACTTCAGGGCAAGAAGCCTGGCATCTGGTACAACAGGTTACCTGATGTCGCCTCCATTCAGTATGGTAGGTGTCACATCGGCTACACTTTCGCTGTGGGTTTACAGAGATGCCACTGCAGCATATAATACTACGACATACAATAATGAGTACATCTATGTGTATTTATCGAGCACAACCGGAGGTACAGGAGTGGTGGGATACATACCCAGAAGAACAGGCGCCCCAATCACCGGCTCTCTATCGGGTTCATCCACGCCTGCAACATCGGGCTGGTATCAGTATACTTATACGATTCCCGGAACAGTGACCGGTGCCGGAAACTACATTTATATCTATGGACAAAGCGCAAACGGGAATAATATCTATCTGGACAGCGTCACTTTGACCGGTACTATCGGTCCACCAACGTGGTCTCCGAACACCTACCTGTTTAACGATGCAGCATTTACTACTGCATACTCAGGTGCACCATTGAACCCGGTTTATATGCACCCGACGGGAATAACAAGCCCTTCAACAATCACATATACTGCAACTTTAAGCAATGGTACTTGTACCTCAACAGGTACGAGTGTAGTTACCATGAACCCCAACCCTGCACCGATAACGGGACTTACGACTATTTGTGTGGGTTCATCGGTAACCTTGAGCAGTACAACAACGGGAGGAGGCTGGACATGCGGAAGTCCGGGAGTAGCCACGATTGGTTCGTCAAGTGGGATCATTACTGGTATTACCCCCGGAACTACCATAGTCACGTACGCATTCGGCAGCTGTTTTGATACGGCCATCGTAACCGTCGTTGCATCACCCGGCGCAATAACGGGTATCCCCACGGCATGTCTTGGCTCTACTACTACTCTGTCGAACCCGACGGCAGGTGGTACATGGAGCAGTTCTAACACAGCAGTGGGCACGGTCAATCCGACCACTGGTATCGTGACGGGCATATCTCTGGGCACTACGACTATTACTTATGGTATTGCCACGTGCTTTTCGACAATGACCGTTACAGTAAACCCATATCCATCGACAATAACGGGATCACTTGGTGTATGTGTGGGATCTACTACGGCATTAGGCAGTTCACCATCAGGTGGATTTTGGTTCACGAGTGCGCCTGGCGTTGCAACAGTGGGAGTTGTATCAGGTGTTGTAACTGGTGTTTCCGCCGGTACTGCTTTAATTTCTTACAGGGTTGGCGGATGTGCGACAATCACTACAGTGAACGTTGTTACTACTCCTGGCCCGATCACCGGTTCACTTACGACATGTGTTGGTTCTACGACAACGCTTGCACATGCGACCCCGAGCGGTACATGGACAAGCAGCACACCGGGCGTGGCGACAGTTGGGTCTTCAACGGGCATAGTAACAGGGGTGGCAACCGGTACGAGTCGCATAACGTATTCTGTGGGAACAGGTTGTTTCACTTCGTCTGTGGTAACTGTGACTGCTGCACCGCCGGCACCAACAGGCACACTTGGTTTATGTGTTGGTCAGACCAGTACATTATCACATAGTACCGCAGGTGGTACCTGGAGCATGTCCTGCCCCACGGTTGCAACCGTGGGTATCTCTACCGGCGTAGTAACAGCAGGGGGAGGCGGTACATGTACCGTAACCTACACACTTCCATCTGGTTGTGTAGCCACTGCGGTTGTTACCGTGAACGGTGCACCGGGTGCTATCACAGGCACGCTCTCGCTTTGTCAGGGTGCATCGGCTACACTCAGTAGTTCTACCCCATCCGGAACATGGACTTCCGGTTCAGGCACCGTAGCTTCTATCGATCTTGCAACAGGTACATGGACTGCGCTGACCGGCGGTACTTCTACAATTACTTATACAGCGCCAACAGGTTGTATCACAACCGCCGATGTGACTGTGAACCTGGCACCGGCTGCCATCACAGGCCCTTCTGCTGTTTGCCTGGGTCAGACTATGACTCTCGCGAGTGCTACCGGAGCGGGCGCGTGGAGTAGCTCCGATCCTACTGTAGCTACCGTATCAGGTACGGGTGATGTGTTCGGTGTAGCCGTTGGCACAGCCGATATCACTTATGCACTGGCATCAGGTTGCTTTGTTACAAAAACAATTACTGTCAATCCGAGCCCTTCAGCCATAACAGGACCACTGGCTATGTGCGTGGGCGCTTGTAATACTTATACAGTATCAACAACAAGTGGTACTTGGAGTAGCAGTGCTCCTACGGTAGGTGCTATGCTCAGTCCGGGCTATCTCTGCGGTTCTTCTGCAGGCACTACCACTATCACCTACCTCGTAGGTGCTACAGGATGTTACTCAACTCTCAACGTAACGGTGAACACATTGCCTGGCACCATAGGCGGTACACTCTCAACTTGCGTTGGTCAATGTAATACACTGACCAACTCGGCAGGCGGCGGCACCTGGAGCAGCAGTAACCCTGCTGTTGCAACTGTTAATGCTACTACCGGTCTGTTCTGCGGCGTTGCTGCAGGCACCAGCACTATTACTTATTCACTTGGTTCAGGTTGTATCACGACGACTACAGTTACCGTAAACGCGCTTCCGGGTGCTATCAGTGGTTCACTCAGCCTCTGCCAGGGTGGAACAACTACTATATCAAGCACACCGGGCGGTGGAACATGGCTCAGTGACAATCCAACCGTTGTCAGCATCGGCGTAGGCACGGGTATCATCACTACAGGTGCCAGCTCCGGCACTGCAACTGTATCTTATACATTAAGCACAGGCTGCCGAAGAACTGCGGTAGTAACTGTCAATCCATTGCCTACTGCCATTACAGGTACTACCAGCGTTTGTGCCGGTCAGTGCACTACACTGAACAGTACACCTGCAGGTGGAACTTGGAGCAGCGTATCCGGCGTTGTTGGAACCATCAACCCTACAACAGGCGTGTTCTGCGGTGTTGGAGCAGGTACTACAACAGTTTCTTACACACTGGCAACAGGTTGTGCACGCACCACAGTAATGCTGGTGAGCGGACTGCCAACCGCAATAACTCCATCAGGCGCGGGTCTTCAGGTATGTGAAGGTTCTACCCTCTCCCTCACAGGTTCGCCTGCGGGTGGAACGTGGAGTGCAGCATGCCCTACCATAGGAACCATAGCAACCGGATCAGGCACCTACACGGGAATCAGTGCGGGTACTTGTAACGTAACCTACACACTGGCATCAGGATGTTCGCTGGTGTCCTCACCAATCACAGTGAACCCGCTTCCGGGTGCCATCACTGGTGTACTTTCGGTTTGTGTGGGACAGACAACAACTGTAAGCTGCACTCCGGCAACAGGTACTTGGTCTATTTCGGGAGGTACTGCAACAATAGGTAGCACCACCGGTGTTATTACAGGTGGAAGCAGCGGTACAGCAACAATTACTTATACATTGCCTACCGGCTGCCGCAAAACAGCTATTGTTACCATCAATGCGCTGCCGGGGCTCATAACAGGTGCTGCAAATGTTTGTGTAAGTGGCACAACAACACTCAACTGTACACCCGCTGGCGGAACATGGAGCATATCCGGCTCAATTGCCACAATTGGGGTAACGACTGGAATTGTGAATGGAATAACAACGGGCACAACTACAGTGACGTACACCGCAGGTGCCGGATGTTTCAGCACACGAATTATAACTGTAAATCCTTTGCCAGACCCGATAACGGGAACACTTACTACGTGCGTAGGACAAACAACAATATTGAGCAGCCTGTCAACGGGCGGCACATGGAGTATCAGCCCTACAGCAGCGGCAACCATTGGCATCAGTTCGGGAATCGTGACTGGTGTAAGTGGAGGAACCGGTGCTGCAACTGCAACGGTAACATACACCCTACCTACTACATGTCGTGTAAACCAGATCGTGACAGTTTATGCATTACCTTCTTCTATCGGTGGTTCATTACAGGTATGTCAGGGATCTACAGGAACTTTGACCACTACAACACCGGG
>JAEUVY010000001.1 GCA_016786565.1 Flavipsychrobacter sp.
TAAGGCGTACAAGAACCAGAAGTATTATTACAAATGCAACACAAAGGGTTGCAACTGCAATATGAGAGCTGATACTCTTCATGAACGTTTCGCTCAAACGATGTCAGACTACACCCTTGAATTTGATGAGGCAATGCAGTATCTCATAAAGGAGCAAATGATCGTGGAATACAATAAGTCAAATGAGCAGAAAGAGGAGAATATTCATAACATCGAAAAGCAACTATCTGAGTTAGATAAGAAGTTGGAAAGGCTTGAAGAGAGGTATGTATTGGAGGAGATTACCAAGGATATGTTCGATAAATTCAAGGCAAAATTTACTGACGAGAAGAAGGATATTGAAAAGGAACGGGCAAAATTCGGGAATAGGGTGTCGAACCTTGATTTATACATAGACACCGCCTTTAGAACATCCTCGAAACTGGCTCCAGAATGGGCTTCCGCCGATTACAACGACAGACAAGAGCTTCAGTACATGGTCTTTCCTGATGGAATATACTACAATCGAAAAAAAGACCAGTGTCGAACCCCAAAAGTAAATGATGCATTCCGCTACTTTGCAGGTTTGGCAAGGGTTTTAGGGCAAAAAGAAAAGAGGGAACTGCAATTTGAATTGCATGTTCCCTCTTCTGTAGCGAGGACAGGGATCGAACCTATGACCTTCGGGTTATGAGCCCGACGAGCTACCGCTGCTCTACCTCGCGCTGTGAGGGTGCAAAGGTATGATAAGGAAAATTCCCCACCAAATAATTATTTCATTGTTTCAGATTTCTTTTTTGGTCATGCAGGGTGGGGTAACAACCTTATTTTTGTGCACCATGTCAAAATTCTCCGATAGCATTCAGGATGCCCACGCTAAGTTCATTGCACATCAGAAGATGTTTTTTGTATCTACCGCTCCATTGTCGGCCGACGGGCATATCAATCTCTCGCCCAAGGGACTGGATAGTTTCAGGGTTTTGAGTCCCAATAGGGTCGCATACATGGACATAACCGGCAGCGGCAACGAAACATCAGCACACATGCTGGAGAATGGCCGCATCACTATTATGTTCTGCGCGTTTGATGGTCCACCCAATATTCTGAGGTTGTATGGCAGGGGGTACACTGTGTTGCCTACGCACCCTGAGTGGAAGGAATTGTCGGCCTTGTTCGGGGATCTGCCGGGTATAAGGCAGGTAATAGTTGCGGAGGTGCACAAAGTGCAAACCTCATGCGGGTATAGTGTGCCGCTGTATGATTATGCAGGTGAGCGCGACCATGCGTGGAAGTGGGTGGCCAAAAAAGGCGAGGATGGACTGGCTCAATACAGGACAGACAATAACAGAAAGAGTATGGATGGCCTGCCCTCGGCGCTGGCTCAGGAATAATTGCGACTGCCAAACAACATACTGCCTATACGGACCACATTGCCCCCTTCGGCTAGTGCGATCTTGTAGTCGGAACTCATACCTATGGACTTGACAGAGAAGTGCGGTTGGTTGAAGAAGGTGGTATCGGCAAGATGGGTGAAGAAATTGCAAAGCCTGTGAAACTCGCTCCGTATCTGCGCTTCATCGTCGGTGTTTGACGCCATACCCATAAGGCCGCAGATGCGAACATGTTGCAGTTGCGCTTTCTGTGCGGTATAATAGTCGAGCAGGGAGAGTATCTCTTTTTCGTCCATGCCAAATTTTGTCTCTTCTTCGGCAAGGAACATCTGCAAAAGCACATCAATAGTTCGGTTGTGTTTTGCGGCCTGTTTGTTGATCTCTTCCAGCAGTTTGAAGCTATCAACCGCATGGATCATGTGTACGAATGGTGCCAGGTACTTTACCTTGTTTGACTGCAGGTGGCCGATATAGTGCCACAAGATATCTTTGGGAAGTTCCTCGTGTTTGGAGACCAGTTCCTGCACATAGTTTTCGCCGAAATGGCGCTGGCCAAGGTCGTAAAGCTCCTGAATATCTGAGGAAGGTTTTGTTTTAGAAACGGCCACAAGCGTTGCGCCTGCGGCCGTCATTTCTTTTGTCAATTCTTCCCACACGGGTCGGTTCACCATTTCTATATCTACGTTTTAGTACGGAAGTAATTTAGTTGGCGTATTCGCTCATGAACTTGATGCGCATCATTTTGAGGTGCTCAATGCTCACGTCGCGGTCTTTAAATTCCTCGTAGGCTTCGTCCATGTTGTCATCGGCACTGTTGCGGAAGAAGTCGAATATGTCTTCCTGCTCATTCTCGTCCAGTTCCTGTTCCAGGCAATAGTCGAGGTTGAGGCGGGTGCCGCTGGCTACTATCGTTTCCATTTCCAGTAACAGGTCGGGCAGGCTAAGTCCTTTGTTTTTGGCGATGGTCTCGAGCGGGATCTTTTTATCGATGTTCTGTATGATGAACACCTTCATGCCGCTCTTGTTCACTACGCTTTTCATCACAAAGTCATCGGGCTTAGTGATGTCATTCTCCTCTACATATTTGGCTATAAGTTCTACAAACTTCTTGCCGTAGCGAAGTGTTTTGCCCTTACTAACGCCCTGTATCTTCTCCAGCTCCTCGAGGGTAGTGGGGTAGTTGGTGGCCATATCTTCCAGCGAATTCTCGAGGAAGATGACGAACGGCGGAAGATTCTTTTCGCGTGCCACCTGCTTGCGCAAGTCTTTGAGCATCTCGAAGAGAACTGGGTCGGTAGTGGCTGTTCCGCCGGCCGGGCCGCCAGCATCCTCATCGTCGAAGTTGGCGTCCTCATAATTGTGGTTGAGGGCTACCATGATGGAGTAAGGCTTTTTGTGGAACTTCTGGCCTTTTTCTGTGATCTTGAGCAGGCCATATTCCTCGATGTCTTTGCGGATCATGCCTTCCAGCATCATCTGACGGATCAGAGAGTTCCAGAAGTTGGCATCCATGCCCATAACGAGTCCGGCACCGAATGATTTGAGTTTGTCGTGGCGGAAAGTATGTATCTGCGGGTTTGCTTTGCCGAGAATGACATTTACCACATATTCAATACCAAAGCGCTCGTCGAGTTCTTTGATGGCGTCGAGCGTGATCTTGATACTGTCTTTAACCTCGAGTTTCTCTTTAGGATTCTTGCAGTTGTCGCAGTTGCCGCAGTTCTCTTTTTTATATTCCTCACCAAAATAATGCAGCAACAGCTTGCGGCGGCATACTCCACTTTCCACATAAGCCAATGTCTCGGAGATGAGCTGTGCGCCCATCTCGCGTTCGCTCAACGGCTTGTCACGCATGAGGTGCTCCAGCTTCTGTACGTCTTTGTGCGAGTAGTACAGGAGACATTTTCCTTCCATACCGTCTCTGCCGGCACGCCCGGTCTCCTGGTAGTAGTTCTCCAGTGATTTGGGAATGTTGTAATGTATCACAAAACGAACATCGGGCTTGTCTATACCCATGCCGAAGGCAATAGTGGCCACTATGACGTCGACCTTTTCCATAAGGAATTGGTCCTGACGCTGAGACCGCACAGCGGCTTCAAGGCCGGCGTGGTAGGCAACGGCGCTGATGCCATTGGCCTGCAAAGTCTGCGCGAGTTCTTCGGTGGTTTTACGATTGAGTGTGTAGATGATGCCGCTTTTACCCTTCATCGTATTGATGAACTTTACGATGCTTTTGAGCGTCTGTTCCTTTGATGATTTGGGAACGATCTCGTAATAAAGGTTAGGGCGGTTGAACGAATCAATAAATATGCTCGGTTCTCTTAAATTCAGATTCTTAACGATGTCATCCTGCACCTTGGGCGTAGCTGTTGCTGTGAGCGCTATGATAGGCAGTTCGGGATTGATCATGTCTATCATATCGCGAAGCTTGCGATATTCAGGACGGAAATCATGCCCCCATTCCGAGATACAGTGTGCCTCGTCTACAGCGATGAATGATATCTGAAGGTCTGAAAAGAACGATATGTTCTCTTGTTTGGTAAGTGTTTCAGGTGCAACATAGAGCATTTTGGTCTTGCCTTCGGTGAGATCGGCCTTGACCTTTTTTTGCTGCGCTTTGCTGAGCGTGGAGTTGAGAAAGTGAGCAATATTGTCGCTGGAACTGTATCCCCTTATCAGGTCAACCTGATTTTTCATGAGTGCGATGAGCGGAGAGACAATTATTGCAACCCCATCGCTGACCAATGCGGGCAGCTGGTAGCAAAGCGACTTGCCGCCACCTGTGGGCATGATAACGAAAGTATCGCGACCACTGAGAATGCTCTTAATGATCTTCTCCTGTTCGCCCTTGAAATTATCAAATCCGAAATATTGTTGTAATTCCTTCTTAAGATTAAGCTTCGAACTACTACTGACAACGCCCATACACAATAAATTAACTAATAGTTATTAAATCATCCGGCAGCCAAAGAAATATGAGGAAGAATGATTTTTAAGGACTGCGAATTTACGACTGTTAAGTTAACTCAATAAGGTTGGAAATGCAAGTATTTTGTTATAAAATAAAATAACTGACAGTTTGAAAACAAAACCTGAAAGGCAAATATCTGAAAACTAACGAATTATGGTTTTGATTACCTTGATCTTATTTTCGGTGTTGGCAATACGGGTAAAGTACATTCCGGCGGGCAATCCTTTTGTTGTTATGCGTACTGTATTTCCGCCTGTAGTGACCGGCATTGAATTGGCGTAAACAACGCGACCGCTAATGTCTGATATGCTTATATTTAATACGTCGGCTTTGCTACTCAGATAGTTCAGGAACATGTCGCCGGCGGATGGGTTGGGGTACAAAATGCAATCGAGACCGGTTTTGTCAAGTGTATTCTCTACCTCGGTGGTTTGTGTCATATAGCGGAGTGCTTTGTACGCGTTGATCTTGCCCCATCCCCAGGTGTTGCTACCGGTAGAAGGTATGGTTCCTGTGAAACCATCGGTTATGGCAGTGATACGCATTATTTTTTTAACTGAATCGGGGGTGAGGAGTGGATTTACCTGAAGCATCAATGCAATGATGCCTGATACGGCAGGTGACGACATAGAAGTGCCCGCTGCCATGGCGTAGGGGTAGTCGCGGCCACTCATGGTAACCTTGCTGATAACAGCGTTGTAATTGTCGCCGCCCGGCGCATAGCTGGTATCGTAAGAGCTGACGCCAGAGGCCAGGGCAAAGCCCGGACCGGTGATATCAGGTTTCATGCGGTTGTCGGCAGTGGGGCCCATACTTGAGAAGGGAGCGATGCGGCCAACAACAGCACCCGGATAACCCAGGCTGGCGCCACTGATGTTGGTGAAGCCTGATTTGCTGGTATATGCACCTACGGAAATAGCTGAATGTGTGCTGCTGTAGTCGGAGGTGGTCATGCGGGTGTCGCCGCTGACAGCGAAGGGGTATCCAAGTTTTTTGAGCTCGCCGTAATAGCCGGTAGGTGGAAATACATATCCTTCCCACATATTTATGGTACCTGATGTACCGGTTGCCGTGAGACAGATATTGTCGGGAACACGGCTATACATAGTGAGGAATGCGTGTGGTTTGCCATTGTATTCGCTGGCGACCATAGAAACTGTAATGAAGCATGTGTCTCCGTTGGAGCCAATGAGGTTGTAGGACGTAGTGGTGTCGGACATACAAAGGCTAACCGTTGAGTCTATGGCTGTAGGGCCATTGAAGAGACGGAAATTTAGGCAGAAAGATCGCGCGGTATCTCCCCAGATATCGAGCCAGGTGCGTTGATTGTCGGCGGCGAGATATGGAGAGAATGTAACAAATGTGCTGACACTATTGCTGGACGGAGTAAAGGTTTTTTGGAGGTGAATGGTGTCGCCGCCATTGTTGCCGGCGGAGCAAGCAAATATTTTGCCTGGTCCGGTAAGCGCATCGCAGGCCTGACTGAAGAAGGAGTTGCCATCGTGCGGGCCGATGCTGCTGCCCCAGCTGAGGTTGGCAATTGCCGACTTGAAGACTGACGTTGAGTAGGTGAATATATAATTAATGCCGTCTATGATGTCGGAGGTGCCCGGCATGGCCCATTGGTAGGGTGCAGGCATAATTCCTACCAACACCAGATCGCTCTCGTAGGCCATGCCGCGATAACGATTGTTGGACGCGCTTCCGAAGCCCGAACCGGCGGCAATGCCTGCAACGTGGGTGCCGTGTGAGGTAATTGGTGTATCTGTACCGGAAGCCATGATGACATAAGGATCGGTAAGTTCTTGTCCATAGCTGTAGCCGGCAGGTGGTGTACCCGTGTTTTTCTGCTTCCAAACGCGGCGAACCCGGTAGGTGCTGTGCAACGTATCGAAAAGGGTAGGGTGCCGCATATCGAAACCTGCGTCAATAACACCAACAACAACGTTCTTTCCGGTCATCATTGTGGGCAGATTATAACCTTTTTGGGCTGAGTCGGCCTTGGTGGCTTTGCGTGCCTGATCGAGCGAGGGGCCAACGGGCATATCAAGATCTATGTGCGTAATGCCGGTGATGGTTGTGAACTCCTTCAGTTTGTCTGCGGGAATCTGCACGGTCCAAACATTTCCTGCCTTGGTGCCGGTATATGCACCAAGCGCGGTAATGGCATTCTCGTCAATATTACTGTTCACCTTAATGAAGGCACTGATGAAAGTTTTGCCATCAATGAACTTAAATACGTATCCCGGGACCGGTGTTTTGCCATTGTTTTGGGCTACTTCGAAGAAGTACTGACGCGTGAATGCTGATAGTTTGGCAGCGTTTTGCACGTTCTGCGCCATAGTAGTGCTTATCAAAGAGCCGAATGAAAGGAAGCCGGCAAGAACAAGTTTTTTCATTTTCTGAGAATTAATTGAAGGGAACCCGGTTGTAACTGTCGGCAATTTACGTAAACGTTTACGTTAATGGAGCATGTTGGGGGCGGAATACGAGTGGGTGAAATAATAAAGCCCACGAATATTCGTGGGCTTTATCAGATTGCCTTACAATTAATCTTATTCAAGTACAATTCTGGCAACGTGTGTACTACCATCATCACCTTTGAACCTCAACACATACATGCCACGGGCAAGCTGTGCAGGGAGTGATATTTGGTTGGTGCCTGAAGCAATTGTTTCTGTTGTAATGACCCTACCATCGATTGTGAGTATAGAAAGGTTGCCTGAAACCGATGCATCAATAAACAGTTGTCCATTGGTTGGGTTGGGATAGATTGAAACATTCGAAGTATTGCCATTGTCATACAGCCCCGGTTTTGGTGCTGTTATGGTAACAACGGTAGTAGAGGAACAACTGTCAAGTGTGTAGCTGATGACTGCGGTTCCGGCAGCGATGCCGGTAACCACGCCTGTTGAAGAACCGACGGTAGCTACGGAAGTGTTACTGCTGGTCCAGGTACCTCCGCTGACAGTGGGAGTAAGGGTGAGCGTTCCGCCCGCAGAAACGGTGGTACTACCGGAAACCGTTGGTGATCCGAATTTCTTCACTGAGATCTTACCACCTGCCGTGGCATCAGAATAGGCCACATACACGTTGTCAGATCCGTCGATCGCAATTGCAGAATGGCTGCCGCCGCCCGGGATAGATACTCCGGAGCCCAGTGTAACCCAAGTGGAACCATTGAACTTTTTAACCATAAGTCCGGTAGATACACTGTCATCGCCGTAGCAGATATATGGTTCATTGGCGCTGTTGAATGCGATAGGGTTGCGACCCCATGCGCCACCTATAGAGATGCCAGGTGCTCCCACGGTTGTCCATGATCCTGATACGAACTTCTTAACGGTGATCCTGCCACCCACACTTACATCTTTGTAGCATATATAAGGAACACCAGCATTATCGACTGCAACACTGCCCTGGCCACCGTCGGTTATAGGGCCACCTCCAACGAATTCCCAGCCACCGGTAGTAGCATTGAACGTCTTTACTCCAAAGATACCGCTTACTGCTTCAAGGTAGGCAACATATATCGTACCACCTGCGGTAACCGCAATGGAAGTATGATTTGCAGCATTTGTTGTTCCACTTACGCTACCCCCAACGCCAACCCAACCGGCAGAACTGTCATACTTTTTAACGGTTGGATTGCCGTACCAAGAGTTGTCACGGTATACAATATATGGTGTGCCGTCGGCAGACATGGCGATACATTCATACAGTGCGGTTGATGCAGAGATAGTGGCCGCACCAACGCTTATCCATGACGAACCGGATAGTTTTTTTACTGCTGCTTTCGCACTTGAGGCACCCTCCTGGTAGACGACGTACGGCGTACCGGAAGGGTGAATGACAATATTGGTGAAATTACCGGAGCCGGCCGAAACAGCACCCACTGCATCCGGATTGACCCATGAAGTGCCGTTAAACTTCTTGACCACTGCTTTGTTACTCACTGAAGCATCTTTATAGGCAATATACGGTACCCCGGACGCATCGATAGCGATAGACTGGTAGGTTGCAACACCTACAGACAGTCCTGCTGTACCCACTGTTCCCCATGTGCCGGGACATGCAGCGCCGGTTCCTCCAGTAACTGTAATTGCTTTTGTTGCAACAGCAGTGCTGCACGCGTTTGACTTTGTGTAAGAAATGAGGACCGAACCGGTGGTGACACCTGTAACAACGCCAGTGGAACCAACAGTAGCAACAGACGGGGCAGATGAAGACCATGTACCACCTGAGATCGCATTAGAAAGTGTGATGGTGCTACCCACAGCAACGGATGATGCGCCTGCTATGGATCCAGCAGTTGGTGCCGGTGTTACTGTGACAGTAGCTGTAGCCATTCCGCTTCCGGAGGTGTAAGTGACGATGGATGTGCCTGAGGCTAGTCCGTATACTACTCCAGACCCGGTAACAATGGCAATTGTTGTGTCAGATACAGACCATGATCCGCCTGTAGGGCTACCCGTGAGTGTTACTGATGAGCCGGTGCAGATTCCCAATGGTCCGCTGATACCAGCTGAATAGTTCACGCGCAGATTAGTAGCAGAAGCTTTTGTACCACAACTGTTGGAAACGCTATAGTGGATCGTAGCCCAGCCTGTATCTACACCTGTGGCAATGCCGGTAGAACCTACTGTGGCAATTGATGGAGCCAGACTGCTCCATGTACCGCCTCCACCGCCGTAGGTGAGTGTCATACGCACGGTGTCTCCTGCGGCTATACGTGCCTTGATCTTGTCGCCCTCAGCTTTTGTGATCATGTAAACGGGGATAGATACTGAAGATCCGTAGGTGCCCGGTCCCATGTCAATCGGGTCTGCTGATGAGTTATTTATGATGATGCATGCTGATGCACCGGCAGTCTGAGCTTCAAGGGCCTTGAGTCCGAATTCGCATGTTCCGCGGTCAATAAGCGCAACGTATCCTGTGAAGTATCCTGTCGAATGTGCTGAACAACCAAATGGATTACTTGACGAACTCAATTTCACTATGTTGCCGGAGAAAGCCGCAGGGATGCCGCCCCATGCAGCAGTTCCACCATCATTGTAATTGGCTGAGCTGAATTTAAGTTGTTTAGCCAGGCTAGATGGTGCACTAATAGCGAGATGTGCATCTTGCAGTGCCACGGTGCCACCTACACCCACAGTTGCCATACCGGTTTGGATACCGGCGCGTGGCATCGGGTTAATTGTTACGTTTTTAGTGACAGTCGTTGTTCCGCAACTTCCGGAAACGGTATAGCTTACCGGTATCACACCCTCATTAAGTGCATACAGTACACCGGTTGAGTCAATTGAAGCCAACTCAGGAATCGATGCACTCCATGATCCTCCGGAGGTTGCGTTGGTGAGTGTGATGCTATTCTCTTCGCATACTACTGACGGTCCGGATATTGCACTTACTGTAGGCGCACCGTTTACGGTTACAATCACCATTGCCATGCCGCTTCCGGCGATGTAGGTGATCATTGTAGTGCCTGCAGAAATGCCTGCTAATGTTCCGCTGCCTGTAAACGCAGCTACAGACGGATTTGAAGATGTCCATGTGCCACCTGTAGGAGAGCCGGAGTATGCTACTGTGTCGCCGATACAAACCACGCCCGGACCTGAGAACGTAGTAGGTGTGAATACATTGACAGTTGTTACAGACGAGCGGGTTCCGCAGCTGTTGCTTACTGTGTAGTTGATGGCTACATGTCCTGTGTCTACACCGGTAACTGCACCGGTTGAAGAGCCTACAGTAGCGATAGCTGTTGAAGCACTATTCCAGTAGCCGCCGCCACCACCATAGGTAAGTGTCATGCGAACCGTGTCGCCCATAGCTATGCGCATTGCTATCTTGTCGCCCTCAGCTTTGGTGATCATATATACAGGAATTGTTACTGACGCTCCATATGTACCCGGGCCCATGTTGATCGGGTCATCGCTGCTGTTATTTACAATTACGACCGCAATTGCGCCGGCTGTTTGTGCCTGAAGCGCTTTATAGCCGAATTCGCAGGTGCCACGATTGATGATCGCTATTTTGCCCGCAAAGTAGCCGGTGCCGATGGTGCCACATGCAACAGCATCGCCTGAAGGTGCAAGTTTTACTTCCTGCGCTGTGAATGTTGTTGGAACACCACCCCAGTTACCAGATCCGCCATTGCTGTAGTTTGCAGAGGTGAATTTGAGTTGAGATGCTATAACAGATGGGGAACTAATGGCCAGATGTACATCCTGCAGGGTTATTGTGCCACCTGCCGGTACTGCTGCCGGGCCTACCTGAATGCCGGGACGCGGCTGCGGGTTGACCGTAAGTGTTTTGGTTGCAGAAGATGTTCCGCAGCTGTTTGAAACAGTGTAGCTTATAGTGAGGACACCAGAGTTAAGTGCGCTTACCACACCAGATCCGTCGATAGTTGCCATTGCAGGGGCTGTGCTTGTCCACGATCCTCCTGTAGTAGCATTACTCAGTGTAATGGTAGCGTTCTCACAAACGGTAGACGCGCCTGTGATGCTGCCGAGTGTCGGTGTTGCCAGTACCGTTACCACGGCAGTTGTTGCTGTAGAACCGATAATGTAACTAATGGTAGCTGTACCTGCGCTATTGCCGGTCACAATTCCGGTTGCTGATCCGACGGAAGCAATAGCTGGCGCCGAAGATGTCCATGACCCTCCTGACGTACTGTTGCTGAGCGTGGTGGTGCTGCCAACGCACACTGTCAGTGTACCTGTGATACCGGGGAGGCTTGCAAGAACTGTAATTGCGGTTGTAGTAAAGAACGTGCCGCATGGTGTAGTGATCGTATATGTCAAAATAACCGATCCGGCTGCGACTCCTGTTACTGCACCTGAGCTGCTACCAACCGTTGCAATTGAAGTACTTGATGTAGACCAGGTTCCGCCACTAACAGTGCTTGAGTAAGTTGTGGTAGTGCCTGCATAAACTGATGATGGTCCACTGATGGTTCCTGCTGCGGGTGTGGTGCTGACAGTTACCACTGCTGTCCTTACACATCCGGTACCAACTGTATAGGATATTGTGGTTGTGCCGACAGACGCGCCTGTTGCAAGACCTGTGCTTGTAATTGACGCAACAGCAGGTGTACTGCTGCTCCAAGTGCCGCCTGTGGTAGGGCAGGCGAGGGAGCTCGTTGTGCCAATGCACATATTAAGGTTTCCTGTGATAGGTGATGGTGTGTTATTGACCGATACCGCCATAGTGGTGCGACACCCTGTACCTAGTGTGTAGCTAAGCAGGGCTGCGCCAGCTGAAACCGCTGTGACCACTCCGGATGCCGAGCCTATAGATGCAGACGAGGGATTACTACTGGTCCATGCGCCACCTGATGGTGATGAAGTATAGGTAGCTGTGTTTCCGCTGCACAGTGTACTGCTGCCTGAGATGGAAGATGGTGTCGGGTAAACTGTGATGCTATGTGTGCGGAAACAACCGGTACTTGAGATCTGGTAGGTGATGGTTGCTGAACCTGCTGCAATGGCTGAAACACTTCCGGACGTTGAACCTATGGTGGCAACCGAAGGTGTGCCTGAGCTCCATGTTCCGCCGGTAGTTGTGTTTGAAAGAGTTGTGGATGAACCCTCGCACAGACTGGTTGCGCCAGATATTGTTGCAGGCAATGGCTGCACCGCGATGGTGGCAGTTTTATAACAGCCGGCACTCAGTGAATAAGTTATAGTTGTGCTGCCAATCGTCACCCCTGTTACTATTCCTGAAGCATCAATGCTTGCAACGGAAGGATTTGCTGAAGACCATGAGCCGCCACTTACGGTGTGTGTAAGTGAAACGGTACTTCCCAGGCATACTACTGAAGGTCCCGATATAGCAGCTGGTGTTGTGTTGACTGTGACCTGTGTAATTGCAGTGCAGCCGGAGCCGATCGAATAGGTGATGTTTGCTGTTCCGGGGTTAACGCCTGTAACAATACCTGAAGACATGCCTACAGTAGCGATCCCAGTGCTGCCACTACTCCATGCTCCGCCGGTTGTGGCGTTACTCAATGTAGTTGTTTGCCCAACACAAACGATAGGGCTACCTGAATTTGTTCCAAGTGCCGCATTTACCGTTACTACTGCCGTGCGCGCGCAACCTGTCCCTGCGGTATAACTTATGAGTGAAGTACCAGACGAAACGCCTGCCACAAAACCTGTTGAACCGATAGTTGCGACTGATGGGGTCGAGGAGCTCCATGTTCCGCCGGTTGTTGTTGATGAAAGTGTTGTACTGTTACCAACGCACATTGTCAGTGAGCCGGTTATCGGCGCAGGCAGGTTCACTACTGATAGCGACCTGGTCTTGACACATCCATTAGTGAGCGTATAAGTGATGTTGGCTGATCCACCTGCGACTGCAGTTGCTGTGCCGGAAAGGCTTCCTATGGTTGCAACGCCGGCATTGCTGCTGGTCCAAACGCCACCTGTAGGGGTGCTGGTGAAGGTTTCTGCAGATCCTGCACAAAGGCTGGTGCTACCCGTGATTGCAGATGGTGCAGCATTTACGTTTATTGTAGTTGTACTCTGACAACCGGATGTCGTGACCCTGTATGTTATGGTCGCTGCGCCTGCGCTAACGCCGGTCATCATTCCGGACGTACTGTTGATGGTTGCAACGGTAATATCACTACTGCTCCATGTGCCGCCTGATGTGGTGTTTGTCAGCAACGCTGATGATCCTTCGCACACGGTAGTAGTTCCACTGATGCCGGCAGGATTGTTGTATACGATCATTGTTGTTGTACGGACACATCCGGCTCCCAGTGAATATGATATTGTCGCTGTTCCGGACGCAACTCCTGTAACGACACCTGTTGAACCATTGATGGTTGCTGTGGATGTGTTGCTGCTGCTCCATGTGCCACCAGACACAGGATGGCCTAATGTGGCTGTAGTGCCTACACATACGCTTGCAGGGCCGGTTATAGCCGCGGGTGTAGCACTTATTGTGATCACGCGGGTTGTAAAGCAACCGCCGGATATCGAATAGGTGATCCTAGCGGTTCCTGCGCTCGCAGCAGTTACAATACCTGTGGACATTCCTGTTGTTGCAATAGATGGTGCGCTGCTACTCCATGTGCCACCGGTTGTGGCGTTAGTAAATGTTGCAGTCTGACCTACGCAGATAGTATTTGTACCGGCGATAGTGTCAACACCAGCGTTCACTGTAACTACTGCTGTACTTGAGCATCCCGATCCGGTTGTGTAGCTTATGGAGCTTACACCGGTTCCGATGGCTGTAACAACACCTGTTGCTGATCCGACAGTGGCCACAGCAACATTTGAAGACGACCATGTGCCACCCGTGGTTGATGAGGAGAGCGTGGATGTATTGCCCATACATAACAAAAGCGAACCGGTAATTGTACCCGGCAGGCTTACAATGGTCATTGCATGTATCCTATAGCATCCGCCCGGTGCTGTGTAAGTTATGTTCACCGAACCGCCAGCAATTGCCGTCACTTCGCCAGTAGATCCATCTACAGTTGCTACAGATGTATTGCTGCTGGTCCATGCACCACCGGTGGGGGTGGTTGAAAGTGTTGTTGTTGATCCGCTGCAGAGACTTGTAGGACCGGATATGACAGCCGGAGACGGATTAACTGTTACAGCCTGGGTTACAGTGCAGCCGGTAGCTGAAATAGTATAAGAGATATTTGCAGATCCCGAACCTGTTCCCGTTACCACGCCAGTTGTGCTTACAACGGTTGCCACGGCAGTGTTGCTACTGCTCCAGGTTCCACCTGTGGTGGAGTTTGTGAGGGTTGTTGTTGCTCCCTCGCATACCGTGAAGGAACCGCCTATTGTTGCAGGAAGCGTGTTTACTACAAACGTGGTTGTCTTAAAGCATCCAGTGCTAATGTGGTAGGTTATCGTTGTTGTTCCTGCAGTTACTCCGGTTACTTCGCCGGTGCCTGTGTTGACAGTGGCCACAGCAGTATTGCTGCTGCTCCATGTTCCTCCCGATGTTGCGTGTGATAAAGTTGATGATGAACCAATGCATGTATTTGTTATTCCGGTTATCGCTGATGGCGCACCATTCACTGTTGCGATAGTGGTGACTTTACATCCTCCCGGTGCTGTATAGGTGATATTAGTTGTACCTGCGGCAACGCCTGTCAATATCCCTGTAGTTGCACCTATAGTAGCTATTGCGGTTGTACCGCTGGTCCATGTTCCTCCGCTTGTTGCATTGTTTAAAGTTGTGGTCTGACCTACACACACTTCCGCAGCTCCTGTAATAGAGTCGGGAGCAGCGTTGACGGTTACAACGGTTGTGCGCGGGCAGCCTGTACCAACCTGGTAGCTGATAGTTGCCGTGCCTGTGGTGAT
>JAEUVY010000075.1 GCA_016786565.1 Flavipsychrobacter sp.
TGACTTCTTTGAGCGGCTGCTTCAGTAGCGTGAAAGGTATATACAACCAGCAGGAAGTGCATTCTAATCTTTTCGGAATGATTGTAGCAGATGCCGCCAGTGGTAAAGGTAGTGCTTCCCATGCAAGGGTTCTTTTAGAACCAATACACCAGGCTGCGATGACAGTGTCGAGTGAGGCGGCAGAACAGTCTGCTACTCCTACACCTTTCATTATTCCTGCAAACATCAGTTCTGCAGCATTTATAGAAACACTTGAGCAATCCGGTGGGGTTGGAGTGATGTTTGAAACTGAAATTGACTCTGTTACGGATGCCCTGAAGAATGAGTGGGCGGATTATTCAGCTCTGTTGCGAAAGACATTTCATCACGAACCGGTTACTCTGGCCAGGAAGACAAATAAAGTGTACATTGAAGTGCGTAGACCACAGGCTGCAGTCCTCCTTGCCGGCACACCTGGTCAGGCAATAACTCTTCTGAAGTCACCAGAAAATGGTTTAGTGAGTCGCATCCTATTTTACTATTTTGACAATCCTCCCGTTTGGCAGGACGTTTTTAAGTCCGATAGGCCAAATCTGACAGAGTTCTTTTCACGGCATTCAATAGAGCTACTGGCAATTTATGAGCGATACAAATCAAGGTCCCATACCTTTGATCTGACACCGCAGCAAAAGGAACAACACAAATCAGTGTTTACCGCGCGAATGGCGCAGATCGTACAGTTAGATTCGGATGCTGTAAGCACGGTTAAAAGATTGGGCCTTATTGCTTTTCGGATTGCCATGGTTTTGTCCATCATTAGGGCTGCTGAAGGTGAAGTGATTGCTGATAATATTGTTTGTTCTGATGAGGATTTCGGAACGGCAATGACTTTATCCGGATTGTACATGGAGCATGCTCTACTAATGATAGACCTTTTGCCACGCACCGGCCCTCTGAAGCCAAATATTTCCAGGTTTCATGAGGCTCTTCCTGCACAGTTTACAAGAGCTGAGGCGGTAGACGTTGCCTCAAAGCTTGGTCTCAAGGAAAGGGTTGTCGGGAAATATCTGGCTTTAATGGAAGGGAAACAAACGAAGAGAGTAAATCACGGGCACTATAAGAAAGTGTAAGCGTGCAAAATATGCAGTTTATGCAAAACAGGGGGCTTTGTGCCCCCTTCATTTTGCATATTGCACAATATGCATGGTTTGCATATTCACATTTTTAGGCCTCAGGGACTGTGATACTCCCCACCAGAAGGGTAGAGAGTAAAAAAGTCCAGTTCATCAAAGATCCTCAGCATGAAGTAGGCCCGGGTGGGAACGTCGTCATATAAGTCCACAACTGAATAATGAGACCCATGTTCGAGCAGTTCCTCTTTAAGTTCTTGTAGATATTTGAAGAGAAGTTCTGTTTCTGGAGGTATTCCCATGTCGTTATATATGATTTCTGTTTTCATTTTACCCTGCAAAATTAGTTTATAGCTTGTCTTTTTGTCTGTTCTGTTGGTCGTTATACAGCTTCTCACGGGTCTTATAGTTGTATTCATAATAGACCCTACAGAATGCTTGCTCATTTTCCCAGGGAGTTATGTTAACACCAATAATAATGTTATCGCGGACCCATTTATATTGTTGCGTTTGGTGCAAATCCTTACTTGAAATTTGAGTAGGCATTTGATTTATTATGCTGTCCGGTTTGCCGTACTTCTGTACATATAAATCGGCTACAGAAAGTGCACATTCAAGTAACTCTGCATCATATGGAACGTTAAGACGGCAATAGGGCCTTTTGTATAGGGTAATATCAATAGTCACTAATTTGTCGTCGATATACCAGCTATCCAGTAATCCAAGACATTTTCGTCCGATAGGCAGCGTAAACTGGAAAGCTGGCGTTGGAGTTTTGTGGCAACCTGGCTCAAACATGTCAACTAATTCGCCTTCTCGTAAAAGTTTTTCAGTCGTTGCTTCATACTCGGCCTTACTGCAACCCATCTTGTAAGTTAAGAAAGTGTTGCGGTTGGTGCATGAAGTAGTTAAAGCAACTATCAACATTAATATCAATCTATTCATGTTCGTTAAATTTTGTTGTGAAAATAGTGTTTGTTTTTAAATAAACACATACATGTGTTTGCTTGGAAGGTTGGGTATGTGTCCCTTTGATGTGTGCGAAAAAGCACCCACTATAAAGACGAAGAAGCCATAAAAGCCTTTGGTAAAAAGGTTAGGGAACTTCGTGTTGGTCTTGGTATGACCATCGAAGCATTCGCGAACTCAATGGATTTGCATGTCACTCAACTGTCCCGGATAGAACGCGGTGAAACTAATCCAACTTTGAGTTACATATTTCTACTTGCAGAGAAATTGGGTGTTCAACCGTCCGAACTGATCGATTTCGAGTTACCCGACGACAAAACTAAAAAGTAGGTGCAGGAAACCCACACCTACTTCTCAGTGGAAGAATGCTGCCGGACTGAACAACAGCCTTTGTAGTCCCAGCACAAGCAGTATTGCGGTTAGAACCAGTATGAATCGTATCAGGTTCCCGGCCGCAGTTATCAGGTCTTTCATAGTGCCGCAGTTTTGGGGTCGGGAAATGATGTTTGATCAGTACCAAACACGAGATTGATCACCCGGTAGTTTGCATCATCAATTGCTTCATTGCTGTAGCTGTCCAGGTAGATTCCTGTTACTTTATTGCCATACTGGTGTCCCAACGCATCGGCGATGAGGTCGTTTGACAGCTTGAGCTCTTTTTTTGCGAGGTTCGCCCAGGTGTATCTTCCCCAGTAAGTGCTGACGTTCTTGCTTATGCCGCATTCCATTGCGATACGTTTCAGGTACTCATTGCACACTTTCGTTATTTGCTTAATGTTGTTGTGCGTGGCGAGTGGATTGTCGGCGAGTGGAAGCGTTGGCATTAGGTATCTCGTCCCGCTTTTACTTGGTTGTTGAGCGTAGTACTCGAATAGCCCTTTTACAATTGGATGTATGCCGATGTTGTATATCCGTCCTGTTTTGCTGCGGCGATATACGACCCTTTCTTCTTTTACTGCCTCTGGGGTTAATGTGAATAGGTCGGCAAAGTTGATTCCGATAAGGCAGAAAGACAATATGAAGTAGTTCCGATTGTGCCATACTGGTGTTTCATGCTCTAAGTCGCAGGTCAGTATGGCTCTGATTTCTTCAAGTGTAAGTGCCCGGCTTATAGTTTCTTCTGTCTCGATGGTGAACTTTGAGAAAGGGTAGTGCTTGGCGTCAACCACCTCCGCCTTTATCGCCTTGTTGTAAATGGCTCTCAGGCTTCGTAAGTATGCAGCTACCGCGTTTATTTTGAGCTTCTTTGTGCCTTTCTTCCTGCAGCCGGAGAGCATATCTACGTTATACTTATCCAGTAGTTTATAGGTGATGTCTTCGAACCGTAGTTGCTCGTTGCCAGTGTAGTTGATGATACTGTTTACCGCACCTCTGTAAGCCATTGCATGACCAGCCCTCCCTGCTTTTTTCATTCCATCTATGAGGTCATCGGAGAATGAACGTATAGTAACCTTACTCTTAGGGTCTATTTTCTTGGCTACATATGAGACTATATCTTCGGGTATCAGCCGCTCATCAGTCTGCTCAGCAAGCAGAATCTTCCTCTCTACTTTCGCTTTTGCTGCGTGGAGCTTTAGGCTGTTGACTTTGAAATTTGGATCAGACGGAAGAACGATCTGATTGATTTCATCCCAGTCCTCTTTTCGGACTGCGATACCCAGGGCAACCTCTTTGTTGCCAGCTGGTGAATATACCCTGAGCTTGACGGGAAATGTACCGTTTGCCTTAACTCTCCGGGTGTCTATTAAGAACTTGTGTTGCAGGCTCATGCCAAACTGCTTTGTGCACGTTTGTATGATTGGTTGAATCGGCGATTGTGAGTGAAAATTTTCAAGTAATTTTCAACTAAACGGGGTTGAAAACTGCTTGAAAAGAAAAAAGCGACTACACTTTATAATGTGTAATCGCTTGATTTTCTGCTCCCCCTCCCCGACTTGAACGGGGGACCCCATGATTAACAGTCATGTGCTCTAACCAACTGAGCTAAGGAGGATTGTCCGTTTTGGGATTGCAAAAATAGTCAGAATCTCGTTCCTGCAAAATTTTTTTAGCAACTTTTCTAAATATTTATTGTTCTAAAGCATTACTCGTTTTGCGCCCCGCGAAATGCTTACCGAACAAGTGTAACATCTCCCTTCATTAGTCCTTCTTTCCCAAACCTATCAATGTAGCTGATCTGCCAGTAATAAACGCCCAATTCGCCGGGTTTTCCATTGCATGTGCCGTCCCATCCTGTCTCAAGTGTATTGCCTGTGTAGACCTCTTCTCCCCAACGGTTGAATACCTTGAAGAACTTAAGGCTACGGTATCCCACAGTCAGCGGTCTGAATATGTCATTTATGCCGTCGCCATTGGGCGTAAAGGCTGTAGGAACTGCAAATGAAGCATTGAATACCACCAGTACGTTTATGGTATCATAGCCCTTACAGCCATAGTCGCTTTGCACAAATACAGCATAACTATAAAAGCCAGTGTCAAGATACTCTGCAGTTGGGTTGGCTATAGTTGAGTCGTCCAGATTCTGTTTCGGAAGCCAGGTGTAGTTTCTTCCTCCTTTGGCATCAAATTGTATCTTTTCTCCCTTTACAATTATCGTGTCGTCTCCGGCATAGGGTCTGAAGTCTTGCACCACAATTCGTTTCAGCGTTGTGTCAACACAATTTCTGTCGTTCTCAGAGATGAGGACGACATTGTAGGTATCGCCCCGGTCGAATGTGTGAACCGGATTTTGTTCTTCTGATATCTTTCCATCGCCAAAGCTCCATTTCCAGTAAAGTATAGGTTTAATGGTTGAGGAGGTCTCATCAATAAATGAAATAGGAGTACCAGGGCAGTATTTCCCGGTATCTGTAAACGCGGCCTTAAAGACAGGGTATATCTTCACAAACCGTGTGATGCTGTCGGGACAGGTTGATCCTGGGTTTACTATCAATTTTACTAAGTAGGTGCCGGTGTCAGCGTACACAAAGTCCGGTTCAAATTCAGATGAAGACAACCCGGGATCACCTTCCAAATCAAATTGCCATTTGTAGGAGAATCCTCCGGAGCTTGTGTTGATAAAATGAACTTTGTAATCGGCGCAATTCACCACATAGGTGTTGGGCGAATTAGAGAGGATCGGAAAATCTGCGATCACTTTTTTGGAGCAGTCTGTTACCACAAATTGAAACTCGCGTTTGATAGTATTGATAAGGACACCCTTGCGCCATTCGTTGCAGCAAACAGTCACCAGAAATCTTCCTATTCGGTTCGGAGTGCCGGTTATGAGACCTGTCTTTGGGTCTATTTTTATTTGTGGCAGACCCGAGATAGGATTTGAGAATGAATAAGGCGGAAAATACTTCACCGTATCATAGGGTGGCGGATATGCCTGTATCGGTTTAATATCGGCGTCTGTTGCTCCCAGTTGAGCCGCACAGAATTCGTAAGAAAGTGAATCTCCATCAGCGTCTGTTGCCGAATGGTCGTAGTAGAGCGGATTGTCGAGACAAATGATCTGTGGGGGGTAATTCTTATACACGGCACTACTATTCCGGTACTCCGATGGCGGAATTACGCAGAAATAGGTAGCACCCTGGTCGCCGGGGTCCACGATATTCATGATGCTTGAGTTGCGGCAACACCTTTGGTAGGCAATGAGGTAGCCACTGGTGTTGGGTTTTAAATAGTAGGTCTTTACAAATTCCTTACGCAGCAGGCACAGTTGCGGCACCTTGTTGATACAATCGTTGCTGAAGTTGGCGGGTACAGTGATGGCTCCCGTGGCAAGGTTGTACCTGATGTTTGTATCTATATCTACCGCAACAGGTGATCCGTTATTCTCATACAACGTAAAGTGGGCGGGGTTATCCTCTTTTATGGCATCGGCAACTCCGGTCACGCAATCCTGATAGATGAACAGCCGCACCTTGTATTTCATATAAACTTGCCCCGCAATTGTGGTGTCGCCTAGATAACTATAGGCAAAATCTCCGCCCACGATATGAGAAGCTTTTGCCTCGAAAAGTGGCAGCAGGAACATTGTCAATATCAGCAAAAGCCGCTTCATAATACAGCATTGGGTTTATGGTGGCACCAGCTCGCGAATTCCTTTAGGTCGCTAACCAGTTTTTCCGGGTGTTCCAGCATGCTTGTGTGGCCACACTCTTCATATAAAGATACGAAATTGACCACCGATCGGTGGCACAAGGGTAGAATTTTAGCAAAATTGATGATTGAATCCTCCCTGCCAAGTATCCATTGCACCGGGTGCTCAACGTTATTAATCAGTTCGGTATTGTCCTCACGGGCAATCATCGCATGGTAAAAATTGGCCAATGCCATCTCTTTTACCTGCATTCCCTGATCCGCTTTCCATTGCATTACATCCGGGTTATTCTTCCTGAAGTTGGCAGAGAAGAGATTTACATTCATTTGTTTGATGAATGCTTCTTTCCCTCCGTTCATGATGAGGTCAATTGCTTTCAGGCGATTAGCTTTCTTCTCATCATCGTC
>JAEUVY010000130.1 GCA_016786565.1 Flavipsychrobacter sp.
ACGTTGAACAGGGCGTAAAGCGCTATGAAGAGCAAATTCGACACAGAGAGCTACTACACCTCGAACGCCTTGCTAAAAAACACGATATGCAGCTAATAAATACTTAAAGTATATACTTGTCATTGGCAGCCCCGTCGAAGGGCGACATTCACCCTACGCCATGGTTCGGCGAGGCTTACGATAACATTTACACAAACCATCATCCTAATTCCCTCCCGCCAACAATCGCTACATTAAGTAGCTTTGCAGGATGGCAGTTATCCATCCGTTATCAGAAGGGGTATTTACAATAGGACACGATAAAGTATTTGTACCGTTTAATGTGGAGACCGATGTGCTTACCGACCGGCCCACGGGGTCGTTGCTGGTGGAGGTGCAACCGTTCCTTGTAGTGACAGATAAGGATGTGATAGTGCTGGAAACCGGCCTGGGCTTCAACAATGCCGATGGGGTGCTGCAGATACACGATAATCTGCGTCGCCACGGCTACGAACCCGCCGCCGTGACCAAGGTGCTGCTGACGCACCTGCACAAAGACCATGCGGGTTGCCTGGTGTTCCGCAGCAATGGCATGGTGCTGCCCACCTTCCCCAATGCCGATTATTACATCTACCGCCCCGAGGCCGATCATGCACTGGCAACAGGCATGCCATCGTACCATCCCGAGGATATAGAACCGATACTGGGCACGGGCCGTGTGCGCTGGATAGATGGCGAAGACGGGGTGATAGACGGGTACATCCACTACATGCACTCGGGCGGACATTGCCCCCAGCACATTGTGTACCTGATAGACGATGGCACCGACAAGGTGTTCTTTGGCGGCGACGAGGCACCCCAACTAAAACAAATGAAAATGCGCTATGTGGCCCGCTACGACTATGACGGCAAAAAGGCAATGGCCCTGCGCGAGCAGTATGCCGAGCGTGGACGTGCCGAGGGGTGGCAGTTCCTGTTCTACCACGATGTGAAAACGCCTGTATCTACGCTATAAAACGACTATTTGGCCGTCTTCATGCACTTGGCAAACTGCATAATGGCATTGGCACTATCGGCAGGGAAGGTCTTCTCCTGACCCGCTATGATGAATTTGGATATCTTCTTGGATGATATCTCGTCTATCTGGCCGGGATTGAGGGTGTAGAAAACGTAGCGGGTAGCCTCGGTGCGGTCGTCGGTGAAGTCATGACTCACATCAACAGTGTCATCCACTATGCGCGAGTTGTCGTCAAACACTATGGTCAGCGATTTCTCCTGCTTTTCGGTCTGTCCGCCATCAGCCGTGGGGTTGTAAATGGCCTCGAGTGGGCACACCACATGGAACATGGCCACGAAGTTGTCATAGGGAAACTCTTCGTCCTTACTGATACTGCGCTTGAGCCTGATGGCCGGAGTTTCGTTCTGTTTGTAGGGCGTAGAGAAGTCGGTCTGTACCTTATTCTCAGACACCTCCTTCTTTAAGAGCTTGCAAAAATCCTGTGCGGATGCACCCTGCGCCAGTGCCAACAGCACCAAAGTATAGAACAACTTCATGAGTAAACATTTTAGAAAGACGGTATAAATATAACAATTAAGCAAGCAAATGACAAACACCACTACTGTACACATTGCTACCTGTGGGCGGTTTGGGCTATCTTTGCCCCCGTCGCAACTACTTTTACGTTTCATGGCCGAATCAAACAAACTGACAAAGTCCATCCTGATAGCATATGGTTTCTTTATTGCCCTCGCGCTGGCGTGGTTCGTGACCAGCTTTGTGGTGGGTGGTTACTTCAATCTGGTGGCATTTATCACACTGGCGGTTTTCAGTGTTCAGGCCTATTACAAGAACCGCATTGCCAATCTGGTGCTGGGGCTTATCATACTGCCCGCGTCCATCTTCTGGGGGCTGCAGTTTGCCTATTCGGGCGGCAAAACGGGTTTCGATACGTTTATCAATGTGATGTTGCTGCTGTCGGCCACCAGTCTGGCCATGTCTATTGTACTGGTGTTCGGTTACCTGAAAATGAGTTTCGGTAACGACAACTAATATCCCGCCCCAACATCGCTCTCATGGTAAAGACCGTATCCATACAGCTGCTGCCTGCCGATGCCTTTGATGAAAGGGTGATACGCCGTGTGGCTGCCGAAGAATGCGGGGTGCATACCAAGCGCATAACGGGCTACCATATACAGAAACGATCTATAGACGCACGGTCGAGGCAAGCCAAGTACATACTGCAACTGGAGGTATTTATAGATGGCAAGGTGACGGAACCACCGGCCTTTGACCCCGAGCTGCGCAACGTGAGTAACGGGCAGCCAGTGGTGATAGTAGGCGCCGGCCCGGCAGGATTGTTTGCCGCACTGCGGCTGATAGCCGCGGGTAGGAAACCCATCATCATAGAGCGGGGCAAGGATGTGCGCAGCCGCCGCCGCGACCTGGCCGCCATCAACAAAGAGGGGGTGGTCAATCCGGAGTCGAACTACTGTTTTGGTGAAGGCGGTGCCGGCACTTACAGCGACGGCAAACTCTACACCCGATCTACGAAGCGGGGCAATGTGTTGCGTATCCTGCAGCTATTTCACCACTTTGGCGCAGATGCTGATATTCTGATAGACGCACATCCGCATATAGGTACCAATAAGCTGCCGCAGATCATCACGGCCATGCGCCAACAGATCATAGAATGTGGCGGAGAGGTGCATTTTGAGACCAAACTCACCGACCTGCTACTGGACGGCGACAAGATAGCGGGCATCAGAACAGCGGCGGGCGATACCATCAAATGCGATTCGGTGATATTGGCCACCGGTCACTCTGCCCGAGACATATTTGAACTACTGCACCGTAAGGGCATCCTGATAGAGGCGAAACCGTTTGCACTGGGCGTGCGTATAGAGCACCCACAGCACCTGGTGGACACCGCACAATACCATTGCCAGCTGCGCGACCCGCACCTGCCACCTGCCAGTTATTCGCTGGTGGCGCAGGAGAATGGCCGAGGCGTATTCTCGTTCTGCATGTGCCCGGGCGGCATCATAGCCCCCGCAGCAACGGCACCCGGCGAGCTGGTGGTGAACGGATGGTCGCCCTCCAAGCGCAATAACCCGTATGCCAACTCGGGTACGGTAGTGGCCGTTGACGAGCATGACTTTGCCAGGTATGGCTTTACAGGTCCGCTGGCGGCGATGCAATACCAGCAGATGGTGGAGCAGCGCGCTTTCGTGGCCGGTGGTGGCCGATTGGTGGCACCCGCCCAGCGCATGACCGACTTTGCGGCAGGCAAGACCTCTTCTACCCTGCCCGATTGTTCCTATCTGCCGGGCATCACATCGGTGCCTATGGACAAGGTGCTGCCACGGGAAGTGACCGATGCACTGCGCAAAGCCGTGGTGACCTTTGGCAAGAAGATGAAGGGCTACTATACTGAGGAAGCGGTACTGGTAGCTACCGAGTCGCGCACAAGCTCGCCTGTGCGCATACCCCGCGACAAGGACACTATGGAGCATGTGCAGATAAAGGGTCTGTACCCATGTGCTGAGGGCGCGGGATATGCGGGGGGCATTGTATCGGCAGCGATAGATGGTGAGCGCTGCGCCGAGATGTGCATAGCGAAGATGGCGTGACGGCGGCCATTAGCAGCAAAAAAGAAGGGCACCTTTCGGCGCCCTTCGTGTATCACAAAACGTTTGTTGGTTATTGTTTAGACAGTGTACCTGTGTACACATTGTTGCCACCTACAGCACGGTAGAAGTAGAGACCCGCAGCCAGCGCCTTACCACTGATAGCGGTAACAGATGCCGGCTTCAGTTCCTGCTCCAGTACCAGACGGCCATCGGCTGTATAGAGACGGAACATAACCGGATCGGTACCTGCATCGGTAGTGATATTCCACTCGTCCTTAGTAGGATTAGGGAACACAGCAAGCGAAGGATTACCGCCATACAGGTCGCCCACTGCAGTGAAACTGCTTGGATAGAAACCTGTGCCGCCGCCATTGAGTGTGCTCATCTTCATGCTTGCAAACAAAGTGGTACCGATGTTGCTGTAAGACCACTTGCTGGTGCTAGGTGTAGTAGCGTAACCATAAATGGTAACATTGGCAGCCGGTGCAAACATAATGCTATCCACTCCAGGATTAGGGTTGGTTGGTGTGTTCACTTTGTAGAACTTGTAGCTGGTGAGTGGTGATGCACCCGGTGTGCTGCCGTTTACGTCTGTTGTGTCCTTAGCAGTGAAAGGGAACATTACAGTAACAGGAGAGGTTGGTTCCTGAGTGGTAGTGATCTTCCAATAACGGCGCATAGCGTAGTTGTTGGTGAGGGAAGTGCCGGCCGTACCTGCAGGGAAAGAGACAAGGTCGGCAGTGCCGCCGCCATAACCTGAGATGGTAGCCGTCATGACGCTGAAGCCTGCAGAATCGAGCGTGCCGATATTGTTGCGGTGTTTTTTGATCATCAGCACCAACGTATCGTCGGCCTGGTCGGCAGTGTTTTTGTCGAACCAGTAGTAGGTGGTAGTGTCGCCACCGTAGATGTCGGTACACTCCCTGTTGGCGCTGAGTGACTTGCCGGAAACCTGAAGTGCCACGTTAGGACGGTATGTTTCGCCACAGGTCGTTGAGAACTTGGAGCGGATGTGCGTTCGGATGGTATCGCCGGGTTGAGGGCCAAAACCCTTGGTCAGGTTGATACCTACGCTCTGCAAGTGACAGTAACTCATTACCGTACCACCGCCTGAAGGGTAAGCGGGAGACGGAGTAGCACATGAACCTTCAAGGGTCATACAAGCATCGATAGCAGTATTCCTTGCAGGGGGGTTCCAGCAGCAACGGTGTGTATGCGGTGAACCTACGATGTGCCCCATTTCGTGCGCAAGTACCATAAGGTTCCAGCTGTAGGAAGGGAAGTTAGTGACGCCACTGTTTGAGATGTTGGCGAAGCCGTAAGGGCCGCTTGAGTCGAAAGAATAAGAAGAACACAGCGCTTTGAGCCATGCCACACCGCCCATATTTCCGGAAACTGTTGACAGCAACAGCGCCAGGTCGCAACCATGCATCACATTCTTGGTAGCGCCGCCAAACTTCTTGAGGAAGCGGATCGACTGCTTGATAGTGATTGACTGATAAATGTCAACAGCTGTATTTACCTGAACGTAACGGAGTACTATAGGTACACCCTCATTGCGATAGATAGTAGCCTGGTTGTTGAAGAGTGCAGTGAGGAAGTTGGTAACCGTAGTTACGTTCGATCCTTTTTTGGTGTATGTATCGTAGTCAGCCACCTCCATGATGCGCAGTTGCGTACAGCTGTTATACACCATGTTGTTGAGGAAGGTAGTTGTTTTTCCACCCAGCTTCTGCTCGCCGTAAACATCAGGCAACAGGTCGGCATCGCAGCCCGGGCCCTGTGTTTTGTCGATAATCTTTGCGTCGTTGTAGAGGATGTAGTCGCGGTGGTAATCCCACTCTTTGCCGGTCATGCTGTTTGGTACCAGCACAAAGTTGCCGACATCAGGAATAGAGAAGATACCGTAAACCTCGTTATTGAAGAATGAAAACGAAGCAACTGAACCCTGAATACCTTTTACCACGCCACGGTAGTAAAGACCGGGAGTGTAGTCGACCTTGGTGTCTTTGCCGTTCTCGCCAACCGCATGCACCTCGAAGTCGTTTGCAAGGATGTCGTATTTTCCGAGCTCAATGGTGTAAGTACCACCATTTTCGGCAGGTACCACCAAACTGATAGCGGAGTGGTTTGCCTTCATGAACTCTGCAACATGTGCGTAGTCGATAGTAAGCGGCTGAGCCTCTTCAACTATCTTGAGCAGTTCGGTCTTGTCGAAGTTGTTGTCCGGAGTCCAGATGTTACTAACGGTTACAAACTCGTTGGTCGTTTTCATTCGACTTATGAAAGCGTCCATTGGCGTGTAATTAGTAGCAAAAGAGCTTACTGTAGTGAAACACAGCAGAAGGGCGATGCCAACGTAACCTATTGTCTTTTTCATTTTTGTTAAAAATATTTACTTCAATAAAAATTTACGGTATGCAATATAAGTAAAAACGAGTATTGAAAATTCAATAGTGAGTTGAATTACAGCACTTTATTTGTCTATATGGGCATAGACAATATGCGAATATGTAGATAGAATAGCTTTTTTGGGCACACTACTAACTGAGAATTAATAAATAAAAAATGGCCCTAATGGGCCATTTTCGGGGAGTAGTGTGTACTACTAATTCTCGAAGTATTGTTTTAATTCGTCGTTAAAGTACTGTAGTGCGTTTCTGATGGGTAAGGGCAGGCCACCACCGAGGGCGCAGAGTGAACCGATCTCCATCGTCGTGATAAGGTCAGTGAAGAGCACCCTGTCCATTTTGTAGTCGGTATTGATGGCTTTATCGACCATTTCGTAACCGCGGGTAGAACCGAGACGGCATGGAAAACACTTACCGCAGCTTTCGTGTGCTGTGAACCTGAAAAGATGCTCGACATACCTGATAACGGGATATTCGACGGGCAGGCACACCACGGATGCGTGACCCAATAGGAAACCGGCCTGTGAGAAAGATTCGAAATCAACTGTGAGGTCGTCGATCTTGCTTACCGGTACCAATCCGCCCAGCGGGCCGCCGATGTGCATTGCCTTAACGGGTTTGCGGAAACCGCCACCGAGTGTATCGGTCACCACACGTAGGGGTGTACCCATATCGACCTCGTATATGCCGGGGCGATTAAAGTGACCGTCGAGCGAAACGAGCTTGGTGCCTGTGGAACGGCCCTTGCCTATGGCAGCAAAAGCATCACCACCGTTCTCAACGATCCACGGAATGCAGGCGAGTGTCTCCACGTTATTGACAACTGTTGGTTTATTGAACAGGCCGTGTTGCGTGGGATAAGGAGGGCGTACACGAACCTCGGGGCGCTGCCCCTCTATCGAGGAAAGCAGGGCCGTCTCTTCGCCGCATATATAGGCACCTTGTGCCTTGATAACTTTAAAATCGTAAGAAAAACCTGAACCGAGGATGTTCTGACCAATGTAACCGGCAGCGCGGATATCGTCGATGGCGGCCTGAGTGATGGCCACGGCTTCGGGATACTCGCCACGAATGTAAACCACGCCATGGGCTGCCCCGGCAATGTATCCGGCGATGATCATGCCGAGTAGCACTGAATGCGGGCGTTCCTCCAAAAGGTAACGGTCGCTGTAGGCACCGGGATCACCTTCATCGGCATTGCAGACGATGAATTTGGTATCTCCTGCGGTATTCTTGCAAGACTCCAATTTGAACGCGATGGGGAAACCGGCTCCTCCCCTGCCCCTGAGTCCGGAGGCTTTGAGAGTGGCCAGAAGATCATCGGGAGACATGGCAAGCGCCTTTTTTAATATGGAATAGTATGGCGCCAAGCCGGGAAACGGTGCTGTGAGCAACTGCGTGCCGGAGGCAGCAACGTGGTACTTATCCATTGGCAGGACAGCACCTGCTTTGATATCATTTATCTTGTCGATGTCGGCACCTGAGTAGTTGCGACCGGCGAAGTGGAAGGCGCTATTCTCGTGACAACGACCCAAGCAGCACATCTCTCCGATCTCTTCTTCAGCAAATGCTCCTTTGAGTTTATTATGCAGGGCATCCTGAGTACCCGCTGCCAAACAGGCGCTACCGTTGCAGGCGTAGACCTTTTTGCCCTGATTTTCGGGACGAAGGAAGTCGTAGAAGGTTGCCGCGCCATACACGTTTGCCTTTCCCATCAAAAATTCATCGGCAAGTGCTGCTGCCTGCTCTTTGGAAACGGCACCGGTCTGCGAAGCGGCAATGCCGAGTTCTTCAAACAGGTTTTCACGCAACCCTTTACGGCCTGATAATTCGCTTAGGTTCTTTGACATAAAAATGCTGATCTTACTGGTTAATCAAATGTAAGATAGGATTTCCATTTTTTGTGCATTACGCCCAAACAGCCTATTCCATGAATTCGCTCAATTCGAGCCAGCGCATTTCCTTTTCCTCCAGAGCGTTGGTGATCTCCGTTATGCGGACGCTCAACTTCTGGATCTCATCGTAGGCCAGACCGGGCATTGCCATACGTTCGGTTACTGCTGTTTTTTCAGCCTCCAAAGCCGGCATATCCTTTTCGAGCTGTTCAAATTCGCGTTTTTCCTTGAATGAAAGCTTACGCTTTGCAGGCGTTGCCACGGCTACCGGATCGGAAGTAACGGGTGCGGTTGTTTCTGCCACCGGACTTTCTTTGGTTTTCTCGCGGGTACGCTCCTCAATGCGGTATTGGCTATAGTTGCCGGGGAAGTCGCGCACGACACCATCGCCCTCAAAAACAAAGAGGTGATCTACCAGCCTGTCCATAAAGTAACGGTCGTGGGATACTATAACAAGGCATCCCTGAAACTCGGCAAGGAAATTCTCGAGTACCGAAAGTGTTGGAAGGTCGAGGTCGTTGGTAGGTTCGTCGAGGACCAGGAAGTTGGGATTGCGGAACAGGATAGTGAGTAGCTGCAGTCGCTTCTTCTCTCCCCCACTCAGCTTGGAAAGGTAGGTATATTGCTGCTCCGGCGGGAAGAGGAATAACTGAAGGAACTGCGCCGCGCTGAGCGTGCCACCATTTGCCAACGGGAAATTCTCGGCGATACCTTTTACGTACTCGATGATCCTCATGTCCTCCTTGATCTCGAGGCCCTGCTGAGAGAAATTGCCGAATACAACGGTGTCGCCAATGTTTATCTTACCGCTATCGGCAGGTTCAAAGCCCTGCAGCATATTCAGGAAAGTACTTTTACCGGCACCATTTTTGCCGATGATGCCGATCCTCTCTCCTTTCTTGAAAGTATAATCGAAGCCTTTAAGGATGACCTTGTCGCCGTAGCTTTTGTATACCTTTTTCATCTCGGCGATCTTCCCACCGAGACGCGTCATCTTGACCTGAAGCTCTACCTGCATATCCACAACTTTCTGCTTAGCCCTAGCTTCAACCTCGTAGAAATTGTCCTGACGGCTTTTGGATTTGGTGGTTCTGGCGCGTGGTTGTTTGCGCATCCATTCCAGCTCTTTGCGGTAGAGATTGCGGGCTTTGTCGATGTTGGCGAGTGTATTCTCGATGCGGGCGGCCTTCTTTTCGAGATAGTCCTGATAGTCGCCGCGATAGGTGAAAATCTGTTCCCCATCGAGCTCCCAAATGACATCACAAACGTCTTCGAGGAAGTAACGGTCGTGGGTGACCATGAGGAGAGTGACTTTTTCCTGATTGAGGTAGTTCTCGAGCCATTCCACCATGCCCACATCAAGGTGGTTGGTAGGTTCGTCCATTATGAGCAGGACGTGCCTGTGTTCGAAACCAATATCTATAAGAATCTGAGCGAGCGCGACACGTTTGCGCTGTCCGCCCGACAAGGTACGTACAGGCTGATTGAGATTATGGATATTCAGCTTTCCAAGGATCTGATGAACTTTTGCCTCAAAATCCCATGCACCCAGTTCGTCGAGCCGGGCAAGGGCAGCTGAAAGTTCTGCAGGGTTTTTTTCTTTTTCGGCTACAACCCTCTCGTAATTACGCAGTGCTTCGGCGACCGGGTGCCGGTAGTGAAATATATTATCGAGGACGGTAGCATTCTCATCAAACTTCGGGTCCTGTTCGAACAGGGCCACCGAAACGTCTTTGTGCACCCAAACCGTACCTTCATCAACTGTATCTTTCCCCGCCAAAATGCGAAGGAGTGTTGACTTCCCGGTTCCGTTGCGGGCGATGAGGGCTATCTTATCCCCTTCACTTATGTGGAAAGTAATATTTGTGAACAGCGGCTTAATTCCGTAAGTCTTGCTGATGCGCTCAGCAGAAAGGTAATGCATATTGCGTGTAAAGGTAGCACGAGTATGGCAAAATAATGTGCGTTGTTTATGAATACGCGTGGTAATAAAAAGGGCAGAGAAAAGAACAACACACTAATGAAAGCAGGGAGATGCCTTAATTCCGGGCTTAACTTGCAAAGTTTAATTCATTCAACATATTACAGTGATGATCCGAAAAGCCATGTTAATCCTGCTTTGCGTAGCCGCGTGCCAGCAACTTGCCGCACAAGCAACGGTAAATCCTACAGAATTACTGAGGAAAGCGAAAACAGCAACGGAGCGTATTGAAGCATACAAAACGATATTCAGGTTTTACGAATATTCGCACCCGGACAGCGCAAAGATGTACCTGCAAAAAGGTATGAATGAGTTTACAGAAAGCAGAAATCAAATCGGCATTGGCTCGATGACCATTCTGGACGCCTATATGGATGCAGACCAAGGAAGGCGGGCTAAGGCGAAAGAAAAGCACATTCGTGCGTTAGAAATATTCACAAAAGAGAATTACCAGAATGGTATTGCAAACGCTCATAGTGGCATTGGTATACAAGAAGTTAAATCAGGAAACTTTACTGTTGCTACTAAACATTTTCTGAAGGCCCTTCAAATTTTTGAATCGACAGGCAATAGAGATGGCGTTGTAAACATATATCAGAAACTCGGAGCAGTAAACGAAACGAGCAATAACCTGACAAAGGCCCTTGAGTACTATTTTCTTGCGATCAAGGAAATCACAAAGAGTCCGGTGAAAGGAACCAACGAAGCATGGATCTTTAACAATATCGGAATCGTGTATGGAAAAATGGAAAAGCTGGATACTGCACTTTACTACTTTCAGATAGCACTGGACAGCTGCACAACACCTGCATTTACGAATCTGAGACTACTAACTTTAAATAATCTGGGAATTCTTTACGGTAAAATGGGTGAAGATGCAAAAGCATTAGCCTTTTTCGATGAAGCAATTTCAATAACGGTTAACAAGGAACTACCGGAAAATCAGGCACACCTGACCTTTAACCGAGCATCAGTAGTGAACAAAACAGATCCTGTAGAGGGCCTGAAATTACTAAAGGGCTCACTGTTACAAGTGCAGAAACTGGGTCTGAAGATGATGGAAATAGACATTTATGAGACGATAATCGATGCCTACGACCGTTTGAGACAATACGATTCATCTTACGAATACCTCAAAAAGGTGCGGTCACTCGAAGACTCTTTGAATACGACTGTCAAATCGCAAGAGATGGCAGAACTGGAGTCTCAATATGAAATTGAAAAAGCAAGGATAAAATATGCGCAGATAGAAGCAAAACTCAAAAACGACAAACTCGTAACAGAGTTAACAATATCGCTGGCGGTCATTTTAGCAGTACTTTTAATAATTGTGGCGAATGGCTACATGAGAAAGAAAAAACTGAATCTGGCGCTACAACAACAAGAAGAACAACTCAGAAAATCAAATGAGATAAAGGACAGACTATTTTCAGTAATTGGTCATGATCTAAGGGGGCCATTGCGACAAATCCCACCATCGTTGGAATTACTGGAACACAACATTATGACAAGAGAGGAGACAAAGTTTCTACTATCGTCATTAACAGCACAGACGAGGGCGTCGATCGATACGCTGGACAAGTTGCTCGTATGGGGGACTAAACAGATGCAGGGTAACCAAAAGAATGAAACACGGGTACATGTGAAGGAGCAAGCCGCAGAGACACTTGAATTGTTGACGGCATCAGCCAAGGCTAAAAAGATAGAGCTGAAAGACAACCTACCAAACGGCACGTGTGTGATGACAGACCCTTCGCATTTTGATTTCATTTTGCGCAATCTACTTTCGAATGCCATCAAGTTCACGCATGCTGACGGGACGGTGGAGCTAAATGCCGACACTGAAACGCAACCCGGCTTTGTAGTGTTCAGCGTTACGGATTCAGGGATCGGGATACCGCAAGAGGAAATGGAAAAACTATTTGAACCTTTTAACAGTGCCTCGAGAGGAACCGCAAATGAAAAAGGATCGGGAATAGGGCTGATGCTTTGTAAAGAATATACGGAATTGAACGGCGGTAAGATATGGGCTACTTCGAAAAAAGGTGAAGGATCATCGTTCTACTTTTCGTTGAAGAGCTGTACTGAAGTGTAGACAAAAAAAGGGGGCACCATAAGATGCCCCCGACAACTAAAATACTGTTTTTTATTAGTAAGCACGGGCAAACAAAACCCTTTGCGTAGACGGCTTGCCTGTGAGGATACACTTACCTTCTTCCTGCTCGTTGTTGAGCGGAATGCAACGGATAGTGGCCTTTGTCATTTCCTTTATCTTTTCTTCTGTTTCGCTTGTTCCATCCCAATGAGCTGCAACAAAGCCTGCCTGTTCGTCAAGGACTTTCACGAATTCATCCCAGGAGTCGACCTTGCGGGTGTTATCGTTGCGGAACTGTAATGCTTTTGCGTACATATTTGACTGAATATCGTCGAGCAACGCAGCGATATGACCAGATAAACCTTCTAATGATACCGAAACTTTCTCCTTGGTATCGCGGCGGGCCACTTCGGCAACATTATTTTCCATGTCGCGTGCTCCCAAGGCTATACGCACGGGAACACCCTTCATTTCATACTCGGCAAATTTCCATCCCGGCCTTGCAGTATCGTCATCATCAAATTTGACACGGATGCCTTTTGAGCGCAATTCAGACACCAATGAATTGGCGTAATTGTTGATGCGGGCCTGTGCTTCGGGATCCTTGTTCATGATAGGAACTATGACCACCTGAAGCGGAGCTATGCGGGGCGGCAGGACCAACCCCTGATCGTCGCTATGCGCCATAACGAGCGCACCGACCAGGCGGGTAGAAACACCCCAGGACGTAGCCCAAACATAATCGAGTTTATTCTCTTTATCGCGAAAGGTAACATCAAAAGCCTTAGCGAAATTCTGACCCAGGAAGTGCGATGTACCTGCCTGCAATGCCTTGCCATCCTGCATGAGCGCCTCGATGCAGTAAGTATCTTCAGCACCGGCAAAACGCTCATTAGCAGTCTTTACACCACGCACAACGGGTACCGCCATATACTGCTCGGCAAAAGTGGCGTAGACCTCCAACATCTTTTTGGTCTCTTCTATAGCCTCTTCGCGCGTGGCGTGTGCGGTGTGGCCCTCCTGCCAAAGAAATTCGGTGGTGCGCAGGAAAAGGCGTGTACGCATTTCCCACCGAACTACGTTGGCCCACTGATTGATGAGCAGCGGCAGATCGCGGTAGGACTGGATCCAATCTTTGTATGTATTCCAGATGATCGTCTCGGACGTAGGGCGGACGATAAGTTCCTCCTCAAGTTTAGCATCAGGATCCACGATCACACCACCACCATTGGGATCGTTCTTAAGGCGATAATGCGTAACGACCGCACATTCTTTGGCGAAGCCTTCTACGTGAGCGGCCTCTTTGCTGAGAAAGCTCTTGGGAATAAACAAGGGGAAATATGCATTCTGGTGACCTGTTTCCTTGAACATGCGATCAAGCACATCGCGCATATTTTCCCACAAAGCGTAACCGTGCGGCTTGATAACCATACAGCCTTTTACCGCAGAGTAATCCGCAAGTCCGGCCTTGAGCACGATATCATTATACCATTGTGCATAATCTTCACTTCTTGATGTTATTTCCTTTGACATAAAAGTAAACCTGAGGTAATTTTAATAGTCTGATAAAAAGACACGGAGACCGAACCTGAGCTCAACTATAAATTGTTAAAATTCAATGTATGAAGTCTTCCGAATGGCGCAAATGTAGTAATTTCACTAAGGATTTTACCTAAAAACAATTCAAAATGAAACGTTTCGTACTGACCGGACTGCTGTTGGCGGGAGTGATACAGGGAGCTACTGCTCAGGTAGATGATATTTATGCATCGGGATCAGATCAGAGTAGCCAATCGGCAAAAGAGCAACGTCGCGAAGAGCGCAGGAAACAACGTGAAGAAAGGCGTAACGACAGCTATCGTAACCAATATGACGAAAACAATGCCGGAGGCGATCAAAGCGGCCAGTATAACGGTGGCAACTACAACGGTGATGACTACGTAGATTACGACGACGATTATTCGTACGGCACACGCATCAATCGATTTGACAACGACTTTTATAACATGGGGTACTACAGTGCATTCTACAATCCGTACTGGTACAACAGGTATTGGTATGACCCATACTGGGGTTACAACCCATGGCGACCAGGCTTCAGTGTAAGCGTTGGCTACGGCGGTCCCTACTGGAGTTCGGCATGGGGCTGGAACACCTGGTACGGGTACGGTGCGTGGGGCAGCTGCTGGAACTATCCGTATTACGGAGGCTGGCACTCACCCTATTATTATGGAGGTGGATTCATGGGTGGTTACTACAGTGGCTACTGGAACGGATATTATGCCGGACATTACGGCAATGCCCACAATTACGGACCACGTTACTATCGTCCGGCAGGGACAAGGGTATACCAGAATACTGCCTACAACGGCCCCAGGGGCGGAAGCGGATACCGCAGCGCACCAAGCCAACTTGGTCTTAGGAACTACGGACCGAACAATACGTACAGGACGTATGGCAATAGCTACCGTACAGGAAACTCGCCTCAACGCGGAGACCAGTTCAACACGAACCGTGTAGGACAAAGCGGGCAGGAAAACGGATCGCGCACGTATCGCAACAATGGCTGGGGCGGTAACCGCAACGGGAACAACAGTATGCAGAACAACGAACCATCCAGATCGCGAGGCGGCTTTTTCAACAACGGGAACAGAAGCATTGCTGAACAACGCAATTTCGACAACGGGAATGGTTCGAGGTTTAATAACAACCAACAACAGCCGAATGGCGGTGGCAATCCCGGAGGACGAACATTTGGCGGAGGCAACCCAGGCGGCAGAACGTATAGCAACCCGGGGAACCCCGGAGTCGGCAACCCAGGAGGGCGGTCATTTGGTAATCCCAGTGGTGGCAGCCCGGGTGGTCGTTCGTTCGGCAACCCCGGCGGAGGAAACCCGGCTCCAAGTGGCGGCGGAGGCGGTGGCGTAAGAGGTGGTGGCCGCCGATAGGTCCGAGCGTTAAACTAATCATAATTAAGGCATTGTTACCCGTGGTAATAATGCCTTTTAGCTTTAAGCATTAAAACAGGTACAGTATTTGTAGTTATTTTGCACACACAACCTGATCCAAACACTATAATAATATGCGATACACCAAGCTTGTATTGATACCGGCTCTCTCGATAGGCGCAGCCACAGCGAAAGCACAGATAACAGAAAACATACAGGGCATGAATACCGGCGTGCAGCAGGCATATGCTATGTCGAACCTTACGGTACAGGGAACGGCGAGGTCTATGGGGTTTGGTAACGCACTGGGCTCTATAGGGGGCGATTTCAGCTCGCTGAGTGTGAACCCGGCCGGACTGGGCGTGTACCGGTCATCGGAACTCACTTTTACCCCATCTCTGAGAATGAACAGCGCGAGCAGCCAATATCTGGGAGAGGTGAAAGCAGACAATAACACGCGTTTCAACTTTAATAATATTGGTATTGTATTCACCAATGCACCAAAGGGGAAACGCTATGAAAAAAGGAAATGGAAATCGGTATCTTTTGCGATAGGTAACAACCGCGTCGCTGACTTTAACCGCAATTATAGCTTTGCAGGAAATAACACAGCGAACTCGGCATCGCAAACGTTTGCAGCTGATGCGAATAAATTTTATGAAGACCCGTATAGCGATGATCCGTTAAGTGTGCCCGGGTACATTGGTTATCAGGGATACGTGATCAATAACTATAACAATCAGAAATATGAATTCATGTCGAGCGTACCATTTTCGGGTGGTGTCCGACAGGAAGTTACCGTGAAAGAGCGCGGGAGGATCAACGAATTTGCCTTATCGCTGGGCGGTAATTATAAAGAACAGCTGATGCTGGGTGCAACCCTGGGGCTTCCGACGGTGCGCTACACGGCAGATTATACAATAACCGAATCGCTGGCACCGGGCAACGTTGCCGCTAATCCGGATTCGTTTGTATCGTTCAAGTATAATCAATATACGAGCGTAAAAGGTAATGGTGTGAACCTGAAAGTAGGCGCGATCTTCAGACCAAACGACAATGTGCGTGTGGGTGCAGCATTCCATTCACCATCAATATACGCCCTCACCGAGACTTACACACCTTCGATCTCGTCGGCAGTTGCAAACAAATCGATTACTCTGAACTCATCTAATGAAGGTACGGCGACCAATCAGTTCAATTACAGTCTCGTTACACCGTGGAGGGGCATACTGAGCGGATCTTACGTGATGAAAGGAATAGGATTTGTGACACTTGATTATGAATATGTGGGATATGGATCGATGGGGTATGTATACCCTACCAGCGACGGCTACGGTAACTCTTACGCACAGCAAGAGTATGATATGAACCAGAAGATAACGAATACATACCAGAACACATCCAACGTGCGCATAGGCGCTGAGGGGCTGCTTTCAAAGTTCATTATGGCACGCGTGGGTTTTGGTTATTACGGCAATCCATACAAGGTATCTACGATGAATGGCCAACGAATGGACTTCAATGCAGGTATCGGATTCAGGGATAAAGACTTCTTTATTGATCTGGCATTTGTGCACAGTGTCTATCAGGGACAACTGCAGCCCTATTCTATTGACTATAACTATATCAAGACCAATATAGAGCCAGTTGCAGCTATCCCCGTTGCGAAGACGGATTTCAGCATGAACAACATAGCGATGACCATAGGCTTTAAATTCTAACCACACGAAACAAGCATTAGTGCAGCCCTTCATTTATACAAAACTGCCTGTCAACAGTTAACAGCACACATATTTTACGAATAAAACAATTTATTCTTTAGTAATTCTTAACTGATTATTAAGGACTTTATAGATAGTTTTGCACCAAATCCGTTAATCTCAACAGCAGAATTTTATGAAACTAACACAGATCATGTTTATGGGGGTGGCTTCGGCGGTACTGTTTTCCTGCTCGGCTCCAAAGAAATTGAAAAAGTGCGGTGAAAACTACACGAAACTCGACAGTGCTTACAGGGTGCTGATGATGGAAAATGCAAAATGCCAGGCATCGAACAAAGCTGATCTGGACAGGATAAAACTGCTTGAGTCGCAATTGGCTGACAGCAAGGCGAACAGCAATCAGGTGCTGAACCAGTTGAAAGACCTTTCGGTTATATCCGGCGCACAGGCTGAGAGCATTAAAAAATCTCTTGACAACATAGGCGTAAAAGACGCTTACATCAAGGAACTTCAATCGGCGATCAACCGTAAAGACTCTTTGAACATGGCATTGGTGATCAACCTGAAGAGTGCTATCGGTAACCTTGAAGATCAGGACATCAACGTAAAAGTGGATAAGGGTGTAGTATATGTAGACATATCTGACAAAATGCTCTTCAAGAGTGGCAGCTGGGATATAACTGATAAGGCAAGCGAGGTATTGGGCAAAGTTGCGAAAGTTATCAACAGCCAGCCTGATATTGAGTTTATGGTGGAAGGACACACAGATAACAAACCTTTCGCCTCGGGTGTACTGGTTGACAACTGGGATCTGAGTGTGAAACGCGCGACATCGGTTGTTCGTGTACTTCAGACAAAATACAAAGTACCTGCTAACCGCATGACCGCAGCAGGACGTGGTGAGTATATGCCAATTGCAGGCAACGACACTAAAGAAGGAAACGCTACCAACAGGCGTACCCGCATAGTGATCCTGCCACAGCTGGACCAGTTCTTCAAATTGCTGGAGAAACCACAGAACTAATACCTTTTAACCGACCGGCACACATAAGCTGCCGAGACGTTTAAACAGATAAACAACATTACACAAAGCCATTCCTAAACCGGAGTGGCTTTGTTGTTTTATGGCGCCTGCAAGGGCTACATCGGGGACATAAATGCAATATTTATCCACTTGAGTTTTTTAACCATTATGCAAGAGAAAATTCACTTAAATTGCGTGTAGACAAGAATTATGAATAATTACGATTGGCTGGTAGCGCGGTTAGATGCATTTATCAGGAAGTATTATGCCAATAAAGTGATCAGGGGTACGCTGGTTTTTCTCAGTTGCCTGCTGTTCTATATTGTGACGGTAAGCGTTGGAGAGTATTATCTGTACCTGCCTGTATGGGCAAGGGTAACGCTGCTGTCCTTGTTTGTGACACTGGGTGGTGCCGCTCTTGTTGCCTGGGTGGTGATTCCACTGGCAAAGATGGCGCGCCTGGGTGGTGTGATTTCTCATGAGCAAGCTGCAACGATCATTGGCACACACTTCCCTGAAGTGAGCGACAAGCTGTTGAATATCCTGCAACTAAAGAACGGAAATGACAATGCATCCAGCAGGGAATTGGCGGAAGCGAGTATCAATCAGAAAATAGGTCAGATATCTGTTGTGCCGATAGCAGCGGCAATAGACCTATCGAAAAACAAACGCTACCTACCCTACCTGCTGCCACCATTGCTGGCCGGGTTATTCATTCTGGTGGCCGCACCAAACATATTTAAGGACAGTACAAAAAGGTTGCTGCAACCAACGACGACATTTGAAAAGCCGGCGCCATTTAAGTTCAACGTAAAGAATAAATCGCTGCTGGCAGTGCGGAATTCTGACTTCACGCTGGAGCTGGAAACGACCGGTGACGCTTTGCCTACAGAAGCATATGTGGAGATAGGAGACGACCGGATAGCCATGCAAAGTATGCAGGGACATACGTTCAAATACACGTTCAAGAATATAACGGAGGATGTATCCTTCAGGTTCTATGCTGCAGGATTCCGATCTAAGCCTGAGGTGATCAAGGTTATTCAACGCCCGGTGCTGAAGTCTTTCCGAATAGCATTGAACTACCCTCCTTACACTGGCAGAAAGAACGAAGTACGCAATAGTCTGGGTGACATAGTAGTACCGGCAGGCACCACGTTTGAATGGCATTTTGTGACCAGCCATACCGACTATGCGACGATAAAATTCGGGAATGGCAGTCAGGAAAAACTGGGCACGAATGAATCGGAGTATGATTATAAATTCCGGTTTCTGAATGACACGAACTACACGATTACCCTCTACAACAACAATGCTACAGTTGCCGATAGCTTTACTTACCATGTTCAGGTGATACCTGACCAGTATCCGGTGATACAGGTGCAGCAGTTCCGCGACACCATAAGCGGAAAACAGATACTGGTAACAGGCAGCGCAGGCGATGACTATGCTATCACGCGTGTTCATTTCAATTATGAGATCAGCGACAAGAACAAAGTGGTGACGAGTAAGAGTATAGCGCTGAAGTCTTCGGGTGGTGCGCTTACTACGTTCGAACATTACTTTGATGTGCAGTCACTGAACCTGAAACCGGGTCAGAAGGTATCGTACTACGTGGAGGCATGGGATAATGACGGCATTCATGGCAGCAAGGCAACCCGCAGCGACCTGATGAGCTATCAGGCATTTGACGGTGAACAGCTGGACTCGGCGATCAACGAAAACTCGAAGCAGATCAACTCGGGCATCAGTAACAGTTCTGAAAAGACCAAACAGCTACAGACCGACTACAAAGACGCACAAAGTAAAATGGTGCAAAACTCCAACATGGACTGGCAGATGGAACAAATGCTGCAACAAATGATGGAGAAGCAGAAAGAACTGAAGAATCAGGTAGAGAATGTGAAGGAACGATTTGAAGAGCAAATGCAGCAGAGTGAACAGAAGAACTACAGCGAAGACCTGAAGGAAAAACAACAGGAGCTGAACAAACAACTCAACAATCTGCTGAACGAGGAACTGAAGAAACAGATGGAGAAACTTCAGGAGCTAATGCAAAAGTTGAATAAGGAACGTGCAATGGAAGCCATGAAAGAGTTGGAGCAGGAAAATAAACTCTTTAACATGGACATGGACCGGATGAAAGAGCTGATGAAGCGAATGGAGATGCAGATGAAGATGGAGGACCTTGCGAACACGATGGATGCACTGGCAAAAGAGCAGCGTGACCTGAAAAAAGAGACGGAACAGAATAAGAAAGACGCAGCCAGCCTGGCGAAAGAACAAAAGAAACTGGAGGAAAAACTGGAGAAAGCATTGAAAGAAGATCTGAAACAAACTCAGCAACTGGCTAAAGAAACAAAGGAAAAAGACAGGCTGGAGAATGAAGAAAAATCCGGACAGCAGGCGCAACAAGACATGCAGGACAGTGAGAAAGAACTGAATAACAAACAGAACGACAAAGCCAGCAAAGAACAAGATGATGCTGCAAAAAATCTGGAGAACATGGCCAAAAGCCTGCGTGAGAAAGCGGCAGGAATGGACATGGAGCAGATAGAGATAGACATAAAGGCCACAAGACAGTTGCTCAGCAATCTGATAAGGTTGTCATTTTCGCAGGAAGATCTGATGGACCAGGTGCGCAAAACATCTCCTGCGAGTCAGAAGTACTTTACGAATATGGAGGAGCAGCACCGCCTGCACAGGAACTCGCAGATGATACGGGACAGCCTGTTCGCGCTGAGCAAAAGGATAGTGAAGCTGGCACCTACCATCAACAAAAACACTACTGATCTGGAGCGACGCATGGCTAAGGCCGTTTCGAACCTGGAAGCACGCCGTGTGGACCTGGCTGCTACCGATCAGCAATATATAATGACGTATACCAACAACCTTGCGTTGCTGCTGAACGAGTTGCTCTCCAATCTGATGCAGATGCAGTCGGAAGGGAATAAGGGCGGCGGTGGCGGAGCATGCAAAAAACCGGGAGGTAAGAAAGGTGAAGGTAAAGGCCCGGGAATGCAACTATCGGACATAATAACACAGCAGCAGCAACTGGGCGAAGGCATGCAAAAGATGCAAATGCCGGGCGGAAAGAAACCGGGTAGTGACAAAGGAGAAGGAGAACAAGGCAAGGGTAAAAAACCGGGACAAGGGCAAGGACAGGGTCAAGGCGGCCAAGGGGGGCAAGGCGGAAATGGCAGCGGTGAAGGAAGTGAGGGTGAAAACGGAGAGTATGGCAATTCGGAACAACTGGCACGACTGGCGCAGCAACAGGCTGCCATCAGGCGCCAACTGAACGAACTGGCCAGCAAGCTGAGCAGCAAGGGCATGGGTGGCCTTGCAAAAGAACTGCGTGAGCTGGAGCAGAAAATGGACAAGAACGAAACTGACCTTGTGAACAGGAGGATAAACCCTGAGTTGATACAGCGGCAGAAAGAGATACAGACACGCTTACTTGAAACAGAGAAATCGATGCGTGAGCAGGAGGAGGACGACAAACGCACATCGCGTAGTGCTGAGGAAATGAGCAGGCCTATCCCTCCGGCACTGCAGAAGTACATCACGGATAAACGACAAATGCTGGAACAGTACAAAACTGTGCCACCGCAACTAAAACCATACTACCGTGACATGGTGGAAAGTTACTTCCGCATCATAGGCACGAAGTAGTGAACGTGCGTAATTGCAAATAAATGATGCAGCGACTGTACAGGTCGACTGCATCGTTCAAACGCAGTGCATTAAATACAATAATGGTTTAGATACGGATCAACTGTGAGCGGTTGATCCAGCCGGTGCGGCCATCGGGCAAGGATACTTCCAACCAATTGCCCCTGTCGGTCTTTACCTGCACTGAAGTGCCTTCGGGACAAAGCATCAGTGGTTTGCCTTTCAGGTCTGCATTCATTAGCGGAGCGTCGTTTTCTGAGACAACCGCACCCGCCGGTGCAGCCTCGCGAAATGCAGCAACTGTGCCAAACAAAAGGAAAGTGCCACAAACCCCTCCCAGAATCCCCGGTAATTGTACCGGCATTCTTTGCCCGGCTGCAGTGTATCTCCGTAAACCGGAGAGAACGATCACTAATGTAAAAGTGATCAGCGCAGCAATTGCCCATGACGACGACTTTCCATTGGCAGTGATATCTTTCCACCATGCGATGAAGAAGATGTCTTCTACCACGGCAACATGATGGCTGATGCGCGCCTGAGTAATTGTAAGGTTCTCTTGAGCTTCTTTGTAGTATGGATCTATATGCAGCGCACGTTCATAATTTACAGCGGCTAACGCGATCTTGTTGAGCCTGTAGTATGCATTGCCGAGATTGTAGAATATCTCAGCGTTTGCAGGCCTGGAGGCGGCCACTTTCTCGAAGTAGAATGCAGCACTGTCATAACGTTTCTGCAGGTAGAAATCAGTGCCCTTTTTCCAGTCTGCCTTGTAGTCGCCGGCGGTTGCGAAGAACGGGACGCAAAGAGACAACAGCAGTATGATCACATTCCGTTTCATGCTTTAAAGATATCTTCAAGGTTACTGATCACTTTTACGGCATCATCATAAGTATCCGACATTTGCCTGCTACCACCACTTGCATAAAGAGAGGTTTCGCACTCGGTGATGACATCTTCAAGTTTACGCAAAACATCGGCAGGTACTTTGCGGGCAACGAGCGCATCTACGGCACTTTCTTTAGAAAGCGATGAGAGTGGAATGACCAGCTTGTCGGAAAGGTATAGCCATATAGCTTTTGACACCTCTTCGTAGAAGGGCTTTTTGTTCTGCTGTTGCAACAACTTGCGGGCAGTAGTGAGCCTTTGTAAGGCTATCTTGTTTGCACGCTTTTTGCGCAATTGTACTGTATCGCGGGAAAGCTCGTCTTCCTTGCGCCTGTAGTACGCAAAAAGCAGATAAAACACCAGTGGTAATGCAAATAATATCCAATAAACCGGGCGGAACAACAGCGGAGCAGAGCGCATAGCCAATGCGGCAGGCGGCTGCTTCACTATGTCATGAATGTCTTTGTAGGTGACGTTGTTGCCCGACTGCTGACCGGCAATTTTCTTACCGGGTGTTACGTGCAATTTGATAGCCTCGGTACGTTCTGTAACGTAGGAATTTGTTTCCGGATTATAGTATGTGAAATCGACCGGGGGAATCTCGTAATCGCCCGGAGACATGGGGCTGATGACGTAAGTGATGATCTTAGAGCCACTGATGGTTGTACTCCTACCTGTTACTGTATCAATGATCACCGGATCATAAGTCGTAAGGCCATTCGGCAACGACAGATTGGGTGCCTGAATCAATTTGAGGTTGCCGCTACCGTTGATATTCAGTGTGAGTGTTGCCACCTCGTCAGTGGTCAACTCTTTCTTATCAATCTTGGACGCAACGGTAAACTCTCCCACCCCTCCGCTGAAATTCTCTGGCTTATTCTTATCAGGCAATGGTGTGACGGTTATCTTGAAGGGGGTACTTTTGAGGTGTACCTGCACATCGCGATAAGCCATTGTATTGTAATAGGAGTTATTGAAGAACGGATCGTTCATCATGAGCGTTCCGGCACCAAACGGATCGAACATGTCGGCAACACGCCTGCGCACCTGCTGCACTATGCGGGCAACGCCTTTTGCTTCGGCGGGATCGAGCTCCAGTGTGCCGGTCTGTTGCGGAAACAATGCAGACTTCTTGAGCAGGAATACCTGATACTTCTTACCATCAAGCACCTCCTCCGTGGGTTTGGTCTGCTTGGGTATATCAAAATCCTGCGTCCAGAAACCATTGAGCGATGGCAATTTAGAAATAGCCATCTGCATAGGAATGCGCGAGTACAGTTTATAGCTAATGGTAACTTGTTCGCCCAGTTTCACCTTGCTTTTGTCGGCAGTGACACGAATGAAAAGGTCCTTTTTGATCTCTGCATCGTTTACCGGAGGATCGGCCTGAGCCTGGCCTTGCTGCGGCTGTTGCTGAGGCTGCTGCGGTTGTGCATGACGGAAGGGCTGCATCATCTGCTGCTGCATTTGCTGCATCTGACGCATCATAGCCATCACGTCGTCATCGGGATCGGAGAATGGATCCATTGCACGCTGGCGACGCTGTTGCTGCTGCTGTTGAACCACCGAACCCTGCACTACCTGAATGGTAAGCGCATTTGATTGATAAGCATGGCCATCGGCATCGCGGGCGGTGACAGGAGGAATAGTAAATGTTCCTTCCCTTCGAGGCTGGAGTACATACGTGAGCGACACACTTGAGGAAGTGGTGTACTTACCATTCACTATCTGGGTGCTGGAACTTTGAGATTGGTATGGACCGCCTACAATGATGAAGTCGGCATCGGAGGGATTGGTGATGGACTGGAGATTTTGCGCATCACGAATGGTATATTGTACCTGAACCTGATCGCGAAGGCCAACCTTATTGGCACCGGCGACTGCAGTGAAAACAACATTCTGAGCATATGTACCAGTGCATCCTCCTGCTACAAGAAGCAACACAATGCAATAACGCCACATATTATATATAATGCGTTTCATTTGAGGTGGATACAAAAATACTCGGAATGCAGTAGCGGTGGGGAAAAACAGGGTTAAAGCTACGTTAAAACGTTCTGTTATAAGACGGCGTTAACAGAGCAGGGAAGTGTATTGCCAATTGTTTCTAAAAAAAGGCGACAGTACAAAAAAAGAGCCATCGCAAATGCGATGGCTCCCTATAAAGTCGGCTATGATTTTATCTATTAATAAACAACCAGTTTCTGAGTGCTAACCTGATTGCCGGTAACAACTGATACGAGGTAGATTCCTTTTACAGAAATAGCCTGCTGAGGGATCATGATCCTTGAAGTGTTTCCGCTGATGTTTTCGGTAGTAGTGAATACTGTCTTACCTGTGATATCAGTAACAGCTAATTCAACCTTGGTGTTGTTCACGTCTTTCACAACTACATAAGCATCGCCATGAGTTGGGTTGGGAACAACTTTCATATCGATGTTACCCATGTTTACGGTAGCAACATCTGCAGCCCATGGAGTAACCTGAATACGATCGAGGAAGAAGTTATTGCCCGTGCTAACAGTTGAAGCCATAGTGCTCTTGAAAGTTCCGGGTTTGTAACGGAAACGGAACACTGTGTATGGTTTGCGTGCGGCAGCAGGAATGTTGACAGCAGCAGGTGCCCAGTCGAGCACACTGGTTGGATAATAAGGAGTAGAAATAGTACCCTTGTTGATGAGGGTGCTTTTTCCGAGCGCAGTAAGCGGGAACCAAGTGTGCTTTTTGTCTATTGAATATTCGATGAAGAGCGAATCAGTGATGTCAGCGGCACTTGCTGTGCGTGAGGCACCTGAGTAAGAGAAGTTCAGGTAGCAAGGACCACTTCCGAAACCGCTGATGTCGAACGGAACAGAGTACAGATCATCAAAATCGCCTCTTGGTGTGTTTGTGAACAACTCAGAACCGGCACGTGTATCATAACCCTGATACATCACACAGTTGTTGTCATACACGCCATAGTTAGCCAACTGCCATTTGAAATTGTTGTTATAGTAGTTGAACATAGGCCATTTGTCGCGATCGCCATCAGGATTGAACTCCTGAATGTATCCTGATCCAACAGCTGTTTCATCTGCTACGAAAACTGACTTGTTGAACTCCCTGGTAGCAGTACCAGAGTTGTTACCCGTCACATCCATTTTGATGTTTACCCAACCCGGAGTGCTGAAGGTGACATCGAACGGACTATTGAGATCAGTGTAACTGGTTGATGTAACCGTTGGTTTAGATGCACCATTTGAAAACGTCCAAACACAGCTGGTTACAGTATCCCTCCAACTCTTATTTGTGAAGAAAAGAGCAGTACCAGGGAACGTGAAATAAGCTTGCGTTCCGTTTGCGCCAACATTCTGCCTTGAAACAAATTCAGGAACAGGCGTAAGGTCAACCGGACCTGAAAGCACTCCGGTAGCAGCAAGGTTAGTGCTATCCCAAAGATTGTTCCTACCACCGATATTGCTATTGAGGGTTGCACGCATGCGCCAAACCTGACCAATAGACACCATGTTTGTAGGACAATCGGAATAGTCCATTATGTTCTGCGTGTTTGTAGTATCAGGATAGTTCACCAGAGAGTCCATCATTCCTGATGCGCTTGTGTACAACTTATAATAGTTGTTAGCACAAGCAGTGTCATATAACTCCTGAGGATTACGACATTGACTAAAGTGACCTTTTGTTGGTGGGGTGTCGTCCACTTCGTCATCGCCACAAGCCTCACCTACACCGGCACCGCTATTCCAAGGGTGATAAAGGCTAAAATAGTGACCTGTTTCGTGGGGAATGGTGTTGCCATCCATTATACGGTCGGCCCTTGAGATAACACCGTCAGAGTATGGGAATGATTCACCTGTTGATGGGAATGTAGCATAAGCCAATACGATACCGGTACCTATACTGCGACCGATAACGTTCTCCAACCAAATGTTATAGTAGTTGCGCGGAGGCCACTGATCCACTTTCGCCTGGTCGTCGCCACCCACAGAGAGGTAGGAGTAACGCCTGGTGATACCAGTTGAAGGATTGCCGGAAGGATCTTTTGAAGCGAGGTGGAAACGGATCTTCGCGTTGCCGATATACTTTTTGAACGGAGTGATAATTCCGGTCAGGTTATTTTTTGCATTGTAGAAATCGTTCAACTGCTTCATCATCACGTGGATGGCGCTGTCTTTAACGAATTCGGAACCATAGTTATGAACGACGTGTACTACTACCGGTATATCGTAGTAGTCAGTATCGGAACGGGTTGCAGTTGTTTTCGATGCAACTTTTCCTTTAACACCCTGCGAAGCAATAAACGAAGCGATGCTCTCATTCATTTGCTTTTCATACATACTTATCTCGGGGAACTGCTGTTTGTAGTGCTTATGCATGTCGTCCGAAGCGCAAGGCGCCTGGGCGAACGCAGCAGTACCACTCAGCGACATAGCCAACGCCAGGTACAGATAATTTTTTTTCATTTGCATAAATGGATTATAAAGTTTCAAAGTTAAAGAAAACACAAAACATAAACCAACAATTGTATTGTTTTTTTCAGTAGTGCTTTTTACTGAAGTTTATTACGACCGGGTTTACAAAGTGCCTATCGGTAAAATAGACGTAACGCAGTCAAATAATCTTTGGTGCGAAGGAATATTTTTTTGAAATATTACTGCACAACCATTTTACGGGTGGCACTGTTGCCGCCGGTAGTGAGTGTAACGAAGTACAGACCTGCCGATGGAACGAGGGACCTGCTGATAAACACCTGATTGGTGCTACCGGGCGAAACCGAGAGGACCTCACTTGCCAGCACCTTGCCTGCCAGATCGCTGATAGTGTAGGTGGCTGTGGCGTCATTGCCGGCTGTAAAGGCCAGATTTGTCCCATTTTCTGAAGGATTAGGGAACAGGACAAACTGCCCTGCGTTCCCTGAAAGTTCTTCCAATTCTGCCGGAAAAGCCGCGATGCTGAAATCGTCCAGGTATAAATTGTTACCTACATTGCCAGGCCAATAACGCAAACGGAAAAAGGTTTGGCCGGTTCTGTGAATTTCGGGAACAGAAACGGACCTGGCAACCCATGATGATGAAGTGCCATGTATAAACATCGATGATCTGGCTCCGTTATTGGCGAGTTCTGTACCCCGGAAACCGGCGATCTTTGTCCAGCGAGCACCGCCACTGGTACTCACATCGATCTGGAGCGAATCGCGGGAAGCACTACTTCCTGCCGGTGTAGCCGCACCGGAAGTGTAGAAATTTATAAACAAATTCCCTGAAACGCCCTGTAAATTGAAAGCAGGTGTGAATACGTCGTCCCTGTCACCTTTTGCCATACCATTGATCTTGTCGGTAGTATCAAAAGATCGATACCGTATACAGTTGTTGTCGCCACGTCCTGCGCCATTGTAATATTCCCATTTGAACTGGTTATTATAATAGTTGAACATGGGCCAATTATGCATATCGGCAAGGTTAGAAAACTTCTGACTGTACCCTACCCCACCCACCGGTGTGGTATCAGCGGCATAAGCAAGTGAGTTGCTGGTGACGGTTGTTGTACCTGCATTTGAATTGGCAGTCAAGGAAACGGTGACCCAGCCCGGCTCAGAGAATCTATTGGTAACCGTGGTCATACTTGTGGAAGTGGGAACGGACGCACCGTTAGAAAATGTCCAATACACCGAGGAGATAGTGTCGTTCCAGGAAGTGTTCCTGAACACAAAACTACCCTCATTGGTGTAGGTAAGGAACTGCGTACGCACATCGGTTGTGAGGCCGGCGCCTATAGCCTTGTTGAGCGTGAAATCGGCAACCGGCGCCAGATCGGGCATGGGATTCATAGCACCGGTCTCGGCAAGGTTGGCCGAAGTGATGAGGTTGCTGCGACCTGCGACCGGACTGGTAAGCGCAGTGCGCATGCGTACACATTGTCCTTTGGAGAACATGTGCGCGCAATAAGTATAATCCATGATGTTCTGCGCATTTGTTGTATCGGGATAGTCGACAACAGAATCGGCAAGGCCGGACATGGATGTATATGTCTTCATATATCCGGTGGCACAAGTAGTATCGAAGATAGCAGACGGAACACAGCCTGGCGTATGGCCCTTGGTGGGCGGTGTATCATCGACACCATCATTTCCGCAGGCAACAGCCGCATTGTTATTGTTGCCCCATACGTGCGCCAGGTTCAACACATGCCCCAGTTCGTGCGGAATAGTTTTGGAGGTATTGAGATAGCTGGCCAGACTGATGACCCCATCGTAATAAGGCATAAATGCAGCCGAAGACGGGTAATAAGCATAGGCGGCCGCGCCTGATGAACCAAGCGAACTTGTGAACCAGATATTGATGTACTTGTTGTTTGGCCATGGCTCCAGCTTGGAATCATCATCGCCATTGTAAGTGAGGTAGGAGAAGTGGCGCACAACACCTTTTGTAGGGTTGCCCTTGGGATCAATGGTTGCCAGATGCAACCTCATGCGTGCGTTTCCGATGTACTTGACGAAGGGTGCTATGACGTTGGCGGTGTCGGCGTTCTTTTTAACGAAAGCAAGTGCCCACTCGTTTGCGGCGTCATAGATATCGTTATCGCTGAGGTACTCAACACCATAATCATGAACAACATGCACCACAAGGGGGATGTCGTAGGTAGCGGTATCAGGGCCGGCAGCGGTAGTCTTTGCAGCAAGTTTTGCCCCCAACTGTTCATTGAACTGACGTTCATACTCAGCGAGCAAAGGGTACTTCTGAAGCAGACGATCGTGGTGATGATCTGTTGCGCACGGCTGCCCCTGTGCATGGACGTTAATAGCCACACTTGAGGCTATACAAGCCGTAATAATGAATTTGTTGAACATTATAAAAATTAGCGGATTATTAAACTAACGGCGGTGAAGTTAACCTTGTTTGACGAAAAAAACTGTCAGAGATATGTCTAAAAAAAGAACCTCCCGGAGGGGAGGTTTGAAGAAATGAGCGGAAAACGAGACTCGAACCCGCGACCCTCAGCTTGGGAAGCTGATGCTCTACCAACTGAGCTATTTCCGCAGTTGCGTGTGCTATTCAAAGATAACAAAAACGGGAATCATAAACGAATGCATGTGGATACGATCTACTTCAATGGATATGGAGAAGACCGTCACTTAAGTGAACAAGCATAACAGGTAATCTGTATCGGTAAAAACCCGACACCAAACTCACAGACATTTACTAACACCTGACACCGGGCACGTTAGAAACTCTTTCTGCACACTACCAATTTCAGTAGCATGGCCGGTTGGCCCCTGAAATAATTTTGTAATTAATTATCAATTAACAAATTCTCAATTGCATGGGCAAAATCGGTATGCAGGAAAGTCACCATTCAGGAGCTAGTCCAAAGTCACACATTAAATCAGACAAATTATATATGATCACTTCAATTTCCAAATTATCAACGTTTAAGGTTTATTTAAGTGCGATAACAATGTTTGTGCTTTCGATAGCGACGAATGAAGTTTGGGCACAAAACACGCTGGACCTGGCGGGGCTTTCATCGTCTTCAACACCAAAAGTGGCGTATTCAGTTAGAAGACTGAGTACCAGCTATACAGGGAAATTGATACAGGTACGGAGAAGCTCAGACAACTCCCTTTCCGACATTGGCTACAATGCAGGTAATCACCTTGACACCGTCGCTTTAAAAACATTCATTGGTGGTAACACTGGTTATGTAGTGAAATGGTATGACCAAAGCGGCAATGGAAATGATGGAATACAGGCGACAAATAGTTCCCAGCCAATGATTGTGAGCGCCGGAACGATCGTAAGAGCAAATGGAGAACCGGCGATCAAATTCAACGGAACGAACTTCATGGACGGTGGCAGTACCAGCTATGGAATAACAAATGCCCGTACGCTGAATGCAGCTTACAATTACCAGAGCGGAACAATAACAGCTATCATTGACAGGAATCTATCGCAAAACCCATTATTTACAATTAACGCCAATAATAGAGGATCGGCCAGAAACGATGGCTTGGGCATGGTGACACTCGGTGTAGCATTAACGCCACCATTCGCTACCACCTTCACTATGACGTGGGAAAGCGGAGGTGCGCTGAGTGTGTTTGCCAATAGCGTGAATACAGGAACAGGCACAAATACCTTTCCCAGCACAATGAATATAATGAGGATCGGACGGCACTTTAGCACTACAAACACCGGGGTACTGAATTTCTGGGAAGTAATCCTCTTCGGTTCAGCGATCAGCACAAGTGAACAGGAAATCTTAGACTGCAATCAGCAGAACTACTTCCATATTCTTCCTGAAGCTATAGGAGGAACAGCAACAGTCTGTACAGGCAACACAACCACCCTTACCCACACCACTGCCGGTGGCACATGGACGAGTGGCAACACAAGTGTAGCGACAATAGGCAGTAGTACGGGCATTGTTACAGGTATCAGTGCTGGTACCGCCGAAATAACATACACGACTTCATCGACATGTACACTGAATACACCACTTACGAAGATTGTAACGGTAAATCCGAATCCTACTATCAGCACCAGTTCATCTGTGGCCATATGTAATGGATCATCTACGTCACTTACAGCAAGCGGTGGCACTACATATACCTGGTCACCTGGTACAAACCTGTCCGCCACCACTGGTGCTTCTGTGACAGGAACACCAAGTACTACGACTACCTATACGGTAACCGGAACAACAGCGGGCTGCAGTGGTACTGCAAGTGTGACTGTAACAGTAAATCCGGCACCGACTATCACATCGGTTGGTCCGCTAATCGGGTACCCGGCATCATCGGTAACTATAACCGGTACGAACTTTTTAACCACCACCACCGATAACATAGTTTATTTCGGTGCAACAAAGGCAAGCGTCACATCAGCTTCGGCTACATCCCTTTCAGCAACAGTGCCAACGGGTGCAACATTTGCACGGGTTACATTGAATAGCGCGGGCTGTAATATGCACGCACTTTCGCCACGCCCTTACCTCCCTTCATATGACAATAGCGCATTTAGTGCTGCTTCAGTAAACGTGAATACAAAAGTGGATTTCACAACAGGTTCTTCCCCGTTTACAATATCAATTGGCGACCTAGATGGAGATGGGAAAGCCGATTTGGCAGTCGCAAATTATACAAGCAACACAATTTCGGTTCTAAGGAACACCGGGTCAAGCGGAAGTATAGGTTCCGGTTCATTTGCCGCGAAAGTAGACTATGCAACAGGGGGTGGTCCGTATTCAGTAAGAATTGCTGATATTGATGGTGATGGAAAGAGAGATCTTATCGTGGCAAACACTGGTTCCAATACAGTCTCTGTTTTAAGAAATTCAAGTTCATCCGGAGCACTTTCATTTGCCGGTAAGGTGGATTTTGCGACGGGTGCAAGTCCAAATGCTGTCATCGTCGATGATTTTGATGGAGACGGCAGGCAGGATCTGGCTACTGCCAACTTTGGCGCATCAACGACATCTGTTCTAAGGAACACGAGTGTGCCTGGCTCAGTCTCATTTGCGACAAAAGTAGATTTCACAGCCGGCACTACCCCACGTATACTAACATCCGGAGACATTGATGGCGACGGAAAGTCGGATATTACTGTTGCTAATTCGGGTGGAACTACATTGTCAGTATTTCGAAACACCGCAACAAGCGGAACAATCAGCGCCGGTTCGTTTGCCGCAAAAGTAGATTTCACCGTAGGAAGTACACCAACAGAACTAAGCCTGGTCGATATTGACGGCGACGGAAAATCTGATATGGTAGTCGTCAATAACTCATTAGTATCAGTATACAGAAATACGAGTACATCAGGTACCATAAACTCTGGTTCATTTGCTGCAAGACTGGATTTTACAGCAGGCACTGGTGCATTCGGACTCGGCATAGGAGATATTAATGGAGACGGAAAACCTGACCTTGTTGTTGGTAACGCTTCCGCAAACACATTTTCAATACTTGTAAATACCGCCAGCAGCGGTTCCATAACATCAGGTTCTTTCTCATCAAAAGTAGATTTTGCAACTAATTCTACACCATTTTTTGTAGCAGTGGGTGACCTCGACGGCGACTATAAGCCAGATATCGTTGCTACCAATTCAGGATCAGCCAACCTCTCCATCTTCAGAAATGATCCGATAAACAAAAACACGGGTACAGCAACTGCCTGTGTTGGCAGCACCACAACACTAAGCAATGCTATCACCGGCGGCACCTGGAGCAGTAGTGACATCTCAGTTGCCACTGTCGGTTCAGCCACAGGTGTTGTTACAGGCCTCAATGCGGGTACAGCCACTATAACATACAATGTTTCCGGCATCGCGGCCACCACAATAGTAACTATCAACCCATTGCCAACAATCTCCGGCCTTTCTGCAACTACAATTTGCACTGGAAGTAATACAAACCTCACCGCAACCGGGGCAGCAACCTACAACTGGCTACCGGCAACATCTTTATCGGCGAGCACGGGATCTTCAGTAGTCGCAAACCCCACAGTCACCTCGACTTATACAGTGACCGGTATAGACACCAACGGGTGTAGCAACAGCTCAAGTGTCACTATTACCGTCATCACGGTCCCTACGGTCGCTGAGATAACAGGTAACAACACTGTATGCAGTGGACAAACAACGACCCTCTCCTCCACGACCGGTGGCGGAACGTGGTCCTCTTCAAATACGGCAACGGGCTCAGTGTCAACGTCGGGTGTTGTCACCGGCGTTGCAGCAGGTGCGTTTACCATAACTTACTCAGTAACCAACTCTTGTGGAACCGGAAACACCACCAAGGCAATGCTTGGATACTGGACACCGACCATCGGGGTATCAGTTGGTAGCAGCAACTCCTGCATCGGCGCAACTACAACTTACACAGCGACACCAACAACCGGATATACATGGAGCAGCTCGAACGGTGCCGTGGCTACTATCAACACTGGCGGAAGTGTTACAGGAATAGCAGCCGGCACAACGGTAATATCATATACACACAACACAGCCGGTTGCCGTGCGACGGCTGTGCAAACAGTAAATACTGTTCCGACATTCAGCGTGACCACACCCGTATGTGCAACAACTACACAAACCCTGACCGGAACCCCGGCAGGAGGAACATGGACAAGCAGCAATACTGGTGTGGCCACGATAGGCAGCACCAGTGGAGTGTTTTCCGCATTGACAGGAGGAACTACTAATATTCAATATACTTATGGTCCCTGCTCTGCGACGACTGCCGTTTCGGTTTCCGCAATGCCAGGAATAATTACAGGCACAACAAGTGTATGCTCGGGCAGCACCACCCAACTGGCATCAGGTACGGCAAGCCAAACATGGAGTGTTGCGAATACTTCGGTAGCAACAATAACAACACTGAATACAACTACCAGCGTAGTAACCGGAGTATCAACGGGAATAACCACAGTGAGCTATACAAACGCCTCCAACTGTTCGAGGGTAGTGACGGTGACAGTCACATCTCCAATGACGACCAACACAGGGACAACACTCTACTGCATGGGCCAAACCGCTTCCCTATCGAACACAACCGCAGGAGGAGCATGGACGAGTAGCACACCCGGTGTTGCAACCGCAAATAGCGGCACGGGACTCATAAATCCTGTTTCGGCCGGCACCTCCACAATTACTTACAGCACTACCAGTCCGGCCTCCTGCCAGACAACCACTATTGTAACAGTAAACGCTGCCCTGACTGCAAATACAGGAACTGCAAATGTGTGCGTGGGCCAGACAACCACCCTTGCCAACAGCACAAGTGGCGGAACATGGAGCAGTAGTAACGCCAATGCAACTGTGGGAAGCGCATCGGGCATTGTGACAGGGGTAACTGCAGGAAACTCAATTGTCACCTACTACAAAAGTGATGCGTGCTACAAGAACACTACTGTAACCGTAAATGCCAACCCTGTGTCAATTGCAGGTACACTTTCGGCATGTGAAGGTGCAGCAGCAACAACGCTTACATGCTCCACTGCAAACGGAACGTGGTCGAGCAGCAATACATCAGTTGCCACAGTGGGATCATCAACCGGAACAGTAACACCAGTAAGCTCAGGAACAACTACAATAACCTATAAGCTAACATCAACAGGCTGCTACTCAACGGCCACTTTCACAGTCAATCCGACACCGGTTTCATTCACGACAGCTTCGGCCGTGTGTACAGGAATAACTACAACGTTATCAACGACACCTGCGGGTGGTACATGGATAAGCGGTACTACCGGTGTGGCATCAATAGGATCATCCTCGGGAATACTGACGGGTGCATCAGCCGGAACAACTATAATAACCTACACACTTGCGACAGGCTGCTCCCGGAACGAGACAATAACGGTTAATCCAAGTCCGACGGCGACCACAGGAACAATGAATGCATGCGTAGGATCTACGTCAACACTTGCAAACACAACATCGGGAGGAACATGGTTAAGCAGCAGTACCGCTGTAGCTACCGTGGGCTCATCGACAGGTGTTGTAACAGGTGTTACTGCGGGCACCGCAACAATATCTTATCAGCTAACTGCCACAGGGTGCTATTCAGCATCAACTTTTACGGTAAACGCAACTCCATCTGCAATAGGCGGAACATTTAGTATTTGTACCGGGTCGTCCACTACATTAACAAATACGATAACAGGCGGCACCTGGACATCAGCTGCGCCCGCAGTAGCCACAGTGGGATCGGCCAACGGCACCGTAACCGGAGTGAGCGCAGGTACCGCTGAAATCAGTTACACGCTAACTGCCGGATGCTACAAAACGAGCATTGTAACAATAAATGCCGTACCGGTGATATCCGGTAGCCTGGAACTGTGTGACGGCAGCGTAGTGACATTGAATGCCACACCTACAGGCGGAACGTGGTCATCGGGCAACACAGCGGTCA
>JAEUVY010000067.1 GCA_016786565.1 Flavipsychrobacter sp.
ACGTGTTTCCCATGACCCATAATGTACCAGCACATTTGTATCGGTGTAGTGGCTTGTACAAAGTAAAACAAATCCACCATCCGCTGTGGCCATCGTTGAATACAACCTGCCAGTAGCGCCCTTGCTGTAGTTCTTCTGCCACACTTCACTACCGGTAGCATCATATTTTTTGATCAGCATGCCACTATTCTTAAAGTCACCGATCGCAATGTAAGAACCGCCTGACAGGGGATGTATGAAACGAATAGTACTATCACCCTCTGTCCCAAAACACTTGCTCCATTCTGCTACTGTAGCATCGCTGTTAAATTTGGTAAAGATCATTCGCCTTTGTACCGGCGAACAAAAAGAGTCAAGGTTACCAGTACCGGGAGGCGAGTTTGATGCCATCCGGGTAATAAACCCGCCATCAGGCGTTGGTAGCACCCACGATGAAATAGATTCTGATGCGCTGCCACCTATACTTTTCATCCAAAGGAGGTCAGGTGCGGGTACTTGTGCATGTGCCATGCAGGCAATAATAGCCGGCAAAAAAGTGAGGAAGAGTTTTGAGAGGAGGCGCACAAATATAAATTTACGCAATGGCGCAGGAATGGGCAATATTATTTTTTGGGTGTTTTTGTATGTACCCATCTGCGGCAGGCAAGGTAATATTTTGAGCATGGACCGACGGGCTTTTATGACACCGCACTTTCTGCACTATCACAGATCTTTGTTTTGCCTGTTTTCGGGCATACATTTATCTTTAGCGCACATCTGCGGCAGGTGTGCCGCGACAACGGTGGGAGGCGCGTGGGAGTTTTTCCTGCCTACCGGCAGGCAGGCGGGAGTTTTTTGAGAGTTTTTGTACCGGTGGGAGTTTTGCAGTGCATTGATTATCAGCGATTCGGCGGCATTTTTTGCCCCAAACTGCTTTTTTAAAAACGGGAGTTTTTTGTAGCTGACTTGCCGCTGTGGCAACCATATTTATAAATTCGCTAAGAAAGACCAATGGCAATAAATACTACATTTGAGAACGAGGTATGATGACTAAGGGCTATATAGCAAAATGGATAGGGATATGTCTGTGGGTGCTGCTGGTATCGGGGGGCAGTGTGTGTGCGCAGCAGGATGCTGAGACGGCCCGCCGCTATGCTGCCGAAAAAAAGTATGACGAGGCCATAGGTCTGTTTGCCGAGTTGTACAAGACCATACCCGATTCGGTATATCACGACTACCTGAATACACTGCTGGAGGCCGGCAAATTCAAGCAGGCCGAGAAGCTGGTGGAGAAAAAGGCTGCCATGTACCCGAGGGGCATCCGCAGTCCGGAGATGAACCTGGAGCTGGGTCAGGTATATGACAAGGCGGGCAAGCCCGAGAAGTCGAAGGTGCAGTATGACAGTGTGATCAATATGCTGAACGGTGACGATATATTCACCGGCACCATTGCCAAACTGTTTACCGACATAGGCCGCGACGATTACGCCATTCTCACCTACGAGCGGGCGCTGCAGTTGCTGGGCAATCCGCCGATGTATGGCAGGCCGCTGGCCATGCTGTATGCCAAGACCGGCAATATGGAAAAGACGGTGGAGTCGCTGCTGCGTGGCGGCCCCAGTGTGTTTATGACCGCCGACCAGGCCAAGGAAATGCTGCTGGAGATAGTGGGCACCGATCAGAAGAAGCTGCAGCAGGTGCAGAAAGCCATTGTGGCCAAGATCAACAAGGAGCCATCCAACAGTTATTATGGCGAGATACTGACCTGGGTATATACACAAAAGGACGACTGGGACGGCGCGCTGATGCAGATAGAGGCCATAGACGAGCGCAACCAGGAAGGGGGCCGCAGGGTGATGGACTTTGCCCGCACCGCTATTGCCGCCCGCCAGTTTGATGTGGCCACCCGCGCGTTCGACGGTATTATAGCAAAGGGTACCGAGGCGCCCTACTTTATAATGGCGCGCAGCGAAAAGCTGGCCGCCGCCCTGAACCGCCTGGAGCTGAACGAGGCCCGCACGCCCGAAGATGTGGCTGCGCTGACGGCCATGTACGACACGTTCCTGACGGACTATCCGAAACACTATACAATGAAGACGGCATCGGACTACGCGAAGCTGCTGGCACTGTATGGACACAATGTAAAAAAGGCCATAGAGGCGCTGAAGCGGAGTGTGGCTGAGCCGGACACGCGCCGCAACATGATGGCGGTCTTCAAGCTGCAACTGGGCGACTACTACCTGCTGGATGGCAAGATATGGGACGCCTCGCTGACGTATAGCCAGGTTGAAAAAGACTATAAGCAGGATGTGGCGGCAGAGGATGCCCGTTTCCGCAATGCGCGGCTGGCATTTTACCGGGGCGACTTCGATCTGGCGCAGAAGCTGCTGGGGATACTGAAGTCGGGCACATCGAACCTGATAGCCAATGACGCGATAGACCTGTCGGTGCTGATAACCGAGAATGTGGAAGACAGCAATACGGCGCCGCTGCAACGGTTTGCCACTGCCGGTCTGCTGATGTTCCAGAACAAGGACACGCAGGCCGAGGCCCTGATAGACAGTATAGCCAAGGCATGGCCCAAACATCCGCTGGCCGATGATATAGTGATGATGCATGCGCGCCTGGCCATAAAACACCGCGATTTCCCTACGGCCATCACGCACCTGAGAGAGGTGGTGAACAAGTATGGCAAGGATGTGCTGGGCGATGACGCTGTCTTTAAGATGGCGGAGATCTACGACACGGAACTGCACCAACCGCAGGAAGCGAAGAAATATTACGAACAACTGGTGATAGACTATCCGGGCAGCACCTTTGTGCAGGTGGCCCGCCACCGCCTGGCCGAGATGCGCACACAGTTGTGATGCGGCCGTGAACCCAAATAATTTATGATGCGTACGATCCTCATTATCAGCCTGTGGGCGCTTGCCCTTACTGCCACTGCGCAGTCGAGGGTGTTTGTGGGCCGCATCACCGACCGCCAGCACCGGGGCATACCGTTTGCCATAGTGCAGGTGAAGGACCGGCCGCAGGGCGTGTACACCGATGAGAACGGCGCCTTCGCGTTCACCGCCGATGCGGCAGAGGTGCAGACGCTGGTGTTCTTTTGCATGGGCTACGAAAAGAAGGAACTGGCAGTTGCGGGTCTGCCCGCCGACTCTATAATGGTGACGCTGAACAGCCAGGCAACCGCGCTGCGCGAAGTGGCGATAACGGGCCGCAAGGGCAAAGCCCGCACCGCCACACTGGGCAACAGCCGCAGGCAACTGCACCACGATGGCGAGTGCTACCGCAACTATGGCGCTGAAACGGCCATAAAGCTGAAAGCCGATACCGCGCACGATGGTGTACTGAAGGAAGTGTTTGTGTACATAACCGGCGATGGCGACTGGCGCACCCGCTTCAGAGTGCATGTATATGAGTGGGATTCGCTGCCGGGCCGCGAACTTACCGACAGCAACATAATTGTTGCCGCCACCAAGCCTGATTCGTGGGTGCGCGTGGACCTGACCGCACTACGCATACCGGTGAACGAAGGTCTGTTTGTGTCGGTGGAGTGGATATCGGGCTACGGCAATACACAGCAGGTGCTGGGCTCGGCAAAGCACCCCGAGGTGACCGCCTATAACGGACAGGTGCCGGGCCTTACCACAGGTTACGGCAAACCATCGCGTACGTATAGCCGCAAGCCGTTTGCCCGCGAGTGGGAATGGTATGACGATGCTGCCGCACCCCGCAAGGGCGGCTACTTTCTGAATCCCATGATCTATGCAACCTATAGCTATGTACCCTAAAAGAGCAACGGCACCTGTATAGACACAGTATATATGTGTAAGGCAGTATGTGTTGTGCGTGCCGTGCCCCGATTTTTTATACTTTTACCAACTGATAATATGTCACGCAACGTAACAATACTAGGTGCAGGACTTGTAGGGTCTCTGCTTTCAATAATACTGAGGAAGAAAGGCTATGAGGTGACGGTGTATGAACGCCGCACCGACATGCGCAAGGCGTCTATTTCGGCGGGTCGCTCCATCAATCTGGCCATGAGTGCCCGCGGATGGAAGGCACTGGACCTTGCCGGATTGAGGCAGGAGATGGAGCCGCTGGCCATACCGATGTATGGACGCTACCTGCATCAGCCCGACGGGCAGACCGCGTTTCAGCCCTACAGCCGAAACAACGAGGCCATCTATTCGGTGAGCCGCGGCGAGCTGAACCGCAAGCTGATGACACTGGCCGAAGAACATGGCGCGAAGATCCATTTTGAGCACAGGTGCGCGCATGTGGATGTGGCCACCAACACGGTGCGCTTCAACCACAACGGAGAAGAAAAGACCGTACATGCCGATCTGCTGTTTGGCGCGGATGGTGCTTTCTCGGCACTGCGCAACAGCTACAGCCACATGGACCGTGTGAACAGTTCGCAGCACTACCTGGAGTATGGCTACAAAGAGCTGGCCATATTGCCGGGCAACAACGGTGAGTGGATGATGGAGAAAGAGGCGCTGCACATATGGCCGCGCGGCAAGTACATGATGATAGCGTTGCCTAACACAGACGGCACATTCACGTGTACGATGTTCATGCCGTTTGAAGGAGAGGTATCGTTTGAAAAGCTGAAGACCGAAGCCGATGTGCATCATCTGTTCGACACACAGTTTGCCGACGCTAAGGCGTTGATGCCGGGCCTTATTGAAGACTTCTTCACCAATCCTACTTCATCGCTCATCACTACGCACATCTTCCCGTGGCACTATAAAGACAAGAGCGCGCTGATAGGCGATGCCGCTCATGCCATAGTACCGTTCTACGGTCAGGGTATGAATGCGGGTTTTGAAGACTGCACTGTGCTGGCCGCTTTGCTGGACACATACGGTGATGACTGGGGCACTATATTGAAAGAATACGAACGCAAAAGGAAACCCAACGGAGACGCTGTTGCCAACCTGGCACTGAACAACTTTACAGAGATGCGCGACAAGGTGGCCGATCCGAAATTCCTGGAGCGCAAGAAGATAGAAAAAGAGCTGGGCAACCGCTATCCCGACCGGTTTATATCGGTGTACGAGATGGTGTCGTTCAGCCACATACCATATAATACCGCTATACAGTGCATTCAGGCACAAGACAAGCTGCTGGAACAGATAATGAAGCAGGGTGACTATTTTGTGAATATAGAGAACAGCAGTTTCTGCGAGTCGCTGGGACAATGGATAACAGCATATCACGCAGAGGTGCAACAACTGGATTTTGGGAATGAAGCCCGATAAGAGATGGACGATAAAGCCGGCCGATGAGGCGGTGGTGAACGAACTGTATAACGCCCTGCAGGTGCAGCCCGCACTGTGCAGGTTGCTTGCTGTGCGTGGTATAAAAGACTACGAAAGCGCAAGGCTGTTCTTTCGCCCCGAATTGTCGCACCTGCACGATCCGTTTCTGATGAAGGGGATGAAGAAGGCTGTGGACCGCATCAGCGAGGCCATAGAATGGCACGAGCGCATACTGGTGTATGGCGACTATGATGTGGATGGCACCACCGCGGTATCGCTGGTGTACAGCTTCCTCAAGAATAATTACAAAGGCGAACTTTCTTATTACATACCGCACAGGTACCGCGAGGGCTACGGCATATCGAAAGCGGGTATAGACCATGCGCACCGCAACGGCTACACACTGATGATAACGCTGGACTGCGGCATCAAGTCGGTGGAGATGATAGCGTATGCGCAGTCGCTGGGCATAGAAGTGATCGTGTGCGATCACCACTTGCCCGATGCTTCCCTGCCGCCTGCCTATGCCATACTGAATCCCAAACAAAGCGATTGCCCCTATCCGTTCAAAGAACTGAGCGGATGTGGTATCGGTTTCAAGCTGGTTTGCGCATTGGCCATAAAGTGGAAACTGCCCATGGAAAAGGCGTATCAATACCTGGACCTTGTGGCCACGAGTATTGCCGCTGATATAGTGCCTATAGATGGCGAGAACCGCATACTGGCGCACTATGGTGTGAAGCAGATAAACGAGTCGCCGTGCCTGGCCATTGCCACGCTGAAGGAGCTGGGTGGTGTGCAGAAGGCGCTGTCTATTTCGGACCTTGTGTTTGTAATAGGTCCGCGTGTGAATGCAGCCGGTCGTATGGACGATGCCAAGAAGGCGGTGGAGTTCTTTATAGAATGTGATCCCGAGAAGATACCTGCGCTTGCTGCCGCGCTGCACTCTGACAATGACGACCGCAAAGAGATAGACAAGAGCATAACAGAAGAGGCGCTGGGCATACTGAACGATCATAAAGATGAGCGTTTGAAAAAATCGACCGTGCTGTTCAGGCCGCACTGGCACAAAGGCGTAGTGGGCATAGTGGCATCGAGGCTGATAGATCATTACTACCGCCCTACAATAGTACTTACTTCGGCCAACGGTAAGGCAACGGGATCGGCGAGGTCGGTATCGGGTTTCAATATTTATGAGGCTATACACGAGTGCCGCCACATACTGGATAACTATGGCGGCCACTGCTTTGCAGCAGGCATGACCCTTGACGAAAAGCGTGTAGGCGAGTTCATAGACAAGTTTGAAGAAATAGTTGCAGAGCGCATCACCATAGAGCAGCAGCAGCCGGAGATAGAGATAGATGCCGAGATACCGCTGTCGCTGGTGAAGCCTTCCTTCTACAACATAGTGAAGCAGTTTGAGCCATTTGGTCCGGCCAATATGAAGCCGGTGTTCCTTACCCGTCGCATGTATGACTACCAGGGTTCATCGTCGGTAGTAAAGGATCAGCACCTGAGGTTGGTGGCGCATCAGCGCAACGGCTCTATAGTGGATGGCATTGGTTTTGGTCTGGGTGAAAAAATAGACATCGTGCGCGGTGGTCCGTTCGATATGTTGTACAACATAGAAGAGAACGAATACAACGGTACTACCCGCCTGCAGGTGAGGGTAGTAGATGTGAAGCCCAGCGCTTCGTAGTAGCCCAATAAAAAAGGGCTGTTACCAGCCCATCTTTATCTTATCGCAGATGTAGTCAACATCGGCCTCGTTCATTTTGGTATGTAACGGCAAGACCAGGTAGTTGTTCTCTATCTTGTCCATGTTGGGGAACGCGCCTTCCTGACGGCCGCCAAATATGGAATATCTGTCGTTGCGGTAGTGTACCTGTCCGCTTTCAATGCGGTGGCTGCGCAGATAGGTCTGAAAGCGTGCGCGGTCTTCTACGAGCACGGTCATCATCCAGGCAGCGTGTTCGCGGTCGGTATAGCCGGCACCTACACAGTGCACGCCATCAAAACCCTTCAGGTTATCGAAGTAACGTTGCAGCAGGCGTTTGCGCAGTGCGAGGGTCTCTTCAAACTCCTCGAGCGCGGCAATACCCATGGCTGCGGCCACATCGTTCATCTGGTATTTGTACCCGATCTCGCGGATGTCGTTTTCCCAGATACCCATTTGTTTGGCAGAGCGGTCTATGCCGAACCAACGGAGGCGTTTTGCTTTCTCCAGCAGCTCGCGGTCTTTTATGAGGAGCATGCCCCCATCGGCCGTAGTGATGTGCTTGATGGCCTGGAAAGAGAACATGGTAAAGTCGGACATCTCGCCAACCTTTTTGCCCTTGTAGGTGGCACCCAGCGCATGGGCGGCATCTTCAATGATCTGGATACCGTGTTCGCGGCCCATCTGGTGCAGCTCGTCCATGTTGCAGGGCAGCCCACCATAGTGCACGCACACTATAGCCTTTGTCTTGGGTGTGATGAGTGACCTTACGTGGTCGGTATCAATGTTGAGGGTGTCTTTCTCCACATCGGCAAAGCGGATCTTCGCACCCATGTAGAGGAAGGGTATGTTGGTAGCGGTGCAGGTGAAGACAGGCGCAATGACCTCGTCATCTTCCTTCACATCGGCCAGCAGGTAGGCCAGATGGAGGGCATCGGTGCCGGAACCTACAGCCAACGGTGCACAACCGCCGCCGAACTGTTCAGCGAATTCGTTCTCGAATTGTTCTACACGAGGGCCCTGACCGATCCAGCGGGTGTCGAGTACATCGCAAACATATTGTTTGGCGTTACGGGGCATGTGCGGGTGAAAAAGCACGATGCCTTCGCCGGTGGCCATAATTGGCAGATCGTTGGCGGGGGTGGTTTTGTTCATGATTTATTTTCTTATACCGTTCTTAGATCGCGGCAAATTTATGACTTTTGCCATCTGTTAAGAGAAACCATTTGTTAAATGAACGCACCAACTACCGGTTTACCCCTATTCAGTATCCTGATTCCTTCCTGGAATAATCTGGAAATACTGAAAATCACCCTCGGAAGCATCCGGAAGAACTCGGTTTACCCACACCAGGTGATCGTGCATGTGAACGAAGGGACCGATGGCACTCTGGAGTGGGTGCGGGCCAATAATATCCTGCATACCCATTCTGAGGGCAATGTGGGGGTGTGTTATGGATTCAACTTGCCGTCGTCGCTGGCCACCTGTGACTACCTGGTGCTGTCGGACGATGACAACTACTTCTGCCCCGGCTGGGATAAGTACCTGTATGAAGAGGTGCAGAAGCAGCAGGGGATAAAGTGGTGCGTATCGGGCACGCTTATAGAGCGCGATGTGACCAAGAATACCTGTGTGATCGCTCCGTACAATTTCGGCTCGGACCAAACGAACTTTGATGAGGAGAAGTTGCTGCGCGAGTTTGACAAGATAACGTTTGCCGACTGGCAGGGATCGAACTGGTACCCGATGGTATTGCCGAGGCAGCTATGGTGTGCCGTGGGCGGGTTGAGCGTAGAGTTCAGCCCTGGTATGTATTCGGACCCCGACTTTATGATGAAGTTGTGGCACTATGGTGTGCGCACCTTCAAGGGGGTGTCGAAGGCAAGGGCGTACCACTTTATGTCGAAGACCACCAGCAGGGTGAAGCGTAACAATGGCGCGGTTACTTTCCTTTCTAAATGGGGAATGTCCAACTCTACATTCATGAAGTATACCCTGAATATGGGCGGAAATGGCATGGACAACAATATTCCCTTCCTGAAGCGGGCCAAAGACTACTTTAAACGTGTGTGGCTGGCACTGAAGGGAGCGCAGAGTTAGGTGGTGTGAGCCGAATAACTCCTCTATTCGGCTCATGAAAATGGAAAATGTGAGCCGAATAAGGGCATTTCCGATCTGAAATCGTGTCGGGAAGTAGGTGTGCAGTTTGGAAATACGGCGCAGCTATGCCGATTAACTGTAATTTTGCCGCTTAATACATGAAAAAAATATCAAGGCTTCTTCAATATCTCTCAGAGTATAAGGGGAAGATATTACTGTACTTCGCGGCAAACCTGCTGGGCATTCTTTTTGGTCTGCTCACTATCATTATGATAGGGCCGGTATTGCAGGTGCTGTTCAACGCCAGCGTGCCGAATGTGAAGCCGGGAGCACAGACAGGGGTGCAGCAGCAGGTGACCGCCTACATTAACGACATCGTCATGCAGCAAGACAAGATGACGGCACTTGCCTATGTGTGTATTGCGGTGGTGGTCTTTACTGTGCTGAAGAACCTGTTTCTGTATATAGCGGTGTATATTCTGAACCCGTTGCGGAATGCCGTTCTGCGACGCCTGCGCAACGATCTGTTCACGAAGACGCTGTCGCTGCCGATCGGGTTTTTTACAGAGGAGCGCAAGGGAGACCTTATTTCGAAGATGACGAATGACATCAACGAAGTGGAGCTCTCTATCATGAGTGTGCTGGAGGTGTTCATCAGAGAGCCGCTGACCATTATCGTTTACATCACCATGATGCTGGTGACGAATTATCAGCTTACGTTGTTCCTGTTCATATTCCTGCCGGTGGCGGGACTGATAATTGGCCGGATCAGTAAGTCGCTGCGCAAATCGTCGAATGAGGCGCAACAGCATCTCAGTTCTATTATGGAGGTGATCGATGAATCGCTGGTGGGTATGCGTGTGCTGAAGGCATTTGGTGCGGAAACGCATCAGAAGCTGAAGTTCATGAAGCTGAACAATAATCTGTTCCGCACCCGCAACCAGATAGCTGCCCGCCGTGAACTGGCATCGCCACTGTCGGAGACAATGGGCATAATAGTAGCCAGCATAATACTGTGGTTTGGCGGCCGTATCGTTTTTTCGGGAACAGGTTTTTCGGGGCCTGCATTCATTACCTACATCGGTATGTTCTGGATGATCATAGCGCCGTTCAAGAACCTTTCATCAGCATTCTCTAATGTGCAGAAGGGCACTGCGGCACTGGACAGGATAGAAGGACTGCTGGCAGTAGAGAATGCCATCACCGATGCGCCTGATGCCAAGCCGATACAGTCGTTTGAGCGTGAGATCACCTTCAGGAATGTGAGCTTTTCTTATGGCGAACGCAAAGTGCTGGACGGCATAGACCTGACGATACCCAAGGGTAAGACCGTGGCACTTGTGGGAGCATCAGGTGCGGGCAAGTCGACGCTGGTGGACCTGATACCGCGCTTTCATGATGTGAGCGGCGGAGAGATACTGATAGACGGTGTGAATGTGAAGCAGTGCAAGATTGAGGACCTGCGCAGGCTGACGGGTGTAGTGAGTCAGGATCCGATATTGTTCAACGATACGCTGTATAACAATATCACGTTGGGTACAGGCGGCGCTACACAGGAACGAGTGGAAGAAGCTGCCCGCATAGCCCATGCAGACAAATTCATTCTGCAAAAGCCGGAGGGATACCAGACCTATGCCGGTGACCGTGGTGCAAGGCTGAGCGGTGGTGAGCGCCAGAGGATAACGATAGCGCGTGCTGTGCTGAAGAACCCGCCTATTCTGATACTGGATGAAGCCACTTCATCGCTGGACACGGAAAGTGAGCGTATTGTGCAGGATGCCATCAACACACTGATGAAGAACAGGACATGTGTGGTGATAGCACACCGCTTATCGACCGTGCAGCATGCCGACGAGATAATAGTGATGGAGAAAGGCAGGATAGTGGAGCGGGGAACGCACTATAATCTTTTGGAGGCTGGTGGTATCTACAAACGTCTTGTAGAGATGCAGCAGGTGAAGTAATAGTGCAGAACAGGCGGCTCCACCGTATGCTACTATTGTTTGAAGCCGATCCGCTTTCTGTTTTCCCATGTTTTCTGTTCTGCCTTTTCGTCAAGCAGGTTTTCAATGGCATCGTATATACCGGAGAGTTGCGAATCGTGCTCGCTGATACGCTGTTTTATTTCCTTTAATTGCTCATGAATGTCCATGTGAAGGACGGTTGCCCGCCTTATGGCAACAAATGCGCGCATAATGGCAATATTCATGTTTATCGCTTTGTCGGAGCTTAGAATTCCGCTGAGCATTGCAACCCCCTGCTCTGTAAAGGCAAAAGGCGTAACACCGGTATTTCTTTTGGTTTGAGATGCGGTAACAATCTGTGACCGCATCAGGTTCCATTCATCTACGGAGAGCCTGAACATAAAATCATCGGGGAACCGTTTAATATTACGTTTTACTGCCTGATTCAATGCTTTAGTGGGCACTTCATACAGTTCCGCGAGATCGTAATCGAGCATGACACGCACGCCCCTGAACTCATATATCTTGTTTTCGATGGCAGACATCATTTTCATGGAACGAGAGGATAAGTTTGATGGTAAAACGAATGTAGACAATCAAAAAAATTATACAAAACAGATACTGTATTTTTGTTTCAAATAGAAGGGATATGAAGTTTGAACAAGGTGTGCCCGTGCAGTGGGTAGCTGAATTTACCGGTGCCAAGTTGGTGGGAAACACTACCCAGATGGCTACCGGCATTAACGAGATACATAAGGTGACGAACGGAGATATTTCGTTCGTTGACTTTGAGAAATATTATAACGCCTGTCTGAACTCGGCGGCGACCATCATTATCATCAACAAAGAGGTTGAATGCCCCGAGGGTAAGACGTTGCTGGTAACGGCAGACCCGTTCAGCGCCTATGTGAAACTGGTGAAGCATTTCCGTCCGTTTGAGCCGGCCAATAAGATGATAAGTGACACGGCTGTGATAGGTGAGGGAACGCATCTGCAGCCGGGTGTGTTTGTTGGCAATAATGTGCGTATAGGCAGCAATTGTCTGATACATCCGAATGTGACCATCTATGACCATACGGTGATAGGTGATAATGTGATCATTCATGCAGGAACGGTGCTTGGTGCTGACGCGTTCTACTTCAAGCGCAGGAAGGACAGGGAGATGCAGTATGATAAGATGGAAAGCTGCGGAAGGGTGATCATTGAGGACAATGTGGAAATAGGTGCCGGCTGCACGATAGACAAGGGGGTGAGCGGCGATACAATAATAGGAGCCGGCAGCAAGCTGGACAACCATATACATGTGGGTCATGGCGCGGTGATAGGGAAGAACTGTTTGTTTGCCGCACAGGTGGGCATAGGCGGCAAGGCCATTATAGAAGATGAAGTTATACTGTGGGGACAGGTGGGTGTGAGTAAAGATCTGGTAGTGGGCAAGGGTGCTGTGGTAATGGCACAAAGTGGTGTGCCGGCAAGCATAGAGGGAGGAAGGTCTTACTTCGGTTCTCCGGTGGGAGAGGCGCGGCCTAAGATGAAAGAGCTGGCATGGATCAAACGCATACCGGAATTGTGGGAGAAGGTGTATGGAAATAAAGACATTTAATGCCCTATATCCCCGTTAATGATCGCTATTGATGAACATCTGATACTGCGACCCTATGAGGTGGCAGATTTTGAAGCGCTGTTTGCGGCAGTGGACCGCTCGCGCCAACACCTGGGCAAGTGGCTGCCGTGGGTAGCCGCAACTACACGGCCCGAACACTCGATGGAGTTTATTCAGAGATGTATGCAGGAATTGCACGACCAGGAATCGCTGGTGATGGGTGTGTTCTATGACGGTGAGCTGATAGGCGGTGTGGGCATGCATGAATGGCAGCACGATACGAAGCGGGCTCAGGTAGGTTACTGGATAAGCAAGGACCATGAGGGACGCGGCATTGTGACCCGATCGCTGGAGGGGTTTATAGGATATTTGTTTTCGGCGGTGGGGCTGAACAAGGTAGAGATACACTATGTAGCGGCCAATAAACGCAGCGGAGCGGTGGCTCAGCGGCTGGGATTTGTGACGGAAGGGCTTATAAGGCAAAGCGCTATGCGCAATGGGATGGCGGAAGATGTGGTAGTGACGGGATTGCTGCGGCAGGAATGGAAACAGAGCCGGAGATAAAAGAAAAACGGCAAGACACTACCTGAATATTAAATAATAAAGTATTTTGCATAGCATAAGTATGAAAAACAGGATCGTTTTATTGGCAGCATTAGCGGTGTTGATCTTTGCATCGGGCTGCGGGCGTACGATATACCGGGGTAAGGTGTATAAGAGCAATAAGTATGTAAAATCGAAACAACGCTATCATTTCTGGCACAGTCATGGTGCCCGTCCGCGCAACCACCACGGAGGTTACTGGTAGCAGATACCGAATTCATAAAATGGAAACAGGAAGTCCGGATCGGGCTTCCTGTTTTTGTTTGGTTTAATTTGAGTCAGGTTCGAAGTCGAGTACAGCTGAGTTCATGCAGAAGCGCTTGCCGGTGGGTGGTGGCCCGTCGTCGAAGATGTGGCCGAGATGAGATTCGCACCGGCCGCACTGCACCTCAATGCGTTCCATGCCATGAGAGTCATCGGGCAGGTAGATGACACTGTTGGGGCGGATGGCCTCGTAGAAGCTGGGCCAGCCACACGAGCTGGCAAACTTGGCGCCCGATTTGAACAGCGGATTGCCACATACCGCACAGTAGTACATTCCCTTCACATCGGTCTTCCAGTATTTGCCGGAGAAGGCATATTCGGTGCCTTTTTCGCGGGCTATGCTGTAAACGCCGGCAGAGAGGATCTTGCGCCATTCGCTGTTTGATACCCGCAGCTTGTTGGTATCGGTGCGGGAGTAGTATGGATTGTTGTTGTTCGTGCTCATTGTTTTCTTGTTTTGCGCGTTGGTACACTCTACAAAAAGCAGGGTGCATAACATAGCGGTTGCCAAAGTCAGTTTACGCATAAGAAAGTATTACCCTAAAGATAGGGGTGAGAGGGGCATTTGAAATTGTTAAAGTTGGCCGAAAGCAAATCTTCCATAGTTTTACCCTATGCAGCAAAAGAGTGTAAGTATCTTCTGGTTCAGGCGCGATCTGCGGCTGAGTGACAATGCGGGATTGTATCATGCGTTGAAGAGCGGAGTACCTGTGGTACCGATCTTCATTTTTGACAAGAACATACTCAATGACCTTACAGACAAGAAAGACAAGAGGGTACAATTTATACATGACGCACTTACAGGCATGCAAGAGCAACTGTTGCAGATGGGTAGCAGCCTGACGGTAATGTACAGCACCCCAGAGGAGGCCTTCGGGCAGTTGATGCAGACGTATGATGTGAAGGGTGTTTATACCAACCACGACTACGAACCGTATGCACAGAAGAGAGATGAGACTGTGAGACAACTACTGGCAAACAAGGGTGTGGGTTTCAATACCTACAAAGACCAGGTGATATTTGAGAAGGGGGAAGTGATGAAGGACAATGGTACGCCCTACACGGTGTACACGCCCTATAGCAAGAAGTGGAAAGAAAGACTGAATAGTTTTTATCTGAAGCCCTACCCTACCGAGAAGTACTTTCAGCATTTTCTGAAGATGGAAAGGCAGGCGATGCCCACGCTAGCAGATATAGGTTTTGAACCGGCGCCACACGGCATGCTGCCAATGGTGCTGGATGAGCGCATAGCAGGTGACTATGACAAGACACGCGATGTGCCTGCTATAAACGGTACCACGAAGATGGGCATTCATCTGCGCTTTGGCACGGTGAGTGTGCGCTACCTTGCCACGCGTGCACTGGCGCTGAACCCTGTGTACCTGAGCGAGCTGATCTGGAGGGAGTTCTTTATGTGCATTCTGTGGCACTTCCCTCATGTGGTGCATGGCGCGTTCAAGAAAGAGTATGACAACATAGTGTGGCGCAATAATGAAAATGAATTCAGGAAGTGGTGTGAGGGGCAAACGGGATATCCGATAGTGGACGCCGGTATGAGGGAGCTGAATGAAACGGGTTTTATGCATAACCGTGTGCGTATGATAGTAGCCAGTTTTCTGACGAAGGACCTGCTGGTGGACTGGCGATGGGGAGAGGCATATTTTGCACAGAAGCTATTGGATTACGATCTGTCGGCCAACAACGGCAACTGGCAGTGGGCGGCCGGTTGCGGCTGCGATGCCGCACCCTACTTCAGGGTGTTCAATCCTGAGCTGCAGACACAGAAGTTTGACCCCCAAATGAGGTATGTGCGCAAGTGGGTGCCGGAGTATGATCAACTGACCTATGCGCGCCCGATAGTGGCTCATGATATGGCACGGGACAGATGCCTGAAGGTGTACAAAGAGGGGTTGGGTAAGGGGTGATGAGCATCACTCACAGTAATGACAACCATCACGGCGGTAGCGATCTCGCCGGGCTAATTTTGTGTAAAATCCCGGAATATGAAGAAGACGACTTTAGTGCTCGTGATGCTTGCCGCTACGCTGGTGGGCGTGTCTTGTAAGAAGAAAGATAACAATTCATCCAGTTCTACTGCAGGTAGTGCCCTGAGGGTATTGAAGAGCCCGACGGGACAGAACCAGACCATGAGTGCCAATATTGACGCGGATGGTTATGTGAATTTCAATGCACAGCAATTGATGGCCGATGGCGGGAGTCCGCTTCATTCTTACACATGGTCGTTGGAGTTGAGCCCTACACCACCGTCGGGTGTAACGATAACGCCTCTTACCGGAGTTGTTAACCGTGCGGGTCATGCGGCTACAGGGCTGAGTACAGGAACCAAGACGTTTAAAGTAAAGGTTAGTGATGGTACGAGCACAGCAACAGGATCTATAGACCTGAGAATAACAGGATATACGCCCGGTCCTGCGGCAATATTGCAGCAGATAGGAGCGCCGTTTACGCTGGTTGATGGTGTGGCGGGCAAGTCATACGGAGCATCGTTGTATGTTACCGGTGGCACACCACCCTACTCCTGGTTGCTGGATGCGAGTTATGCAGGCAGCTCTGATCTGACAGGTGCAGGTTTGACGGTTGATGAATCGGCGGGTATAGTGCGCGGAACTATCATGAGCAGTGCCACGGGCAAGACCATCAAATTCAAGGTGATAGTTAAGGACGCTACCGGGGAGACGGCTATTGGCAGCACGGTGTACACCATCAATATCAAGTAGAGGGTAGCTATGGCCGGTAGTAAACCGGTATCAGTTACAGCAACATAAATTTATCAGCGTCTTTCAGGAAGGGCAACTTCTCGCGTATCTGTGAGAGGTTGTCCTTTTCGAGTGTTATGGTGCGAACGGCTTCTGTTTCGGTGTGTTGCCAGATGAGATCGCCCAGCGGCCCGAAGACACTGCTGTCGCCGCTGTAGTCATTTCCTTTGGCATCGGTGCCTACCCGGTTCACGCCCACTATATAACACTGGTTCTCTATGGCGCGTGCCTGCAATAGCGTGCGCCATGCAAGACTGCGTACCCGTGGCCAGTTAGCCACATAGATGGCCACATCATACTCCGCATCTTTGTTGCGCGCCCATACAGGGAAACGGAGATCGTAGCACACCATCAGGTTGATGCGCCAGCCATTTACCTGCGCTATTACCCGGTGATTGCCGGCGGCATAGTGCTGGTCTTCACCGGCAAAAGCAAACAGGTGCCGTTTGTCGTAGTGGATAATAGTGCCATCAGGCTGTATCCAGAGGAACCTGTTGTAGTAGTTGTTATCATCTTCGATGATGAGGCTGCCTGCGAGAATGCAACGATGTTTCACCGCCATTTCCTTCATCCACTTCACGGTGTTGCCGGTCATGGGTTCGGCGAGGCGTTCGGGAGACATACTGAAGCCGGTGCTGAACATCTCGGGCAGCACCACTACATGGCGCGGACCGGTGATGGAATTGAGCAGCGTTTCGTAATGGGCCAGGTTGGCAGTTTTGTCTTCCCATACTATGTGGGGCTGAATGAGCGTTATATGTAGCTGTGAGGACATGCGGAAGCTTGAAAAATGAACAAAAGCGAAGGCTAACAGTCAATTAGTTGGTTTCCTTACATTTGTAACAATGCACCGATCAAAAATAGTCATTCTGTTGCTACTGCTGTTACCGGCGGTAGTGCATGGCATTGACAAAAAGAAAAAGCTGATCATACCGGGAAGGTGGAAGGAAGTGAAGCGGATGACACCCGATAGCACAGTGCAGGAGTATGACGATACGCTTTACGTGGCCTTTCTTCCCAAAGACTCGTTCTCTTACCATTACCGGAAGGGATTTATCTATGAGGGCGTTTACGGTATCAGCGAAGACAGCATACTGGACATGGGAACGGTGCGATTTAAGGTGCTGCTGCGCAAGGGCGAGCAAATGGTGCTGATGAACCAGAAGGGTATCCATCATTTCGGGCCCGACCTGAGCGACACTGCCGCGGCCATTGTAATAAAGAAAGAAGATTCTGCCCGACCTGTGAACAGCCTGGAAGAGATGATAGGGCGCTGGTCGGTGTACAAAAGAAAGACCGAAGGCCCGGGAACGCTGGATGCCGCCGATAACATACGTTCGGTATATATCACCGGGCCATCGTCGGACGGAAAGCAGGGTTTTGTGTATAGTGGTGCCGATGCCGATAATGCTCCGTCGTGGACGGTGCGAGAGCTGGGGGGCGGTCAGTCGCTGGTATGTGAGGGTCGCAGGCCAAGGACCTTTAAGGTGCTGCGCTGCCAGGACGGGGAAATGATACTGGAGGAGAGCGGCGTAAAGTATTATCTGAAGCAGCCTAAGTAGGGTTTTTGGTTAATAGGTTAAAAGGGTAATAAGGTAATAGGTTAAAGGGTTAATTGGGGCTTAACGCATATAATTTCTTGTAATTGGGTGTGCTGACATTGAACGAACTGAGGCAGGGCATCATGCATCTGTTGTATCCCCGCCTTTGCGAGGGGTGCAACCGTCAATTGCTGGAAGGAGAAGATGTGCTGTGTATAGGCTGTGCTACCGAACTGCCGGAAACCGGGTATCATGCTATTGCGGGTAATGAGACCGAGCAGCGATTTGCCGGAAGGTTCCCGTTTGTGCGGGCCACATCTTACTGTTATTTTACTGAAGACGGCTTGTTGCAGCATTTGCTGCACGGGCTGAAATACACTTCCAAAGAAGACATTGCCGGTTTTCTGGGGAGACGCTTTGCGCAGCAGTTGGCCGTAACTGATTGGATATCAACGATTGACGAGATAGTAGCGGTGCCCCTGCACCCCGATAAGGAGGCTTTGAGGGGATATAACCAAAGCCATCTGCTGTGTCTGGCGATGGGCGAGGTGTTGGGTAAGCCGGTTACTGAGGGGAATCTGGTGCGTGTACGGGCTACTGAGAGTCAGACCAGTAAGAACCGGGCTGAGCGAACTGCAAACATGGCAGGCGCGTTCGGGTTAAAAGACAAAAAGGGTATGGAGGGCAAACACATTTTGATAGTTGATGATGTGTTGACGACAGGTGCCACCATAGAGGCCTGCGCATTGGCAATACTGGAAGCCGCCGGAGCCCGGGTGAGCATTGCCACGATCGGGATAACGGTTTAGCGGGTGTGTTGTTCAAAGGGGTATTGCATGCAATATATTGTGCATGTTACGGCGCAAAAAGGCCCTAAAAAATCTTATACATAGTGTGGCATATGCTTTTATCCTCGTTGGGTAACACTTATATTTGCGGAGGTTTTTGGGTCTGGTATTTGTTTTTATAGTTATTTCACTATACCTTAATACCCGATTATTGAAAACCTGAGAAGGATTCATTGAATATTTAACAGACCAATTATGAAGAAACACGTAATTACGGCATCATTGTTACTGTCAGCGATGACGACATTTGGTGGCGGTTACCAACTCAACCTTCAGGGGTTGAGGCAAATGGCAATGGGTGGTTCGGGAACTGCCTGGCCATGGGATGCTTCGACGATATTTTACAACCCGGGCGGTCTTTCGCGCCTGAAGGGAATCCAGATATATGGCAGCACGGCGATGATGATGCCGACAACAGCATATGGCAACAGGGATAATTCCGGTGTAGTATCATCGAACGAACAGACTGCGAAGCAAACGTTTATGCCTTTCAACCTGTACATAGGTGGTCCGGTGCATGAAGACAGCAGGATAGGTGTTGGTCTGGGTATATACAGTCCGTTTGGAAACGGCATGAGGTGGAACGACAACTGGATGGGTAAATACATTGTTCAGTCAGTAGATCTGAAAACGGTATTCTTCCAACCAACAGTGAGCTACCGCGCAACAGATTGGTTGTCTGTTGGTGCCGGTTTTGTTGTGGGTACCGGTTCGTTTGACATGCAGCGGGCACTGCCTGTGCATGGTGCACAAGGACCGGGTCTTGACGACGGAAAAGCAAGCCTGCACGGCAATGCAGCCGGTGTTGGCTTCAATGTAGGTGCTCAGATAAAGATGAGCGACAACTTGCAACTGGGTCTTACTTACCGCTCGCAGGTGAATATGGATATAGATGGCGGTGCTGCTAAGTTCAGGGTGCCTGTTTCATTGAAAGATTCTTTCCCCGGCACTACATTCAGCACAAGGCTGCCAATGCCTGCAGTGGCTACAGCAGGTTTCGGCTGGCGTCGCGGTGACTTCACGTTGCAGATGGATTTCAGCTATACAGCTTGGAGTGCTTACGATTCGCTGCGCATCGATTTCAAGCAGACAACTTCATCGCTTACCAACATGCGTGCGCCAAGGTTGTATCGCAACACATTCACACCACGACTGGGTATGCACTACAAGATCAGTCGCGTAGTGGCACTGATGGCAGGTGGCGCATACGATCCTACACCTGTGGTGAACGATATCGTTTCTCCTGATCTTCCTGATGCAGACCGCATCGTGCTTTCATGTGGTATCACAGTAAAGCCATTGCCGGGTCTTACAATCATGGGCGCGTTTGAGGGTGTAAACTCTGTGAAGCGTAACGGGGAGTATGTATATGCAGGCTTTAATGGTGTTTACAAAGCAGCATCTGCCACACCGGCAATAGGTCTGTACTATAGTTTCTAAAAATTGAATAAAAAGCGAAAAATGAAAAAATTATATACCATAGGTGCGCTCGCTACAGTATTGTTCTCGGCATGCAGACCAAGTGCCAACGTTACTACCCCGCCAACATCGGGAGACGCGGTGTTCACCAACTATCTGGCTGTGGGTTGTTCGTTCACATCGGGTTATGCTGATGACGCGCTTACAGTATCGGGTCAGTTGAATTCATATCCTCAGCGTTTGTTTGAGCAGATGGAGACCATCAAGTCGGGCAACGGAGCAACAGGACCGTTCATACAGCCACTGGTAACAGGTGACAACGGATATCCGACACCAAAACTTGTTGCAGGCACTAAATACTACTGTGACGGCACCTCTTCAATAGGTCCGGTGGTGAGCATACTGCCGCTTGACTCAAACGGAAGCTGGCGTTACACCAGCCCTGTGAATAATGGTCAGATCAACAACATAGCAGTGCCGTTCATTCGTGTTGCAGACTATGCAGTTGCCGGATATGCGAACAACAATAACATGCTGGCAAAGAGGTTCTACTATGATGCTAACAAGCGTCCGCTGGATGAATTGTATTCACGTGTGTTCAACCTGCATCCTACGTTCTTTACCGTATGGCTGGGCGCAACAGATGTATTGGGTTATGCACTTGCAGGTGGCCAGGGTAATGGTACCGGTACAGCAACACCGGTGTTGGGCAACTACTACAACCAAAACGACATTACACCTTTCCAGGTATTTGCAGACTACTACGATAGCGTAGTTACCGCAGTATCGAGCACATCAGCATCAGGCGCATTGCTGAATGTTCCGGACATTACCGCACTTCCATACTTCACTGCAGTACCATCGAACGGATTGGTGATCACTCGTCAGTCGCATGCGGACAGCTTGCAGGCACTTTATAAGAGCAGGGGCTTTGATATCGTTTTCCAGGAGGGTAAGAATCAGTACGTGATCAAGGACAATGATGACAAAACAAGGCAGTCGGTACCAGGTGAGTTGATCCTGATGACCATTCCTCGTGATTCCATCATTTGCGCTGGCTGGGGAAGCACCAAGCCGATACCTAAGGAGTATGTACTGACAACAGACGAGTTGCAGAACATCCGTACCATGGTGGACAAGTACAACGAGAACATCCGTCAGCAGTGTATCCGCCGCAAGCTGGCCTATGTAGATATCAATGCGTTCATGAAGACATTGGCTTCAGGTATGCCATACAACGGTATCAAGTACTCGGCAGAATATATGTCGGGTGGTGCATTCTCTCTTGATGGTGTTCATATGAACGCAAGGGGCAACGCGCTGATAGCGAACTATGTGCTGAACACGATCAACACTTACTACCACTCAACCGTTCCGCTTACAGACGCCAACAAGTTTCCGGGCGTGAAGTATTAATAACGGCAACATATTGTTTAAGCAAAGAAGCTCTCCGCTGGGGGAGCTTTTTTGTTGTGCGCAGGTAGCGGGTGTTCTTTGCTACAAACAGTTATTTTTGCGGTATCAGCAGCAATCAGTCCATATTAGAGTCGCCTATAGAATTCCTGAAAGGAGTTGGTCCGCAACGCGGTGAATTGCTGCGCACAGAATTGGAGATCAGCACTTTTGAAGATCTGTTGCATCACTATCCTTACAGGTATGCCGACAGGTCGCAGGTGACGCGGATAGGGTTCATAGACCCCAGGACAGAGTATGTGCAGCTGGTGGGCACGCTTGTAAACATTACTGAGGAAGGTGAAGGAAGGAAGAAGCGTCTGATAGCCACGCTGTACGATGACACAGGGAGGATAGAGTTGTTGTGGTTTCAGGGGGCGCAGTGGATGAAGAAGTCGCTGAAGGAGAATGCCCGCTATATTGTATATGGCAAGTTGAATTACTTCAATGGTGTGGTGAACATAGCGCACCCTGAGATAGAGCTGCTTAATGCGGAGACCTCTATACCGGGTAGACAGCCTGTGTACCCTACGACAGAGAAGCTAAAGGTGAGAGGAGTGACCAACCGCTCGTTTGCAAAGCTGACACAGGCATTGTTTGAGAAGCTGCAACCGGGCGATGTGATGGAGATATTGCCGTCGGAGTTACGGAGCCAATACAAGTTGTGTGGTAGGTTTCAGGCGTTGAAGTGGATACATTTTCCGGATACTGAGGAACATGAACTGGCAGCAAGGCACCGGATGAAGTGGGAGGAGTTGTTTCTTTCGCAGTTGAAGATAGGGCGCCTGAGGCTGCAGCATACCGCACAACAGGGGTGGCATTTTGGAAAGGTGGGAGATACGTTCAATGAGTTTTTCAGCAAACACCTGCCGTTTCCGCTTACCAATGCGCAGAAGCGGGTGCTGAAGGAGATAAGGCAGGATACGGGTACAGGAAAGCAGATGAACCGCCTGCTGCAAGGAGATGTAGGTAGCGGAAAGACGATAGTGGCACTGATGTCTATGTTGCTGGCACTGGACAATGGCTTTCAGGCCTGCATCATGGCACCGACAGAGATATTGGCACAGCAGCATTACTTCAGCATATCGGGTATGCTGCGCGATATGGGTATAGACGTGCGTCTGCTTACTGGTAATGTAAAAGGAAAACCAAGAAAGGAGATACTGGAGCAGCTTGCAGATGGGTCGCTGCGGATAGTGGTGGGCACACACGCGCTGTTGGAAGATAATGTACAGTTCAGGAATCTGGGGCTTGCTGTGATAGATGAGCAGCACCGTTTTGGCGTGGGGCAGCGGGCACGCCTGTGGAAGAAGAATGAGATGCCGCCACACATATTGGTAATGACCGCAACACCCATACCCCGAACGCTGGCGATGACTATGTATGGTGATCTGGATGTGTCGGTGATAGATGAGTTGCCGCCGGGCCGCCAGCCGATAAAGACGATACTGGCGCGCGATATGGAGCGTGCAAGGGTGATGCAGTTCATGAGAAGTGAAGTGGACAAAGGACGGCAGGCATATATCGTGTATCCGCTGATAGAGGAGTCGGAGAAGATGGACTATGAAAGCCTGATGGCAGGATATGAGCAAGTGAAGATATGGTTTGATGAGAACAAGTACCGGATAGCTATGGTGCATGGCCGGCAGGAGGCAGCAGAGCGTGAGCGCAATATGCAGCGGTTTGCAAAAGGAGAAGCGAATGTGCTGGTGGCGACAACTGTGATAGAAGTGGGCGTGAACGTACCGAACGCGTCGGTGATGCTTATAGAGAGCGCAGAGAGGTTCGGGCTGTCGCAGATGCACCAGTTGCGTGGCCGTGTGGGCAGGGGTGCGGAACAGTCGTATTGTATATTGCTGGCGGGTTCTAAGGTATCGGACGAGAGTTATAAACGCCTGCAGATAATGGTGTCGACCAATGACGGATTCAAGATAGCAGAAGAAGACCTGGCTATGCGTGGCCCCGGCGATATGTATGGTACCAAGCAAAGCGGTCTTATAAAGTTCAAGCTGGCAGATATAGTGCAGGACAGCGGAATACTGGAAGAGACCAGGGTTGCTGCGCTGAGCATGCTGACGAATGATCCGGGGCTTACATCAGCACAGCACCAGCCGCTGCGGTATGTATTGTCTCAGCAGGGCAAACAATCGCACTGGGGAAAGATAAGCTGATGAGGGATATACCCTTAATGAGAGTGGATAAGATATGTGCTATAACTCGCCAAAAGTAGGGTGAAAAAGGTAGTTTTGGCGAAATATAAATTATTGTAATGGTTTGAAAAGCCCGTCCATACTGACTTCACTTTGAATTAGCCCTGAATATTTGTCGGGGTTTTTAAGGCCGAAGGTAGTTACCATTGTTACGAGAAGCGACTTGGGAGTACGGGTTTCATCGCGGAAAGCCGCGCATTTGTTTTCAAGGGTTTTCGCATAGTCTTTAGTGATCTCGAAACGGGAGTTAGCGAATTTCATTTCGCATATATTGATGCAATGATCCTGTCGGTCGAGGAGGAGATCTATCTGCGCTCCGGCTTTTTTTTCGGAGGTTTTACTTTGCCAGACCGAAGTTTCGCTATAGACGCCACCGATACTGAGCGCGTTTTTCAGTTGTTGTGTGTGTTTCATGCAGATGCTTTCAAATGCAAAGCCGCTCCAGCTTTTCCACGACTGCCCGGTGGAAAAGCGGATCCAGGAACCGGCACCTGAGATGCGGTTGTTGTCTATGAATTTCATGTAAAAGCGGGAGTATTCATCGGTAAGCTTGTACAGATAGTCTTTAGCGGTTTTGCCAAACGGGATGTAGGGTGTGATAAAGCCCGACTGGGTAAGCTCATCGAGAATGAGCGAGGTGCCGCCGCCGGAGGTTAGTTTGCATGTCCTGATAATGTCAGTGCGGTCGAGGCCTGAGCCGTGTGCTGCCAGCGCTCTGATGATGTTTATGTGTGCCGTAGCTTCTCCAAACAATGACAGGAAAAGATTTCTGAATTCGTTGTGCAGCAGGCCATCTTTTGTGAAGCAGGTACGGTCTATGGCCAGTGCGGCACTTTCGCCTTTTTCCACCTCTTTGAGGTATTGCGGAACACCACCCATTACCATGTATAACTGCAGTATCTGATACCTGTCGAGGTTGATTTTTCTTGCTCTGAGGAATTCTTCGGTCTCGCTGAGTGAGAATGGTTGTAGCCGTATGCTGCGTGTGACCCTGTTGTGAAGGCCGCCTTTGTTGTTGATGACCTTTTGAATCATCCACGCGGCGGAAGACCCGCATATAACCACCAGTAGGTTTTTCTGACGCGAGGCCCAGGTATTCCAGAAATGTTCGAAAGCTTGCATGAAGCCTGAGCGGGGTGAGCAGAGCCAGGGGAACTCATCGAAGAAGATGACTTTCCGTTGTTTCCTGATAATGGGTGAAAGGTGGGCAATAAGTTGTTCGAAGGCTTCCATCCAGTTTTCGGGGGGAGCCAATTTTAGTTTGTTTCTTTTGCCTGATAGTGCCATGCTGAAATTGAGGAGCTGCTGTTTCAGCGTGGCGTTGTGCATGCCGGAAACCTCAAAGGCAAGCTGCTTTGCAAACACATGCCGAACGAGATACGTTTTGCCGACCCTGCGGCGGCCATAAACGACAACCAGTTCGGGTTCGCCGGAGCCCAAGATCTTTTGCAGAAGTAACTTTTCTTCATGCCTTCCTGCCAACACTTCCATATTATGGGATATTATATTCCGCCAAAAATACGAAAAAAGTGGTAGTTGTGGCGAAATATAAAGAAAGTATAACTCGCCAAAAGTGGGGTAGAAAAGGTAGTTTTGGCGAGATATAAATTATTGTAATGACCTGAAAATACCGTAAACAGCCGATCCCGTGCCGCTCATAGAGGCATATAGCGCGCCTTCGTCGTACAGTTTCTTTTTCACCTCGGCCAGTTGCGGATGTATGGGGAAAACTGTTTGTTCAAAGTCGTTGCTGATGTGGTGCTTCCATTCTGAGACAGGCAGGTTGGCAATGGCCCGGAGATCGAAAGGTGCAGGCCTTGGTGTGATCTTAGAGAATGCATCGCGGGTGGATACATGAATGCCGGGGCAAATGACCCGTACCTCATAGTTGTCGAGCGAGAGCGCAACCGGTGACATTTTTTCACCACGGCCTGTAGCGAACTGAGGTGTATTGTAGATGAAGAACGGACAATCGGAACCGAGCTGCAATGCGAATGCTGCAAGTTGTTCCTGCGTGCATTGCAGAGAGAACATGTCGTTGAGGATGCGCAACATCCATGCTCCGTTTGATGAGCCACCACCCAGACCGGCACCCATAAGGATAACCTTGTGCAGGTATATATCTATTGGGGGTATCTTTCCCGGGTAGGCATCGTTCAGCAATTGGTATGCTTTCCACACAAGATTACTGTTGGTATCGCCCTGAACCGGCAGGCCGCTGAGATGCATTTGTGACGCAGTGTTTGATGGCACAACTTCAAGTACATCGTGCAGGACACGCTGATAAGGCGCAGCAACCGATAGATTGTCTGAAACAGGGAAAAAAACAGTTTCAAGATCATGGTAACCGTCGGCACGTTTGGCGGTGACGAACAGTCCGAGGTTGATCTTACAATTTGGGAAGCAAATCATTATGAGGGTGAAATTATGCGTATTTTTGAAATTAAGCGGAGCTAATGTGCCGTGACCGATGAAAGAAGTAATCAGGCTGAACGATATACGCAAGAGTTATTTCATGGGAAAGCAGGAGCTGCAAGTACTGAAGGGGATATCGTTGCTGATAATGCAGAATGAGTATGTAGCGCTGATGGGGCCATCGGGTTCGGGGAAATCTACATTGATGAACATTCTGGGGTGCCTTGATACCCCGTCCGGTGGACAGTATATACTTAACGGTAAGGATGTAAGTAATATGCAGGACGACCAACTGGCCGATGTGCGCAATGTGGAGATAGGCTTTGTGTTTCAACAGTTCAATCTGTTGCCGCGCCTGACCGCATGGGAGAATGTAGCGTTGCCGCTTATTTATTCGGGTGCATCGCGCAAGGAGCGCGAAGAGCGTGCGCGGGCCATGCTGGATAAAGTGGGACTGAGTGAGCGCGCGCACCACAAGCCCAATGAACTATCGGGCGGACAGAGCCAGCGTGTGGCTATTGCCAGGGCGCTGATCAATAATCCATCCATATTGCTGGCCGATGAACCGACGGGTAATCTGGACACAAGAACATCGGTCGAGATCATGGAATTGTTCGGCGACATACATAGCCATGGGAACACGGTCATACTGGTGACCCACGAAGAAGATATTGCTAACTATACACAACGAGTAGTGAGGATAAGGGACGGCGTTGTGGAGACAGACATCAGAAAAAATAAGCAGGCGGTACAGGCTTGATCTTCAGACAAATAAAACAAAAAGCAGTGTTCAGGATATACACAAAGACAGGAGACAAGGGAGGCACGAGCCTCATAGGCGGTGTGCGTGTGCCGAAGAGCCACATAAGGATAGAAAGCTATGGTACTGTGGACGAATTGAACTCGTACATAGGTATGGTAAACGACATGGCCGGCAATGAAAAGATAAGCGAATGGCTGCGTGAGATACAGGACCGTTTATTCACTGTAGGTTCGGTATTGGCAACGGACCCGGGGAAAGAGGTAAAGATGAAACTGCCAGACCTGCATGATGCCGACGTAACTTGGCTGGAACAGCAGATCGATAGCATGAATGAAGTGCTGCCGGAAATGCGCTCGTTTATATTGCCGGGCGGAAATCTGGCATCGTCAACCTGTCACGTGGCGCGTTGTGTGTGCCGCAGAGCAGAACGCATTTGTGTGGCTATGCAGGAACAGAACGAGGAGATACCACCAATAGTGCTGCAATATCTGAACCGTTTGTCGGACTTCCTTTTTGTTTTATCGCGCTACATCAGCCACATCAATAATGCCGGCGAAATACCGTGGCGCGCACGGGTATAACGCAAAGCATACTATAGATAACTGCTTAGATCAGACTGTATCCGGTTGCTTACGCGCCGGATCAGAACTGTTTTGGCTGCCACCAGATGCGGTTTCTTGATGGAACCTTGTAAGAGAAAGTGATGGTGAACGTTGAGTAACCATCGTTGTTTCCCGGATTGCCGCGCAAAGAGCCCGGTTTGTTGGACAAGGAATTGTTGTAGTAAGGCGTTTTATCGGCAACCTGAATTGCTGTTGCCGCTTCTTTAGGACCAAGATTCTGGTTGAACTCGAACGCGCTTACATACTTGCCGCTAACACCGTCCAGATAGTCGAACATGGTCATGCGGTACATGTATTCGATGCCGAGGTTCAGGTGATCGCCCAGATCCCAACGGTAGCCGAACGCAAGTGGAATTGCAGGCTGCCAGCGAGAGTTCTTTTTAGGATAAGAACCGCCTTCCCAGCCTTGTCCTTCAAGAGAAAGATCGTAGGTCTTCACCCATGTTGGGCTTTTGCCAACGGTACTATATGGCGTGTAATGGAACACAGCAAGACCAGCAGCCAGGTATGGCTGGCGGCGTTTGTATGCTTTACCACGCAGGTTGAAGCGGCGCGGAGTGTATTCGAACATTGCAGATGCCTCTATAACGATAGCTTTCGCGTTCTGCGCTCGCAGGTAGCGCTGAACGTAGTCTTTTCCTTCCAGCAGGTTCTTGCCTTTTACACCATCGTAGTTCCATTCGTCTGTGGCGTACAGACTACCGAAATTGAGCTGGAAACGGGTAGCGAAGCTCGGGTGGAATGAGTACCGGCCGAACAGGCCTCCCATCATGGAAACTTTGTCGAAATACTTGCTGTTGGTATAGTGATCGATAGGACCTTTTGTGCCCACATCTCCCCACATATCAGTCTTACCAATGTTGGTACCGATAGACCAGCCATCGGGTTCGATGTATACGCGAGACGGCCTGAATTTTTGCGCTGTAGCGGGAATACTCATAACTACCGCAACGCATAGTACCGATAAAAGACGGATAACCTTAGCCTGCATTTATAGATGATTTTAAAGGTTGAAGATATAAATTATTTTCCTTTAAACACAGGTTTTCTTTTTTCAAGAAAAGCAGATGTTCCTTCTTTCATATCCTCAGTTGCAAAACACTGTCCGAAGCGCTTGATCTCCTTGTCGAATCCGTGGTGGTCGCCATCGGCACATTCATTGACACAGGCAATGATGGCGGCTACCGGCAACGGTGATTTGGTGTGTATCTTCTGGAGTATTTCTTTGGCTTTAGCGAGCAGATCGGCAGGGGCCACTACGTGGTTCACCAGTCCGGCGGCCTTTGCGTCGTCGGCACCTATCATGTCGGCAGTAAGCAGCATTTCCATAGCTCTTCCCTTGCCCACGAGGCGGGTGAGGCGTTGTGTGCCACCATAGCCAGGAATGAGGCCTAAATTAACCTCCGGCTGGCCGAATTTGGCATTTGATGAAGCAATGCGGAAGTGGCATGCCATTGCCAGCTCGCAACCACCACCCAGCGAGAAGCCATTGACTGCCGCTATGATGGGTTTGGGGCAATTCTCTATCTTATCGAAAACGAGTTCGCGGCCGCGTTTGGCGATAGCCTCTCCACCATCGGGGCCGATGGACGTGAATTCGCTGATATCGGCACCGGCAACAAACGCTTTTTCGCCCGAGCCTGTGATGATAGCAGAACGAATCTCAGGGTTAGTGTACACTTCGTCAAGCGCTTTTCCGAGGTCGTCTACCACATCGCGGTTGAGCGCGTTCATTTTGTCGGGGCGGTTGATCGTGATAATGAGCGTACCGTTCTCGAGCTCTGTAAGTATAGTGTTGTACATCTTTATGGATGTTGAATGTTTATAATAGTTCTTTTCTGTGTTCTGATACCCAGTTGTTTATATATGCTGCGATATCTACTGTAGATGTGCCCGGAGGGAAAAGATCGCCAACGCCCATTTCTTTGAGCTGCTTCATGTCCTCATCGGGGATGATACCACCACCCGTAAGCAGAACATTGTTGAGGCCCTTTTCTTTCATGAGCTGCATGACACGCGGGAATACCGTCATGTGGGCGCCGCTGAGAATGCTGATGCCCAGCGCGTCTACGTCTTCCTGCAAGGCAGTGTTCACAACCATTTCGGGAGTTTGGCGCAGACCTGTATAGATCACTTCCATACCCGCATCGCGAAGTGCCGTTGCGATAACTTTTGCGCCGCGGTCGTGGCCATCCAGACCCACTTTGGCAACCAATACCCTTACCGGGCGTTTCCTTTCAGTACTCATTGAGCTTAATTAGGGTTGTAAAAGTAATGATTTATGGCTGTTTTGCGTAGCTACGCAGGCTGAAAATACAAAGCCCCCGATAATGACCGGGGGCTTTGTGTATGTGTGTAAAATGATTAGTTCTTGAACTGAGGAATGAGGTCCTGAGCCAGTTTCACCAGTTTGGCGATACCATCTTCAGGCAGGTTTCCTTTCTTGAACTCTTTCAGAACGTCTGAGTGCTTCAGTTCCATCTGCTGCAGGAACATTTCTTCGAATGCGCGAACATTCTTTACAGGAACCTCGCGGATGAGGTTGTTTGTACCCAGGTAGATGATAGCAACCTGCTTCTCTACTGAATATGGGTTGAACTGAGCCTGTTTCAGGATCTCCACGTTACGGCTACCCTTGTCGATTACGTTCTTGGTAGCAGCATCGAGGTCACCACCGAATTTAGAGAACGCTTCCATCTCGCGGTAGAGGGCCTGGTCAAGTTTCAGGGTACCTGCTACTTTCTTCATGGATTTGATCTGCGCGTTACCACCCACGCGGCTCACAGAGATACCCACGTTGATGGCCGGACGGATACCGGCGTTGAAGAGGTTTGATTCGAGGAATATCTGACCATCGGTGATCGAGATCACGTTTGTCGGGATATATGCCGATACGTCACCTGCCTGAGTTTCGATGATAGGAAGAGCGGTAAGAGAACCACCACCTTTCACGAGGTGCTTAATGCTTTCAGGAAGATCGTTCATTTTGCTGGCAACGTCGTCGTTGGCGATCACCTTGGCAGCACGCTCGAGGAGACGGCTATGGAGGTAGAATACGTCACCAGGGTATGCTTCACGTCCCGGAGGGCGGCGAAGCAGCAGAGACACCTCACGGTAAGCCACCGCCTGCTTAGAAAGGTCATCATAGATAACCAGTGCCGGACGGCCTGTATCGCGGAAGTACTCGCCGATAGCGGCACCTGCGAACGGAGCGTAGAACTGAAGTGGAGCAGGATCAGAAGCAGAAGCCGCAACTATGGTAGTGTAAGCCATTGCGCCGTTGTCTTCGAGCGTCTTCATCACACCTGCAACTGTAGATGCTTTCTGTCCGATAGCTACGTAGATACAGTAAACAGGCTTGCCTGCAGCATGGAATTCTTTCTGGTTGATGATGGTGTCGATACAGATGGCAGTTTTACCTGTCTGACGGTCACCGATCACGAGCTCACGCTGACCACGACCGATAGGGATCATGGCGTCGATAGCCTTGATACCTGTCTGCAGTGGTTCTTTAACCGGCTCGCGGTAGATAACGCCCGGAGCTTTACGCTCGAGTGGCATTTCATACAGTTCGCTTGATATAGGTCCTTTGCCATCGATAGGTTCACCGAGTGTGTTCACAACGCGGCCCACCATACCGTCGCCTACTTTGATAGATGCGATCTTGTTGGTGCGGCGCACTTTGTCGCCTTCGCGGATGCCTTTGTATTCACCCATGAGTACGACACCCACGTTGTCTTCCTCAAGGTTGAGGGCGATAGCTTTAACGCCGTTCGAGAACTCAACAAGTTCACCCTGACGTACGCCTGTGAGGCCATACACGCGGGCGATACCGTCGCCTATCTGCAATACGGTACCTACTTCTTCAAGGCTGGCGCCACCGTCTACCTGGGCCAGTTGCTGGCGTAAGATCGCCGATATTTCATCCGGTTTGATATCAACCATATACTAAAGATTCAAAAGTTTAAAAGTATAATTTCTTTATTTACAGCAGTCTGTCTTTCGACAGTCTGCACGTCGTTACATTTTTGTTTCGTAAGTGTGGTCAATGATACGTGACCGTATTTCGTTGAGTTTTTTCTTTACGCTGCTATCGAAAAGTCTGTCGCCCACTTCGAGAACGAAACCACCGATGAGGCTTGAATCGACAGAAGTCTGCAGATTCATAGTATCGTTCGGCATGTAGGTAGCAACTTTGGCAACAATGCTGCTCTTAACCGCATCGCTTACTGGTGCTGCTGTTGTAAGCTTAACTGTGCGAATGTTTTTCAGGATGTTGTACTGATCAATGAACGCTTCAGCGATCTCGGGGAGATTCCGTTCGCGTCCTTTGGCAACCAACAGCGTAATGAAGCCTTTGGAAAGTTCGTTGAGGTTCTGGCTTTTGAGCACAGCAAAGAGGACGGACAATTTCTTGTCGCCTTTCACTACGGGGCTTTCAAGCATCAGCGTAAACTCTGGGCTGATCGTGCATACCTGGTGCAGCGTGCGCATGTCGTTTAGTACGGCCTCGAGACTGTTCTTTTCAACAGCGAGGTCCAGTATTGATTTCGCATAGCGCGACGCAAGACGGGGATTGTGCATTGTTTATGTTTTATCGTTTTCCTACCCTCCGGCAATGTTGCTGCAGGAGGGCAAAGAAGTATTAGTTCAATTTAATGTCTTCAGACAACAGCTGCATGTAAGCTTCCTGGCCTTTTGATGCTGCGAGTTCCTGACGGAGGATCTTACCAGCAACTTCAACTGCGAGGTTGCCTATTTCGTTCTTCACTTCAGTGAGCGCTGCATTCTTTTGCTGCTGTATCTGAACCTGAGCGTCAGCAATGATCTTGTTGGCTTCGTTCTTGGCTTGTTCCTTAGCCTCGTTGATCATGCGATCTTTAATTTCTTTAGCTTCTTTCAGCATAGTGCTGCGCTCTTCGCGAGCCTGCGCCATGAGTTTTTCGTTCTCAGCCTTCATTTGCGCCATTTCAGCTTTTACGTTCTGAGCTGTAGCGATAGAATCGGCGATACCTTTCTCGCGTTCGCTGAGAGAGCTCAGGATAGGCCCCCATGCAAATTTGCGAAGGATAAGGAAAATAGCGATAAACGCTACGAGTGTCCAGAAGAATAAACCGAGTTCCGGGGTCAGCAGATCCATTTTTTATTGAGTTAAATGGTTAAAAAGGTAACCGGCATACATAGCACAAGCGAGGCAGCCGTTTTATTTTGATTAAAGATTTTTGATTTAAAATAACTGCATCCTCTGCCCTGTGCGTTGGATGCAGTTATATTTTCTTTGGCCGACTACTATACGAAGATAGCGAGGATGCCTGCGATAACCGCAAACAGCGCAACACCTTCCACGAACGCAGCAGTCAGGATCATGTTTGCACGGATGTCACCTGCAGCTTCCGGCTGACGAGCGATAGATTCTACCGCACCTTTACCGATCTGGCCAATACCAATACCTGCAGCGAGTGCAGCGATACCAGCGCCGACAGCGCCACCAGCTTTAGCCAGGTCACCGGCTAACATAATTGTGTTCATTAAAACTGACATGTTACTATGGTTTTTGATTAAAAAAAACACTCTTTATATATCATTCCTTTCGGAACGTAATCTTTCATTTATTTAAACACTTCTCAACTCTCACCTCCTCATTTTTGCTACCGGTCACCATATTAGTGGTGAGGAGCATGTGCCTCATCGTGATGCTCGTGTCCTTCTTCGATAGCCTGACCGAGGAATACCGCGGTGAGGTTGGTGAAGATGAACGCCTGAATGGCTGCTACCAGCAATTCCAGCATGAACATGAACAAAGAGAAGGCGAGTGATACCGGTACGAAACCGATACCTGCACCCTTGCTAAGCGCACCAAAGATAAATATCATTGATATAACACAAAGTATAACGATGTGACCAGCAAGAATATTTGCGAAAAGACGTATGGTCAATGCCACCGGCTTGATGAACAAAGAGATAACCTCGATAGGTACCAGCAGGAACTTAACACCTGTAGGTACGCCCGGAGGATTGAGCAGGTGACCCCAGAAGTGTGAATTTGCCCTGATGATCATAACAACGAAAGAGATCATTGCCAGGCAGAAGGTAACCGCAACATTGCCGGTAAGGTTGGCTCCGCCCGGAAGCAGACCCAACAGGTTGTTCACCCATATAAAGAAGAATATGGTGAGCAGCATAGGCATGAACTTTGCGAATCCTTTGCCGAGGTTGGGCTTGGCCACTTCGTCGCGGATGAAGATGATGGCAACTTCCAGTGCGTTCTGGAAACCTTTAGGGGCTTCAATAACACCTTTTTTGTATTTCTTGGCGGCAGAAGTCATCAGCATGAGGATGATAACAACGCTGAACATCATGGACAGAACGTTCTTAGTGATAGAGAAGTCGTAAACCGGAGAACCGTCTTCAGACTTGATCTTTTCCTTCATGTTCTTTTCAACATAAAGGCCATCATAAGAAGTATTGCTGATATGATTGCCGGCCTCGTCGAGGTACCAGCCACCGTGGAATTTGCTATATGAGAATACAGAAAGACCTTTTCCCGGACGGTAAACGATAACCGGCAGCGGCAAAGCCACCTCGGTCTCATGTCCATGTTCTCCCTCGAGGCTGAAAAGGTGCCATTCGTGAGAATCTGAAACGTGGCCGAAAACCAGTTCTGTTATATTTATACCTTTTTTTTCTTCGTGACCACCTTCAGCGCCTTCAACGTGGGCAATCTCATGATTTTCCGCTTCCTGAGCGAAAGTGGAATTTGTGAAGCCCAACAGGCCGAAAGCCAGTATCAATAAGGGAAAGAGACGTTTGAAACTCATTACCGTTTCGAAATTTTGCGCAAAGATATGGGTTTTAATTTCAAAACACCAGTTTTGGCGTTAGAAATAAATCTGTTGCGAGACAGGGTGGACCCCTCCGAATGTCTTTGTTACTTGAAAATGTTGTATTTGATGATACAATAGAGGGCCCTGAAGGCATCTTTCATGCCTATCTTTTTGCCTTCTTCGTAGGTGCGGCCATAATAGGAGATACCTACCTCATAGATACGGATCTTTGGGATGCGGGAGATCTTGGCGGTAACCTCGGGTTCGAAACCGAAGCGTTTTTCCTTCAGTTTGATACCCTGAATGATATCGCGGCGGAACATTTTATAGCATGTTTCCATATCTGTAAGGTTCAGATTGGTGAACATGTTGGACGCCATAGTGAGCCATCGGTTGCCGATGGAGTGCCAGAAGAAAAGAATGCGGTGCGGTTTTCCGCCCATGAACCGGGAGCCGTAAACCACATCGGCAAAGCCACTGATCATAGGTTTGAGCAGTACATTGTATTCTTCCGGGTCATATTCGAGATCGGCATCTTGTATAACCACATAATCTCCGGTGGCTTTTTCGATACCGGTATGGAGTGCGGCACCTTTTCCCTGATTGACCTCGTGTTTGTAATAGGAAATAGGCAGATCGGGGTTGGCTGCTTTGTAGGCGAGTATCGCTTCCTCTGTATTGTCGCGGGAACAGTCATTTACTATAATGACCTCTTTCTGCATATTGTTGAGCAGCACTACATCCTTCACCTTGTTTAATATGCGGTGGATGGTAGGCCCTTCGTTGTAGGCAGGTATGACAATGGAAAGTGTACTCATTCAGTTATTTAAGAAGTGAACAAAAGTAGAAAGTAGTGGGTAGAAAGCCAAAAAGCAGCAGAAAAAAGGAAAGTATATATGAGTACCCGCTAATATTCCACAAAAACCATGGGATACTTGTGCATGATGCCGACAGTGAAGCAGAAATAAGAAGCAGCCATGGGTGTAGTGCCTTTGCTGAGGCCACCGGGCATGGTGCCGAATTCCTGAGACAGCATAATGTTCCAGTAGCGACCGGTAGGAATGCGCTCAGAGATACCGAATCCGATGCGGGTGAGTGAGGAGGGAATATTGTAGGAGGTGTTGACCCCTATTGTATCGGCACCGAAAGGTGGTCCGCCGGGGGGCGTCCAAATGGGGGAATGGGTCTGCGAGACCTGCTGCCCACCCATTGACACGCCTATGCCCAATGATGCATGGACATGAAAATATTGACGGTAGTCTATGCCTACATCAACTTTCGGAGAAAAGAACAGATAGGAGCTTTTGGTGGAGATGTTGATCACGTCGCCATACGTGAGTGCGCTGCCGGTATTGAGGTCTTTTGAAATGGAGTGGCGCTGGAACAACAGTCCGGCGCCTGCATACAAGTGTGGTATGATCTTGTGGAGGTAATAGCCCTCTACAGATGGCGTGAGCTTTGATGAGAAGTCGCCACTGGTGAAACCAAGACCGGCCTGTGCGCCGAACATGCCCTGACCGAAGGATAAAATACTGAAGCAACAGAAGACCGCAGTAAGAAGGTTTCTTTTCATAGGTACCTGAGTTGCCGTGTGTTGCTACGGTAGTTTGGTGTGTGCGATGCCGATGCGGATGGACACGTAGGTAGGGTTGAGTTTGCCTACGCTGTAAGCGCTACGGGTAACATCTTCGAAGTTGCTTGTTTTGGTGAGGCTACCCGGAAGAAAGCCAAAATCTTCGGTGAAGGTGAAGCGCCAATGACGACCCATGGAAAGGTATTGTGTGGCACCAACACCTATGCGGAGCAACATACTGTTGATATTCTTAGACTTATCGAGAGTGGTGTCCAGGCGCACCATGCCTGAAGGAGTGGAGATCGTCTGAAACCTGCGCAGGGAGTCATATCCGCCCATGTTCATACCAATACCGGCACTCATGTAGAAGTGATTGTTCTGACGGCGGCCGAGGCAGAAACGGAACTTAGGAGCGATGAACGCATATGCAGTTTTGTGCATGATGATCTCACCTTCTGAACCGGTAGCGTGTTTCTGGGAATTGATCTCGTTATCGTACAACAAAGAGAACTGCTGGTAGAACACCTCCACGCCAACAAAGGAGCGCAGATTGAGTCCTTTTGCATAGTCGATGCCACCGGAAAGGGCTACATCGTAATTGTTGGTTGTAGCCACCCCACCACCGGCAAACACACCGAATATGGTATTCTTCTGGGCATAGCCCCCTGCTGCTGAAAAAGACAATAAAAGGGCCAGAAGTATTGGTTTCATCTCCGAAAATTAAACAAAATTTTTATTTTCCATAGCTTGTTTCCGTAATAATGCGCTGGCACGGTATCTGTCTTCGTGATAAACGGCATACAGATCGTCGAGAATGGCGAGGCATTTTGCGGCTGTCCACTCGTCGCACCAGGCCAACAGACCCTTTGGATAGTTGACCCCGCGTGTCATTGCGGTCTCGAGATCGGCGGCAGATGCCACACCCAGATGCAGGGCATCGACAGCCTCGTTGATGAGCATGGCTACAACCCTGTCTACGATCTTGCGGGCGAGGTCCATGTCTTTAACAGGTTCGGGCGTAGGGGCACCGACGGAGTAGTCGTAAAAACCGCGGCCGGACTTTCGGCCCAGCCAACCGGCTTCGAGCAGGCGTTTCTGAGAAAATGAAGGTTTGTAGCGCGGATCGAAGAAAAAGGACTGGAACACGGTTTCTGTAACCACATAGTTCACATCGTGACCGATATAGTCGGTAAGTGTGAAGGGACCCATACGGAACCCACCCACTTCGGTCATTGCCCAGTCGATGGTGGCGATATCTGCAATTCCCTCTTCATATATCCTTATCGCCTCTCCATAGAATGGACGGGCAACCCTGTTTACTATGAAACCGGGTGTGTCTTTGGCTATCACCGGCATTTTGCCCCATTTTTTCATCAGATCGGTAGCCAATGGAATAAGGTGCGCGGCGGTCTGGATGGCCGGTATCACCTCGACCAATGCCATGAGCGGAGCAGGGTTGAAGAAGTGCAAACCGAGAACGCGCCAAGGCAAACGGCAGGCCGCAGCAATAGAAGTAATTGATAATGAAGATGTATTACTTGCCAGAATACATTCATCTGACACCACTTTCTCCACCTCTGCGAATACAGTCTTTTTGATCTCCAGCTTTTCTACAATTGCCTCTATGATGAGGCCACAGGTAGCGAAAGCGGAAAGCTCGGAGGCAAAAGTGAACTGTGCCAGCAATGCTTCAGCCGAGGAGATCTTACCTTTTTCTTCCAGTTTTTGGAGTGTAGCGGCCAGATTTACCCTTGACTTCTCTAATGCGGCGGCATTGTTGTCATATATAATTACCTGATGGCCGGCCATAGCTGCCACCTGGGCTATACCTGAGCCCATGGCACCCGAACCGATAACGCCTATCGTATAGTTCATATGGTTATGTGTTTTGCGGTCATCTCGTTTTCGGAAAAAGCAGAATGACCTTGTAAAGATAAGTGTAGTGCTACGACACCACCAAACAGATGAAAGGATAGGTCAGCTTTTCCGGAAAATGGACAGAGGAATTGCTCCGAACAATGGAAATATTTTCCAAAGGATGGAATTGTGTTTTGTGAGTAATCTCGCAAATAATTGTAAATCAATGATTTGTGATGTTGGCATATTGATTGTAATAGCAAGTGCGCAGATGGTCCCGATCTTCTGTATTGGAATAGCGCAAACTGATCGCGGAAGCGGATAACAAAAAGTGCCTTACATGAACGACAATTAATTAATGGGTGATTACTTATTTATTGGTCTATAAATATTTGGCCTATGGAAATGAAGAATTGAAGTGAAATGAACCGTGCAGCTTCTGCAAAGAAGCCCATAGAAACAATAATAATTATAACAAATTCACTCAAAAAATATTAGTTATGAAAAATTTCAAAATAATCCGCATACTCATCGCAATACTGTTTTTCACATCTATCCAGGCAAAGGCGTTTGTACATATGACGGCGCGGGTGTCGGGGATACCGGTGGTGGTGAAATCGAAAAGTGTTGCCAAAACAGAACCCTGTGCCCTGAAAAGTGAGGCTGTGCGTCCTGTAGCAGCTACCATAAAGACGCACCATTTCAGGTATGAGCGGAAAGCAGTGACCAATGCGCACGCCTATGTGCTGGACTGGAGGCTGACCAAAAAACATATTGCGAATCCTGTTGCCGCAACGCCAAGGGTGGTAGCAACCAAAATGACCATTCCGGTGGTGCGCCCCGCGATCCTGGCACATGAGTCATCGCGCAGGTTCAATACCATTCAGACTGTAACGCCACAAGTGAGTGTTGCTGCGCCTAAAAAGGTGGTGTACACAGCCATAGCAACCAGGAAGAAGAAGCAGAACATCTATTTTTCTGTAGCGGCACACATGCGTAATAATGAGCAGCTTTCAAATGATATGGCCTTCCTGTTCGGGGGCATAAAGGGGGCGCCCGAGAAAGTGGCAATGCTTGAAAAGAAGAAGAATACGCGAAAAGTTGCCAAAGCAGAGCGACCATCGAAAGACATAAAAAAGAGGCTGATGGCCATATCGCGCGTGCCGGTACATAGGATAGCCGGGGCTGACGCAAGAATGCCGCATGCATCAAAGTCGGTAACAATGAAGTACGTATATGCAGCCGCACAGAAGCACAAAGTGAGCGGCACAGCTACCAGAAATACAGCTACAGCGTTTGCCGCAAAGCAGGTTGTGAAACCAACAATATTGAGTACAGAATCGGGCGCATTGGCAAAAGCAACCGGCAAGTATGACATAGCCATAGAAACAGCGGTACGTGCCGCGGCAATGTTCTCGGCTATAAAGAATGTGCCGGTGATACTGATAGACAATGTGGACCGCCCGTCTACCACAGCTACCACACCAGTGACAGGTGGCGCGATAGATATGATAAACGGACACTCAGTAGTGTTGAAACACAACGACTGGATGGACCAGTTTGGCCCCGAAATGGCTATGAAATAAGACTAACCCAGTTTCTTTTCGGCCAGGATGCTCCAGTCAGTTTTTTCGGCAACGATGGTATTGGAGAGGTGACCGAGTCCGTCGATCTCCATCTCAACTACATCTCCGTCCTGTAACCACTGTTCTTTATAGTTCGGATCGTGCAATTTTCCGGTTCCGTTCAGCTCCAGAAAGCAGCCGGTACCAACAGTGCCGCTACCGATAACATCGCCGGGTAATATGTCGACACCATAAGCGCAACGTTCGAGGATCTCAGCAAAAGTCCAGTCCATGTCGCCCATGTTGCCTTCGCTTACCTGAATACCGTTGACCTTGCAGGTCATTTTGAGGTTGTAGTTGTTGCCGGTGTGGCCGGGGCGAGCGGGAACTTTGAAAGATTCCAGTTCGTCGGGGGTAACGAGCATAGGTCCGATGACCGTGCTGAAATCCTTGCCCTTGGCCGGTCCGAGATTGAGCAGCATTTCCTCCATTTGCAGGGTACGCGCGCTCATGTCGTTCATGATCATGTAACCACCGATGTAGCTATCGGCTTCCGAGGCCTTGATGTTGCGACCTTTTTTGCACACGACTATTGCGGCTTCGAGTTCGAAATCGAGCTTTTTGAAATGATCGGGCATAACTGGAATGGGGCCGGGACCCTGAATGGCATTGTGATTGGTAAAATAGAAAATAGGGTACTGGTCGAATTCGGCGATCATATCGACCTTGCGATTGCGGCGGGCAGCAGCCACGTGCTGACGGAAGGCGTAACCATCGCGGCAAGAGGAAGGGCGCGGAACTGGCGCAAGAATGTGTGCTGACGCAAACGGTACTGACGGAATGGAAAAATTGCCTTTCTTGATATCGTTGTCTGCACCTTTCAGCGCGTCGATGTGTTGCTCCCAGTTCTGCAACAGATCGGTCATTGTTGCCGGAAAAGCGGAGTTGACGGCAGTTGTTGCATAAATGTTGTTGTTGACAAGGATGCCCAATTGCTCGCGGCCATTATCAGAAAAGGTAACCAGTTTCATACCGTATGAAGTTTTAGAGGTTGCAAAAATATAGTATCTGTGCCGTTTGTGGAGTGTTTATTAACGGTAAGCCCATATTTGCGTAAGTTTGAGACAAAGAAACAGCCATGACTTCATATGAGCAGTTGTTTGAGAACAACAAGAAATGGATAGCCTCGATGAAGGCAAAGGATGCAGATTTTTTTGACAAGCTTGCCAGGGATCAGACCCCGGAGTATCTGTACATAGGATGTTCGGATAGTAGGGTACCCGCCAATGAGATAATGGGGCTGGAACCGGGTGAGGTGTTTGTGCACCGAAATATTGCCAATGTGGTGGCAAACATAGACCTCAATGTAATGTCTGTGATCAATTATGCAGTTGCAAACCTGCATGTGCAGCATATTATTGTGTGCGGGCATTATAACTGTGGCGGTGTGAAGGCAGCAATGATGCCGCATGATATGGGGATCCTCAATCCATGGTTGCGGAATATAAGAGATGTATACAGGCTTCATCAGAACGAACTGGATCTGATAACGGATGAACACGAGCGGTATAACCGACTGGTGGAACTGAATGTGCAGGAGCAGGCAATAAATGTGATAAAGACAGCAGTTGTGCAGAAAAGTTATGTTAAGAATCAGTATCCCATTGTACATGGCTGGGTATTTGACCTGAACACCGGCGAACTGAAAGACCTGAAGATCAATTTCACCAAGGTGTTGCAAGACATTCAGAAGATATACGACCTGACGGGTGAATATTAGTATCAGCCACGCAGCCGATGACTACTTCCTCGTGTCGCAATAATCCTGAAGGTAGGAGCAGGTTCCCTTTGCCTTTTTGAACAGCAATGTGTACGAGTACTCTTCACGAAGCTGACGGAAGTAGGGGTTTTTCATTGAGTATTGGTAGTAAGCTTTCTCGTCTCCGGAGAAGTAGTCACTCTCGTCTTTAACAGGACAGTTCTTTTGCCAGCATTTAGCTGCGAGGAAGAGGCAGCGAGCCTTGACCTCGGGATCGGTGGAGTTGTTGTATGCTTTGAGATAGTATTGTTGCGCTTTTTCGACCGTGTAGAATTCTATGTCGGCGGCAGGAACTTTTTTACGATCGCGTGAGATGTAGTAGGCTGCCCTGTCAGTGGAGCCGCGGTAGTATTGCGATGCCAGGCTTCCCTTGCCGTAAAAGCTCATGCTGTAGAGGCCGTTGGCATATTGATATGCCGCGCGATCGTCGTTGGGGTCTTTTTCCAGCTTTTGTTCCAGTTCGTACATCCGTTGCGCGAAGGTGAGTTTGTTGTAATTGACCGCACTGTCGGATCGGTTCCACGTTGTGTATTCGGACAGATGGCTGACGAACATGTCGGGGAGCAACGTACCATTGAGGGTATGCTGGTCTACATTCTTGAAAGAAGACACGGCGGCTGCAAAGTTGAGCCGGGAAAGGAAGCGTGTGCCCTGCATTTCGTAGACGTAGCCATCGGTGTACAGGGTATTGGCAACGAGCCAGTTCTCGAAAGGTGTGCGGTCTGTGCGGCGATTGAAATTGACGAGTGTGCTCAACTGAGACGGGTGCATGGATATCAGCAGCTCACCCACTTTGCTACCAAGTCCGGTTGAATAGTGATACGCTGACGTGTTACCCCAAATAGCAAGCGATCGTGAGTAGGCTGACAGGGCTTTGACGGTGTCTTTCTGGCGCAGGTATTGTTGATAGAGGATGTCTCCCATTATTGTACTGAAGAACACTTGATAACGAAGATCTTTTGCCGCTGTGGTTTCCAATTGCTGCAACATAGGCAGCAATTCCTGTTCGGCTTCGGAATTGAGGGAGTTGTGATTGCGTATGGTATGAAGCGTATTGATGAGGAAGTGTTGCTGTTTCTCCGTCAAGGACATCTTTTGCGATGCGGCTTCATCAAGTAGTTTGTGGCAGCCGGCAAGGTCACCATCCAGCAGAGAAAGGTAAGACGCTGAAAGGAGCCAGAATGCTTTATTGCCTGCTTTGTTCTCGGTGGCCACCTTTTGCGCGAAAGCTATCATTGGCGTTGCTGTACCGGTGCTTTTTCCGGGAGCAATGTAGAGATCGTTGAGAAATGAACGTTCCAGTCTGATGATGTTCCTTGTCATGAGGACATCGAGCCCGCGAACGCGAGGGTCGTAGCTGTATACAGTGCTCAGCGATGCCAACAGTGATGCCGTTGCTTTACGGCGCTGATCCAAAAGGGCAGCCGGACTTTCGGGGCTGGAGTTGTAGTCATTTCCCTCGCCCAGGTAGGTAGACTCGTGCATGCCTGACATAAGGTACAACACAGCGCGTTCGTGATCGTTTTTGCAGTATTGAAGTACGTTGTCGGGCTTGTTGCCGGTGGCCCAGATATAGCTGAGCATGGCGTTTGTTTTTTGCTCGTCGCTGCGGTCGAACACCAGACTATACAGATAAGCAGCCTCGTTTTTGCGACCTGTGCGGAACAATGCGCCCGCCTTCAGCGCCATACAACGGTCGAGAAGATAGTGTGTGGTGCCCGGAGGAATGAGTTCGTCGAATAGCATGAGCGTTTGCGGGTATTCGCGACTATAAAATGCCATTCGTATGGTCTGGTAGGCATAGCGCATACGCAGGTCGGCATCGGTTGTGGCAGCGTGTCTTTTTATCCCTTCGTGCACCAGTTCCTGCATGGCAGCAGAGTCTCTGACAGGCGAAACCAATTCGTTCTTCTTATCGTCCCAATAGCTTTCCAGCGGTTGGGCGTATGGTTCGCATTGTTTGGCGAATTCAAGATAGAGCACCTGCTCGTGTTTGTTGTTCTTAATGAGCCATTTGGTAAAGGTGTTCTTTGTGATATTGGTGGGAACAGATAAGGTATAGTCTTTGCGGATATGCTCGTATATCCTATGTATGTATTGTTTGTCGGTACGATAGAGCAGTGCTGCAATGTCTGAGTCGTTCACATTTTTGCCTGTCAAGCTTTTCCATGAGCGAACATTCTCGTCGCGTGGCGTATAGTTGACAGCGCCTGTGTCTGTGTAAAATTTGTTGTTGTAAAAGATAGAATACGGATCGTAAAACAACGGAGTGAATTCCGGTCTGTTGTTGATAGAGTTCATAAAGAAGGAGGGTTCTGTGGTGATGTCGGGCTCATCTCCTGCGCAGGCGATAACGAGTTGTACACCGCCGGCAAGGACCACCAGACTACCTATAACGATCATAAATCGTTTCCAGTTCATTTAAAGAATGTTTAGATAAAGTTATGCTATCACATGAAAAGAAGACAACATTGATAGAATCGTTATTAACGCGTTTTGCAGTATAAGCCGCAACCGACTCCAGTGTTTGCCGGTCGCAGTCTTCCACGCGTATCACATCGGTGGGCGAAAGGTGGTAGCCCATCCACACAGTGTCGGCAAGGCATTGGTATAGTCGTTCGTTACGTTTGCGGAACAATTGGTTTCCTTCAAGCAGGTCTTTGGGCACATCGCGGAGGATGCGGCCGAATTGCTGTCCATGGAACAAAAGGCTCCACGAGAAGATGGGCAGTGCAATGTCCAGACGCAGCGGATAGGAGCCGATGCCTGAAAGGTAACTTTCTGCGACATCCCGCTCCAGAATAGAGTTGTGGTTGCCTGGTTTTTTCATGTTGCCCATGTTGTAGCACATAAGCAAACCCTTATCGACCGGCGGGATGCCGCTGCTTGTAGTGTACTTGATCTGATGCATGCGGATGGTGCAGGAAAGAAGTTTTCCTTTGAAGAAGTCGTTGTTTTTCAGTGCGCGCAACAACTCAAAGTAGCGAGTGTGTGTAGAGGAGGTCCAGTCACAATCTATCTGGATCTCTGATGGAGTGATATTGCCACCGGCACAGATACCGGCCGCCATATTGCTGATACTTGCAGCAACAGAGGAGATGTTGGTCGGCGTGAGCGCAAGCAGGGCGCGTTGTGTGATGAAGATGGCGGGTGTGTATCTGAAAGCAGAGTCGGGAGAAGCGGGCAGGCGAACCGGTGCTACCGGGTATATGTGGCTGTTGGCTGCATCTACATCGAACAGGCGGATGTACATGGTCTGTACCCGCAGATTTTGAAGAGTGGTTGTTTCGAATTGTGTAGGGTTGTAGATCGTCTTCCAGTAATAGAAACCCCGGTTGACAACATGGTGCTTTTTTTTGCAGGATTGGACCGGCAAAAACAAGACAAATAATAGGATGGTAACCCACCACCGACGCGCCATAGTGCAATGATACGTACTAAGGAACAAGAATGCGCTGCGCCAATTGTTTTACGCTGAAGGTTACAGAGCTGTTGCACGGCACAGCGTCTCCGTCCACCTGCATTGCTGAAAGTTGGGGATGCGAAATGGTGACGGATGTGCAGGTATGGTGACTGACGTAGCGACTGGTAGTGATGTCGCCGAGCATGGCCCGCATGGCAATGAGGCCACCCAGTATTTTGGGGAAGCTGCGCACAACGATGAGTTCCAGTTTGCCATCGCTACAGCTGGCCATAGGCGCAATGCGGAAGGAATAACCGAAGTATTTTCCGTTGGCTACATTGACCATAAATGCTCGTTCATGCAGTTCTTTCCCGTCGGCAATGATGGTGTAGTCGCGGGAAGCGTATTGCCACAAGTGTTTTGCTACGAGCCAGCTATATACCAGAAAGCCGCGTTTGTGACTCGTGGCGAACTTTTGCGAGATCAGCGCGTCGAAGGCTACCCCGGCATTACTCACAAAGAGCCTGTCGTTGGCGTAGCCGATGTCAATAGTTGTTGTGTTACCGCTGTTGATCACCTTCACCGCTTCTGCTACGGTCAACGGAATTTTGAGGGTGCGTGCAATGCCGTTTCCCGAGCCCTTGGGTATGATGCCCAAAATACAGCCGGTCCCATCAAGGCCGCGGGCTATCTCGTTCACCGATCCATCGCCGCCCACTGCAATAACCGCGTGTGCTCCGTTGGTTGCGGCAGTGCGGGCCAGTTCGGCGCCGTGGCCGGCATATTGTGTAATAAGTATCTCGTGCGAGTACACAGCAGGATCGAGGTAGGCTGCAACCGCATTGCCTATCTCTTTCTGTCGCTCGGTACCCGATCGGGGGTTGACAATGAAAACAATATTTTTCAGGCTCATGAGAGCTGTGCTTTCAGGCTGAGGTCCATGCTGACAGCATGGTGAGTGATGGCACCAACAGAGATGTAGTCGACTCCGGTAGCTGCATAGGCGCGGATATTCTCCAGCGTGATGCCGCCCGATGCTTCCGTTTCGTATTTGCCATCTATCAGCGCTACCGCTTCAGTGATCATGTCTGGCGTGTAGTTGTCCAGCATGATGCGGTGCACCTTGCCCACTGCCAGCACACGACGAACATCGTCGAGGTTGCGGGTTTCCACTTCTATCTTCAGGTCCAGGTTGTTGGCAGCAAGATATTGGTTGGTAGTTTCAATGGCTTTTTCAATGCCGCCGCAGAAATCGATATGGTTGTCTTTGAGCATCACCATGTCGTACAATCCCATGCGGTGATTGCACCCACCGCCTATGCGCACAGCTTCTTTTTCGAGCATACGGAAGAGCGGAGTGGTTTTGCGGGTATCCAGTATCTCGGAGCGGTACTCCTTGATAGCATCAACATATTGGCGGGTAAGGGTGGCCACGCCACTCATACGTTGCATACAGTTGAGTGCCAGGCGTTCGGCTTTAAGGATGGTGTGTACACTTGCCGTCACCTCGAAGGCCAGTTCTCCCACCTTTACTTCATCGCCGTCTTTTTTATAGAGCGTGAATGCAGCTTCCGGTTCCAGGTAGTGAAATATGGCCTGAGCCATAGCCACACCGGCCAGAATACCGTCTTCCTTTATTTTGAGGATCGCCTTGCCTCGGGCAGTTGGCGGAATACAGGAAAGGGTGGAATAATCTCCGGCACCTACGTCTTCGTTCAGGGCTGCTTCTATAAACTCTAGTGTGTTCAAGGTCGATCCTTTTAGTGTTGGAGGGCAAAATTAGCGAATGGTGGCCTAAGTGATAAGAATAAATTATTAATCATTTCCCATGTAGCGACTGTAAATCCCGATAACAGCAATCAAGACAACCTATTACCTTTGCACGCAAACAGGAAGAGGTGGCAGACGAAATACAATTATTGTCAGAGCATATTGCGAATCAGATAGCAGCGGGAGAGGTGGTGCAACGCCCGGCTTCGGCTGTGAAAGAATTGCTGGAAAATGCTATTGACGCCGGGGCCACCGAGATACAACTGATCATAAAGGACGCGGGCAAGGAACTGATACAGGTGACGGACAATGGCAAGGGCATGAGCCCTACCGATGCCCGTATGAGTTTTGAGCGTCATGCGACATCCAAGATCAAGAACATTGAAGATCTGTTTAAGATCAGGACTATGGGCTTCAGGGGCGAGGCGCTTGCGTCTATTGCAGCGGTGGCACAGGTGGAGATGAAGACGAGGCAGGCGATCAGCGAAACGGGGACACGCATCGTTATTGAAGGAACTGAGGTGAAATCGCAGGAGCCTTGCGCGTTCAATCCGGGTACTACCATCATGGTAAAGAACCTGTTCTATAACGTGCCCGCCCGTCGCAACTTCCTTAAAAGTAATACAACCGAATACAGGAACATACTGGACGAATTCACGCGGGTGGCATTGGCTCATCCGCAGATCACGTTCAGGTTGTGGAACAATGGCGCCGAACAATACCGATTGGATGGCGACACACTAAAGGCGAGGATTGTAGGCTTGCTGGGTAATACCTATGAGAAGAATCTGGTGCCTGTGGAGCAGGAAACAGACATATTGAAGATAAACGGTTTTGTTGGCAAACCACAGGCCAGCACCCGTACCAGGGGAATGCAGTTCTTCTTTATCAATGGCAGGTTTATCCGTAATTCTTACCTGAACCATGCCGTGATACAGGCGTATGAAGGGTTGATAGAGAAAGATTCGTTTCCGTTCTATGTGTTGTTTCTGGAGATAGACCCGGCGAAAGTAGATGTGAATGTGCACCCGACAAAGCAGGAGGTGAAGTTTGAGGATGACCGTCTGATGTATACCTACCTGATGGCGGCGGTAAAACACTCGCTGGCGCGGTATAATATCGCTCCGTCTCTTGACTTTACCCTGAATGCGGAGATACAGCAGATGCCGGCGGTGCGCATGCCATTTACCGAACAACAACAGGAAGAGACCAGAAAAGGATATCTGTTCAATACATTCAGCGATAAAGGGCAGGCACATGCCATAGAGCGCAACGACAGTCTGAAACACTGGAAGGCACTTTATGAGATAGCGCAGACACCCACAGCGGCCAACATAGCCTCGGCTGTTCCTGATGAAACGGAAACGCCACCGATGCAGGCAACCATCCTCAGCGGATCGCAGACGGAGGGTAAGGGAAGGGGTAGTATGATGCTGGTGCATGGCAATATGCTGGCTGCTACCGTGAAGTCGGGTATGATGCTGATACACATACGGCGCGCGCAGGAGCGTATCTGTTATGAGCGGTTGCTGCGCGAGTGGAACAATGAAAGCGCGGCATCGCAACGTATTCTGTTCCCCGCGTCTTATGAACTGGCACCACAGGACGCGCTGCTCCTTCAGGAAGCATTGCCCGACCTTGTGAGGATGGGATTTGATATATCACCTTTCGGGAAGAACTCATTTGTGGTGCAGGGTGTACCACCCGGATTGCAGGCCGGCGAGGAAAAGAATGTGCTGGATGAGGTGGTGGAACAACTGAAACATGAATCGCCGGACGCCGTGGGCAGGAGAACAGATATGCTGCTGGCCAATATGGCGAGAAGATTATCGACCAACATACAGGCGGTGCTGCAGCCCGAAGGTCAACAGGCACTAATAGACGAATTATTTGCCTGTTCTCAACCGGAACTGACACCGGACGGACGCAAGACATTTGTGATGCTGCGTAAAGAAGAGCTGGAGCAGATGCTTGGATAGCCTGCATTAGTAACCCGCGGTTAAACAGAACGAATTTTAAAATTTATATGTGTAAATAATGCCTGCATAGTTTGCTGAAATTGCGCAGATATTATTTAATTTTATAGGTACACCTTCCCGATATTTCTGAAATATGTACCTATGCGCCACCTGTTCACCATCCTGTTTTTCATAATTGGTCATTCCGCCACGCATGCGGTCACTGCAAATTTCACAGTCGACTTCAATTCGGGTTGCACGCCGTTGGTGGTACATTTTACTAATACATCCACCGGGGCTACCAGCTATTCGTGGGATCTGGGTAACGGCACGCTTACACCAAGTACCAACCCCTCCACCAGTTACATTCCGGTGGGCACATACACCGTAACACTTACAGCATATAACGGTGCATCATCCAGCGTGAAGACGATGGTCATTACCGTGTACCCGTTGCCAACTGTGAATTTTATTGCAATTGATACGACGGTCTGCCCCGGAACGCCTGTAACATTTACCAGCACTACATCGGGTGGGGTGCCGGGGCCGCTTACATACATCTGGAATTTTGGTGACGGTGGTACATCCACCCTTGCTGGTCCGAGCCATGCCTACAGCACTTCGGGGTATTATAACGTAACACTGCTGGCCACCAACGCGCAGGGTTGCCAGAGGAGTTATACCAAGGTTTCATATATTCAGGTCTATCCACGTCCTGCGCCTTATTTCACGGGAAGCCCGGTGAACATCTGCACGCCGCCGGGAACGGTGACATTTACCAATACCTCTACTGGTGCGCTGCCATTGTCCTTTTTATGGAATTTCGGTACCGGACCCACCTCTACACTTGCTACACCAACGGCTACCTACAGCACACCCGGCACCTACACTGTGAAGCTGGTGGTGACGGATGGGTATGGTTGCAAGGACAGCCTGACACGTCCTGCATATATTTATGTAGGGTCAATGTCCACAGGTTTCACTTGTCCTGCTACTGCGTGCATGCGCACACCCGTGTCCTTCCCCAACACCAGCGGGCCACACACATCGCGTACCTGGAACTATGGTGATGGCAGCTTAACGGATACTACATATAACGGTAGTCATGCCTATCTTGCCGCGGGCACGTACACGGTAACACTCACCATAGTGAACGGGCCGTGTACTTCGGTGGTGACCCATGTCATCACGATCCATCCGGCAGCGGTGGCCGATTTCACTATTTCGCCGGCATTCCCGTGCCCGGCACCGGCCACAATAACGTACTCGTCAACTGTACCGGCAGGTAGCACGGTAGGATGGTTATATGAAGGAGGCGCAACGGGGAGCGGACCGACAGGCGCACATACCTACACAACAAATGGTATAAAGGTCACTAAAATGATAGTGACCACTCCGGCCGGGTGCATTGATACGTTCGTAAAAAAGGACACTATCTATAATATCGACTTTAACGCAACTGCAAGTCCCATAGAGGGTTGTGTACCGCTGACGGTCAATTTCAACTCGTCTTTTTTCTCCCGCTGGCCGGACACCGTTGCCGGAGCGAACCCGTATCCTTATCCCATCACCTCCTATAGCTGGAATTTTGGTGATGGATCGTCAACGGGATCAGGTAGTGCCCCTACACATGTATATACGGCAGTAGGTATTTATATAGCAACTGTTACCGCCACAACTTCCAATGGCTGCACGGTTTCGGACACATTAATGATAAGGGTGGGGGCTCCTCCTGTCATCACTTTTTCTATTTCGCCGACCCATGTGTGTTACGGAGATCCGGTCACATTTACCGCTACGGTTATCTCGGGGCCGGTAACGAGGTATGAATGGCTGTTGGGAGCCGGGTTTGCGGCATCATCCTCGCCGGTACTTGTGTATACCTATCCCATTCCGGGATTTTTTACGGCAACAGTCACTCCCTACTTCAATGGTTGCCCGGGGGCACCGGTCACGCTGAGTACAATTATTACGGTTGACTCGCCGAGAGCCTTGATCGGCTACAACAGGGTTTGCCACATGCCCACCACCATACAGTTTGAAGATGAGTCGCTTGGTGATGACAGCCATTTATGGATGTTTGGAGATGGGGCAACGTCCACGCTTGATGACCCGATACATACTTACCCGGCCATGGGCACCTATACTGTGACATTGGCTACATATAATGCCACAAGCGGATGCCGCGACACGGCGTATTCTATTATCTCTATGGCCACTGTGCCCATGAATTTTTATGGTCATGATACGGCAGTGTGCGTAGGGGATACTGTGTTCTTCAATGGCGTGTTTCCGGGAGGGCGACCGGATACCATACGATGGTATGTGAACGGTGTGCATAAACCATATTGGACGGACACGGCAATGATAGACACTTTCACGGTGGGCGGTTTGTACACGGTGACGCTTGCCGCGTTCACGGCGCAGGGCTGCTGGGATACTGTAACGAAGGTTAACTATGTGATAGTGGGTGATCCCCGACCCGGTTTCAAGGCGATACCACCTTCGGGGTGCTGGCCATTGACGGTGTTGTTCACGGATACGTCTACTGACGTGGCGGGCGCAACACTGAGCAGTTTTCTGTGGGACTTCGGCGATGGTAGTACGGCATCAGTGGGGGTACCTACAACAACACATGTGTACACCGCCGCCGGAACATATCTGGTGCGGTCGTGGATAGCCGACATAATCGGCTGCACAGACTCTGCCGGTCCGCTTACCATCACGGTACACAGGCCTACAGCCGGTTTCGCGGCGTCTAATGTGCACCCGTGCATCAATGATCCTGTCAACTTCGCGAATACTTCGGTGGGTTATGTAAGTTGTTTCTGGACATTTGGCGATGGCGGCACCTCTACAGGTACTGCGCCCACCCATGTGTACACCACTACAGGTAGTTTTGCGGTGCGACTGGTGGTGACCGACATAAACGGCTGCACCGACACCATGACACAACTCGCCTATATAAATGTCACCAAGCCATCGGCGGCATTTACCATGAGCGATACGTTCTCGATCTGCGCGCCATTGCTGGTGTCGTTTACCAATACCAGCACGGGAGGCTCGATCAACGACTGGACGTTTGGCGATGGTAACATATCATCCATGGTGTCTCCAACCAATATGTACCTTACTCCCGGTTTGTATCCGGTTCGCCTCATCGTATCGGACAGTTGGGGATGCACAGATACGGCCAACGGACATCTGAATCTTTATGGCTATTCGGGTTCGCTCACTTACACGCCGCTTTTCGGATGCGCGCCACTCCTGGTGAGTTTCAATGCCGCTATTACCAATGTACCGAACATTATATGGGATTTCGGAGACGGAAGTACGGTTGCCTATTCGGGCGTTGATACTGCTACTCATTTGTACACGATACCGGGCGCCTATGTGCCCAAGCTAATACTGAGTGATAACACCGGATGTCAGAATTCGAGTATAGGGCCGTTTACGATAAAGGTAGATGAGCTGAAGGCGAAGTTTGGCGTATATCCGTCGTCGTGTATCGGTCTGCCGTTCTTCCTGGTAGATTCTTCCCAATATATGTGGATGCCACCCAATGCGTGGTTCTGGAATTTTGCAGGTGATACCAGCAGTCTTGCCTCTCCTGTATATCCGGCAGTGAACACACCGGGCAACTATCCGGTGACACTGAAGGTATCCAATTCGTGGGGCTGTGTGGTGACTTTGACGGCAGATATCACGATACACCCTCCGCCAACCATATCTACCCTGCCCGATACTGTGGTCTGCGTTACGGATGCGGCATCACTTACCGCCTTTGGAGCAGTTAGTTATGCCTGGTCGGGACCGGCGGGCACACTCTCCTGCCCTACCTGCAATCCGTCGCCGGCAACTCCGGTGGTTTCGTCAACCTATACGGTTGTAGGTACTGATGCGAACGGGTGTAAGGATACGGCCCTTGTGAATGTGGGTCTGAGGACGCATACAACTGCCATATCTGGCGGCGATACGTCCTTCTGTTCGGGCGGATCGGTGCCTATATTTGATTCCGGTGCTCATAAATACCTGTGGATACCGGCCGGCGGACTGAGCAGCGCCACCGTGGCCAACCCTATAGCCTCGCCGGCATCGAGCATAACCTACACGGTGATAGCGCAGTTGGGCAGTTGTGTGCCCGATACCGACTATGTGCATGTTGAGGTATTTGCCGCGCCAACTGTAGATGCGGGAAAAGATCAAGAGGTACTTGCGGGCACCAAAGTGGAGTTATCGGCAACGGGCAAGAATATTGCTACCTACTTATGGAGCCCATCGCAGGGTATGAGCTGTAAGGACTGCCAGGAGACCGAGGTCACCGCACTGGAATCAACGACCTATGTGGTAGATGTGTTGTCATCACATGGGTGTCATGCGTCAGATTCGGTGAACATATATTTGTTCTGTGATGGCCGGCAGGTATTCCTTCCCAATGTGTTTACTCCTAATAACGATGGCAAGAATGACGTGTTTTATCCAAGAGGAACTGGTATCAACCTTATCAAGTCGTTCAGGATATACAACCGGTGGGGCGAGCTGCTGTTTGAAAGAACTAATTTCCAGGTGAACGATGAGTCGTATGCATGGGATGGTGTTTATCAGGGCGAGACAGTAAGGCCTGATGTATATGTGTATGTGGTTGATGCCGTGTGCACTACGGGAAAACCCGTGTTGGTGAAGGGAGATGTGACACTGATAAAGTAAAAAGTGATCGCTTTTATTTTGCCTGAAAGTTCAAATAAATAATAAATTTTCCCAACGTAATCATAAATTTTTACGTCTTTTCACAATGCATCACACAATAGTGTGTATTGTTCTGTGTCATATTGCTATAATACCTATGAAATTATACCCTCGGTTTCTTTATTTATTGCTTTGTCTGTGTTTCAGTGCCCAATCTTTTGCGCTCACAGCAGGATTCACAGCTACTCCCACGTCGGGGTGTGCGCCGTTGGTGGTCAATTTTACCAATACCACCAGTCCGTCAAGCGGCACTACCTATGTGTGGTCGTTCGGACCGTCCAGTTCTTCGACACTCACTGACCCATCAACGAGTTTTACAACACCGGGAACCCATGTTGTGACGCTAACGGCGACCAATGGTTCGGCAGTGAGTACCTATACGCTGGCAGTTACGGTCTATCCGCCACCGGTGGTCAGTTTTTCTGCCGACGATACAGCAGTCTGTCCGTGTACACCCATTACATTTACAAGCACCAGCACAGGCAGTGTACCGGGCCCCATGACCTACTCGTGGAACTGGGGCGACGGCTCGCCTACAGGCACCGGCGCAACAGCAACCCATTCTTATTGTACACCCGGCTATTATACGGTTACCTTATTTGTTACCAATGCAACGGGCTGTGTAGCATCGCTGGTCCGGTCGTCTTACATACACATATATAACCCGCCTACAGCAAATTTTACGTGGTCGCCGTTTGCTATCTGTAACCCGCCGGGAAGTATTACATTCACCAGTTTGAGTGTAGGTGCCGCACCGCTTACCTGCTCTTGGGATTTCGGCGACATGACGGGGGCTGGTGCGGGGTCGCCGGTCAGTCACCTATACACGGCAGTAGGCAGCTATAATCCGCGACTGATAGTTACTGATGGCAATGGCTGCAAAGACACCACCACACTTGGTCCGGTGATCGTAGATACGATCAGGGCGCAGTTCACGTATGCTGATACTGTGTGTCGCTACTCCTACGTGACCTTCCCCAATACAAGTTCGCCACACACTTCCCGCACTTGGGACTACGGAGATGGCAGTCCTACCACAACCCTTCTGAACGGTAGTCACGCCTATTCATCAACCGGTGTTTATACGGTGACGTTGACCATCAGCAATCCGCCATGTACCAAGACGGTGACCCACGTGGTGCATGTAGTGGACGGCCCAACCGCTACCATTACGCAAACACCTGCACAGCCGTGTCCGGCACCGGTGGCTATTACGTACACAGCCAGCGCTCCTCCCGGAACAAGTTTCGCATGGGACTTCGGATCAGGAAGTGGCGCGGGTAGTCCGGTATCTCATACCTTCACTACGAATGGAGTAAAGACGGTTCGGCTTATCACGATCGATCCGTCAACGGGCTGCAAGGATACCTTCACCCACACAACTACCATTTACGATCTGTACTTCATTGCCGATGCCACACCATTGGAGGGTTGCAAACCGTTGACGGTGAACTTCCATACCGATGCAATGACGAGTGTACCGGGCCCTACCTATTCTCCGTATCCCTATTCCTTCGCTTCGTTCACATGGAATTTTGCCGATGGTTCAGGTCCGGGTTCGGGCCCTGCACCAAGCCATACATTCACAGCGGTGGGCATATACAATGTAGTAGTTACGGGCATGACATCTAATGGTTGTCCCGTGTCTGATACGGTACAGATACGTGTGGGAGAACCGCCGGCCGCTACATTTACAGCCAGTCCGCTGCACGTATGTTATGGCGCCCATATTCCTATTATTTTCACGCCGGTGATCACAGATGGTCCAGTGGACAGGTGGGACTGGGACTTTGGTGACGGCGGTGTCACATTGTGGGACACCACTGCTATCGCGGCCACCCATATATACTCAATACCCGGTTTTTTTACAGTAACCCTTACGCCCTATTTTAACGGATGTCCGGGGGTACCGTTTACCAGAACGAATTACATAACGGTCGATTCACCCAAGTCTATTATAGCCTATGTGCCGAGTTGTACTCCACGCACAAGGGTTCAGTTTGCCGACAGTTCCATGGGAGACGACAGCCATGTATGGATGTTTGGAGACGGGTTTACATCAACGGCAGATCATCCGCTACACGATTATCCCGCCGCAACAGTATATACCGTGAAGCTGGCGACCTACAATGCCAACAGTGGGTGCAGGGACACAGCTACCATGGTCATTGACCTGACGCCCCCCGTCTTTTCTTTTGTTGCTGATGACACCACAATATGTAAGTATGATACTGTGACACTTTCTCCTGTGATCACGGTGGGTACTGCTACAGAATATCACTGGAACTTATATAACCCCTACCCCACAACATCTTTACTTGGCGGATATGAGTATCCGACGGGGCAATTTGGTTACCGTTTCTACACCTCTACGGGTCAGCATACAGTGCGGTTGATCATAAAAGACGGACTTGGCTGTTTTGATACCGTGATGCGGACCAACTATATTACAGTAGGTAAGCCGGTGCCGAATTTCACCGGTGCGCCATTGTCAGGTTGTGTGCCGCTGAATGTCGTTTTTTCCGATGCCAGTTCAGCTGCCGCCGGTACAACACTTTCTTCTTACGCATGGTCGTTTGGCGATGGTGGCACCTCTACCGTGACAACACCTATGACATTTCATACCTACACGGCTGCCGGCACTTTCGATGTAAGGGAGATAGTGACCGACAATATCGGATGTAAAGACACGGTGGTGCGTACGGGATACATCACTGCTTACGATCCGGTAGCAACATTTACCGCAAGCAACACACATCCATGTCGTTACTCGCCGGTCACATTCACCAATACATCAACGGGAGGGATCGTGTATTCGCATTGGGATTTCGGAGACGGAGACACATCAAACATAACGTCACCGGTACACAGTTATTCGGCATCGGGTACCTATACGGTGAAACTGACCGTATATGACTCGCATGGTTGTACTGACGTGGTCACTGTTACCGGATTGATCACCGTTGCTGATCCAGACGCCGGATTCACGATGAGCGATTCCGTATCGGTATGTCCGCCTTTGTTTGTCAGCTTCACCAACACAACAACGGGAGCCGTATCTTATGAGTGGGATTTTGGCGATGGCGGAACATCGCTGGTGCTGTCGCCAAGCAATATGTATATCGCGTCCGGGTTATATCCGGTGCGGTTGATAGCGACCAATGGTTATGGATGTAAAGACACGGTCATCCATCCGGTGAACATTTTTGGTTATGCAGGCGCCTTTAGTTATTCGCCCACGCAGGGATGCGCGCCTTTGTCGGTGCACTTCTCGGCTACACTCAGCAATGTTCCTTTTATCACCTGGGACTTTTCTGATGGTGTAACCACCAGTCTGACTTATACCGATACTACAGTACATATCTACACTACTCCGGGAGCCTATGTACCCAAGCTGATATTGAGCGACAATACCGGATGTCAGACATCGAGTACCGGTCTGGACACGATAAAGGTGAATGCGGTGTACCCTAAGATGAGCACCAACCCGTCTCCGGTGTGTATCGGTATTCCATTCACTATGGTCGATTCTTCAACCAGTTTCTGGGACACTATCAGGACATGGGAGTGGACCTATGACGGCAATACAAGCACCCTCTCTTCACCATCGCATATTCTTAACACACCGGGTACATATCCTATTACACTGAAGGTGACGGACGGATGGGGCTGTTTCGGAATATTGAGCAGCAACATCGTCATTAACCCGCCACCCAATGTGACTGCCAGCCCCGATACCGTGGTATGTGTTACAGACCCTGCAACGCTGAGTGGCTACGGCGCAGCAACCTATACATGGTCGCCGCCGGCCACACTCAGTTGCACTACCTGCAACCCTACCCTTGCCACGCCCGATGTGCCTACCACCTATACGGTGACCGGTACCGATGCGAATGGTTGTGTAGATTCGGCAACGGTTACCGTGGGTCTGCGCACACACACCATCAGCAAGGCCTGGGGCGATACCGCAGTGTGCGAAGGGGTGACGGTGCAGCTCTTTGATACCGGTGGCACATCTTACCTATGGATGCCACCCACAGGGCTCAACAGCAGTACCGCCTACAATCCGCTGGCATCACCGCCCCGCACTACGACATATACGGTTATAGCCAGGCTGGGTAGCTGTATCCCCGACACCAATCAGGTGACGGTAACAATATGGCCTCTACCGAAGGTGGATGCCGGCCCCGACCAAAGGCTTTTAGCGGGCTCTGTCGCCTATTTGAAGGCATCGGGTACCAACATGGATACCTACAAGTGGTGGCCGGGCGAAACACTGAGTTGCACTGAATGTCTGACGCCTGTGGCCAGCATGACCATGAATACCACGTATTACATAGATGCCGTTTCAGACAAGGGGTGCCGCGCATCAGATTCGGTGCGCATATTGCTGTACTGTGATAACAGTATGGTATTCGTTCCCAATGTGTTTACGCCCAACGGAGACGGACAGAATGATATCTTCTACCCGCGGGGCATGGGGATAAAGACCATTAAAGCCTTCAGGGTATATAACAGGTGGGGCAATCTGTTGTTCGAGCGCGAGTCCATTGACCTGAATGATGCTGCCAATGGTTGGGACGGATCGCATAAGGGTGAAGAGCCACGACCCGATGTGTATGTTTACCTCATAGAGGCTGTCTGCTATACGGGAGAGGATGTACACATCAAGGGAGATGTGACCATAGTGAAATAGATGATAAACCATAGATAAAACAAGAGAGGCAACCAGAACGGTTGCCTCTCTTGTTTTATGCTGAACGTAGTAGTATCTATTTTCCGTTATCACCATTCAGTGTAAACACATATTGAATCAGATTGGCACCCATCTGTAGAGCGGCAAGTCTTTTTTCGGGTGCATCGTGGTGCACATCCTGGTCTTCCCAACCGTCGCCAAGGTCCGTGCTGTAGCTGTAAAAACAAACCAGGCGACCCTTGTAAATGAGCCCATACCCCTTGGGTGGTTTCTCATCATGCTCGTGGATCTTTGGCATACCGTTATTGAAGTTGAATTTCTGATGATAGATAGGATAGGAGAAGGGCAATTCCACAAGTTCCAGCTCGGGAAACACCTTCTTTAGTGCCGGCCGCACGTATGGATCCATCCCATAGTTATCGTCAATGTGCAGGAAGCCACCACTCTCCAGGTATTTGCGCAGGTTCTTGGCTTCAGCGTCAGATACAGCCCAGCGGCCATGGCCCGTCATGTGTACGAAAGGATAATTGAACAGGTCGGGGCTGCCGATCTCCACCTGACCTTCCTTAAGTTCGAACGTGGTGTGAAGCTGTTCGTTACAGAAGGAGGCGAGGTTTTTTAAAGCGGTAGGGTTGGCATACCAGTCACCACCGCCGTTATAAACGAGCAGACCAAGCTTCAATCCCTGCGCCTGGACCGATAATGAAGAAACGGCAAAGGCGAGAGGCAACAAAAAATTCTTTATCCGCATCAGGATACCATATTGAAGTATGCAGCAACAGACATCGCGGCAGTTTCGGTGCGCAAACGCTGTGCCCCTAAAGATACCGGTTTGTACCCGTTGTTGAGGCACAAATTTACTTCATCGGGAGAGAAATCGCCCTCGGGACCAATGAAGACCACAGCATCTTCTGATCCTTTTAACAGATCGCAAAGTTTGCTTTTGGGAGCATTTGCATGGCAGTGCGCTATAAGTTTCTGAGGTATATTTTTGAAACGGTCGAGCGCGGTAGAGATCGGAACAAGCTGATGAAGGTCGGGCAGGTAACTCTGCTTTGACTGCAGTATGGCCGACTGCAGTATTTTTTCCCAACGGTCGTGCCTGATGTGCGACTTCTGAAACCGGGAACTTGAGATGGGGGTTATTGACCCCACGCCCAGTTCGGTAGCTTTTTCCAACAGCCATTCATTGCGCGCATTGTTTTTTGTGAATGCGACGCAGAGGTGCAGTTGTTTGCCGGCTCTGGGTTCCAGAAACGTGTCTGAGATCTTCACGTTGCACTTATGGCGCTCTGCAAATTGTATCTCACCATTGGCAACAGTACCTTTTCCGTCGGTGAGCGTAATGCGGTCACCTTCATCCATTCTTAGTACTTGCCATATGTGTTTGGCGGTTTCTGATTCAAGAGTTACGACACCGCCTGAGGTCATAACGCCGGGGTAGAAGAATCGGTGTAATTCTGACATAAAGCAAAATAACAAAAAAAACTAACGCAAAACTAACTGTTTGTCTGCTATTAGTTTACGCATATTTATCAACGCATATCGCATGCGTCCGAGTGCGGTATTGATGCTTACGCCGGTGAGTTCTGATATCTCTTTGAAGCTGAGGTCGGCATACATGCGCAGCACAATAACCTCGCGTTGTTCTTCCGGAAGGCCTTCTACCAGTTTGCGCACGCTGTCGTGTACCTGACGGCGTTCTATGGCGTCTGATGCCAGCTCGGCAGTACCCAGTAAGGCAGATATATCCTGACCATCGGGCAGGGTAACACAGATCTGCAGGCGGGTGCGCCTGAAATAGTCCATACAAAGGTTGCGTGCCACACGCACCGCCCAGGGAAGAAACTTGCCCTGTTCGCTGTAGCGACCCTCTTTTATAGTTTTGATGATCTTCAGGAAGGTATCCTGAAATAGGTCTTCAGCAAGGTATTTGTCTTTCACCAACATGAATAATGAGGTGTACACCGCGTCTTTGTGACGAGTGATAAGAGTTGAAAGGGCTTGCTCCTGTCCCTGCTGATAAGCAAGAACCAGTTCTGCGTCAGATAGATTGGAAAAATGCATAACTTCTACTAGTTTAAACGTAATGTAACGTTCACGCCATTTGCCGTAAATTGGTAAAGTAGAAGTCTATGCTATAGAATAGATTTTTAGATGAATATGTCTGCAAAAAAGTTAAAAAAACCGAAACTGCCAAATATTTCTTAAAAAGTACATGTCCGGCAGGTCCCCTTTCGCAACAATATCAGACCGATATAAGGCGGTTGTGGTTGGGTAAACGTTGGAGAAATCCTGCAATTTTATCTTCCCGCTGATAGAAAGCAGCTTGAAACGAGGCATCAGCTGTTAATTTTGTAGCATGAAAAAATGGTTGTCCATAGCCGTACTGGTGATGGCAGGTGTTACGGGTCTTTTTATTTCCGGATTTGACATTCCGTTGAAAGGGGCAAGTTTTAACGGAGCGCCGAAGACTGAGGCTCAGCTGGGTGAAAAGTTGTTTTTCGACAAGATGCTGTCGGCGGATCGCTCGCTGAGCTGCGCATCCTGCCATATTCCGTCGCATGGGTTTGCCGACACGGTTGCTTTCAGTCGCGGAGTGGGTGGCAGGCTTGGTAAGCGCAACACGCCATCGAGCGCCAATGTTGCCGATAGGCCCTACTTGTTCTATGACGGGCGGGCAGCATCGCTGGAAGACCAGGTGCGCTTTCCCATTGAAGACCACAACGAAATGGACCTGCCGATAGCAGAGGCAGTGAAGAGGGTGGCAGCCGATAAGAAATATGCTGCCTGGTTCAGGAAAATATACGGAGAGGCACCAACGGCCAAATCATTGCAGGCGGCCATTGCGGCCTTTGAGCGCACCATAGAAACATCCAGAACCCCGTTTGACAGGTATATGGCGGACGATGAAAAGGCAATGTCGGCATCGGCCATCAGAGGAAGAGAGCTTTTTATGAGCGATAGGGCTAAGTGTTTTGATTGTCACTTCTCGCCCGATTTCACCGGTGATGAGTTCAGGAACATAGGTTTGTACGATGGTGTAACGCTCAATGATGAGGGTAGGTATGGCATCACCAAAGACAAGAACGATCTGGGAAAGTTCAAAGTGCCGGGGCTACGGAATGTAGCCGTAACCGGACCATACATGCACAATGGTATGTTCCGCACACTGCGTGAAGTGATAGAGTATTACAATGATCCGTACAAGGTGGTAAATGCACCCGTAAACATAGATACAGCCCTTGCAAAACCACTGAACCTTACAGAGCAGGAGAAGACCGATCTCGAGAACTTCCTTCTGGCGCTTACCGACGACCGCTTCGTGAACAAGTGATATATTCGCTGATGGCCGGCAGTGCAGATCTGAAACTATTATTGGATGCTAAGGCAGCGATGTATAACCGAAAGGAGTTCATTGCCCGCGATCCTATATGCATTCCGCATAGTTTCACGAAGCGACAGGACATAGAGATTTCGGGCTTTTTCGCGGCCACACTTGCGTGGGGCAATCGCACAACGATCATCAATAGTTGCAGGCGACTGATGTCTATGATGGACAATGCCCCGCATGAGTTCATCACAGGGCACAGGGACACCGACCTGAAACCTTTTCTTTCGTTTGTGCACCGCACCTATAACGCTACCGACCTTCTGTATTTTATTGATGTGCTACAGCGGCATTACAAAGAACACACATCGCTTGAAGAAGCTTTTGTGCCCGGAAGTAAATACAAGGAGCCTACTGTGGAGCAAGCCTTGGTGCGCTTTCATGAATACTTTTTTGAAGGAGAGCATCCCGACCGTACCCGCAAGCATGTAGCCACACCCGCACGCAATTCGGCATGCAAAAGACTGAACATGTATCTGCGGTGGATGGTGCGCAAAGACAAGTGTGGCGTAGATTTCGGGATATGGAAGAAAATAAGTCCGGCTCAACTGGTGTGCCCGCTGGATGTGCATGTGGCAAGGGTGGCTGCAAGACTGGGTATGATACCCAACGACAAGGCCGACTGGAAGAACGCGCTGTTGTTGACAGAACAACTGAGAGCTATGGATGCAGCAGACCCGGCAAGGTATGATTTTGCATTGTTCGGGTTGGGGGCCGAGGAGCGGCTATGATCGTTTCTCCAGTTTCAGGAGGCAATAGTGTTTCACCTCTTTATCTCGTGTAGCAGGGTTCAGGAAGCCTGGTGTTAGTTCGCTCACTTTATAGAATACCCCTTCTTTTTCGGTAGTGTACCTGATGCCCATTTGGTTGATCTGAGGCAGGTGTTCGGGCATAGTAAGCAGGTATTGTCTTGAACCTATATCGGTAAGTGTATCTATGCTGATGATGGTGCCGTTGGCATAGAACCTTATCGCGTTGATGGGGTCGTCTATACGGTACACGGCTACATCTTCTGTTTTGATCCCTTTTTCCCTGATGTAGCGACCCGTTTGTGAGCCCACCTGATAGGACAGCAGATTGTAATAGAAGAAGTTGGTAAGCAACGCATTTACGATGATGATGCCCGCGGCCGGCAGCCACAGCAATTTTCCCTGCAGCTTTTTATTGAAGGCTAGGTATAACCAGAGCCCTACGCCGGATGTCCAAAGCGCCATCAGCACTATTCCACCGCTGAACGACCATGCTGTAAGTACCAGCAACGCCACAAGCAGCAGCACCGTGATGACGATATGTGTCGGCACCATCACCTTTGTGAGGCGGGGATAAGCGCCGCTGAGCATTTCCTGTATGAGTCGGGCGGTCATGATAGCAGCAAGCGGGAAGGCAACGAAAATATAGTGCGGCAACTGGTAGGCTGATGAACCCAATGCCAGATAGGCGAGTATGAAGCCGCCGGTGGTGATCCACTCGCCGGAGAGGGGTAAGCGGAACTTGTTACGGATAAGCGAGCCTACGTTCAGTATGATAGCCGTGATGAAGAGGAAGATCCATGGCAGGAAAGACCACAGCATGTTCAGCATCAGGAAATCCAACTTGGCGCCGTTGCTCCACGGGCTTTCGCCGGTGATGCGGCCGAAGCTCTGCGACCAATAGAAGAATCGGAGCCCTGAAACACCGGTTGTGCCATTCACCAGTTTTTCCGGGTGCATATCGAACTGCTGATACAGGCCAACGCTCATGGGTATGAGCATAACGGCTATAACCAATAGGGCGGGAATAAAGCCGGGACTCAGGAAATTCTTCCATTGGCGTTTAAGGACCCAGTCGGTACCGAAACACAATACCGGTAATATGAGGGCTATGGGTCCCTTGGTCATCATGCCCAGTGCAATTGCGGCCGCTCCACCCATCAGGTAAAGCAGGCGACGGGATACGACCCATTCCTGTATCAACCAGATGGAGGTGACTGCACAACTCATCAGCACTGTATCGCACCGCACATCATTTGTCCACAGGAACATACCCTGGCAACTTGCCAGAATAAGTGCTGCCATGCGACCGGTAGATTCGTCGTACAGTCGTTTTGCCAGTTTGTATGTGGCAAAAATGGCCCACAACGCAAACAATAGTGAAGGGAACTTGTAACCAAAGTTGTTGACGCCGAAGATCTTCATACTTGTTGCACTGAGCCAGAACAACAAGGGTGGTTTGTCCAGATATTCTATGCCCCGGTCGTAGACGTGCAGGTAGTCTCCGCTCACCATCATTTCCCGGCTTATCTCGGCATATTGCGATGCGTCAACATCCATTGTATCTACCCGCACAGCTGTGAAGTAGATGAGGGCGATCACAATAAATATCCAGAACGGGATCCGTGGCATGATAAAACTTTTCCAGCCGCAAAAATAGTCGCAATTTTATGGTATGCTTCAATTAAAATATTATTCCTACGACCTGCCTTTCGAATACCCGTTCACCATAGCCAAGGGCACCAAAACGCATCAGCCCACATTGATCACGGCATTGGGAATGGGTAATATGTATGGTTTCGGGGAGGCGCCGGCCATAGCGTATTACGATGTGACTGTGGACGGCATGAAGCAGGTGCTTGCAGAGAAAAAGGGAATGATAGAGAAGTTCGCACTTACCGATCCGGCTCGCTTTTGGCATTTTCTGCATCATCTTATTCCCGGTCAGCATTTCCTGACGGCAGCACTTGATATTGCCGGCTGGGACCTTTTCGCGCAGATGCGCAGGATGCCGTTGTATAAGTTATTGGGTATAGAAAGAGGGTCTATGCCGGTCACCGACTACACGATAGGTATGGACACTGCTGAGAATATGGTGGCCAAGGTAAAGGCGCATCCGTGGCCGGTATATAAGGTGAAGTGTGGTGGTGCGCATGATATAGATGCCATAAGGGCATTGCGCACGGCTACAGACGCGCCTTTCAGGGTGGATGCAAATGAGGGTTGGACGTTTGAAGAGGCTAAACTGCTGCTGCCCGAACTGAAGGCGCTGGGTGTGACCCTGGTGGAGCAACCCCTGCAGAGGACCGCATGGGAAGAAATGGCTGTACTGAAAGCACTATCGCCATTGCCGTTGTTTGCTGATGAAAGCTGCCGTACGGAAGACGAGGTGAAATTGTGTGCTGCCGGATTTCATGGTATCAATATAAAGCTCACTAAATGCGGGGGCATTACGCCCGCTATGCGCATGATAAAGGAGGCGCGCGCGCTGGGCATGAAGGTGATGATGGGTTCTATGAATGAAAGTTCGGTGGGTACTGCGGCTATTGCGCACCTGATGCCCTTGCTGGATGAGGTGGATGCCGATGGTCCGCTCTTACTGAAGCAAGATCTGGCAGAGGGGCTTTCCTACAACAACGGAGTGATCTCTATTACTGAACGCCCCGGCTTGGGCATCAGGGTAACAGGCCCTAAGCCATCATCGGCGTTTCAGGTTTAGTCGTGTTGCCTGCGTTTGCTGAGCCAAAACAGGATAAAGAACATAAACAGGAACAGCAGGTAATTCACCACCACAAAAACTGCATATATCTTGCCGGCCTCGCTGCTGAAAAAGGGTATATGCCGCAGACTGGTGAACCGCCACACGAATAGTATGCTCACCGGAAGTGAGAATAGGAGGCAACTGATGAGCGTGCGTTTATTGAAGAATTCTTTCAACATGCCGGTGCAATGTAGGTTAGGCAAAAATATGCAGGATCATCGACCCAGCATTCGTTTCATTTCCATTACATCCATTTCGAGGTCTGCCAGGCGGTGGTAAACTTCTGCCGGTTCGCTGAAGTCGCTGCTTATTTTCATGCGGCCATACCATACCTCCTGTACATCTTCGGGCGATATCTCAAGGGTAGGGAACTCATGACGGTGGGCAATGGTGTCTGATTTCAGGTAGAGTTTTCCCCGCTCTTTCAGGCGGTTCACTACCCGCTTCACGGCTATACCTCCTTTATGTACCACAACATATACCCGGTTGTCGCGGATATCTTCCAGTTTGTCCACCCACTCACCTATTATGCGATCGCCGTGCAGCACATTGGGTGCCATTGATGGCCCCTCAACCTCGAACATGCGGTAGGTGGAGTTGCTGAGGCCCGGCAGGCGGAAGGTGGGTAGGGTTTCCATGAATTCGGCATCGCCATATCCCAGCAGGTAGCCGGCACGCGCCTTTACCGGCACATATATGATGTTGTCATTACCTTCTTTGTCTACCGCTATGATCCTGGGTATGGCACTGTAGCCGGCCGGCTCTTTTTTGCTGAAAGCGCCACGCAACATCAGGTCTTTTTCGTTGGAAGAATCATCATCTTCCTTCTGTTGTTCCATGTTTTTTGACAAAAGATCGTCCAGAGATACGCCAAAATACTTGGCAAACGACCGTAGGGTATCCACATTTGGTTCGCTGATGCCGGCCTCGTAGTTGGCTATGGTGGTGCGACCAATATTCAGCTCAGAGCTAAGCCCATCCTGTGTTTTGCCCGATTTCTTACGGAGAAATTTTAAGTTGTTCGGTAAGTACATGACGCAAAGGTAAATAATTTTTTCCATAAAATTTGGATTTGTCAAAATTATTGGAATACCTTTGTGTCATGATCGATGACAATTTCGGTTGTTACACGGTCGTAGGTGCCGAAAGCACACCCTGCAACCCACATCACACAACCCTGAACCACTATCCGAACCATAAAAACAAACCTATATGACACACGAACAAAAAAGACAGGTAAGAGAGGCATTGATGCGCTACACTGCAAATTTCGATACGCAGGCGGAAGCTGCTGCGGGTCTTGATGCGGTGAGCTCTTCCACGATCTCATTGATCAGGAATAACAACTGGGAGTTGCTGAGCGATCGCCTGTGGCACCATGTGGCCCGCCAGGTAGGCTTTTATTGCCGTGAATGGCATGCCGCTGATACCAGCGCGCACATGTTGCTGCGCATACTGTTCTCAGACGCCCAACACTATGCCATGGCCTATGCAATAGCTATGAGTGCAGGCCTGGGCAAATCATTCACCCTTGCTCATTATGCCAAAACCAATGAAAACGTGATCTGTATATCGGGAAAGGACACGCACAACCGCCGCACATTCCTGCAGACAATGCTGCAATCACTTGGCGAAGTACCCGAAACATCGACAAAGGAAATGATGAAGCAACTGGTGGCTGCTATCTGCGCAAAGGACCAGCCGCTTGTTGTGATAGATGATGCACAACACCTTAAAGACCGTGTATTGTTGTTGCTGGCACTTATTGCTGCCGAACTATCAGAAAAGGCAGGCATTGTGATAATGGGAGACGCCACACTGCGTATACGCATTATAGACGGGGTGAGGATGAAACGCGCCGGTTTTGCGGAGATCTATAAGATCATAGGCAGGCGTTTCATAACGCTGAACAGCATATCGGGTGCCGATACAGAGGCGGTTTGCCGGGCCAACGGAGTGCATGACGAAGATGTGATAGCGTGCATAGCGGCAGACAGCAACAACCTGCATGCAGTGACAAGCCACATAGTGCAGCACCTGGACAGGAGCATTGCCGCATAAACAAAATTGTAACCAATAAAATCAATAATATATGTATTACACTTCAGTTTCAGCCACACAAGCATCTACAGTATCAGCACCTGCGCGCCGCAATGCAAGGGCCGCAGCCGATATGGTAAAGGAAAGGACGGGTATGAATGTTGCAGTGCTGCAATACCCTACGGAGATGGTGAATAACACACCTCAACGTATGCTGCATGTAATTGCAATGGCTTTGGACATGAGCCCGGAGGCATATAAGATGAAGACCCGTGTACGTAATGTGGTGGAGTTGAGATTTATTGCCACACTCTTTCTCAGGCAGTACTTTCCTGCGCTCACACTGCAGCAGATAGCAGCCTATTTCGGCGGACAGGATCACAGTTCTGTTATCAACGGTCTTTCGCGCGCATACAACCTGATATACATACAGGATGCCGAGTTTCTGAAGAAGTATAATGCAGTTTTAAAATCAGTGACATCATGGCTAAGAAAAGAGGCATAAGGTTGCGTGTCAGTCACCAGCGTGTAGAAGCCCTGCACGAGATATGTGGCGAGATGCTATCGGAGTTCAGACCGGACAATGACCACCGCCAGCTGCTGCACGAGTATATGCAGGAACTGCGCTGTAAACTGGAGGAGATGCTGCAACGCAATCAGGAAAACTACACGCTGATGCTTGCAGGGCCCGAGGCTGTCGCATTTTACCAGTTGTGGAATATGCTGGACATAAAACACGACAAGTACGCATTGCTGATAGTTGACAACCTGCTGCGCAAGATGAGTTTGCTGGCAGCATAAAGAAGTAAAAAGCTATAAACCGATAATACTATGAAAACAAAAGTGAGAAAGGCGTTGACCGTGACGCAGGAGCAGTTTGAAGAAGCGATGCAGCGTTATGCTGAAGCAGAACGCAGAGAGGCCGAGATAGGCAAAGCAATAGAGATGGAGGTAAATGAGGTGCTGAGTAAATATGAGGACGAACGTCTTTGTTTGTCTCAGGGAAAACAGATCGCATTCGGCATTGCCCGCATTTACTGCAGTGAGAACAAAAATGCTTTGTTCGGTAAGCGAAGAAGTGTGGGTACTATGCATGGTGTGGCCGGGTTCAGATTAGGTACGCCCGCGTTGCGACTGCAGAAGGGCGCCAACTGGAGCATGGTACTTGCTGCACTAAAAGAGAAACTACCCGAATATGTGCGCACCACCGAAGAGCCGGCAAAAGCAATGTTGCTGGCCGACAGAAATACTGAAAAAGTTGCTCCGGTGCTGATGGAGCTTGGTCTGCAAGTGGTGCAGGACGATCTGTTCTATATAGAGACCGGTAAGGCGGCATAAAGAACAAAACACAAAACAAGAAAGCATGACACACGATTTTACAGAGTTGCTACTCTCTACCGACCCAACGCCAACCGGCGTATATGTTAGCCCCGCTTCTCAAAGCCGGACACGTAGAGAACAAAAACACGATATGCTGCTTACTTTTTACCGCCATGCAGGCACCCCGAGGCGAAAACGAAAGACAGCCCCCGTAAAACCTACGCTATTGAGTACCTTATTGTCGTTGTGGACATGATGCATCACCCATATTGCCTGAAAATGGTAGTATGGGTGACTTGTGTAATAGTACTATAAGTGCGCATTACCCCTTAAATCAGGTGTATATACAAATTGTAAATGCGTATGGTGATTGTATATACATGCAATTTTCCCCGGTTGAACTGAAAGTTTTACGCAGAGCTGAGTGGGTGAATAAAAAGATAAAGCCTACTGTAAATCGCTAATTATCAACCAAATAATTTTTTGAAATCAAAAAAATAAGGTTAGATTTGTATGAATGGATATCAAGTACGCCACTAAACGCATCACAAATTCTGAGACCACTACTTATATATTAGTGGCTTTTGTGTTGGGCGTAGTACTCATCGGTACACTCCGCATCTTACTGATGTAAACAACAACCAGATGCCGTTACGGCGTGGTTATTTTCCGGCTTTCAGCAGACTACTATATTCGGCAGGTGAATTGATAATGGAGATCGCTTTTGCGAGTTCCTTGTCGTACTGCATGGTTTGTGCCATGCGGCCACGTGTGTAGTAATACCTTGATGCGATCTCACTCTCCAACACATGACGCACCTGATCTTTGTGTTTCAGCAGGTCTTGTTTTTTGTCGTGCGATAACTTGCTTTTCAGTGCCTCAAATTCCGCTTTCACATTGTCGTAATATTTCTCGCGCAGCGCAATGTTCTTCAGAGAGTCGAATTGGATCTCTGTTTCTGTTTTGTAAGAATAGTCTTTGTTCTCTACCCACTTAGTGAATTGATTGAACTCAGCTTCAGTGAGCGAGAACTTTGTTGGGTCTGGGATAGAAGAGTGTTTCGCTGCATATTCGGTAGCGTAGTCAAAGATGTAGTTCTTTGAGTATAACGTAGTGGCAACAAGGCTCATTGGTTCATCCTTCACTACAATGTCCGGCGATACGCCACCACCGCTCAATACACTACGTCCTGCTTTTGTTTTGAATGTTTTGCGCAAAGAGTCGGCAACAGTGCTTACACTGCCATCGGCATTTCTGTGCGCATAGTCTATAGCCTGTATGCACCGGCCGCTTGGCGTGTAGTAACGTGCGACAGTAAGCTTCAGATGTGATTTGAAGCCGAGTGGTCGTGTTACCTGAACGAGGCCCTTACCATAAGAGCGCTCGCCGATGACCACACCCCTGTCAAGGTCCTGTATAGTTCCTGCAACGATCTCGGAAGCTGACGCGGACGAGTGGTTCACCAAAACAGCGAGCGGCAAAGACTTATCCCATGCGGGTAACATGGTCTTATACTCCTTGTCCATTTCGGGAACCTTATATCTGGTACTCACAACAGGTTGACCTTTGTCCAGGAAGATATTGCAGGTAGCAACGGCCTCGTCAAGCAGGCCGCCGGGATTGTTGCGCAGGTCCAGCACCAGCCCTTTCAATGCAGGCTGCACTTTTCTGAGACTGTCGAAAGCGTCTTTGACCTGTGCGCCGCATGCCTGTGTGAACTGAGTGAGCCGCACATAGGCAATATTGTTCTGAGGACCTACCAGGCCTGCATAAGGCACACTGGAGATCTCAATTTCACCACGTGTAATGAGTTTTTCAGATGTCACTTGTGTGTAGGCATCCTTCACTTTCATTTTCAGTTGTGTGCCTGGAGAACCCTTGAGGAGTGACCCAAGATCGTCAACACTTTTTCCTTTCAGGGATTGCCCGTCTATGGCTTCTACCATATCGCCGGGATGGAGCCCCGCTATATGAGCCGGGCTATTCTCGTACACATCGGCAATAAATATTTCATCGCCCTTGCGTTGCATATTGGCACCAATGCCACCGTACTTGCCGGTGGTCATAAATTCATATTCTTCAATATCGGCCTCCGATATGTAATTGGTATAGGGGTCCAGTTCCTGCAACATGGCGTCAACACCCGTTTTCACGAGTTTGCCGGGTTCTATCGGATCCACATAGAATGCGTTCAGCTCTTTGAAAAGGTTGCTGTATATGTCCAGGTTCTTTGATATTTCAAAGTAGGGGTCGGTAGGAGTGGCCCTGATGAAAAAGAATGCAGTGCCGGTAAGCAATGCTCCGGCCAGAAAACCACGCGCTGTAAAGTTCTTTCTTGGTCTGTTCACGGTACGCTGAATAAAGAATTACGAATTTACGGGTTTTAGCAGCGCAGCAAGAAATTAATTGACAGCGGTGTTGTGAATATTGTTATATAAATGGTAATTTGTACCCGTGTCGGGGTGCCGGGTTGTTTTCCGGAGCCTCAGTTCACCTGCACCAAGATATGAATCGCAGAAACATCATACATATTCTGCTTTGCCTGTTACTAGCCGGTTTTACTGCCACGGCACAGAAGCCGTTTACGGAAGGGGTGATCGTATATAATGTGGAGCTGGTGTCGCCCGACAATGTGAGCGTAAAAGGTATATACACTTTCAGCATCAAGGACGCATTGATAAAGAAGGAGCTGGTGCTGGAAAACGGCTATGTCGATATTACATTGCTGGATAGTGATGAACAAACAATTTATTCGCTTCAGAACAGGGGTGGTAAGAAATATGCCATTCAGCTGAATATGGAAGAGACCATTAAGAAACAACAGCATTACAAGGGTTTCAGGATAGTAGATGAGGTAAACTCAGGGAAAAAGTTGAGCGGGCTTGATGTATTCAATGCGCGCATCGTTTATCCCGATGGGGTGCGGTCGGACGTGTCTTACACAAAAGAATGGCGGCCGGCATATGCGGTAACCTTCAACAGATTTCCGGAGGCGCAATTCTTTCCGCTCAATTTCTACTATAACGAGGCTGCCGGAACTATGAATTTCGTGGCCACTAAGATGGAAGCGTGTCCTGTAGCTTCTTCGATTTTCCGCATTCCTGCAGGATACAAGATCATTACATACGATGTCTATTTGCAGTTGATCAAAGAGTAATATGCCTCGAATTTTGCTGCGTGTCTGTTTTCGGTTTTTGCTGTGTGGTATAGGTATTGGTCTGTTCTCAGTCCATCCGGCATCGGCACAGGCCCCTACTGATATGAAGGTATTGGAGGAACACCGCACTGCCAACGGCGACATAGTGCGCACCATTCAATACACCCAGGGTGGCAGGCGGGTAACCGAGACCCGCACCATAAAGCAGTTTCAGCCGCTGACGCAACCTATAGACCCGGACACCCTGAACCGCGACTCTTTGCTGGTGGTTGTGAGCAAGAGCCGATTTGTACTGGACGTGTATTACAAACGAAAGAAGATAAGGAGTTATAAGGTGGTATTTGGCCCCAAGCCCAAAGAGAACAAGATGATGAAGGGAGACCGGTGCACACCTGAAGGAAAATTCTCTGTGCTGAATAAGCACGCGAGTGCACGCTATGATAAATTTATACAGATAGACTATCCGAACGACTCGTCGCGTGTACGATTCGAGCTACTGAAGAAAAAAGGGGCTATACCCGCCAATGCAGAGATAGGAGGTGATGTGGGCATACACGGCATTTGGAAGGGAGGCGATGAAATGATAGATATGGGGGTGGGCTGGACCGATGGCTGTATTGCCATGAAGAACAAGGATATTGAAGAATTGTACAGAATACTGGACGTGGGTGTTAAAGTATTCATCAGAAAGTGATGGCTGATACAGAGTGTCGCAGTTATCAAACTTATCCGCTATTTTCGCAAACAAATAATTATCAATGAATAAGGTAGTAGCTGGTGCCGATGTGGCCATACAGGACATTCCGTCGGGTGCAACGATCATGTTAGGTGGTTTCGGCTTGTGCGGTATTCCTGAGAATTGTATCGCGGCAATGGTAAAGAAAGGTATCAATAACCTGACCTGCATTTCGAACAATGCCGGTGTAGATGATTTTGGTATCGGGTTGTTGCTGCAGAATAAGCAGGTAAAGAAAATGATCTCTTCTTATGTGGGTGAGAACGCTGAATTTGAGCGCCAGCTGTTGAGCGGAGAGCTGGAAGTGGAACTGATCCCTCAGGGCACACTGGCAACCCGCTGCATGGCCAGCGGCTATGGTATGCCCGCAGTGTACCTTTTGGCCGGTGTGGGTACCGAGGTAGCAGAGGGAAAGGAGGTGCGCGAATTCAACGGAAAGAAGTACCTGCTGGAGCATGCCTTCGACTCTGATTTCGCCATCGTTAAAGCCTGGAAAGGCGACACACTGGGTAACCTGATCTTCAAGGACACAGCCCGCAATTTCAATCCGATGATGGCAATGGCCGGCAAGATAACAATAGCTGAAGTGGAAGAACTGGTGCAGCCCGGCGAGTTGGATCCCAATTATATTCATGTACCGGGCATCTACGTTCATCGCATTTTCCAGGGCTCCAACTACGAAAAACGCATTGAACAGCGTACTGTAAGGAAGCGGTAAAAAAGTGTAAAAGGGTAAATGGTTAATCTGATAAACCGGATTTTTAATAAAATTATTCCATTGATATTATGGGTTTAAATAAGGAGCAGATCGCTGCAAGGATAGCAAAGGAACTGAAGAACGGATACTATGTAAATCTCGGCATCGGTATCCCTACGCTTGTTGCTAATTATATACCTGAAGGAGTGAATGTGATATTGCAGAGCGAGAATGGCCTGCTTGGAATGGGTCCTTTCCCGTTTGAGGGTGAGGAAGATCCGGATCTGATAAATGCAGGCAAACAGACCATCACTACTCTTCCGGGGTCGGTGTTTTTCGACAGCGCTATGAGTTTTGGCATGATCCGCGCCGGAAAAGTGGACCTCACAGTGCTGGGTGCCATGGAAGTGGCAGAGAACGGAGATATCGCCAACTGGAAAATACCTAACAAGATGGTGAAGGGTATGGGGGGCGCGATGGATCTGGTGGCTGCCGCCAAGAACATAATTGTAGCCATGCAGCATACCAACCCCAAGGGCGAAAGTAAATTGTTGCCACGCTGCACATTGCCGCTGACGGGTGTGGGTTGTGTGAAAAAGATAGTCACTGATCTGGGTGTATTTGATGTGACAGCCGATGGGTTTGCGTGCATAGAATATGCGCCGGGAGTGACGATAGACGAGATAAAGGCAAAAACTGCCGGGAAACTCACTATTGCTCCTGATGTGAAAGAAATGACTGTTTAAATCACGTTAAAGTCGTTCAAAATCAAGGATGCATTTGATGTAATAACAATATGATATTGTGCTCTTTGTTTGAACAGGCGTATATTTGAATAAACTACTCTCTCCCAAAAACTGCTGTTATGAAACACTCAGAAGGTTATGTAAACCATATTTTAGAGCACGGAGTTGCTACGATTGAATTCTATCATCCGTCCAGCAATTCGCTGCCGGCTGCTATTTTGAATGACCTTGCCAAGACGATCAATGATATCGGTATTGACAATCGTGTGAAGGTCATCATTCTGCGCAGCGCGGGCGATGGTGCGTTCTGTGCAGGTGCTTCATTTGACGAGTTGATGGCGATCACCAACGAAGCCGAGGGAAAACGCTTCTTCAGCGGATTCGCTCATGTAATCAATGCTATGCGCAAGTGCCACAAGCTCATTATAGGTCGTGTGCAAGGCAAGGCAGTAGGTGGCGGTGTAGGTCTTGTTGCCGCGACTGATTATGCAATTGCAACCGAAGGTGCTGCTGTAAAGCTCAGTGAGCTAGCTGTGGGTATCGGTCCATTTGTGGTGGGTCCTGCAGTGGAGCGCAAGATAGGCGTATCTGGTCTGGCACAATTGGCTATTGATGCGACAGGTTGGCGTTCGGCAGAATGGGCAAAACGTCGCGGCTTGTACTCAGAAATGCACTCTAACATAAGTGAAGTGGACGATGCGGTAAACCGTTTGGCTCAGCGACTGGCACAAAGCAGTCCGGAGGCAATGGCACAGTTGAAGAAAGTTCTGTGGCACGGTACCGAAAACTGGGATGTGCTGCTTTCTGAGCGTGCGGCGATAAGCGGTCATCTGGTGTTGAGCGACTTCACACGGAACGCGATCAATAACTTTAAGGCTAAGAATGCTAAGTAACAAATAGTTATAAATACACTAATTCTTCATTTGGGGTCGGGTTTTCCGACCCCATTTTTTTGCCGGTAAAATTCAGGTTTCGGTAGAGGAATTAAACCACGGATTAATTTGATGAAATCCCAACGTATTACGATATCGCATCGTCTATTTAACATTATTTTATTAACTTTATTTCCCGTCCCTATCCTCAAATGAGACCATAATAATATTATAGATGAGAATATACCGTATAGTTCTTTTATTGATCATTCCGCTTTTTGTGGCGCAAAGTGCCCGTGCGCTTACTGCCGGATTTACGGCAAGTACGCTCTCGGGCTGTGCGCCGCTGCTTGTGAATTTTACCAATTCCACCTCGCCCATGTCCGGCACTACGTTTTCGTGGACATTCGGAACATTCGGCTCCTCTACGCTTACTAACCCCTCGGTTTACTTCACCACTCCGGGTACGCATCTGGTGACACTGGTTGCTACCAACGGAGGAACGACCAGCACATCTACCGTTACGATCACTGTGCACCCGTCACCAACGGTGAGTTTTGTGGAGACTGATTCCACTGTTTGTCCGGGCACACCCATTACATTCACCAGTACTACTTTGGGCGGGGTACCCGGCGCAGTTACCTGCACCTGGAACTGGGGCGACGGAGGTTCCTCAACAGGATCGCCGGCGACGCATACCTACACCTCGCCGGGCAACTATACCGTAACGCTGTTTGCTACGAACGCAATGGGTTGTCAGGCATCGCTGGTCAAGTCGTCGCATATACATGTGTCCACTCCGCCGATCGCGTCGTTGATCGTTCCGTTCACGGCATGTAACCCGCCGGCCACTATCACATTTTCAACAGCCAGTGTGGGATCGGCGCCACCGCTCAGCTACAGTTGGTGGTTCGGTGGTTCGTCTTACGGAACCGGGCCTACACCATCACACACATATGCGGCGGTGGGTACATTCCCGGTGAAGCTGGTTGTGACAGATGCCAACGGATGTAAAGACAGTGCTAACTCAAGTGCCATAATAAGTAATCTTGTGGCATCGTTCACGGGTCCTGATACGGTATGTGTATTCTCCACGGCTACTTTCACCAATACCAGTACCACCTTCACGACTTGTACCTGGAATTATGGTGATGGCGGTACCAGCACGGGCTATCACGGGGCTCATGCATATAGTGCGCCGGGTACCTATACCGTGACATTGACCATCAACAGCGGTTCTTGTACGCATACTTTTTCACGGGTGATCGTGGTGCGTCCCGGCCCGTCTGTAACTATGACCATATCACCACCGGATCCATGTCCGGCTCCTGTGACGCTCAGTTACACTGGTACATCATCCAGCCCGGGAACAGTATTTACATGGGTGTTTGAGGGCGGTGCTACCGCGACCGGCAGCACAGCCTCGCACACCTATATGACCAACGGCATCAAGACGGTGAGCCTGATAGTTTTGGATCCGGTGCATGGTTGTCGGGATACGATCACCAGAAATGATACAATTTATAACCTCGATTTCAGGGTGAATGCTACGCCGGATCGCGGCTGTGCGCCACTTACCGTTAGTTTCACCGGTTCCGCATTTTACAATATTCCGCCGCCGGGTTGGTTGCCGTATCCGTTTGCATTGGGCTCGTGGACATGGGATTTCGGAGACGGCTCAGGAACCAGTGCCGCGGCCACACCTACACACGTCTATACAGCACCCGGTATCTATACAGCAACGGTAACTGCTGTAACTGCCAATGGTTGTACAGTGGTTGATACTGTCCGCGTGTGGGTAGGCGCGCCTCCGCAGGTGACATTCTCTGCATCGCCCCGGCACATTTGCTACAGTTCTCACACTCCGGTTATTTTTCAGCCAACAGTTGTTGTGGCCCCTGTTGATGAATACCAATGGTTCTTCGGCGATGGTGGAGCTACAGTATATGATACAGCGATCCCTCCGGGTTCGGTAGCGCATGTATATTCGGTGCCCGGCACGTTTACGGTGTCGGTTACACCTTACTGGAGGGGATGCCCGGGAGTGCCATATACCATTGCGAGTTACATAATAATAGATCCGCCAAAGGCCATCATCGGAGATAGTATCTATTGCGCACCTCGTACGCGGGTCAAATTCTTTAATAGCTCGATAGGAGATGATACCCATTTGTGGATATTCGGCGATGGTACCACATCAACGGTGGATGACCCGGTGCATGACTATCCGTCATTGGGCACCTATACGGTTACCCTGGCAACACATCATATAGCGAGCGGATGCAGGGACACGGCGCGAAGGATAATAGTCCTTTCGGGACCTGTACCCAACTTCACTGCAACATCTACCGGAATATGTAAGGGACAATCCATCACGTTCACGTCCACCACATCCAGTCCCGGAATGGTGTCCAACTATTACTGGTATGTAGATACCTGGACGCTGCCGCCGGGCCCCGGTGCCACAAGTACGTCCTACACACGCAACTTCAGCGCGCCTACTGATACAGGATATCATACGATCACACTAGTGATACGTAACATCAACGGATGTTATGATACCCTGACACGAACAAACTACATAAAAGTAGGTGCACCGCATGTTGAGTTTACACTTACACCGTCAACCGGCTGCGCACCGCTGAACGTGACATTTACGGATGCAAGTACAGCCGTGTCGGGAACAACACTTGCCTCGCACAACTGGCGCTTCGGCGATGGCGGCACGGCAACCGGCAATCCTGTTTCGCATACCTACATCTCGGGAGGAACATTTGCTGTATGGCATCGTGTCACCGACGATCTTGGATGCCGAGATTCCGTGATGCATACGGTAACGGTATACAAGCCCACGGTCAACTTTACGGCAAGTAGTGTGAACCCGTGCAAGGGTGCACCGGTGAGTTTTACTATAGGTGCCGGGGTAGGTGCTGCGAGTGCTGTGTGGGATTTTGGCGATGGTGGCACATCTACCTCCCTGACACCAATACATGTTTATACCAGCACCGGCATATTCAATGTGAAGCTTACCATAACAGATTCTCATGGTTGCTCGGGAGATACCACCTATGTTGGCTACATCAATATTGTGCATCCGACAGCCAATTTCAAAATGAGTGATTCGGTGTCGGTGTGTCCGCCATTGTTTGTGAACTTTACTAACCTGAGTACCGGTGCCATGATCTACAACTGGAGTCTTGGCGACGGGTCGTTCTCATCGCTGTTATCGCCGTCAAATATGTACATCACTTCAGGTCTGTACAATGTGCGGCTGGTAGCGACCAACGTGTATGGCTGCACAGACACGGTCATCAAGCCAGTAAATATCTTTGGTTATGCAGGCGCCTTCAGCTACACACCCACACAAGGGTGTGCGCCACTCACCGTGCATTTCACTGCTACACTCAGCAATGTGCCCTACATTACATGGGACTTCTCTGACGGTGTGACCAGTGCCACGTCTTTCAGCGACACCATATCACATATTTATTCAACACCGGGGGCCTATGTGCCCAAACTTATCCTCAGCGATAATACCGGTTGTCAGACATCAAGCATAGGGCTTGATACCATATTTGTGGATGGAGTCACCACTAAGTTCACTACCGATCCGAACCCTGTGTGTATTGGTATGCCGTTCATTTTTATTGATTCGTCAACAACGCTGTGGTCGCCTATAACTGCGTGGGACTGGACCTACGATGGCACAACGAGCACTGTTGCGTCACCGACACATACTATCAATACACCCGGCACTTATCCGGTCACGTTGAAAGTAACGACCAGTTGGGGGTGTATCGGTACGGCATCGCAGGACATTGTGGTGATGCCACCGCCGGTTGTTACCGTAAGTCCGGACACGGTGATATGTGTAGGTGATGCCGCCACCCTCACGGGATATGGTGCTGTGACCTACACCTGGGATCCGCCTGCATCGCTGAGTTGCACGGCATGCAACCCTACCAATGCGTCGCCAACAGTGCCGACTACCTATATAGTAACAGGTGCCGATGCAAACGGCTGTGTGGATTCAGCCACGGTTACTGTTTATCTGAAAACACATACCGTGAGCAAGGCATGGGGCGATACGGCTGTTTGTGATGGTGTGCCTGTTCAGTTGTTCGATACAGGCGGCACTACTTATCTGTGGCTTCCACCAACCGGTCTCAGTGATAATACGATCTATAATCCTATAGCCACACCACATTATACAACCAAGTATACGGTGATAGCCAAACTGGCCGGCTGTATTGCTGATACGCAATATGTGACCGTAACTATCTATCCGCTGCCAACGGTGGATGCCGGACCCAACCAACGCGTGCTGGCGGGTACAACGGCAAACCTGAAAGCAACGGGCACCAATATCACTTCTTACCTATGGTCGCCGGGCGAGACATTGAGCTGTACCGACTGCGCGGCGACTGTGGCGAGTATGAGTGTAATGACCACCTACTATGTGGATGTGCTGTCAGAGCATGGCTGTCGTGCGTCCGACTCGGTAAGGGTGATCCTGTATTGCGATAATAGTCAGGTTTTCATTCCCAACGCGTTTACACCCAACGGAGATGGTGAGAATGATGTATTCTATCCGAGGGGGGCGGGGTTGAAGACGATCAGAGCATTCAGGATATATAACCGTTGGGGTGAGCTGATCTTCGAACGCGAAGGGATAAATCTGAATGACGCAAGTAACGCCTGGGACGGCTCTTACAAAGGACTGGAAGCGCGCCCCGATGTGTATGTATATGTTTTGGAAGCAGAGTGCTATACCGGCGATGACGTGCACATAAAAGGTGATGTAACCATTTTGAAATAAGTACAATGATGATCTCTTTATATAATAACGCCATGAATCCTACGTACGTTAGAATGCCCTTCCGCCGGAGCCTCACATTGGCTCTGGTGATCTGCCTGCCTTTCCTTTCACGGGCGCAGGCCGATATCCACTTTTCTCAATTTTATGAAACATCTATCCTGCGCAACCCTGCACTGACAGGTGTGTTTGCCAACGACTATAAGGTGGGTGTGTATTACCGCAATCAGTGGAGCACCATCAGTCATCCTTATGAGACTAAGTTGGTGACCGGTGAAAGCCGTTTCCAGCTCAGCGAAATGTCCAACGACTTCTTCAGTTTTGGTGTGCTTGGCTTCACTGACAAAGCAGGAAGTGTGGACCAGCGGATCACCGGCATCTATCCGGCGATCAATTACAACAAGTGCATGAATGAGCAGAACAACTCCTACCTCTCATTGGGGTTCACCGGCGGGCACATTCAGTATAGCTTCGATCCGTCCAAGGCTACTTTCAATAATCAGTTTCAGGGTGGCCGTTTCGATCCCAACCTGCCATCGCTCGAGAATATCCCAAGCAATAAGTTCAGTTTCTGGGACCTTGGTGCCGGTATTAACTACAACACCAGCTTCGGCGATCAGGCCACATGGGTGATAGGCTTTTCGGGTTACCACTTCACAAAACCAAGGTTCTCTTACTTCAACGTACCGGATCTGACACAGAATATGCGATTCAATGTCAATACTGCTGTCGGGTTCAACGTAACAGAGAGTATCCTGGCGCAGTTTCAGGCCAATGGCGCCATGCAGGGAACTTATCGCGAGATCATGGCAGGAGGTCTTTTCAACTGGAGCCGCATAACAGGTGAGAACAAAACATTCACGTTAACGGGTGGTGTCTTCTACCGTTGGGCCGATGCGGTTATCCCCATTGTGCGCATCAAATACAACGCTATGTCGGTGGGGGTGAGCTATGACGTAAACACATCGAGCCTGAAAGATGCCAGCAACATGAATGGTGGATTTGAGATGACATTATTCCTGTCGGGCGACTTCTACGACAAGGGTATGGCCAAAAAGATGGTTTGCCCTAAATTCTAATGACTTTACATGCACATCAGTGCGTTTACCGTAGCAGAAGGTGCTGCAACATGTAGATGCCGGCACCGGCAAAAAAGCCGGCAAGTGCGGGTAGCGTGAACTTTTTGAGATACCAGAAGAAACTGATCGATTCCATTCCCATGGCCGCAACGCCTGCCGCCGACCCTATTATGAGTGCGCTGCCGCCGGTACCCGTGCTATAGGCCAGGAACTCCCAGAAATAGTGGTCGGTAGGATATTGTTCCAGGGTGTACATGCCCTGTACGGCGGCAACAAGGGGCACATTGTCTACCAGGGAGCTGAGCATACCCAGCGAAATGACGATGCGGTTGTCTGTCTGTAATGTTGTGGTCATCCACTGGGCCAGGCTACCCAATGCTCCAGATACCTGCAGGGCAGCAATACTCATCAGGATTCCCAGAAAGAACAGGATGCTGGGTGTGTCTATTTTTCTGAGGGCATAAACGACTGATAGGACGTGTTTATCTTCTTCGTCTTTTTTGCCATGTATCACCTCTGTGATGATCCACAGAATGCCCAGACCGGCCAGAGCGCCCATATAAGGCGGCAGATGGGTGAGACTTTTGAATATGGGGATGGCACAAAGTATGCCCACCCCGCTGAAGAAGACGATCTTTTGCTGACGCACGGGTAGTGCTTTATGCCCGGTGGCTTCAGTGGTCTCGGGTGGTGTTATGTTGCCCTTGAGGCGGAAAGTGATGATAACGAGTGGTACCACCAGGCAAATGAGGCTGGGCAGCAGCAGCTTGGAAATGATAGAGGCAGCGGTGATCTGCCCCCCTATCCACATCATTGTGGTGGTTACGTCACCAATGGGCGACCACGCACCACCGGCATTGGAGGCAATCACTACCATACCGACATACCATAACCGTTCTTCCTTGTCCGTGATCAGCAGGCGCACCATAGACACCATAACGATGGTGGTAGTGAGGTTGTCCAGTACAGGCGAGAGGAAGAATGTGAGAAATGATATGATCCATAATAACTTACGCTTATTGGTTTGTTTTATGCGACTGGTTATGATGTCAAACCCGTCGTGCGCGTCTATCAGCTCCACTATCGTCATGGCACCCATGAGGAAAAACAATATACCCGAAAGCTCTCCCAGTTGTTCGGTAAGCTGGTGATTGACTAGGTGTTTATCGCCCGTATACAATATGTATATCACCCAGCACGCAACACCTGTCATCAGGGCAACTGCGGCTTTGTTGACCTTGATCTGGTGCTCTGTTGCGATGGCAAAGTATCCGAGGATAAAGCAAGTAACCAGCAGTGCAATCATTTCTAATTTTGAATTATATGTGTAAGTAAAGATAAGATATTGCCCACAAAACACCGTTTGAGCAGCTTTTATGCAACCAAGTTGCACATTTTCGCAACAAAAGTTCATGATTTGCGCGGCGTTGGGGCACTAATTTTGCCATCGATAGTCTGATGTCCGATGGGTTATATCAATTTTCGACATCGCTAATCTGAATAAAGTAGTAGTTTTGTTCACAAATAAAATGAATATGAGGATGAGATTCCTGTTAATTACCCTTTTGGCCCTTTGTCCGTTCACGAACTTTGCACAAAGCAGCCTGACAATTTTTTCGGAAGACGGATACCGTTTTTACCTTGTACTGAACGGCCAGAAACAAAACAACGTGGCCATGACCAATGTGCGTATAGACGGTCTGGCACAGCCGCAGTATGCAGTAAAGATCTTATTTGAAGATCCGTCAAAGCCTGAGATCTCTAAAAATATCCCTGTTGTTGATCCGGGAACAAACGCTTTTGCTGACGTTACCTACAAGATTAAGACCAACAAAGATGGCGAACTGAAGATGCGCTACTTCTCTGCAACGCCGGTGGTTCCCAACTACGTTCCGCCTGCAGACGTATATGTAATGCATTATGGCCAGCCGGCGCCACCTCCTCCTCCGGGTATGGGTGGCACTACCGTGACCCAGACCACTGTAACCCAGACAACGGGCACTACCGGCATGGGTGGCGCCAATATCTCTGTTGGCAGCGGCATGGGTGGTGTTAATATGAACATCAACATCAGCGACCCGGTAATGGGCGGCGGCGCTACGACCACTACACGCACCACCACCACTACTACCTCTACAGATATGGGTTACAGCAATGGCGGCGGATATAACAACAATCCGCCACCACCACCACCACCACCGTCAAGGGGCAACAGCTGCCGTTATGCAATGGATGCTTCAAGCTTCCGTTCGGCGAAAGAAACTGTGTCAAAAGCCAGCTTTGACGAAACGAAACTTTCTACTGCAAAGACCATTCTCACATCAAACTGCATGAGTACGGATCAGGTTATTGCTATCTGCAACCTGTTTTCTTTTGAAGCTTCGAAGCTTGATTTTGCAAAATACGCATACGAGCGTTGCACCGACCGTGGCAACTACTTTAAAGTAGGCAACATATTCAGCTTCGATGCCAGCCGCACAGAACTGAACGAATATATCAGCGGTCAGTAATCGTTATTACATTTATCAGACGCCCATGCAGCCACGCATGGGCGTCTTTTTTTACACAAGCTCCGGTTTCACCGCCACAATTCAATCATTTACCGACAACCACACTTTTTTCCCCGAATTGGATTTCACGCTTGTGCGACGCCATTATAGTTTTGCCTCACAATTCTGATAAATGACACACCGCTACTCTATTTTAGTTTTTTTGCTGATCGCGTTATTGCAAGGCGTTTCTGCCAATGCGCAATACAAGATCAGCGGCACCGTGATCAACAACAAGAAGAAGCCTGTAAAGGGTGCCAACGTCTACCTTGACAATACCATTGACGGTGGAACTACCGACAGCAATGGCATATTCAGGTTCACCACTTCTGAAAAAGGACCACAAACAATAGTGGCGTCTGAGATAAGCCATTCTGCAGCCGGACAGCCGGTAAACATAGAAGGCGATCTCAGCGGCATTGTGATAACACTGGTGGAGAATGCCCCTAAAGACCTGGATGTGGTAGTGATAACTGCTGGCTCGTTTGATGCTACGAACGACAAGGGCAAGACGGTATTGAAACCTCTTGACATTGTGACAACTGCCGGCTCTGGTGCCGATGTGGTGAAAGCGATGCAAACATTGCCGGGTACGCAGCAAACAGGTCCTGACAATGGTTTGTTTGTGCGAGGCGGTGATGCCAATGAAGCAGCTGTGATCGTTGATGGGATGGTGGTGCAGAATGCCTTCTTCAATGGTGCGCCGGGTGTGGCTACACGCAGCCGGTTTGGTGCATTCCAGTACCAGGGAGTTGCCTTCAGCAGCGGTGGCTATAGCGCCCGCTATGGTCAGGCGCTGAGTGGTGTGCTGGAACTGAACACTACCGACCTGCCCGACAAAAGCAACATTAATCTGGGTGCCAACCTTGCCGGTGCCAACGCGTCGGGTGTAAAGAAATGGAAAAACAGTGCCATAGAGGGTGGCGGCGGATACACTAATCTTACTCCGTTTTACGGTATAGTTAAGAGCAATTTCGATTTCTATAAAGTGCCGCAAGGTGGCAACGGAAACGCACGCTATATATGGAAACCCAATAAGAACGGTATTCTGAAAGTGGCAGTGAACACACAACACAACACTACCGGAGTTACCATACCTGATCCGTTTAACTCAGGTACGGTGAACTTTGTGACCGCAGACCACAACTACTTTGGCAACGCCTCTTACAAGCAGCTTTTTAAGAATAAATACATGCTGTACACTGCAGCATCAGTAAGTCAGAACAATACCGATTTTGAGTTTGGTCCGCTGAAATATGGGCAGGATGAGTATCGCCGTCAGTTCAGGGTAGAAGGAAAAAGGTATTTCAACAGTCGCCTGAACCTGATGCTGGGTACGGACATACAGAGTTTCGGCCTGGCGCGTACGACCGATACCGCAAAGCAAAGCTTTGATGAGATACTGTCGGGCGCGTATGCAGAACTGGAGTGGACACCTGTAAACCGATTTGCTGTGAAGCCGGGTGTGAGGTATGAGAACAGCACTTTGCTGGGTGCAAACACTATAGCTCCCCGATTGTCAATGGCATTCAAGACGGGTGTCCATAGTCAGGCATCGGTGGCAGGTGGTATGTTCTATCAGCAGGCACCATCGGTGTACCTGATAGCCGGGCACAGACCCGATATGCAGCTGGCAACACACTACATTGCCAACTGGCAGTGGAGCCAGGATAACCGCACACTGCGCCTGGAGGGTTATTACAAAAAGTATGACAGCCTTATACTGGAGACCGGTGCACCGTTCAACCCAAACATTTATCGATACATACCGCCCACCGCCACAGTGACCAATAGCGGCAGTGGCTATGCGCAAGGGGTGGAGCTCTTTTGGCGCGACAAGAAGACATTCAAGAATACCGACTACTGGATATCATATAGCTACATTGACACCAAGCGTAAGTTCCTCAACTACCCTATTGCGGCAACCCCAACGTTTATTGCCAATCACAATCTGAACCTTGTGGGCAAATATTGGATAGACAAGATAAAGACCAATGTTAGTGCCACATATAGTTACGCCAGCGGACGGCCCTACTACAACCTGCCCGGCTATATGGCAGATAATACCCGATTCCTTACAGACCGCACTACGCCCGACTTTAACAGCCTTTCTGTTTCGCTCGCCTATCTGCACAGCTTTGGCAAGTGGTTCACCGTGTTCTACCTGAGTGTAGAGAATGTGACGAATGCCAAGAACGTATTTGGCTATCGCTACAGTCCTGATGGCAATGGTGGCTACACTGAGAGTAAAATTGTACCTGCGCTGTATCGAACAATTTTCTTTGGTGTGAATATGTCGCTCTCAGAATTCAGCAAAGACGAATTATAATATCAAACTCAACAATTCAAATACATCAATCAAACCAACAAAATGAAGAACACGATCATTACCGCAGCCCTTGCAATTGCAGCATTTACCACACAGGCCCAGGACATGAAACCAGTACTGGAAAAGACATTTCTGGCATTTGACACCACCATGGACATGAACACAAAGGTGGAACAGGCCAATAAGTTGTCCCTTATAGCCAAGAAGTGGGATAATGAGTGGGCATCGCATTATTACGTCGCCTACAGTAAGACGCAGCTTTCTTATATGGAGAAAGACAACGCAAAGCGTGAAGCATACCTGGATGAGGCAGAGAAGGAAAAAGAAGATGCAGTGGCTATTCTGAAGAAGGAGAACGACGAAACATATGTGCTGGCTGCCATGATAGCCAACGCCCGTATGGCGATAGACCCTATGAACCGTTGGCAGAAGTACGGCCAGTTGTTCAGTCAGAATCTGGAGAGTGCTAAAGAGGTGAATGCTGAAAATCCGCGCATGTACTACCTCACCGCTGTCAGCAAGTTCTTCACACCAAAGCAGTTTGGTGGTGGTAAGAAGGCCGCAATGCCGTACTTCGAAAAAGCGCAGGGATTGTTTGAAAAAGAATCTGCCCTGAACAAAGACATCACTAATCCGCACTGGGGCAAGGATAAGAATGCCTACTTCATAGAACAGTGCAAGAAGGAAGACAAAGAATAGAACGATACAGATATGGGTATAGACTAAAAGGTATGGCCGTCGCCATACCTTTTATATATTTACAGCATGAACTGGCAGTCGTTGTACACAACACAGAGAACCGGAGGGGCGGAACGCGATTCTTCTAATCCCGACCCTGTGCGCAATTCTTTTATCCGCGACTATGACCGTATCATATTCTCTTCCGCATTCCGCCGGCTGCAGAACAAGACGCAGGTTTTTCCGTTGCCGGGGGCCATTTTTGTACACAACCGCCTCACCCATAGTCTTGAGGTGGCATCTGTGGGCAGGTCGCTGGGTAAGGCGGTGGGAGAGAAGATAGCGGCTGCCAATACCGACAAAGGCGAGAGCTTTGTAGAGTTCTACCGGCACGAACTGGCGTCTGTGATCGCATCGGCCTGCCTGGCTCACGATATAGGTAACCCACCTTTCGGGCACTCGGGCGAGGATGCCATACGAACTTTCTTTACAGAATTGCAGGGCGACGACCGCAAGCTGATACATGATGCGCTAACGCCCAATCAGCTAAAAGACCTCGAGTTGTTTGAGGGCAACTCAAACGCTTTGCGCACGCTCACACACAATTTCAACGAGCCGGTGCCAGGAGGCTATAGGCTTACGTTTACTACTCTGGCATCGTTGGTGAAGTACCCATGCGCGTCGTCTGAGGGATTCAACAAGCGCACCGGCCTCATTGCTACCAAGAAATCGGGTTACTTCGACTCTGAAAAAGGCACCTACGAAAAGATCGCGTCGAAGCTCGGAATTCCGCGTAAGGAAGGTTATGAAACCGTGTATGCGAGACATCCGTTTGTGTATCTGACTGAGGCGGCAGACGATATTTGTTATCGTGTCATTGACCTGGAAGACGCGCACAGGCTGCATATTGTATCCACCGATACCTTTATGAGCCTGTTTCTACCCTTCTTTGACAACGAGACCGGTAAATATACCAACCGCGATTATATTACCCGCACACTTACCGACATAAACGACCCTAACCAGAAAGTGCAATACGTGCGCGCCCGCTGGATAGGGCTGATGACGGAGAAGCTGGCAGATGTGTTCATGGCGCATGAGCCTGAGCTGTTGGCAGGAACACTGGAGAAAGATCTGTTGAAGTGTTTGCCTGAGGCGGAGCATAGACTTATTGAGGACATAAATAAATTTTCTTACGAGAATATATATAACTATCGGTCTGTGGCCGAGATAGAGATAGCCGGCTACAATGTGATAGGCGGTTTGTTGAAAGAGTTTGTACATGCAGCACTGAACCCGCACCTTACTCGGTCGGCAAAGCTTTTGAAGCTGGTGTCTGCTCAGTTTCCTGTGGTTGGCGACCGTAGCTGCATCTATCAGGATGTACAGTCGTTGGTCGATTTCATTGCAGGTATGACAGATCTCTATGCTATAGACCTATACCGGAAGATCACCGGTATCACTATTCCTGAGATCAGGTAATTCACCTTGCTGCAGCACCTGTTTTGCTGCTTTTTCAGGTGGCGGCGGGCATACTATTCTTGCTGCATTAGCGTATCTTTGCCGTTTCAATATATATAGAAACATGTTACCCATAAACATCTTCCGGCAGAACAAGGAACTGGTACTGCAGGGACTGGCAAAGAAGAATTTTAAAGAAACAGAACTGGTTGACAAGATCATCGAGACCGATGAGCGCAGGCGCCTGATGCAGGTGGAGCACGATAACCTCGCAGCCTCCGTGAATGCGGCGTCAAAGCAGATTGGCCAGTTGATGGCAAAGGGCGATAAAGACCAGGCCGAGCAGATGAAGCTGCAAGTGGCTCAGCATAAAGAGAAAATAAAAGAACTGGTCACCACGCTGGGCAACATAGAGCAGGAACTGCATGACAATATGGTGCGGCTACCTAACCTTCCGCATGCCAGTGTTCCGGTTGGGAAAACTCCTGAAGACAACGAAGTGGTTCGCTCAGGTGGTACTATGCCTCAACTTGGCACGCACAAGGCACCACATTGGGACCTCATGGAGCAATACAAGTTGATGGACCTGGCACTGGGCAACAAGCTCACCGGCAGTGGTTTCCCTGTATTTATGGGGAAGGGTGCCCGTTTGCAGCGCGCACTTATCCAATACTTCCTCAATTTCAATATTGCCGCCGGCTATACAGAATACTGTCCGCCCTTCATGGTAAATGAAGACTCGGCATATGGAACGGGTCAGTTGCCTGACAAGGAAGGACAGATGTACCATGTCACTGCCGACGGCTTCTATCTGATCCCGACATCAGAGGTGCCGCTTACCAATATTTTCCGAGACGTGATATTGCAGGAAAGCGAGATACCAGCCCGACTAACAGCCTATTCACCATGTTTCCGTCGTGAGGCAGGTTCCTACGGCAAGGACGTCCGTGGTCTCAACCGTGTGCACCAGTTTGACAAGGTAGAGATTGTTCAGATCGTTGACCCCGCAACCAGTTACGATGTTCTGGAGGGCATGGTGGCACACGTAGAGAAGCTACTTCAATCACTGGAACTTCCCTACCGCATCCTGCGTTTGTGTGGCGGAGATATGAGTTTCACATCTGCACTCACTTACGACTTTGAGGTTTATAGTGCTGCACAGGAACGTTGGCTCGAAGTGAGTTCAGTTTCAAACTTCGAATCGTTCCAGGCAAACAGGATGAAGATCCGACATCGTGATGCTAATGGAAAGACCCAATTGGTACACACCCTTAACGGAAGTTCATTGGCATTGCCACGCATAATTGCATGTCTGCTTGAGAACAATCAGGGTCCGGAAGGCATCAGCATTCCAGCGGCATTGCAGCCTTATTTCGGAGGAGACAAGATCAACTAAAATCGATAGAAACAGGATATCAATAAGTAACAAAGCATGATACAACGTAAACAATCACTGTGGTTGCTGTTTTCAGCATTACTTGGTGCCGGTGTGTTCTTTTTCGATCTGTACCGTGGAGAGATAAAAGTGGGTGAACTCACCGAAAACAAGGTGCTGCGTGTGGCCGATCATTACCCATCGCTGCTTATTGCCATTGTAATGGTGGCGTTGCCGTTGGTGACCATTTTCATGTTCCGCGACAGAAAGAGGCAAATGAGAATGACCGCGTTGAGTATAATTTCTGCTATGTCTTTTCTCACAATGATGCTGACCCGTGTAACCGGCCTTTCAAAACTTACCCCTCCCGTAACAGGCGGTAGCTATTGGGTAGGAGCGGTATTGCCAGCCCTCTCACTGGTTTTTCTTTTGTTAGCTTTGTTAGGCATACGCAGTGATGAAAAGCTCGTGCGCTCTGTTGACAGGTTGCGATAACCGTATCGGTGATCTGGGATCATCATTTCTTGAAATTCTCCCGTCAGTACTTCTTTTCAGATGGCAACGGTTCAGCGAAAGCAAATGGCAACTCAAAACGAAGAAAGCAGATTAAAGGCCCTCCGCTCTTATGATGTGCTCGATACGCCCCCCGAGCGGGCCTTCGATCGCATTACAGAGTTGGCGGCTATAATCTGCGGCACGCCTATTGCGTTGGTTTCGTTAGTTGATGAAAACAGACAATGGTTCAAGTCGGCTGTTGGTCTGAACGTGCAGGAAACACACCGCGATATTTCATTCTGTCAGCATACCATTCAGGGCAATACTATCTATGAGGTGACCGATGCATGGAAGAACCCTGTTTTTAAAAACAATCCGCTAGTAACAGGAGAGCCACACATTAGATTCTATGGTGGTTATCCGCTCATAGATGCCGATGGGAATGCGCTCGGCAGTTTATGTGTTATAGATACAGTGCCACGCAAACTAAATCTGGAGCAGAAGCGTGCGCTTACACTGCTTGCCGAAGATGTTACTGAGCTGATCATCTTACGGAAGAAAAAGGAGGATAGTGATCTGTTCGAGAAATTCATAAATGTTTCTCACGACATAATTGCACTCGCCGGATTGGATGGGTACTTCAAGAAGGTGAATCCTGCATTTGCAAGGTTGCTGGGCTATAATGATGAGGTTCTCAAATCGGTCAAGTATCTCGATTTCATTCACCCCGATGATATGAATGCGTCTCTTGATGAGATGCATAAGTTGGCAAATGGTGGACAGACTGTAAATTTTGTTAATCGCTTGCGGTGTGCCGATGGGAGGTACATCTTCATAGAGTGGGCTGTTGCACCCGACAATGATTCCGGAAATCTGTTCTGCATCGGTAGGGATATTACGCGTGAGCGGGAAAAGGAGCAACAAACACTGGATCTGGAAAGGCAGTTCAACGAAAAATTGAGAGAAGCAAAACGCCTTGCTGAAAAAGCCAACAGTGCCAAATCGACGTTTATCGCGAATATGAGCCATGAGATACGCACCCCGCTCAATGGTATCATTGGTTTTACAGATCTGTTGCTAAAAACAAAGACCACCGATACTCAGTCGCAGTATCTTTCCATAGTTAACCAATCTGCCACTACCTTGCTTGGTGTCATCAACGACATCCTTGACTTCTCAAAAATTGAGGCAGGTAAACTAGAGCTTGATATTGACAAATGTGATGTCTTTGAACTGGTGGATCAGGCGGCTGATATTGTGGCATTTCAGGCACATAAGAAAGGTCTTGAGCTGCTTATCAATATTTCGCCGGAATTGCAACGATATGTTTGGACGGATGCCGTGCGCCTGAAGCAAATACTCGTGAACCTTCTCTCCAATGCAGTGAAGTTTACTGAAGAGGGTGAAGTAGAGTTGTCGGTTTACGAATCGGCAGGGACAGAAAGCGACAACTTTTCTCTGAGATTTGAAGTGCGCGATACAGGAATCGGGATCAAGGAGGAGAAGCGATCTTCCATATTCGATGCATTTGCTCAGGAAGATGTGTCCACTTCAAAACGATATGGTGGCACAGGGCTTGGACTAACAATATCAAATAACCTGCTGAAGCTGATGAACTCGCAGTTGCAGCTGCAGAGCACGGTAGGAGAGGGTACTACTTTCTACTTTGATATTGAATTGCGCGCAGAGCATGCGGAAACACCGATCTGGAAGCCCCTGCCGGATATCCGAAAGGTACTGATCGCTGACGATAATGCGAGGTCGAGAACCATCATTCGGGAACTGTTATCGCTGGCCAATGTTATATGTGACGAAGTTAACAGCGGGTTTGATGTGGTCAAGGCACTTAATGCCGGAAATAAGTACGACGTAGTGCTCTTAGATTGTAATATGCCGTATCTGAATGGTCTGGAGACTGCGAGTCGTATAAGGGCAAGTGCTGACGACACAATGAGTTCGCAGAAGATTGTGCTGATGCATGGCTCTGCCGAGCACGAAAACATTATAGCAGCCGCCCGTGAGTTGGGTATAGAACAAAGCATTTTGAAGCCGGTGAAGATATCCACGCTTTATGATGCGCTTTCCGGTCTGCAGACCACACGGGACGTAGAAGGTTCAATTCAGGTAGTAACGGGGGGCGGACGGAAACTCAAAGTGCTCATCGCTGATGACAACAAGGTGAATACGTTGCTGGCACGTACGATAGTGAAGAAGATCGCACCTGATACGGATATAGTGACGGTGGAGAACGGGCTCGATGCCATTACAGAATTCGATCGTTTCCTTCCTGACATCATATTCATGGATATTCAGATGCCGGGAATGAATGGTTACGAGGTTGCCGGCGTCATTCGTCGCAAGCCATTCGGTATCACAGTCCCTATTATAGCGCTTACCGCCGGAAGTGTTGCCGGTGAGAAAGAAAAGTGCATTGAGGCCGGCATGGACGATTTCATTGCAAAGCCATTTGTTGAAGAAACAATGGCACATGCATTGGAGAAGTGGAAGAATGGCAATGCGCTGACGGAGAAGGACGAAAAGCTGCTGTTTGACATAGAGTGGTTGCGCAGGCATATTTACGGCAATGAACCCGATGAACCTGCAGTGCAGGAGTTTCTGGGGCTGGCAGTGGAAGAACTAACCACTATGGCATACATGATAAGGAGTGGTATGTACCTCAATCGCAAATTGGATTATTGGCGCCAGTTGGGGCACAAAATAGCCGGTTCTGCAGCGTCAGTGGGACTTAAAAAATTGGCGAAGGTGGGCTCTGCGCTCGACTCGCTCACTAACGAGCGGGGGCTCACTCCAATGCTCGAAGACTTATTGAAGGAAATTGAGATAAGTATAAATGTGCTCCAAAAGCATATAGCCTGATTAATTTCATCTGCCGCCAAGCAATAAATATCTAATTTTGCCGTTAACAGTTATTCAGCGTTTCGGCGTTGCCGAAAACGAAAAAAGTGCATGCATTTAATAGTTAGGGTTTTACTGGGAATTATTCTCTCATTGGGTTTTGTATCCGTGCGGGCGCAAACCTATTTCACATCTACCGAAATAGGCATTTCCGGGGGCGGGTCGCAGTACTTTGGTGATCTGAACGACCGTTATGGTTTCAAGACCATCAATCCTGCATATGGCTTGTATGCGCGCAAGCACCTGAATCAGTATATCTCATTGCGGATGGGGGCCTACTACACCAAGGTAGATTATTCCGACAAACTGAATCTGGACCTGTATCAACGGCAACGAAACCTTGATTTTACCAGCGACATCATTGAGGCCTCTTTTCAGGCCGAATTCAACTTCTTCAGGTTTGTGACCGGCGATCCCTATCATCGATTCACCCCTTTTCTCACTATGGGACTTGGAGGGTTCCTTTATGACCCCTACACTACCTATAACGGAAACAAGTACTACCTGCGTCCTTTGGGCACCGAGGGGCAGAACGCCGGCTATGAAGATCGCAAATACACCAACTTCAGTCCATGTGTGCCGATAGGTGTTGGTGCCAAGTTCTGGGTTGTAGGAGGCATCAACCTAACGCTTGAGGTCGTAGACAGGCTTACGTTCACCGATTATCTGGATGATGTCAGTTCAACATATGTGGGCATTGACAAGTTTTCCCTGAAACCCAAAGACCCGTCCAGAGCGTTGCAAGACCGATCAGTGGAGCTTAATCCGAATAACGCACTCGGGCGAACGGGTAAGCAACGGGGCAATTCTGCTACCAGAGACCAGTACCTTATGTGCCTCTTCAGCGTATCATGGCACTTCACCACTTACCGCTGTCCCAACTATATGGACAAGGAGCTGATAAGTACTTACTAGTTAAACGATTGAACAATTTCGAATTGTCGGATTCGGAATTTTGGGTTCAATGTATAGGTGCTTGTCGAAATATCTTGGAATTCTTGTAGCGATAAGTAAGTCTAACTTATGACCACGCATTTTTTCCTGCTTTATTGGGTTGCTTTTAAAGCCGTACGGATCCGAAATAAAGTACAACTTAATTGACTTGTAGTTAATAGATCTATCGTGAAAGTAGTTTCCAAATCTTACTGACATAAAGTCATCCAAGCATGTTGTAAATTTCTCCTCAATATCCGATACTTTAAAACCACTCGCGTTGTTAATATCTTTTAATTCAATAATGTATATATTATATGTGGTGTCATTACAACGTTGAATAATCAAGCAGTCTGGTGATTTCGGTCTGGAATCATCATGTATGGTTGTGTTATAATATTCGTCTACCTTGATGATGGCTATGTTTTTTGCATTTATGCTTTCTTCAATATTAATGCTGATTCCATTTTCTTGGCACTCGTCACAAAAGAACGAGTTTATAGAATTTTCATTTAGCAAATTTTCAATGAGCATTTTTTGTCGCATTTAATTTGTCGTATATGCGTATCCGTTCTTCATATAGCATTTCGGCAGTATTGGCAAAATTGTTGTCGTTCATTCCATCTTCCTCAGCTTTCATGGAAATCAAATCGGAAGTACTTCCCTGATCTGTGCTTTGCATCAAGTAGGAACATACCGTGTTATGGTCAAGTTTCTTATCTAGGATAATGTTGCTCAGTTTATTAAATATATAATTGCTATGGCTTGTCATGATGATCTTCAAATTCTTACCAACCAATTTTGTGAAAATATCGATGAGTTTTACCTGTACATCTGGGTGTAAATGAGCTTCCGGTTCTTCAATAAATAAAACTCCAACCCCTTTTTTTCTCGGTTTACCTATTGATCGAAAAAATTGAATTCTATCCCCAGTTTCATCGTTGATAATGTATTTCAGATACGCCACAATTGGAGCAATTTCAGAAACCATTGACGATGTGAATGCTAGTTCAAACTCTTCATTAATCATGTTTTGCTTAAAAACAATTTTCTTATTTTCTTCGTTAAATATAATTCGCCCTCTAAGTATGTCATTTTCAATTGTTTCAACAATTTCGTTGTATTTCCCCTTAGATTTCTTTCCAATATCGGATAAGTTAAGAAAATAGTCCGAAACAGGCTCGGAGATATTAGGGATTTCTATCTTGCTTTTCAGGAAATTTCGACTTTTCGATAATTCAGCCATCACGGCACTGAAGGCATTTAATGCCTGATAAAGGCCCGACCGTGAAGCAGGAAGGAAATATACATTGTTTATTAGTTCGGAAATCTCATTTCTGAACTCGAAATAAATTTCTTGAACACAATCGGTTACTATGTCTAAGTGGTTTTCTTTTTTATTGAAGTATAAAACGTATTTACTGCCGTTTCTAACCCGTTTCCTGTTAGTATTGGCGGTTTTGACTTTAATCTGAAAATCAAATTCAAGATTCCTTAAACATAAGGCGTCTTCTTTTCCTTCAATTACCATGGTTAATTCGCCAAATTGTATCGTGATTTCAAAGTTCTTTTTTGAATATTTGTTGGAAAGCTGGTCAATTGCGGAAAAGGAGTTTTTAAAAGAGTTTTCAAGGTTTCTAATTACCTGATCGGAAAAAATCTGTATGAAAATAGTAGATATATGGGACGTAATATCAAGTTCGTCAAATCCAGAATCATTTATTTTTTGGAGAATCTCTTCTTCTGTTTCTGTAACTTGTTTCCCTAACTCACCTTGGAAATGCTCAGCAAACC
>JAEUVY010000099.1 GCA_016786565.1 Flavipsychrobacter sp.
TCACGAAAAACTACAAGAACCAGGCTAATCTTAACGGAGGTAAAGTTGTTGATCTTTCATCCGGCGAATGGGGATATTTATTGATCCGCACTGCCAATGTCCCATCTGTGAGTACCAAGTGGGAGACTAAAGGAGATCTGAACCACGCTGCATCTATCCGCTCGACCTTGGTTATGAATAAGACGAAGGAAGGTCTTACCGCAACATGGTGGGCACGTGAGTGTAATCTGGACAACGGTGCGCTGATCCAATTGAAAGTAAAGGACGAGAAAAAAGTTGCCATGGATATCGCTCGTCATGATAAGTTGATGAGCGGGTTGGCTACACGTAAATTTACGCTCGTTGAATATCTCGATACGTTTAACATGCGTGATTATGACTACTTCCTGAAAAATCACATTGTTGCAAAATGCGGCGCAATAAATCAGGCCGATTATAAAGGAGTTATCGAGTTCTTCAATGGTTTCCTCGGTAAGTTCAGCTATGTTGACGATCCGGTTGTAGCGAAAATGTCATTCATTGCGTTCTATGAGGGAGCCAGCCATACCCGTTATATGGGTTACTTTAATATTGTGAATTCAAAGTTGTCGGGAACGCTCGAGGCAATTGATATTCAATACGAAAAAGACAGAGAATTGCTTGCCCGCCGTACATTTAAAAGTCTTAACGGAAGCACGATCTATGTTTACGGAGACGATTCCTTTGGCCTGGACAAAACTTTTATTAAGTATGCCAAGAACAACGATCTGAAACTGCGTCGTCGTGCCACAAACACATCTTCCAAGTTCAATCAGGATCGATAGTTTTTTCGAATAACTCATTGTAGGGCCATTCTGATGCAGGATGGCCCTTTTTTATGGAGCTGAAAACTACTACAAACCGTATTATCTTTACAACAGCACAAATGCAACGCAAAAGAATAGTCTGCACAGTAACCAACGATCTCAATTACGATCAGCGCATGATACGGATATGTACTACGCTGACAGAGGCAGGCTATGATGTGACCCTGGTAGGTTTTAAGAGGAAGAAGAGCAAACCACTTATTGATCGCCCGTTTAAACAAGTGAGATTGCCGATAATGGTAGAGCAGGGTAAACTTATGTATGCTCATTATTGGTTCAATCTGTTCTTTTTTCTTCTTTTCAGAAAGGCGGATATTCTGTGTGCAATTGATCTCGATACAATTTTACCTGTATATTATGTGTCGCGTATTCGTGGTCTGAAAAGAGTGCATGACGCTCATGAGATCTTTACGGACCTTCGGGAAGTAATTACAAGGCCTGCTGTACACAAAATGTGGCTATGGATCGCCCGTCATACTATCCCCAAATTTCCCGTTGGTTACACAATAGGGGAGTGTTATGCTGATGATTTTAAGGCGCGTTATGGGGTTAATTACGGAGTAGTAAGGAATGCAACGATATTGCGTCCGTTTGAGATACCCGCTAAACCGGAAAAATACATTTTGTATCAGGGAGCGGTGAATGTTGGTCGGTGTTTTGAACAGCTGATCCCGGCAATGAAGAATGTGAATGCCCGCCTCATAATATGCGGTGAAGGTAACTTTTACGCACAGGCTGTCGCTTTATCGAAAGAACATGGGGTTACAGACAAGGTTATATTCAAAGGGTATGTGCCGCCTGCCGAATTAGTGAACTATACGGTGAATGCATACATAGGCATTACTCTGTTTGAAGACACGAGTCTTAGTAACAGATTATCGCTTGCCAATCGCTTTTTTGACTACATGCATTCGGCAGTGCCTCAGTTGTGTATCAGCTATCCGGAGTATCAGAAAGTAAATGGTCAGTTTGAGATCGCTACCCTTATAGATACAGCGGAGCCGGAAGTTATATCAGACGCACTAAACCTAATGCTTGCAGATGAAAAATATTATAGCCGGTTACAGCAGAATTGCCTTAAAGCAAGAGAGGTGTATTGCTGGCAAGAGCAGGCAAAAACTTTGATCTCTACTTACGACTCTCTTTGGAAATGAGGTTCAGCGCGGTCATACCGGTATATAATGGTGCGGAGACGATATGCCGCGCCATCGATTCGGTTATTGCTCAGGGTTGCAACGAAATAGAGGTTATTGTTGTAGATGACGCCAGTATAGATGGTACACTCAGTCTTGTTAAAGAACAGTATGGCAACAAAGTAAAGTTGATCGCATTACCCCAAAATTCCGGTAGCTCTGTTGCCCGCAATGTAGGTATGGCGGCTGCAACCGGTGACTATATCGTTTTTCTAGATGCGGATGATTCCTGGGTTTCCGGTAAAATTGATGCTGTTAGCGAGGTGCTTCGTGATAGACCTGACATTGCTTTTCTGTATCACGGTTATTCATTGTCCCCGATGGATAGGCCAGATAAGGAGTTAGACGTTACTCCACGGAAGCTAAGTTATTTACGATTGTTAGCAGGTAACGTGATCTCCACTTCATGTGTTGTGTTGAAAAACGATCCGGTTTTTCGCTTTTCTACAGATATGAGATACTGCGAGGATTATGAATTGTGGCTGCGCGTGTCTTATCGATATGGTGCGTACTTTCTTGATTTTCCGTTTACCCGGTTGTATCGTCCCATCACTTCTGAAGGTGGTATAAGCAGCAATCGTATTGCAATGCGGATAGGTGAAATGCGGGCATACGCACGTCTGCCACGGCTAAACCCGTTTTTTCTATTTTTAGTACCTTTGTTATGGTTGGGAAGTGCAGCAAAGCATGTGCTGAAGCTTCTGCGTATTTTATAGTCTTACATAAATTCTGATCTATGATAAGTTATTTGGACAGTGCCAAAAGACAATTCAAAATGTATAAGGCACTTGGTGAAAAAGCAATGCTGCAGATAGGTGATGAACAGCTTAACTGGGCGGCTAATGAGGATAGTAATAGTGTAGCGGCAATTGTGAAGCACCTATGGGGAAACATGATGAGCAGGTGGACAGATTTTCTTACCACCGATGGTGAGAAGCCTTGGCGACAGAGGGATGCTGAATTTGAAGCTGAACATCCTGACAGGGCCACCATAATGAAATGGTGGGAGGAAGGTTGGCAATGCCTGTTTACAGCCCTGGAGTCTATAACAGACAGCGATCTGGAGCGAATAATCTACATACGCAATGAAGGACATACCATTCTTGAAGCTATAAACCGCCAGATCTCACATTACTCCTATCATGTCGGGCAGATCGTCTATATCTCCAAGTTAAGGTCAACGGACGGCTGGAAGAGTCTATCTATCCCCCGAAACCAGTCTTCGGTATACAATGCCGGCAAATTTTCGGAAGAGAAAGGGATCCGCCATTTTACAGACGGTATGGACAATTTGAAGTAGTTCTATCTCCCGGTCACCGTTTTGTCTTTATTAATTATTACTTTAACAGT
>JAEUVY010000101.1 GCA_016786565.1 Flavipsychrobacter sp.
ACGCTGTGGTGCGCGGCGATGTGAACAGCATCCGCATGGGCAACAAGGTGAATGTGCAGGACGGTGCAGTCATTCACTGCACCTATCAGAAGACCAAAACAAACCTGGGCAACAATGTATCTATAGGGCACAATGCGCTGGTGCACGGCTGCACCGTGGCCGATAATGTGCTTATAGGTATGGGCGCGATAGTAATGGACAATGTGGAGATAGGCGAAGGAAGTATCATTGCAGCCGGAGCAGTGGTGCTGGAAGGCACAAAGGTGCCTGCCGGCAGCATATTTGCAGGCGTACCCGCAAAGAAGGTGAAAGACATTAGCCCCGAACTGCTGAAGGGAGAAGTGGAGCGCATAGCCAACAACTACCTCATGTACAGTTCGTGGTTCAAATAAGTACTACAACAGAAGAAGATGGGAGATCATCATCACCACCACGGTCATAGCCACCATCACCACCATCACGGTGGCGGGGAGCATCATGGTCACCATCACCACCACCATCATCATGGCTCGCATGGCACAGGCACCGCGTTTGTGGCGGGTATCATCCTCAATCTCCTGTTTGTCATCTTTCAGGCGGGTGCGGGCATCTATACCGGCTCGGTAGCCCTGCTGTCTGATGCGGGCCATAACCTGAGCGATGTGGCAAGCCTTGCGTTGTCGCTTGTTGCCTTCAGGCTGGCACGTCGCAGGCCATCAAAGAACTATACATACGGCTACAAGAAATCAACCGTTCTGGCGGCACTTGTCAATGCCGTTATCCTGCTGATAGCTATAGGCATACTGGGTGTAGAGGCAGTTCACCGCCTGCAGCATCCGCAGCCGGTGGCCGGCGGCGTAGTGGCATGGGTAGCCGCCGTGGGCATTGTCATCAACTTCGGCAGCGCCATGTTCTTCTTCCGCAGCAAAGACCACGACCTCAACACACGCGGTGCCTACCTGCACCTGCTCACCGATGCGCTGGTATCACTGGGTGTTGTTGCAACAGGTATCGCCATTCAGTATACCGAGATCTACTGGCTTGACGGAGCCGTGAGCCTGCTGATACTCGTTGTTATACTTGCAGGTACCTGGTCGCTGCTCACAAGCAGCCTGCGTATGGCGCTCGATGCGGTGCCATCCAACATTTCGCCCGATGAAGTGAAGGAGATCATACTGGGCACGCCCGGTGTAGAATCCATGCACCACACACATATCTGGGCCATGAGCACCACGCAGAACGCCCTCACTACGCATCTCACACTCAGCGAAGAAATGTCGTTTGAAGAGAAGCTGCAGACCGTGCACGACATCAAGCACAAACTGCGGCACCACCACATCCACCACGCTACTATAGAGCTGGAATCTGCCGCGCAACCATGCGGCGATAAAGACTGCTAAGAAAAGGTAGGGTCACTTGTCGTACTTGCTCCACATCATGGCGCCGTACAGAATGTGCAATACCCCGAAACCAATGGCCCAGAAAAACAGTCCGAAGCCGGGGAAGAACATAGATGTGCAGCCAAGTGCCACATCCAGCATGCCCAGGTAGCGGATATCAGAATCGGCATGACGACCGGCACTGATAAGCGCCAGTCCGTAAAAAACCAGACAGGTAGGTGCCACAAACATGCCGCACCCATAAAAAATGAACAACAGGCAGAACACCCCGCCTGCGAACACCGGATAGAACAACTGCTCTACCATGCTGCGCGACGCGTTGTTCCACACACTACGACCCATGCGGTGCGCCTTGCGGTTGGTGAAATAAACAACACCGCCCAATGCAAGTGCGAAAACGGCTATTCCCAGAAAAATGAATTTTACCGTGTTGGCATCAAAATGTTCGGCAGAGGCGTACAGTGTTTTACCGATACCCTTGTTGCCCGGCATCTGCAACCAATTGTAGCCCACAATAGCACCCACCAGCGAAACCACACCCGCCCATATACCGCTCCACCCGCTCAGCGAGATGATGCGCGCCGACCGGTCCATGATGCCGCTCAGTTCCTGCAGCGTTTCAAGGGTGTCTTCGTTTGTGTGTTGATCCATTTCAGGCACTTTTGTCCACACAAAGTAACACCCTTCTGCCGATTTGCCCAATAACCCGGGTCAGGGCACATAATATTTTCTGCGTATATTCGTTATAGTACGGTAAACATGCCCGCACTTACAAGAAACTTCGATCGTCGCTATCTGCGCTACCTGCCGGCATTCTATTTTGCCGCGGTCGGTGTTTTTGCGCTCGTCATGGACCTTGTCCTCGATTCTTTCTCGTGGCCCCTGACCGCCATTTGTCTCTTTTTGTGCCTGCCGGCGGTCTTCCGCAATAAGTGGGTCTATCTGTCCGTTGGTCCGCTGTTGTTGCTTGTTTTCGGTTATCTGCTCATCGTTGTTTCTGCCTGGTTTGCCCGCTACATGGCCGGCGCGCCCTTCAGCGATCCGCTCACCACCTTTGGTGTGGGGTACACATTTGTCATCTCTTCCTTTATCAGCGCTGTGTTCCTTGTAATGCAGGGGCTCAATGATTCCGTAGGTCCTCAAAAAAGTATGCCCGCAATGTGACTTTACCTGATCGTTTGATTATGATGATGAGTAAGGTCCGGGCAGCACTGCTGTGCTACCGCAATTATGCTGCTGTGCCGCTATTGTTATGCCTGCCGGGCTGCGGGCTCTATGCTATGGAACGTCTTGCAGTGCCCCTAATGCTGATGAAAGCGCTTACCGATGTGCTCCTCTGGTATTTCATAACGGCTACCGCACCGCACCGTCTGTTCTACTACTACAATCTGCATGTCTCCCGTTGGTTCCTGTTCGCGACTTTCCTCATCACCGATCTGTTCATCTTCCGTGTTCTGTTATGGCTCACAGCGTTTACGTTTCCGGCTCCGACCAATTAATAGCCGAGCAGGTATTTGTCTCCATAGGTCAGCGCGAGATACTGAAGGGCGTAACCATTAGTGCTACCCGTGGCAGCATCACCGGCCTGCTGGGGCGCAATGGTTCGGGCAAGTCCACAATGCTACAGGCGGTGTTCGGCACGCGCCGCGCAATCGAGTGTTCGGTATTTGTCAATGGTATCAAGATCAACACACCCTACACGCGTCACGGGCTCATCAACTACTTACCGCAACAACGCTTTCTGCCACCGTCCCTCACGGTGCAGACCGTCATGAAGCAGTTTGGTGCCGATCTGAACGTGGCCCTTCATTGGTTTCCCGAACTGGCCGATGTATCGCGCCTCAGGATCAGCGAACTCTCAGGTGGCACCGAGCGACTGGTTTCTGTGGTCCTGCTGTTGCTGGGTCGCAGCCGCTTCGTATTGCTCGACGAGCCGTTTTCGCACATCATGCCGCTGCATGTGGCACGCCTGCAGCAATTGATGCAGGAACAGAAACTACACAAGGGCATCATTATCACAGACCATATGTATGCGCCCCTGCTCGATATATGCGACAACATCTACCTGATGAAGGAAGGACACACCGTTTTCATCCGCAACCGGGAAGACCTGATACTGCACGGCTACCTGTCTTCGCTGTAAAGAAGGGGCAGGTCACACTTTTCTCATGTTTCTTCCGGTTGCACTTCTGCGGCAAAATATTTAGTAACTATGTAGTAGCAATTGATGAACGTAAAATCCGATAGTTATGTCATATCCGTATCTCATTCGTACTGCCGAAGAATATAAGACAGCCTACGAGAAAAGTATAAAGGACCCCGAAGGCTTCTGGGCCGATGTCGCTTCAACTTTTCTGTGGCGCAAACGCTGGGACAAAGTGCTGGAATGGAATTTCGAATCTCCGGATGTGAAATGGTTTCAGGGTGCCAAACTCAACATCACTGAAAACTGTCTGGACAGGCACCTTGGAACAATGGGCAACAAACCCGCCATTATATGGGAGCCCAACGACCCCGAAGAACACCACCGACTGATCACTTACCGCGACCTTCACCACAAGGTAGGGCAGTTTGCCAATGTGCTGAAGAACAACGGTGTGAAAAAAGGTGATCGTGTCTGCATATACATGGGCATGGTGCCCGAGCTGGCAATTGCTGTGCTGGCATGCGCTCGTATAGGCGCTATCCACAGCGTCATATTCGGTGGCTTCAGTGCGCAGAGTATTGCCGACAGGCTCATTGACGCGCAGGCAACTACCATCATTACCAGCGATGGTGCCTACCGCGGGAACAAAGAGATACCGCTGAAGAACGTAATAGACGACGCGCTGGTGCAATGCCGCTTCGTTACAAAGGTGATAGTACTCACCCGCACACATACACCGGTCAGCATGATTAAGGGCCGCGATGTGTGGTGGGAAGACGAGATACGCAAAATAGAAACTCTGGGTCTGCACGATTGTCCTGCTGAAGAAATGGATGCGGAAGATCCGCTGTTCATACTCTACACATCGGGCTCTACCGGCAAGCCCAAGGGCGTAGTACACACCTGCGGTGGCTACATGGTATATACCACCTACTCCTTTGTGAACGTATTCCAGTACCAGCCGGGTGATGTGCATTTCTGTACTGCCGACATAGGCTGGATAACAGGGCACAGCTATATTCTGTATGGTCCGCTGGCCGCCGGTGCCACCACGCTATTGTTCGAGGGCATACCCACATGGCCCGATGCAGGCCGCTTCTGGGACATTGTGGACGAATACAAGGTCAACATCCTGTACACCGCACCAACAGCCATTCGCTCGCTCATGGGTTATGGATTGGGTCCGGTGAACGCGCACAACCTTAGCAGCCTGAAAGTGCTGGGCTCTGTTGGCGAACCCATCAACGAAGAGGCGTGGCAGTGGATGCACGAGAACATAGGCAAGGGTCGCTGCCCTATTGTAGATACGTGGTGGCAGACCGAGACCGGCGGCATCATGATATCGAACATGGCCGGCGTCACTCCTGCAAAACCTTCTTATGCCACGCTGCCACTACCCGGTATTCATCCTATATTGGTAGACGAGAACGGCAACGAAATAAAGGAGAACAATGTAACCGGCAACCTGTGCATCAGGCATCCGTGGCCATCTATCATCCGCACCACCTATGGCGACCACGAACGTTGCCGCACCAATTACTTCGCCACCTATCCGGGTCTGTACTTTACCGGCGATGGTTGCTACCGCGACGAGAACGGCAATTACCGAATCACCGGCCGCGTAGACGATGTGCTGAATGTAAGCGGCCACCGCATAGGTACTGCCGAAGTGGAGAACGCCATCAACATGCACTCGGGCGTTATAGAAAGCGCGGTGGTGGGCCATCCCCACGACATCAAGGGGCAGGGTATCTATGCTTTCGTCGTCTTCCAGAACTCGCATGGCGATGAGCAACTCTCCCGTCAGGATATCATGCAGACTGTTACCCGCATCATCGGCCCAATTGCGCGACCCGATAAGATCCAGTTTGTAAGCGGCCTGCCCAAAACACGTAGCGGCAAGATCATGCGTCGCATACTGCGCAAGATAGCCGAGAACGAACCCGACAGCATCGGCGACACTTCAACACTGCTCGATCCTTCGGTGGTAGAAGAGATCATCCGGCACAGGATATAACAACACATCATTTCATTTACCTGAAAAGCGGCCTTTATGGTCGCTTTTCTTAATTTAGCAAAAACACGAAACGTCCGGTTATGGGCCTTATTACACAACAGATAGCAAAACACCTGCGCGACATTCACTTTGGCGGCAACTGGACCACTTCCTGCCTCAGAGATCAGGTCAAAGACCTGACATGGGAACAGGCCACCCAAAAGGTGCAGTCGTTCAATACTATTGCTACACTGGTGTATCATGCGCACTACTATGTACACGAGGTGATACCTGTACTCAATGGCGCGCCGCTCACCGCCAGCGACAAACTCAGCTTCGATCATCCACCCATTACCTGCCAGTCCGACTGGGAAAGTTTTCTAAACAATGTGTGGCTCGATGCCGAGACCTTTGCCGGACTGATAGAACAACTGCCCGACGACTGCCTGCACCAACCTTTTACCAACGAGAAGTATGGCACTTACTACCGCAACCTTGCCGGCATCATAGAACACATGCATTACCACCTGGGACAGATCGTTATCATCGGGAAGTTACTGTAGCCCACCGGCATTATCTTTGCGCATGGATTATTTCAAGAAGCTGCTCGATCTGCTGAAGACCGAGCGCGAGGCCGACAAACAATCGTGGCTGGAGCTGACACGCTCATCTACCGCCGCCGAACGTCGCGCCAATGGCCTTACCTGGTATCCGGTAGCCATCCGTGGCACCGAGCTCAGCAAGGCCGAATATATTACCGTAGAACTCGAAAGGACCACCCATACCGATCTGCCCCATCAGTTCCGCTTCGGTGTGTCGGCAAGTCTGTTCTCCAATCACGATCCGAAGAACCATTTTATAGAAGGCACGGTAAGCTATGCCGGCGGCAACCGCATGAAACTGGCACTACGCACAGATGAGCTGCCCGAGTGGGCATCAGACGGCAAACTGGGCGTAGACCTCACCTTCGACGACAACAGCTACGACGAGATGCAGGCCGCGCTGAAGCAGGCCGATGCCATAGCCGAGAAAAAGGAAGGACGCATCGTCAGCGTGCTCACGGGTGCGTCTTCACCTGCTTTCAATAACGACATTCCTCCCTATACCGATCCGAAGTTGAACCCTATGCAGCAGCAGGCGGTTACACGCATTCTGCAGGCCGAAGATCTGGCCATAGTGCACGGCCCACCCGGCACCGGCAAGACCACTACGCTGGTGCAAGCCATAAAGGCCCTGCTGAAGAACGGAGAAGACCGCATACTGGTGACCGCACCCAGCAACACTGCAGTAGACCTTATCAGCGAAAAACTGGCAGAACAAGGATTGAACGTATTGCGCGTAGGCAATCCCGCGCGTGTGTCAGAAAGACTTATGTCCCTGACGCTCGACAGTAAGATATCATCGCACAGTTCTTTGAAGGAAATAAAGCGACTGAAGAAGCAGGCATCAGAGTTCAAAGACATGGCGCACAAGTACAAACGCAGTTTTGGCCGTGCCGAGCGCGAACAAAGGAAAGCCCTCTTTGATGAAGCGCACAAGATCATGAAAGATGTGGAGCGCATGGAGCAATACATTATTGATGATGTAACAGGAAAAGCGCAGGTAGTGACTGCAACACTTGTTGGCGCCAACCACTACACCGTGCGCAACCTGCGCTACAACACCGTTGTCATTGACGAAGCAGGACAGGCCATAGAGCCCGGTTGCTGGATACCCGTTCTGAAGGGACGCAAGGTCATACTCGCCGGCGACCATTGCCAGCTATCACCCACCATCAAATCGGCAGAGGCGGCAAAGAACGGACTAGCCGATACATTGCTCAGCAAGTGCGTGGCACGCTGCCCCGAAGCGGTAGTGATGCTGCAGGAGCAGTACCGCATGCACAAGGTCATCATGGGCTTCTCTTCGCGCATGTTCTATGACAACCTGCTCACGGCGCATCCGTCAGTGGCCGATCATCTGCTCACCGGGCACGAACTGGCTTTCACCTACATAGACACTGCCGGTTGCGGCTTCGACGAAAAAGCCGACACCACCAGCATTTCCAATCCCGAGGAAGCCGCATTGTTATTCAAGCACCTCACCCGCCTGGTGCAGGATCTCGCCACCAGCCACACTGCTGCCGACTTCCCTACCATTGCCATCATCTCGCCCTATCGCGGACAGATTGCTGTGCTAAAGGAACAACTGGAGCACGCCACCGCGCTGCAACCCTACCTGCATGCAATCTCTGTAAACACCATAGACAGTTTTCAGGGGCAGGAACGCGACATTGTGTGCATCAGTCTGGCACGTAGCAACAGCGATGGCGAAATAGGCTTCCTGGCCGATACCCGTCGCATGAACGTGGCCATGACCCGTGCCCGTAAGAAGCTGATCGTTGTGGGCGATAGTGCCACGCTGTCGCAGCACCCGTTCTATGCCGAGATGATAGCGTATGCCGAGACACACAACGCCTACAAAAGTGCATGGGAAGAAGACTGGGCCATGTAACTGACCTTTCATTCGTTCGCTGACCATTGGCTAGAAACTGAGAAAATATATTCTCCTGAAGAATATGTCGCAGATGTGTATCTTTAATACATGGATCTGAACAGCATCTTCAGGAACACTTTCGAACGCGACCTCATCAACCAACTGCAGGAAAAGGCTTCAATTGTTGAAGTGCCTGCCGGAACCACCATCCTCAAAGTGGGCGATGTTATCAGAGTTGTACCCATTGTACTGTCCGGCCTCATCAAGGTGGTGCGTCAGGACGATGACGGCCACGAACTCTTGTTGTATTACGTGAATTCTGCCGAGTCTTGCGCCATGACCGTTACCAGCTATATGCAGCGCTCACCCAGCGAGATCATGGCCATTGCCGAAGATACCGTGCAGCTAATGGTGGTGCCTGTTGGCGTGGCCGACGACCTCTATGCACAGTACGCGGGTTGGAAAACGTTTGTGATGAAGACCATCCGCGATCGCTTTCGTGAACTGCTCGTGACCATAGATCAGATAGCCTTTCAGAAGCTCGATGAACGCCTGGTCAATTACCTGCGCGACCGTTCACGTGCCACCGGCTCTCCCTTGCTCAATGTCTCGCACGAACAGATAGCAATGGACCTTGCCACATCTCGTGTCGTCATTTCGCGGCTGCTGAAGAAGTTGGAACAGGAGAAGAAGGTGAACCTCTACCGCAATCAGATAAGGCTCATGACGGAAATGTAACTTTAGTTACCGTCCGGCAGATCCAGTGTTGCGACATTTGTGTTGAAATTGATCATTAACCTCAAAATACCGATACAATGAAAAAGAACATGGGCCTCGCCGACAAAGCAATTCGCATCCTCGTAGCGGTTGTCATTGCTGTACTGTACTTCACACATCAGATCTCCGGAACCACCGCTACTATTCTTGGCGTGCTGGCCGTGGTATTTACGCTCACCAGTCTTGTGGGCACATGCCCTCTGTACCTGCCGTTCGGCATCTCTACAAAAAAGAAAGACTGATAAACTCCTTTCAGAACCATTACAGCCCCTCTAAACGAATATCTAGAAACAAGAGGGCCCGCCTATCAGGCGGGCCCTTTAAAAGTACTTTGTGCATTTACTTCACATCGTGCATCAGTTTGCGCACCAGCGGCGAGATAGCTATAAGCACCACACCGGCAATAAGTGCGTAAATGGCCAGTTGCTTATACCCGTCTGTATAGGCCATCAGCTTTTCTGTGAGGCTCGCATTTTCGTTGGCGGTGGTCATATTGGCGCCCAGTATGCCGGCAGCGTACTGGCCATAGGCACTCGCCAGAAACCACATACCCATCATCATACCGTGTAGTGGCTTGGGTGCCAGTGTCGTCATCAACGACAGACCTATCGGTGACAAACACAACTCACCCAGTGTAGAGATCAGGTAGGCAAAGGTGAACAGATCAAGAGATGTCTTACCATTTGAATCGGCA
>JAEUVY010000126.1 GCA_016786565.1 Flavipsychrobacter sp.
AATCATTACTGTCCGGGGAAAAAAGTACATAAGAGAAAAAAGGAGGACAAAGTCCCCCTTCATTGACTAAGTTTAGAGTTACCACACAAAAAACTCGTCAATGAACAAAAGTACCTTTTTTACCGGACAGCCGATTTTTAGTCAGTTGGTTAGCCTTATTTCGAAGTCTGCTGTTAGGAAAGCCGTTGTTGAACATAAAAGTGATCGTTATTATAAACGTTTCGATACTTTTCATCATTTGATCACAATGCTATACGCCAGTTATCAGCATTGTACATCGTTACGTGAAGTGGTTACTGGTATGCAGGCTTGCGAAGGACGCCTACAGCCTTTAGGCATTCGATATCTGCCTGCCCGAAGCACCTTGTCAGAGGCAAATGAATCCCGTAGTTATCAGGTTTTCGAGAAAATATATCAATCAATACTGACCACTTACCGAAGTCTTTTACCGGACAGCCAAAGCAGGTTCCCGAACCTAGTGTTGGTAGATTCTACTACCATCAGTCTTTTCAAAGAGATAATGAAGAACGCTGGCAATAAGGGTGCAGATGGTAAACGCAAAGGAGGCATTAAAGTTCACATGGCTGTCCGCTCCAATGAAAATGTACCGTATCTTATTCGTTTCACAGCTGGTGCTAATGCTGATGTCCCGTTCCTTAAACACATAAACCTGCCAGCTGGCTCTGTAGTAGTAATGGATAGAGGTTACAGTAGTTTTAGTAAATACAACGAGTGGACAGTAAATAAAGTAAACTGGGTAACCCGGATTAGTCCACACAATATTTACACAATAGACCACGATAGACCCCTAGCCCCTATACATCAGGCCGAAGGGGTGGTAAGTGATCAGGATATCATGCTTGGCTTTGCAAAAAAGAAGGAGCGGGTACGATGTCGGCTCGTAAGATTCTTTGATGCCGAGCGTAAACGAACCTTCTTATTTATCACTAACAATTTTGATTGGTCACCTGTTCAGGTCGCTTCTATATACAAACAGAGGTGGCAAATAGAATTGCTCTTTAAACGTATCAAGCAAAATATGCCTCTACAATACTTTCTAGGCGACAATGAAAATGCAATCAAAATACAGATTTACTGCTCGTTGATAGCTGACATCCTATTAAAACTTGCTACTCTCAGATTGAAACGAAAATGGGCCTTTTCTAACTTGGCTGCTTTTGTGCGGCTGCATTTGATGAATTACACAAACCTTACCAAATTCCTCGAAAACCCAGACAAGTGCAGAATCTGTAATCCTACACCGCATGATAACACCCAGCTGAAATTAAACTTCTCCGGATGAACAGGGGGGGCTTCTTTATAAAACCACCACTTTTTGAGTATCCAACCCCTGTTAAATCAATAGTGGGTAGTCATTGTCAATTTTTCCCCGGACAGCAATGATTTGGAATTTGGAATTTTACGCTCTGCCTTCTGCCCCTGCATCCTGCTCCTGCCTTCTGTCTTCTGCCCCTGTTACCTATTATACTCCATCCCCGTCACTATCAGATTGCTGTTAGCGCGGGCCAATATCTTACCATTCATATCATATACATGGCATTCCACATTAATGATCTTCTTGCCCGTACGCAGCACTTCCGACTTCGCCTGCAGGCGTTCCCCTTCCTTAATGGCATAAAGGAAGTCGACATTCAGCGTAAGCGAGGTATAGTGCAGTTCGGTATCAAGGCTCACCACCGCCCAGCCGATAGCCTCGTCTATCACCAGGCTCATCATGCCGCCGTGAATGTGACCATACGGATTGGTCATCTCCTTGCGCACCATGGTAGAGAGTGTGGCCTTGCCTTTTTCTATATGATCAAGCGTAAAACGCAGCCAGTTGCCCGCATCAGACCGGGAGTCGGTCACTTCCTTACCGAGGTAGGTGTCTTTAATGAATTGCAGTACCTGTCCGTGCGGTATTTCCTTGTATCCCATGGTGCAAATCTCAATCAGTATGCCACAAATTCCAAAATTTAATACCGATAGGGTTATGCGTCGGGATGCAGTTGTGCGGCAAAACCTTTACTTTAGTTGCATGGATATCACAACAAGCGATACCCCCGTAATTGTGTCTTCGCGTAAGGTGCAGCGCGCCTGGTCTATGTACGATTGGGCCAATTCGGCCTACAACCTGGTGGTGACCTCCACCATTTTTCCGGCCTACTACAATGCCGTTACTACGGTAAAGAAAGACGGCGTTGTGGTGTCTGATACTGTTTCGTTCTTTGGCATTGAGGTAAAGAACAGCACCCTGTTCGACTATTCTATTGCAGCCGCATACCTTGTCATTGCCTTCCTGTCGCCCATATTGTCGTCGGTGGCCGACTACAGGGGCAACAAGAAGTTCTTCATGCAGTTGTTCTGCGTTCTGGGGGCACTGTCGTGCTCTGGGCTTTTCTTTTTCAAGTCCGATACCGTGGAACTTGGTATCATCTTCTCGGCACTGGCGGCGCTGGGCTACTGCGGCAGCCTGGTGTTCTACAACTCTTACCTGCCCGAGATAGCGCTGCCCGAAGAGCGCGACCGGGTAAGCGCGCAGGGTTTTGCCTATGGTTATGTAGGTAGTGTCATATTGCAGCTCATCTGCTTTGTGTTTGTGCTGCAGCCACAGCTTTTTGGCATCACCGACGACACTTTTGCGCCCCGCCTTTCGTTTGTGCTTGTGGGCATCTGGTGGCTGGGATTTTCTCAGGTCACCTTCCGCCGGTTGCCGCAGGGCACCGCACTACCCGACAAACCCGGCCACGGACTACTCTACAACGGATTTGCCGAGCTGCGCAAGGTGTGGGACCGTGTAAAACACCTGCCCAGACTGCGCACCTACCTGGGGGCGTTCTTCTTCTACAGCATGGGTGTGCAAACCGTAATGCTGGCCGCCACCATATTTGGCAGTAAGGAGCTGAAGCTGGAGACAGGCCAACTGATAGGTGCGATACTGGTCATTCAACTGGTGGCCATATTGGGTGCCTACATCATGGCCAAACTGTCGGAGCGTTTCGGCAATCTGCAGGTGTTGTTCTTTGTGGTGCTTATATGGATAGGCGTATGTATAGCGGCCTATTATACCTATACCGCTGCACAGTTCTATGCGGTGGCCGGCATTGTGGGGCTCATCATGGGGGGCATACAGTCGCTCAGCCGCAGTACCTATGCCAAGCTCATGCCGCCTACGCACGACACAGCTTCTTTCTTCAGCTTTTATGATGTTACCGAGAAGCTGGCTATAGTGATAGGTATGTTCTCCTTCGGCTTCATAGACAGCATCATGAACATGCGCAGCGCCATTGTTGCCCTCATTGGCTTCTTTGCCATAGGCGCACTGGTGCTGTTTATGGCCATGCGGACGAAGGAGGAGAATTGAGGTTATCTTTGCACAAGCACTTAAAGGATTCAAGCGATGAAACTACATACGATCAATACAGGGATGTTCAAACTGGATGGTGGCGCTATGCATGGCGTGGTGCCCAAGTCTATGTGGAACAAAGTGAACCCTTCAGACGATAATAACCTGTGCACCTGGGCTATGCGTTGCCTGCTGATAGAGCATGGCAATCAGAAGATACTGGTAGACAACGGCATGGGCACCAAGCAGGACGCCAAATTCTTCAGTCACTTTCACCCGCACGGCGATGATACTGTGGACAAGAGCCTTGCAGCATTGGGTCTTTCTACCGACGACATAACGGATGTCTTCCTCACACACCTGCACTTCGATCATTGCGGTGGTTCCATCAAACGCGAGGGCGACAAACTGGTTCCGGCATTTAAGAACGCTGTGTACTGGAGCAACAAAGCCCACTGGGAAGTGGCAGTAAGCCCCAACGAGCGCGAAAAAGCATCTTTCCTTAAAGAGAACATACTACCTATACAAGAGAGTGGCCAGTTGAAGTTTATAGATACGCCTGATGGCGAAGAGTGGTTGCCTGATGTGCGCATACGTTATGTGCGCGGCCATACCGAATCTATGATGCTACCGCAGGTGCGCTGCAATGGCCGCACACTGCTGTTCTGCGCCGATCTGTTGCCTAGCGTAGCACACTTGTCGCTGCCATGGGTAATGGCCTACGATATGCGCCCGCTCGATACACTTTCTGAAAAGAAGCGCCTGCTGAATGAGGCTGTTGCCAACGACTGGATCCTGTTCTTTGAGCACGACCCTGTGAACGAGTGCTGCATGCTGGAAAACACCGAGCGCGGCATCCGTGCAAAGGGCACCATGACATTGGCCGCAACAGGCATCAACGGTTAGGGAAACGATCAGTTGTCGTAGGTAACGTATACCGGGTTAGCATCCATGATGTTGCCCCGGTAGTTCATCTTCACGTCTTCGATGTACACCTTCACACCGGGTCCGTCCTGCAACCTGATCTTGGACCTCAATGAATCGGTGAGCTCGCCGCCCACTACATAAACAGGTCCGTAGAATGGTTGGCCCGGCGCTATCATCGTGAACTTGTACTCTGTGACGCGGCAGTTGTTCACGTCGGCCAGCAGCAACCCGTTCTTCAGTATCTCGTTGCGGGTAGTGGGCGTGGGTATGGTCTTGCCATTCTTCACCTCGCACGGTGCTATGCGCCCCAGCGTAATGATAGGAACACGTTGTTTCACCGTTTGCGCGCCGGCATATATGGAACACAGCAAGGCGACTGCAACAACTACAGAGCTACGCAAGGCCATAACTGCCTATTGTTTGGTTTCGTTGTAGTAATACCTGAGTGCGGGAGAGGTAGCATCGGTCTCGTGGCAGTTCAGGTGAATATCCTGAATGTGCAGGGTGATGTCCTTGTTGTCTTTCCAGCGCTCGATGGCTCCGCGTTGCGACTCGTTCATGATATTGCCCACGCAGTGCATGGGGCCATAAAACGGTTGGCCGGGTGCCGAAAGCGATATGGAGAACAAAGACACCTTGCACCCCACCGAATCGGTGATGAGCGGATTGTTGGCCATAATGGCCTCGTAGGTGGTGTTGTAAGAAGGAATGTTCGATATCCACACGCGTGGCGGTGGAAGTGGTTCTTCAGCTTTCTTGTCTTTCTTTTTCTGACCGTAAGAGAGCATTGCGGGTAACGACAAAGCTGCGAGCAACAGAACACGTTTCATATCAGGTATCTTCGTTAAGTGGAGTAAAGGTAATAATTAGGCGGGTAAGAAAATGTTATAATATGCTCCTGCACGCGCACGGTTTCGGATAATGATTATTTTTATTAGACGTTTTCTGTTTGGTCGGTTAAACCCTGAGGGGAAGCGACCGTCATAAGGAGCAAATGCCCTGATGCCTATGCCTGAACCGAATGAAATGGTGAGTGACCGGGAACTGGTGCTGTTGTTCAGAAATGAGGCAACACGCGCCGGTGCGTTCACGCGGCTGGTGCGGCAATACCAGCAGCGGTTATACTGGCACATAAGGCGCATGGTAGTGACCCACGAAGACACCGACGACATATTGCAGAACGTGTTCATAAAGGTGTGGCGCAATCTGGAGGGGTTCAGGGAGGAGTCGGCATTGTACACATGGCTGTACAGGATAGCGACCAACGAAACGCTGTCGTGGATGGAGGCCCGCAAACGGTTTGCGGCAACGAGCATGTCGGGCAACGAAGACTACTTTGCCGAGCGTATCCCTGCCCAGCGCGACTTTGACCCGGCGAGGATAGAGTGGAAACTACAGCAGGCTATCGCTACACTGCCCGAGAAGCAACGCATCGTGTTCAACCTGCGGTACTACGACGAAATGCCTTATGACGACATGGCAGAAGTGCTGGCCACCAGCGAGGGTGCATTGAAAGCATCTTATCACCATGCGGTGAAAAAGGTAGAAGAATATTTGAAACAACATTAAACCAAGGGCAGGAGAAACTGTCCTAATGTATATGAAGGAAGCGGTAAAAACGGAACTGGAGCAGATGGGAAGTACACTGGCGGGCATGCCCAAGGCTATGCCCCACGCGGTGCCTGAGGGGTATTTTGCTGCCATGGAAGAGCGAGCGATGAACGTGACTACCGAACCTGCCATGCCTGAAACGGTGCTGCCTTATGCCGTACCTGCAGGCTATTTTGACAAACTGCCCGAAGCGATCACCGCAATGACGATGAACGCGAAAAATGGTGGTGCTGTGTACTTTGGTTGGTTGAGGATGGCTGCCGCTGCGGTTGTATTGCTTATGGCGGGCATAGGCGCGTGGATGGTAATGCAGCAAAACGCCTCAACGCCCGATAGGCTGCTGGCCCGCGTGAATGAACGGGAGATAAGAGAATACCTTGCCGTGCCCGATGCCATGCCCGGGAATGCCGAAGCCTATGTGCAGCAGGCAAAAGTGGAAGCGGATGATATTGTAACCTATCTGGATGAAACCGGCTGGGAACTGAACTAAATACTGATAAGAAATGAAACTGATCATAAAATGCGTGTTCCTGTTGCTGATGGCTGCCACAACGGTCTATGGCCGTCAGGGGCGACCCGCACAGCGGATACATGCCGCCAAGGTGGCCTACATTACCGACCGGCTGCGGCTTACAGAAGAACAATCGGCAAGGTTCATGCCTGTCTTCAGAGAGTATGAGAAAGACAGGGTGGCATTGCGTATGCCCTACCTGAAGAAGTACAAACTGGAAGCTAATGAAGAAGGAGAAGACAGGATGGCTGCCCGCCAGTACCTGGAAGCTGATCTTGATTATCAGCAGGATGTAATAGCCCTGAAGCGCCGATACAACGAGCGGTTCGCGTCGGTACTGGATCCGAAACAGGTAGCCGACGTTTATGTAGCAGAGCGCGAATTCCGCTTGATATTGCTGCAGCGATTGAAGCAGCGCAGAGAGGGTGGTATGCGGGGCCGATAATTTTTTCTAACGTGCTTAAACCGATCGCGTTTCCTGCCGTCATACAATGCGTAAACAAGTTAATTAACCATAAAAAACATAAGCCATGCAGAAAATGAAATTCAAATTGTATATCGGTGCAGCAGCCGTTGCGTTGTTACTGAGCCTGTTCACGGCCTGCCGCAAGAACGATGATAAGGACAGTTCCACGACGGTGACGGAGGATACCGGTTATGCCACAGATCAGAACTTGTCTGAGAAGATGTATGACGATGTGCAGACCATTGCCGACAAAGCATCTGTAACACCAAGCGGCGGTTCCGGCGCATTCAAAACAAGCGCGTGTGCTACGGTGACCCACTCCGGCTCTACGATCACTGTTGATTTCGGACCAACTAACTGCCTGTGCGCAGATGGTCGTAACCGCAGGGGTAAGATCATCATCAACTATACCGGCAAGTATGCCGACAGTGGCAGCGTCCACACAGTTACATTCGACAATTACTACCAGAATGATAACAAGATAGAGGGTACTAAGACCGTGACCAATATGGGTACCAACAGCGCCGGCCAAAAGTACTTTAATGTTACAGTCTCCGGCACCATCACCAAGGCCGATGGTACTACTATTGTCACCAACTGGACCAGGGTGCGTACCTGGGTAGCAGGGGCAACTACACCGCTCGATTGGTCAGATGATGTGTACCGCATCACCGGTTCGGGCACTATCACAAGGCCTGCAGGCGTGGTGAATGTGAACATAGCAACAGCTACTCCGCTGGAAGTGCACCTGGATTGTAAGTGGATAGAAGCTGGTACAATAACCTATACATTGCCAAGTGGGCTTTCACGCTCACTGAACTATGGCGATACACCAAGCTGCGACAATCAGGCTAAACTGACGTTGCCAAGCGGTGTTGTGAAGACCATCACATTGCCATAGATATAAAGACGTTGGGTTTTAGTTTTCAGAACAGGTGGCTAATGTCACCTGTTTTGTTTTTCTCAGGATGTGCGGAAATGGTGCGGATGGGTTGTATTTTTGGCACTTTAGGCAAAGAAGAATGCAGGCACCAACGCCCGAAGAGATACTGAAGAAATACTGGGGGTACGACGCCTTCAGGCCGTTGCAACGAGAGATCATTGGCAGCGCCCTGGATGGCCGCGACACACTGGCTCTTTTGCCCACCGGCGGCGGCAAGTCGCTGTGTTATCAGGTACCGGCGTTGGTATTGCCGGGTATTTGTGTGGTGGTGTCTCCCCTGATTGCATTGATGCAGGACCAGGTGGAGCGATTGGTGACTATGGGCGTAGATGCTGCCTGGATTCATTCCGGCATGCGCTACAATCAGGTGCAGGAGTTGCTGACAGACGCGGTAGAGGGTGCCTACAAACTCCTCTACGTATCGCCGGAACGATTGCAGACACGCGGTTTCCGAGATTTTCTTGATAATATGGATATCTCGCTGCTGGCGGTTGATGAAGCTCACTGTATCTCGCAATGGGGGCACGATTTCAGGCCTGCTTACACGCGCATAGCCGAGGTGCGCGATCTGTTTCCGTCGCTGCCTGTATTGGCACTGACGGCATCCGCCACTCCCGATGTTCAGGCCGACATTCAGTTGCAGCTCAAAATGCAGGACCCCGCCGTTTTCCGGCAGAGTTTTGCCCGGCCAAATATCAATTATGAAGTTCGCTACAGCGAGCGGAAGAACACCGACACACTCGAGAACGTGGGCAACGGAACCGGCATTATTTATTGCCGCAGCCGTAAGCTCACCGAGGCGGTGGGCACCTATCTCGATCAGAATGGTGTGCCGGCGGCAGTATATCATGCAGGGCTGGGCCGCGAACAACGGGAGGAGGCACAACAGTTATGGATGACGGGTAAGGTGGGCACCATGGTGGCTACTACGGCATTTGGCATGGGTATAGACAAGGCCGATGTGCGCACCGTGGTCCATTACGATTCCCCCGAGCACCTGGAGGCATACTATCAGGAGGCAGGCAGGGCAGGACGCGATGGCGCACCCTCAGCAGCACTGACGTTGTTCAACAATGCCGACGTATTCCGTTTAAGAGAGAGTGCCGATATTCAGTTTCCTCCCGAGGATTATCTGCGCAAAGTATATCAGGCTGTAGCAGAATACTTGCAGGTGCCCATTACTGCACAACCCGACCGTTATTTCCCGTTTGAACTTTCGGAGTTCAGCCATCGTTTCGGGTTCCAGTTGGGCAGGGTCATTTATGCGCTCAAGCTGCTGGAACGGCAGGGCCTCTGGACATTGACAGATTCAGTCTACAATCCGGCCACACTCATGTTCACTGCCGATAGGTATGTGCTCGACTCCATCAAGCAGATGAACCCGACCCTCGATTACGTTATCGTTGGTCTGCTGCGGATGTACAACAGCATCTTTCATTTCCCCACTGCAGTGCGGGAAATGGCCATAGCCCGTCAGTTGCGCATGCGCCGCGACGAATTAATAGGTTGTCTGGAGAAGCTGGCTGCAATGGGCGTACTGGAATACAATAAGCCCAGCGATGGTCCGCAGTTATTGTTCCACCACTACCGCGTCGATGCACGCCACCTCATTATTGACACCCGTCATATTGCCATGCTGCGCAAGCGGCACGAGGCGCGCACCGATGCCATGATCCGTTTTCTGGAGAATAAGGAAGTATGCCGCGAGAAGATATTGCTGGAGTACTTCGGCGAAACACCGCAAGAAAGTTGCGGCCATTGTGACGTATGCCGCAAGAAAGCTGCAGTGCCTATGAATAAAACAGCGCTGAGTAAGGCATTGCTGGCTACCATTCAGCACGAGGGCAGGATTGGTATCGACAGGTTGGTTGCTGCCTACCCGGGCCGGAAGGAGGAAGTGATACAAGAGCTACGCACCTTAGCCGATAAAGGCACAGTGATCATTGACGGGAGCGTTGTGCGGCTGCCCGGATGGAGCTAATGTGTTTGTATTTCCTCATATGACTCTGCGGCACACTATTTGCATGGTATGTTCCGTTTAGGTTTTATACTTTTGGCCGTCAATGCAGAAGATACGTTTTTCAATAGTTGGTTATGGCAATATTGGCCGCAGGCACGCAGTGCAGATCATGAACAATGAACACGCGCACCTCGTTGCTGTTTGCGATGTCAATGATGCCGTGCAGGCTACCCTGCCCGATGGGGTGCAGCATTACTCGTCTATAGAGGATATGCTGCGCGAAGGTGGTGTAGATGTGGTGTGCGTCTGTACACCCAACTATCTGCATGAACCGCACACCATCGCCGTGCTGGATGCCGGTATGCACGCGGTGGTGGAGAAGCCAATGGCACTCAGCGTTTCGGAGTGCGACAATATGATAGCCGCTGCACAGCGCAACAACAGGAAGATCTTTGCGGTAAAGCAGAACAGATACAACCCTCCTGTGCAGGAAGTGAAAAAGCTGATCGGTTCAGGAAGGTTGGGAAAGGTGTTTATGGTGGATGTGAACTGCTTCTGGAACCGTGGCGACGCCTACTATGCCGGTAGCGACTGGCGCGGCAGTAAACAGCGCGATGGCGGATGCCTTTTCACGCAGTTCAGCCATTTTGTAGACATACTGTATTATCTGAACGGAGTAGTTGACACTGCAACAGGCGTGGTTGGTAACTACGCCCACAAGCACAACACAGAAGTGGAAGATACCGGTAGTTTTGTGATGCGCGCAGGTAATGGTGCCATTGTGAACTTCAGTTTCACTACCTGTTCTTACAACAGGAATATGGAGGGTTCCATCACCATTTTTGCCGAGAAGGGCACAGTGAAGATAGGCGGGCAGTACCTCAACACCATAGAGTATCAACAACTGGAGGGCGAAGAGCTACCCCCGATAAACATAACTGCCAAGTCAAACGACTATGGCCTTTACCAGGGTTCCATGAGCAATCACGATAAGGTGATACAGAACGTGGTGGACGTGCTTATCAACGGTCACACCATCATGACCAGCGCCGAAGAAGGCCGAGAGGTCGTGCGCATCATAGAGTTGATGTATGCGGGATGCTAATTTTTCTATTCTCCCGCTAATTCTAATAGCATTTTCTCGAGCATCGGTGATATTCGAAAGTTAGTTTCGCGGATTTTCTCGAGTATCGGTACTATCGAAGTAATATAACCTGAAGTTTTTGCTTTGACAATAATGCCCAAAGTGCCGGTATATGGTATGTGAAGATGCGCTGCAATTTTTCTGGCCTTTTGGTCATCAAGGACAACGGTACATTCTCCTTGTTCCATTGCTAAGACCAACGCACTTGATTCACCTTTGTCTATCTGTAATTCCAATAAATAAAGCTTCTGTTTGTCTTGAACAGGCTTAATGATAACCCAATCAGGTAAAGGCTGACCAAATTCAGAGGCGATTTCAGTAGTGGTTGTTACAGAGCCATACAGCGATTTCAGTAGTGATAGCTCATTAATTTTCGAAAGGATAATAAAACAACTTGTATCAGCGATTATAGTTCTACGCATTAGCTATGTCGTTTGACAGGTCAGCCGCTGAGAAATTGAAGATCGAAACCCCATACGTTCCGAGAAGCTCGGCGAATGCTACTTTAGAAAGTCCCGCAATCTCAGCTGCCTGCCCCAATGAAACTTTGGCTTGTTCATACAACTTTGCAGCGACCATCAAAGACAGGTCTTTGTTAGTTATTTCCAGATCATCCGGAATATTGACTGTAAGTGTTTTCATTTAATCAAAGATACCAAATTAATTCTAAGTGTCAGCTGATAGGAACTACGTTCTCAGGCACCTCATCCTGCATTTTATTACCATTTTGATGGGTTTTCTATGGTTTTTAGATTTGAGTTACCTTCGCACCGACCTAAAATCGACTAAATTGTCAAGGAAGAAAAAGAAAGCAGCGCCGCTCAGCGGCATTACCATAGAATCTTATGCAGCAGAGGGCAAGAGTATTGCCCGTTTAGATGACGGCAAGGTGCTGTTTGTTTCTGGTGTAGTGCCCGGCGATGTGATCGATGCGGTTATAATAAAAGATAAGAAAAGCTGGGCCGAGGGGCGCGCCACTCGTCTGGTCACACCATCTCCGCAGCGGGTAGAGCCTTTCTGTCAGCACTTTGGTGTGTGTGGCGGCTGTAAGTGGCAGATGATCCCTTATAGTCAGCAACTCATTTACAAGCAGCAGCAGGTCACCGATCAGCTGTCCCGCATAGGTCAGGTGCAACTGCCCGAGATACAACCCATCATCGGTAGTGCTAACGAACGCTACTACCGCAACAAGCTTGAGTTCACTTTCTCTACCAGTCGCTATCGCACATTTGAAGAGATCGCCGAGCGCGATGAAAAATTCGAGCAGGAGCCTGCATTGGGCTTCCATGCACCGGGTCTGTTCGACAAAGTAGTGGCCATACACACCTGCTATTTGCAGACCGATCCTACCAACCTTTTGCTCTCGGTATTGCGCGAATACACCACAAAACACGGCCTTGAGTATTACAACTTCAAAGCCCAGTATGGCTGGTTGCGCAACGTGGTTATACGTGTTGCCACTACTGGCCAGATACTCGTAAATCTCGTTATCCATCACGAGGACAAAGAGGCCCGCGAAGCCCTTTTGCAGCATATATGGGACAATGTTCCCGGCATCACATCGCTGCAGTACACTATCAACGGGAAAGTGAACGATACTATCCACGATCAGGAGGTGATCTGCTGGCGGGGTAAGGACCACATTGAAGAGCAACTGGAACATTTCCGTTTCAAGATATCGCCTAAGTCTTTCTTCCAGACGAACACCAAACAAGCCGAAGCGCTTTACCGTGTAGCACGCGAATTCGCGGGGCTCACCGGCAACGAAGTGTTGTACGACCTGTATTGCGGCACTGGCAGCATTGGTATCTTCTGTTCGGCGGGTGCATCAAAGGTCATTGGCATTGAGGTAGTGGAGGACGCTATTAAAGATGCATGGGAGAACGCCGCATTGAACGGCCTCACACACTGCAAGTTCTATGCCGGCGATGTGGAGAAGGTTTGCACCGATGCGTTCTTTGCAGAGCATGGCCGTCCTGATGTCATCATCACCGATCCACCACGTGCGGGAATGACCGAGAAGCTGGTGAACCAGTTGCTGAAAATGCGCGCCCCACGAGTGGTGTATGTAAGCTGCAATCCTGCAACGCAGGCCCGCGATCTGCAACTGCTCGATGCCGCCTACAAGATCATTCGCCTACAGCCGGTAGATATGTTCCCGCATACCCACCACATAGAAAATGTGGCCCTGCTGGAACTCCGTTAGTTCTGCAAGGCCACATTAAATTGTAACAGGAAATATGATTACAGTTCCACGATAAACCCGATCGTTGGGATCACTGTGCCCGATCCGCCATCAAGCAGCACAGGTACCGCATTGCTGCCATTGGTGTTCACCGGCTTGCCATCGGTTGTGGCAAAGTTGGTGTTGTCTTCCGTACGCTTGAAAGTATAGTTAGGGAAGCCCGGCTGCACGCTGCCGTAGGCGTTGGTTATGTCAAAATAAAGGTCGAAGCTCCATTTTTTGAAGTTCCATTTCTTGTCCACACGGAAGTCCATTGCATGGAACGCACCCAGACGAAGAGAGTTGAACTGACTGTAGTCGAGCACGCCTGTTCCCAGTGTCAGGTAGTTGGCCTGCGATGCTGCCATATTGTATGGTGTGTACGGTGCACCACCCTGGTAGCGGAATTTCACGCCCAGTTCCCAGTTGCGCTTGAACTTGTAACCACCAATGAGGGATACAAGCTGGCCATTGTCCCATGATGCCGGTGTGTATTTGCCGTTGCCATTTGTGAACTCGCTGTTGTACAGTGTCACAGAGAGAATGGTAAAGAAGTTACGTGTAAGTTTCTGCTGAAACTGGAATTCAACACCATAGCTTTTGCCCTTGCCTGTTGACGTGATCGGCTCGTTGCCCAGCACCGCGAAGTCACCACCTTTGTTGGCAAGAGAAATGCTGTCACGTGCCGATACCGGGTAGTTGCTATACATCTTGTAGAAGCCTTCCAATGTAAAGCGGGCTCCCTGCCATTCCGGAAGGAACTCGAACCCTCCTGCCAGGTGGTCGCTCTGAATGTAGCGTGCGCCCTTGTTCACCAGATTTCCGGCTGCATCCTGGTATCCAAGCACTGTGTAGGTTGGTATCTTGAAGTAGCGACCTGCTGACAGGTTCAGTTTCAACTGCGGCATCAATGTCTGCGATACTGCAAGGCGGGGCGACAGAGTATTGAACGGATTGGCACCGTCTGTAGTAAAGGTGTTACCATCAACCCTCACGCCGAATGACACATTTGTTTTCTTGTCGAAGAAGTTGGCCGCTATCTGTCCGTTGGCACCATAGCGCCAGAAGTTGATAGCGGTATTGCCTGTGGCTGTTATTGCCGGAGAAGTAATCACATTGTTGGTGTCGCGTGCTTCCGCGCGTATCACCGTATACAGGTCGTTGGTGAACTGGTCGTACTGGCTCATGGCACCAAAGCTGTAGCTCCATCGGTCATAAGACTTGTTCATGTCGAAGCGCATTTTGTTTTCCGCTTCCACCGATCTTATTTTCAGTGTCCTTGTTGCTTCCGATGGGTTTTGGTTGTCTTTATACTTGTCCAGTTGGTTGTTCAGCATGTTGCGGCTGAACGTGAGGTTCCAATAGCCGTTCTTTGCAAGACCCTTCAGTCCGTATCCATTGGTGTAGCTCCATTGGTTGATCAGCGGGTTCGACTGCAGCGTGTATACATTCTCTGCAGTCAGGTTATCAGGAGTAATGAAAGAGAACCTGTCTATCGCGCCAATAGCAAGTGTGTAGAACGAAAGTTTCTTGTTGATCTTGTAATCTATCTTATACTGGAAGTCCCAGTAAGATGGCTGAATAGGCAGTTGTAGTGCCTTGAACAGCAGTTGCAGATAAGAGCGGCGAGCCGAGGCCATGTAGGTGAGTTTGTCCTTTATAATAGGACCATCTGTGCTGTATGCCAGCTCTGTTGCACTAAGTCGAATATTGTGCTGGCTATGATTGGGGTTGGCTTTACGTTGTTTCAACTGAAGAACACCCGACAGCGGATTATCGTATTTTGATGGGAACGCGCTGGTGTACAGGTTCACATCTTCTATGAAGGAGATGTTGATGATACCTGTGGGGCCACCACCCGACCCCTGCGTGGCAAAGTGATTGATCACAGGCACCTCTATTCCGTCCAGGTAATACACGTTCTCGTTAGGGGCACCACCACGAATGATAAGGTCGTTGCGGTAACCACCCACACCCGATGTCCCCCCCACACCCGGGAATGCCTGTATCACGCGCGATATGTCGAAGTTGCCCCCGGGATTACTCTTGATCTCCTGGGCAGAGAGTGTCTGCAGCGACAACGGCGTTTCAGCACTTTTACTGAACGGATTTTTACGCACTACAACTTCTTTCAACGCCACACCACTGCCGTTGTCCATTTCCACGTTCACAACCTGTTCGTTACCCGATGTGATCACCACGTTGTACAATACCTGGTCTTCGTAACCCAACGCCTGAAACCGAACGTTGTAGGACCGCGTAGGAATGTCGGTTATCCTGAAGTTACCGTTGGTGTCGGTCACACCGCCCAATCCGGTTCCTTCCAGTATCACGGCTGCACCTATTAAGCCCTCCTGGGTCTTTTTGTCACGTACGGTTCCGTTCAGCACCCCTTTCGATTGGGAAAAGAGCAGTGCGGGTACAAATAATAATGCAATGAACAGGGACAATGATACTCTCATTTTGGTATGTTTTAGTATTATTTTGACGCAAAAGTAGAATGAAAACATGAAAAAAGAACAAAATAAAGTATGTTTTTGTATTAAAGTAGAACTTTTTATCTTTGCATTGGTATGAAATACGCCTTTCTCAAAGAACTCATTGATCTGGCTGAACAATACGAAAGTTCAGACGGAGGCAGTGCGCCTACTACAGAGGGCTTTGCCCGTTGGGTATTGGGTAGTAAAGGAAAGGAGGAGTTTGTGGACGAACGGGTTGGAGATGCACATAAACAATACCCTGCTGTTACAGAGCAAATAGAGACCACCATCGCCCGCATGGTCATTTACCTGTACAGGTACGCGAAACTATATAGCAAAAAAGCACTGGAAGGCAGCATTATTCAGTCGCCCGATGAATTTGGCTACCTGGCCACCCTGTTGTCTTTCGACAAACTCTCCAAATCTGAACTCATAGCTAAGAACATTCAGGAAAAACCTACCGGCATGGAGATCATCAAACGATTGCTGGCACAGGGGCTGGTAGCTCAGGAGGACGACCCCAACGACCGCCGCAGCAAGCTACTCCACATCACCGACCGCGGCAAAGGTGTGCTGTTTCAGGCATTCGGCAAGATGAGCAAGGTTTCAGACCTTATTGGTGGCAACCTGAGCATGCAGGAGAAAGAACACCTTGTCTATCTTCTTAGAAAACTCGACCATTTCCACTACGATCTCTATAAGAACGACAAGGAAAAGACCCTCAGTTCGCTGGGGTGAAAATCCTGATTGATTCCCGCCATAAATAGGCTGTTCAGCTAATCTTAGTGCAATGCTTTTTTGCCTACTTTTGGGCAAAAAATTGAATGAACCTCGCAGATAGACTTTTCAGAATGAAGAACGAAAAAGCAGAAAGCAACCTCAAAGCCGGTCAGGAATTTCTGGCGGCCAATAAGACCAAAACCGGCGTTACAGAACTGCCCAGCGGTCTGCAATATGAGATACTTACGGAAGGAAACGGCCCCAAGCCTACACAGTACAACACTGTTACCTGCCATTATCACGGCACGCTGATAGACGGTACTGTGTTCGATAGCTCAGTAAAACGTGGCCAGCCGGCATCATTCCCGCTGAATATGGTGATCAAAGGCTGGACAGAAGGACTGCAGCTGATGGGTACAGGTAGCAAATGGCGTTTCTTCATCCCACCACACCTGGGCTACGGAGACAGGCAGGTAGGACCAACCATAGGGCCTAACAGCACCCTGATCTTTGATGTGGAACTGATCAGCATCAACTAAGATCATTCGTTTCGCCCTTTGTTGGGCCAACTATCATTCAAATACAAAACCAATCAAAAATGCAAGCCTGGAAAGATTATCAATCTCAGAATAAAGAACGCTTTCTCGATGAGTTGCTGGAACTCCTCCGCATACCATCAGTAAGTGCCGATAGCAAATATAAAGGAGATGTGGCACGTTGTGCTGACGCTGTAAAAGACCACCTGCTGCGTGCCGGTTGCGATACTGCTGAAGTATGCCCTACTGCCGGTCATCCTATAGTGTACGGCGAAAAGATCGTAGACCCGAGCCTGCCAACCGTGCTGGTATATGGTCACTACGATGTGCAGCCTGCCGACCCGCTGAACCTGTGGCACAGTGGCCCGTTCGAGCCGGTGATCAAGGACGGTAAGATATATGCCCGTGGTGCCTGCGACGACAAGGGACAGATGTATATGCACATAAAGGCGCTGGAGACAATGGTGAAGACCAACTCTATGCCATGCAATGTGAAGGTGATGATAGAAGGAGAGGAGGAAGTAGGATCTGTGAACCTCGGCAAGTTCCTCGAAGACAACAAGCAGAAACTGAAAGCGGATATCGTTCTGGTATCTGATACGTCAATGATCAGCATGGAGCATCCTTCTATTGAGAGCGGACTCCGTGGTCTGGCCTATATGGAGGTAGAAGTGACAGGCCCTAACCGCGACCTGCACAGTGGTGTGTATGGTGGTGCGGTAGCCAATCCTGCTACTATCCTCTGCAAGATGATCGCGTCGCTGCATGATGAGAACAACCACATTACAGTTGCCGGCTTTTACGACAAGGTTCAGGAGCTTTCTGATGCCGAGCGTAAGGCCATCAACAATGCGCCTTTCGATCTGGCCGAGTATAAGGCTGAACTGGGCGTGAAAGAAGACTGGGGCGAAAAGGGATACACTACCCTTGAGCGCACCGGCATAAGGCCAACACTGGAAGTGAACGGTATATGGGGCGGCTACATTGGCGAGGGTGCCAAGACGGTGCTGCCATCAAAGGCGTATGCCAAGATATCAATGCGTCTGGTGCCCAACCAGGTGTCTGACGAGATCTCTGACCTGTTCAAAAAGCACTTCGAGGCGATAGCGCCGGACAGCGTGCAGGTGAAAGTGACCGCGCACCATGGTGGCGAACCGGTAGTTACACCTACTGATTCCGCAGCATACCAGGCAGCCGCAAAGGCCATCAGGACAACCTTTGGCAAGGAGCCTATCCCGACACGTGGTGGTGGTAGCATTCCTATCATTGCCCTGTTCGAAAGGACGCTGGGACTGAAGACCGTGTTGCTCGGATTCGGTCTGGACAACGACAACATACACTCGCCAAACGAGAAGTATGATGTTGCCAACTACTATAAAGGCATCGAGACTATTCCTTACTTCCACAAGTACTTTGCCGAGAGCTTCGGTAAGTAGTAGTGAGGAGGAGATGATACTGCAGGCTGTACCACATGGTGCAGCCTGCTTTGTTTTATGCCGTTAGCGTCCACTGTCTTCCTTGCTGCGAACAGACACTGATTTCTGCAGTATCAGTGAGTTGGGTATGGTCACTGACTCACCGTTAGGGGTGCGTATGTACACGAAGAAGTAGGACAGGTCAGTGATCTCGCCCTCGAACGGGTAGTCCTTATCCAATACTTTTATTGTATCACCTATTTTCATGGGGTGGTTGAAGAAAATGAGGATGCTGGATGTGATGTTGGATAACAAAGACCACTGCGCGAAAAAGGCGATACCCAACGCGGTGATGATGGTGCTGACAAATACGGCTATCTCGTGCTGACGAAGACCCCATATTGCCGCAAGGAAGATGGCCGCCGTGAGTGTGGTAAGGAAGTTGAACGCGCGAATGATGATCTTGCGGCGGGCGCGCGGTAGTTGTGCTTTGCGCAGCACCCTGTCTATAAGCGACTTGTTGATGTAGCTTACCCCTATGTAGCCCAGAATGAGCATCAGGGTCTCTATGAGTTGTACTTTGTAGTTTTCCATATCGCTGCAGCTTCAATTGTAGATGGGTACAGGCAAAGTTACAGAGAGAGCCTGAACCTGTTGTTGAACAGTTTGCCGGTAAGCAGCCCTACGCCTGCTCCCAGCAGTCCGCCGACTGTAACATCGAGCGGAAAGTGAACGCCCACATATACCTGCGCATAGGCTACCGAGGCCGCCCAAAGCAGTCCGGCGAGCCACACCCAGCGGGCCATGTGTGCCAGTGTAACACCGCTGAACACCGCCAGTGCAAAGTGGTTGGCCGCGTGCGAAGACGGAAAACTCTTGCCGCTGCCGCAGTCTACCAGCAGATGCGTGATGGGTGCAAGAAAGGGATCGTTGCAGGGGCGCAGCCTGCCGAAGATGGGCTTTATGAGGTGCGCGCTCAACTGGTCTGAAAGGCCGAAAGTGACGAGGAAACCCGCACACCACAGCCAGCCATACTTGCCGAATGTGCGCGGCATAAACAACAGTAGGAACAGATAGAGCGGTGCCCAGAACCACTGATTGCGCAGGAAGGGCATCACCGTATCAAGCACAGGGGTATGCCACCTCGTGTTGAGGTAGAACCACACCCTGTGGTCTATTTCTATAAGCCACTGCGGCAGGGTGCTATGCATGCTTCTTCTTAAAGATCATAATGAGCCGTGGTGACTCTATAGGATTGTAAGGGTTCAGGTTGTAGTCGCCGAAGGTGCCAACGGGCACCATGCCCACCGGGCGGAACATGCGCGTGAAGTCGGCGAGGGAGAAGGCGGCCACGCTTTCAGTGAAGCAGCGCGGGTGTCCTTCCGCATCGGTGAAGCGGATCTCTTTTACAAAGTGGTTGCGTTCCAGCTTGCGGGTGATGTGGAAGGTGTAGCTGCCACGCTGCACCGTTTCTTCAGGCACCAGATTGGCCGACACATATTCGTGGTTCAGGTAGTCGATAACGAGTATACCTTCTTCCTTGAGCGCGCCTGCAAATGCCCTGGCAGCCAGTTCGTGGTCGCGGTCGTGGGCGAAGTAGCCGAAAGAGGTGAAGAAATTGAAGGCGTAGTCGAAATAGTTGGTCACGAACGGATAGCGCATATCCTGCACATGAAACTCCAGGTGGTCATTTTCCTGCGCCTTGGCAATAGCTATGGCCTCGTGCGAAATGTCTATGCCGGTAACACGGTAGCCGTGTTCGGCCAGTTGGCGGGCAAAACGGCCCTCGCCGCAGGCTATGTCCAGCATAGAAGCGCCGGGTGCCGGCTGCAGGTAGGTGAGCAACTGCTCCACAAACTCCTGCGCCTCCAGTTCATCTCTGTTCTGATATAATATGCGATAATAAGGGGAACCAAACCAGTTTTCGAACCAATCCATAGTCTTCTGAGAAAAGTATATGTCAAAAGTAGTGATAAAGGGGCAAAGTGTCAGCGGAGGATGTGGGTAATGCGGGTGCTTTAGTAAAGTAATGTTACCTCTTTGGCGATGGGTGTAAGTTCCTGAGAAGGGAGATATCGTTTCCGCATCCTGCTGCGCACTTCCCATTTTGCAGGAAAAATTTCTTTTTTCTCATCATCTTCCATAATTTCTGAACTATTTTATTGATTTTCAACTATTTAATATCAAACGCCAAATACCGGACTTCCTCCCGAATGCGTTCGGGACAGGCAAAAACTGCGCATCCCGAATGCTTTCGGGACCCACTTGCTTCTCACTTACTTCCCACCTGCCTGCCGGCAGGCAGGCTTGCTTCCCAAAACCTGCGCACCTGCTTCTCAGTGCTTGCCTGCCGACCAGGCAGGTGAGAAGTAAAATAAAATTGCCATACATGCTGATTACTCCATATTTTTCAACTTCTATTCAAGTTACAACCATGCATGAAAACAGGCAAAAGAAAGTTTTATGATAGTGCGTTTTGTGTAGTGTGATAGAAACCTCTCCCAGACCCTCTCCGAATGATCAGGTGAGGTTGAATGAGCGCATGTTGTGTGCCGTGACCAAACACAAAGGGCGCAGAGGTGACACAAAGGACACAGGAAAACACATAGGCTGCGAAGCGGACGGGAAAGATCATCGGACACCGTCAAGATTAAGACGTTCAGAGAACGGGCCTTATTTGCAGTTCCGGATAAGCTACGCCACATCCGGAACAAATGGTTACTTAATCGAACTATCTGCACCGTGTTCACGAAGGAATTTAAGCACGCGTTGTGCAACCACATAACTAGCTGAGTCAGACATGTATTCTGCTTCTTTAATCATATCGATTGCATAAAGAGTATCACTTATTCTTACGTAGGCAGGCCTATTTACGATTGCACCTTTTTTAATGAGGTATTCAGCAATTTTGATGTCATATCGCACCGCTTCAGAAAACGCACATACTACTCCATCACTTGTGTAGTTTATGTCAGCACCAGCTTCCACCAAAATTTCTGTATTAGCAATGTTTGTTGCTACTGCATCGCAAATGACCGGAAAGAACAAATTTGAATCAATTTGATTTTTCGAATTCGGATCGGCTCCATAGCGCAAAAGTAATTTTAGATATTCCGGTGAATATTCGTTTGTT